>NZ_FOSH01000031.1 GCF_900114205.1 Methylophaga sulfidovorans
CAAACAGTGCTCTACCCCCGAGAGTGAGATACGAGGCGCTACCTAAATAGCTTTCGAGGAGAACCAGCTATCTCCTGGCTTGATTAGCCTTTCACTCCGATCCACAGTTCATCTCCGCATTTTTCAACATACGTGAGTTCGGACCTCCAGTTAGTGTTACCCAACCTTCATCCTGACCATGGATAGATCGCCAGGTTTCGGGTCTAATCCATGCAACTAGTCGCCCTATTAAGACTCGGTTTCCCTGCGCCTCCCCTATTCGGTTAAGCTCGCTACATAAATTAAGTCGCTGACCCATTATACAAAAGGTACGCAGTCACAGAACAAGTCTGCTCCTACTGCTTGTACGCACACGGTTTCAGGTTCTATTTCACTCCCCTCAACGGGGTTCTTTTCGCCTTTCCCTCACGGTACTGGTTCACTATCGGTCGATAAGGAGTATTTAGCCTTGGAGGATGGTCCCCCCATGTTCAGACAAGGTTTCTCGTGCCCCGCCCTACTTGTCGCAAGCCTAGTACCATTAACGCATTTTCGTGTACGGGGCTATCACCCTGTATCGCGAGCCTTTCCAGACTCTTCCACTAATACGTTAATTATCACTTGCAGGCTGTTTCCCGTTCGCTCGCCGCTACTAGGGAAATCTCGGTTGATTTCTTTTCCTCCGGCTACTTAGATGTTTCAGTTCGCCGGGTTCGCCTCCTTAAGCTATGTATTCACTTAAGGATACTTACCATAGGTAAGTGGGTTGCCCCATTCGGAGATCGTTGGGTCACAGCTCGTTTATCAACTCGCCAACGCTTATCGCAGATTTCTACGTCCTTCTTCGCCTCTTATCGCCAAGGCATCCACCATGTGCGCTTATTCACTTGACCATATAACCCCAAATTAACTTGACGTTATATGTCTTTCTTATTGCGACATAAGTTTTTCTTTACTTAGAATTTCACGCTGTATCACTACAGTATGCAATTCTGCCTTGTTACTTCTTTCCGTTTTGTTAAAGAGCAGTGTATAAAACACTGAGTAACTTACTTATCAAATAAGCTAGTCAGTATTTATCACTTAAAGAGAAATAGTGGTGGAGCTACGCGGGATCGAACCGCGGACCTCCTGCGTGCAAGGCAGGCGCTCTCCCAGCTGAGCTATAGCCCCAGTATTCTGAGACGTCCATGGGTACCACATCACCCCAATCAAAGGGCTTTTTTCGTCAGATAAGGCAAAAATCAATGAAGTTTGCAGGTAGCAAATGAATTGATTTTTAACGAAGTATGACGGAAAAAGTGGTGGGTCTGGGTGGATTTGAACCACCGACCTCACCCTTATCA
>NZ_FOSH01000028.1 GCF_900114205.1 Methylophaga sulfidovorans
GCTAGGGGGTCATCCCGACTTACCAACCCCATGCAAACTCCGAATACCGAGAAGTGCAATTACGGGAGACAGACGGCGGGTGATAACGTCCGTCGTCAAAAGGGAAACAACCCAGACCATCAGCTAAGGTCCCAAAATTATGGCTCAGTGGAAAACGATGTGGGAAGGCCCAGACAGCTAGGAGGTTGGCTTAGAAGCAGCCACCCTTTAAAGAAAGCGTAATAGCTCACTAGTCGAGTCGGCCTGCGCGGAAGATGTACCGGGGCTTAAGCCATATACCGAAGCTATGGATGCGTGTTTACACGCATGGTAGAGGAGCGTTGTGTAAGTCTGTGAAGGTGTGTTGAGAAGCATGCTGGAGATATCACAAGTGCGAATGCTGACATGAGTAACGATAAAGGGGGTGAGAGGCCCCCTCGCCGAAAATCCAAGGTTTCCTGCTCAACGTTAATCGGAGCAGGGTGAGTCGGCCCCTAAGGCGAGGCAGAAATGCGTAGTCGATGGGAAACAGGTTAATATTCCTGTACTTGTTATTACTGCGATGGGATGACGGAGAAGGTTAGGTCAGCCAACTGTTGGATATGTTGGTTTAACTGCGTAGGCGTGCTGAATAGGAAAATCCGTTTGGCTTAGCTGAGACAGGACGACGAGTGCCATTAGGCGCGAAGTGATTGATACCCTGCTTCCAGGAAAAGTCTCTAAGCTTCAGGTAATAACAAACCGTACCCCAAACCGACACAGGTGGATGGGATGAGAATTCTAAGGCGCTTGAGAGAACTCTGGTGAAGGAACTAGGCAAAATAGCACCGTAACTTCGGGAGAAGGTGTGCCCCTGTTAGGTGAAGTGACTTGCTCACGGAGCTGAAGGGGGTTGCAATGACCAGGTGGCTGCGACTGTTTATTAAAAACACAGCACTCTGCAAACTCGAAAGAGGACGTATAGGGTGTGACGCCTGCCCGGTGCTGGAAGGTTAATTGATGATGTTAGTTTCGACGAAGCATTTGATCGAAGCCCCAGTAAACGGCGGCCGTAACTATAACGGTCCTAAGGTAGCGAAATTCCTTGTCGGGTAAGTTCCGACCTGCACGAATGGCGTAACGATGGCCACACTGTCTCCACCAGAGACTCAGTGAAATTGAAATTGCGGTTAAGATGCCGTATACCCGCGGCTAGACGGAAAGACCCCGTGAACCTTTACTACAGCTTTGCACTGAACTTTGAACCTACTTGTGTAGGATAGGTGGGAGACGTTGAAGCGATGACGCTAGTTATCGTGGAGTCAACCTTGAAATACCACCCTGGTATGTTTGGAGTTCTAACCTACGCCCATTATCTGGGCGAGGGACAGTGTATGGTGGGTAGTTTGACTGGGGCGGTCTCCTCCCAAATTGTAACGGAGGAGCACGAAGGTACACTAAGCATGGTCGGACATCATGCGGTTAGTGCAATGGCAAAAGTGTGCTTGACTGCGAGACAGACACGTCGAGCAGGTACGAAAGTAGGTCATAGTGATCCGGTGGTTCTGAATGGAAGGGCCATCGCTCAACGGATAAAAGGTACTCCGGGGATAACAGGCTGATACCGCCCAAGAGTTCACATCGACGGCGGTGTTTGGCACCTCGATGTCGGCTCATCACATCCTGGGGCTGTAGCCGGTCCCAAGGGTATGGCTGTTCGCCATTTAAAGTGGTACGCGAGCTGGGTTTAGAACGTCGTGAGACAGTTCGGTCCCTATCTGCCGTGGGCGTTTGAGAATTGAGAGGAGCTGCTCCTAGTACGAGAGGACCGGAGTGGACGTACCCCTGGTGTTCGGGTTGTTGTGCCAACAGCATTGCCCGGTAGCTATGTACGGACGGGATAACCGCTGAAAGCATCTAAGCGGGAAGCCCCCCTCAAGATAAGTTCTCACTGGGATTTAATCCCCTAAAGGGCCGTGGAAGACTACCACGTTGATAGGCTGGGTGTGGAAGTGCAGTAATGTATGGAGCTAACCAGTACTAATTGCCCGTGAGGCTTGACCATATAACCCCAAGGGAACTTGGGGTGTTGCGAAGACACTTTACAAGAAAGACTTGTTACCGATTTCCGAGCGTCAGTAAGCACTGACGACACCAGTTATGCCTGGCGGCCATAGCGAGTTGGCACCACCTGATCCCATCCCGAACTCAGAAGTGAAACGACTTAGCGCCGATGATAGTGTGGGAGTTCCCATGTGAAAGTAGGTCACTGCCAGGCTTTAATA
>NZ_FOSH01000030.1 GCF_900114205.1 Methylophaga sulfidovorans
CTGAGCTATCCCCACAAATAATTACTAATAATCAATGGTCTAGTTGATACGTTAGGGAACATTCATGGCATTTGGTGATCAGATCTATCGCCAAACAAATACAACCAGCCGAAAACACCATGAATGTTCATCCTATATTGAAGAAAACAATGTCACTTGTCACGCCTGATATGCATTCACGCCGAAGGTGTGCATTAACCGATGCCATTGACAGTCTATTGAACGGTGCCTCAGCTACCGTCACAGCATTGGGAAGAGGCATTGCTTCTCCAGCAAAAGAAAAACATCGCATAAAGCGAGCAGATAGATTACTTTCAAACCGTCACTTACATGCACAAACCCTGACACTGTATCAACAGTTAGCCAAGTTCACTGTCGGCAAGGCCAAACGCCCCATCCTGTTGGTTGATTGGTCTGATTTAGATGAGCATAAAGGTCACTTCCTGCTTCGGGCAACCTTGGTATCACACCGTCGGGGTTTATGTCTTTATGAGGAAGTACACGATCTAAGTACCAAAGAAAAACCTAAAACACACTGTCAATTTCTGAGTCGTCTCGCTGAGGTACTTGGTCAGCAATGCCAACCGATTATTGTGACGGACGCAGGATTTAAAACACCTTGGTTTCGAGCCGTTTTAGCAATGGGCTGGGACTTTGTTGGTCGTGCTCGACTGCCAAATTTTTATAGTGTGGATAATGAACATTGGCAATGTATTACTCAGTTATATAAGCGAGCAACACAGCGGCCAAAACTTCTGAAGGGGGCGATTGCAAGACGAAACCCGTTGCCATGTAACTTGGTTATTGTTAAGCAAAAATCAACGGGAAGAAAAGTGTTTAATCATGCTGGTTGTGAGCGTCAATCGAAACAACATCGGGTTTACAGAAAATCAGCCAATGATCCTTGGCTGTTAGCGACCTCTTTAAGTCATAGTGCATTCTTGGCGACTAAAACCACCAAAATATATCGTTATCGCATGCAAATAGAAGAAGGTTTTAGAGATATGAAAAGCCACCGATTTGGACAGGGATTTGAATACAATAAAACGACACATAAAGAGAGATTATCTGTGTTAATCCTGCTGACAACGATTGCCCACTGGATACTGATGGTGATTGGATTAGCTGCCCGGCAAACACAGCATCATCGTCAATATCAAGCTAATAGTTTGAAAACGGATTCGGTTTTATCATTACCTTTTATTGGTTTTAGAGTCATTGCTGATAAATATGCGAAATTGAAGATAAGAGAATTTATGAAGTCTGTCAGGGCACTTCATTTATCAAGTGCTTACTTGTTTGAAACGCTATAATTTTTGTGGGGATCGTACAG
>NZ_FOSH01000025.1 GCF_900114205.1 Methylophaga sulfidovorans
ACTTTGATTGCACCGATTGCGATGGAAGAAGGGTTACGTTTTGCTATTCGTGAAGGCGGCCGCACTGTTGGTGCCGGTGTCGTTAGTAAAATCGTCGAATAGTATAAGGATGCCACAATGCTGAGTGCATAGGCACTCAGCAATTTTTGAGAGCATATGATAGGCCAGTAGCTCAATTGGCAGAGCGACGGTCTCCAAAACCGTAGGTTGGGGGTTCGATTCCCTCCTGGCCTGCCATCATATGTTTTCCTCAAAGCGGATATAACGAATAAAATGGCAGACAATATTAAACTAATTATCGCAGTTGTCTTAATGGCGGCTGCGATTACTTTGTTTTATACATACGCAGAGTATTCAACATTGCTACGCGTGCTAGGCTTGTTAGTAGTCGCGGGCGTATCGTTGTTTATCGCCTCAAAAACAACTATCGGTTCAACTGTTTTATCTTATGTTAGAGATACCAATGTTGAAGTAAGAAAAGTTGTATGGCCTACGCGTCAAGAAACAGTCCAAACGACTTTGGTCGTTATCTTAATGGTGATGATGGTCGCGTTGATGTTATGGGGCGTTGATTCGTTATTAGGTTGGGGCGTTCGCGCTTTGACACTATAAAACAGGGTTTCAAATGAGTAAACGTTGGTATGTAATTCAAGCTTATTCAGGCTTTGAAGCACAAGTAAAACGATCTCTTGAAGAGCGTATTAATCGCCTTGAGCTGCAAGATAAGTTCGGTGAAATCCTCGTTCCGACTGAAGAAGTCGTTGAGATGAAAGAAGGTCAAAAGCGGAAGAGTGAACGTAAATTCTTCCCTGGCTATGTTCTCGTTAATATGGAAATGGATGACGAAACATGGCATGTGGTGAATGATTTGCCACGCGTCCTTCGCTTTATTGGTGGTACAGGCGACAGACCTGCGCCGATTAGTGAAGCAGAAGCTAATCAAATTTTACAACGTGTTCAAGATGGTGCTGAAAGTCCAAGACCTAAAGTCTTGTTTGAACCAGGTGAAGTGGTTCGTGTAACTGATGGCCCATTCAACGACTTTACAGGCGTTGTTGAAGAAGTGAATTACGAGAAAAGTAAATTGCGTGTTGAGGTGGTTATTTTTGGTCGTTCAACACCAGTGGAATTAGAGTTTAGCCAGGTAGCTAAAGGCTAAGTTCGACAAAGGTCAACCGTAATGAGTTGACTTATATCAAGCGGGGAGCTGAAAAGCGTTTGTACCCATAAGGAGAAATCATGGCAAAGAAAATTGAAGCTTATATCAAGCTACAAGTGCCAGCAGGCGGAGCAAACCCAAGCCCACCAGTTGGTCCAGCGTTAGGTCAGAAAGGCGTGAACATCATGGAGTTCTGTAAAGCCTTCAACGCACAAACACAAAACATGGAAAATGGTCTGCCAATTCCAGTTGTTATCACTGTTTATAATGATAAAAGCTTTACCTTTATCACTAAAACACCACCTGCTTCAATCTTATTGAAAAAAGCGGCTGGTCTGAAAAGTGGTAGTAGCCGTCCTAATACTGACAAAGTTGGTACTGTGACTCGCGCGCAATTAGAAGAAATTGCTAACACGAAAATGCCTGATCTGTCTGCTGCTGACTTAGACGCTGCAGTGAGAACAATTGCAGGTACTGCACGTAGCATGGGTCTGAACACGGAGGGTGTTGAGTAATGGCTGCTTTAGGTAAAAGAACTCGCGCTATCCGCGAAAAATTAAAAAATGGCAAAGTATTCTCAATTGATGATGCTTTAACATTCGTCAAAGAAAATGCTTCAGCTAAATTTGTTGAATCAATTGATGTCTCTATCAACTTAGGTGTTGACCCACGTAAATCTGATCAGGTTGTACGTAGTTCTACAGTATTACCTAACGGTACTGGTAAAACAGTTCGTGTTGCAGTATTTGCACAAGGTGCGAATGCGGATGCAGCTAAAGAAGCTGGTGCTGATATTGTTGGTTTTGAAGACCTGGCTGAAGACATCAAAAAAGGCAATATGGATTTTGACGTAGTTATTGCCTCACCAGATGCTATGCGTATCGTTGGTACCTTAGGTCAGGTTTTAGGCCCACGTGGTCTGATGCCAAACCCTAAAGTAGGTACTGTGACACCAAATGTTGCTGAAGCAGTAAAAAATGCAAAAGCAGGTCAGGTTCGTTACCGTACAGATAAAGCCGGTATCATCCATTGCCCAATCGGTAATGCAGGCTTTGAAACTGACGCATTACGTCAAAACTTACAAGCGTTGATTGATGACCTTAACAAGTTGAAGCCTAGCTCAGCAAAAGGTGTTTACATCAAACGCATCAGTGTTTCTAGCACAATGGGTGCTGGTGTCACTGTAGATAAATCTTTCTTAGGATAGATTAAAAAAATTTGGACCGCTCAGCCTTATGGCTGAGTCGTCTAAGACCGCAGGTAAGAAATTTTAATTGGCTCACTAACTGTGAGCGAGCCTGCGCAGACGGGTTCAGCTGCAGAATCTCTGACGTTGAATACCGTAAAGGTGGGAGTGTTTTTTCACTCTCTTGTTTAGCAACTATTCATTCATGAATGTGAATGAACCTAAGGAGGTCTTAGGTGGCTTTAAATCTTGAAGGTAAAAAGGCCGTCGTTGCTGAGGTCGCTGAAGTTGCTGCCAATGCTTATTCTGCAATTGCTGCAGAATATCGTGGATTGACAGTTTCTGATATGACCGAGCTACGTGTTGCAGCTCGTAAACAAAATGTTTACCTGCGTGTAGTTCGTAACACATTAGCTCGCCGTGCTGTAGAAGGTACTGATTTCGCCTGCATGCAGGAAGGAATGACTGGACCGTTGATTCTTGGCTTCTCTATGGAAGATCCAGGTGCAGTAGCACGGGTCATGGGTGATTTTGCGAAAGATAACAAACAACTTGAAGTCAAAATGGTTTCTCTGGGTGGAAAATTATTCCCTGCCAGTGAACTTGACAGACTGGCGAAGATGCCAACCAAAGATCAAGCTATCAGCATGTTCATGGGTACCATCAAAGCGCCTATCGAGAAATTTGTTCGTACTTTGCAAGCACCTACCAGCAAGATGGTTCGTACGTTCGCGGCTGTTCGCGATGCGAAAGACGCAGCTTAATCCTTTACTGGGTTGAGCAAGTAAATAAATTCTGTAAGCTTGAAATAGGAAAATTATCATGGCTGTATCTAAAGACGATATTTTGGAAGCGATTTCCAATATGACTGTTGTTGAGATCGTTGATCTGATCGAAGCAATGGAAGAAAAATTTGGTGTAACTGCTGCTGCTCCTGTAGCTGCTGCCGCTGCTCCTGCTGAAGGTGGCGCTGCTGCTGCCGCTGAACAAACTGAGTTTGACGTTGTTATGACAAGCTTCGGTGACAATAAAGTTTCTGTCATCAAAGTAATTCGTGGCATCACTGGTCTTGGCTTGAAAGAAGCTAAAGACATGGTTGAAGGCGTACCTGCTACAGTTAAAGAAGGTGTTGAAAAAGCTGAAGCTGAAGACGTTGTTAAACAACTTACTGAAGCTGGTGCAGCTGCTGAACTTAAGTAAGCATCACACACATCGTGATGGTCAAGTGACTGTTACGAAAAAGAAAATGGCTGGTGACTTTAGTCACCGGCCTTTTTCCGTTGCTGGTCAGTGCATATTACTGACCATTAAGAAAACAATCTTTCCTGAAGTCCACAAAAGTGAACTCAGGACGTTCTTCGAGGTGTAATAAATGGCCTATACGTTTACCGAGAAAAAACGGATTCGTAAAGATTTTGGCAAGCGTCCAAGTGTCTTGAAAGTTCCAAACCTTCTAGCAACCCAGGTGAATTCCTATCAGGATTTCCTACAAATGGGCGTCGTTGCAGATGAGCGCGGAGCAAAAGGGCTACACGCCGCTTTTGAATCTGTGTTCCCAATCAAAAGCCATACTGGCATGGCAGAGCTTCAATATGTCAGCTATCGTTTAGGTACCCCATCTTTTGACGTAAAAGAATGTCAATTACGCGGTGTTACTTATGCTGCACCTTTAAGAGTTAAAATGCGTCTTGTCATTTATGATAAAGATGCCCCTGCAAAATCTAAAGTCGTTAAAGACATTAAAGAGCAGGAAGTATATATGGGTGAGATCCCATTAATGACTGAAAAAGGTAACTTTGTCATTAACGGGACTGAGCGTGTCATCGTGTCGCAACTACACCGTTCACCTGGTGTGTTCTTCGACAGCGACCGTGGTAAAACTCACTCTTCCGGTAAAATCTTATTCAATGCACGCGTGATCCCTTATCGTGGTTCATGGCTTGATTTTGAATTTGATCCAAAAGATTCAGTGTTTGTGCGTATTGACCGTCGTCGTAAATTACCTGCGACTGTCTTATTAAGAGCTTTGGGTTATAACAACCAAGAAATTCTTGAGATATTCTTCAGTACAGATAGCTTTGTCAGAAAAGGCGAAAACTTCGAAATGAAGCTTGAGCCACAACGTTTACGTGGACAATCTGTACCTTTTGAGATCACTGACAATGATGGTGAAGTCATCGTCGAAGCTGAACGCCAAATTACTGGTCGTCATATTCGTCGTATGGAAAAATCAGGTATTTCTTCGCTGACGGTACCTTCAACATATCTTGTTGGAAAAGTGATTGCAAAAGATATGATCGATCCAGAAACCGGTGAATTACTGGCTTCTGCTAACGATGAAATCACTGAAGATCTGTTAGAAGCATTTGCTCGTTTTGATATCAATGAAATTGAAACTATCTACGCAAACGACCTCGATGATGGCCCGTTTATGTCAGATACTATGCGATTGGATGAAACACGTACGCCTTTAGAAGCGAAAGTTGAAATCTATCGCATGATGCGTCCTGGTGAACCACCTACAGAAGATGCGGCTGAGAATTTATTTACCAGCTTATTCTTTACTCTGGATCGCTATGACCTTTCTAACGTCGGTCGAATGAAATTTAACCGTCGCCTGGGTCGTGAAGAGATGGAAGGTGAAGGGACTCTTTCAAAAGAAGATATCCTAGATGTCCTGAAAGAATTAATCGCTATCCGTAACGGTAATGGTGTTGTCGATGATATCGATCACTTAGGCAATCGTCGTGTACGTAGTGTCGGTGAGATGGCTGAAAACCAATTCCGTGTTGGTCTTGTTCGTGTTGAGCGTGCAGTACGTGAACGCTTAAGTATTGCTGAGTCAGAAGGCTTAATGCCACAACAGCTGATTAATGCAAAACCTGTTGCTGCGGCAATTAAAGAGTTCTTTGGTTCAAGCCAGCTTTCTCAGTTTATGGATCAAAACAATCCATTATCGGAAGTCACGCATAAACGTCGTGTATCAGCTTTAGGCCCAGGTGGTCTGACTCGTGAACGCGCTGGTTTTGAGGTGCGTGACG
This sequence comes from Methylophaga sulfidovorans, assembly GCF_900114205.1. Classification (GTDB taxonomy): domain Bacteria; phylum Pseudomonadota; class Gammaproteobacteria; order Nitrosococcales; family Methylophagaceae; genus Methylophaga; species Methylophaga sulfidovorans. Next base: position 5,387 of record NZ_FOSH01000025.1, read on the forward strand.
TACATCCAACACATTACGGTCGTGTATGTCCAATTGAAACACCTGAGGGTCCAAACATCGGTTTGATTAACTCTCTGGCTACATATGCACGTACTAACGAATATGGCTTTATCGAAACCCCATACCGTAAAGTTATTGATAGCAAAGCGACTGATGAAATTGTTTACTTATCAGCTATTGATGAAGGTGAGTATAAAATCGCTCAGGCAACCATTGCGTTGAATGATGATAATTCAATCGCTGAGAACATGGTTCACTGTCGTTACCGTAATGAATCATCACTGACGCCATCTGAGCAAGTACAGTTGATGGACGTTTCGCCACGTCAGGTGGTTTCGGTAGCTGCTTCTTTGATTCCATTCCTTGAGCATGATGACGCGAACCGTGCCTTGATGGGATCGAATATGCAACGTCAGGCAGTACCTACTTTACGTGCAGATAAGCCTCTTGTTGGTACGGGTATTGAACGTGTTGTCGCACAAGATTCTGGTGTTATGGTGACTGCTAAACGTGGTGGTGTGGTTGACTCTGTTGATGCCAGCCGTATTGTTATCCGTGTTAACGATGCTGAAACCGAAGGGTCTGAATCAGGTGTTGATATTTACAACCTGATTAAATACGCGCGCTCAAATCAGAGTACATGTATCAACCAACGCCCTATCGTAAAACCTGGTGACATGGTAGGTGCTGGTGATGTACTTGCTGATGGCCCATCGACTGATAAAGGTGAGTTAGCATTAGGACAAAATATCCTGGTCGCATTCATGCCTTGGAATGGTTATAACTTCGAGGATTCAATTCTTGTCTCTGAACGTGTGGTTGAAGAAGATCGCTTCACAACTATCCACATTCAAGAACTGAACTGTCTGGCTCGTGATACCAAACTGGGTACAGAAGAAATCACTAGTGATATTCCGAATGTCAGTGAAAGTGCGCTAGCAAAACTAGACGAGTCTGGCATTGTGTACGTGGGTGCTGAAGTCAAACCTGGCGATATTCTGGTTGGTAAAGTGACACCAAAAGGTGAAACACAATTAACACCAGAAGAAAAACTGCTGAGAGCCATCTTTGGTGAAAAAGCGGCTGATGTTAAGGATTCATCATTACGTGTTCCATCTGGCACATACGGTACAGTTATTGACGTTCAGGTCTTTACTCGTGACGGTGTTGAGAAAGACGAACGTACACGTGAAATTGAGAAAGCGGAACTTGAAAAAGTTTGGGCTGACTTAAAAGATCAGAACCGTATTATGGTTGAAGACGTATTTGAACGTCTGGAACGTGCGTTAATTGGTAAAGTCGCTGAAGGTGGTCCAAACCTGAAAGCCGGTACTAAACTGACTAAAGAATATTTAGACGGTTTGGAACATGCTAAGTGGTTTGATTTACGTATGGAGTCTGAAGAGCTTAACACGCAACTCGAACAGGCTAACACACACCTGAAACAGTACCGTCAGGAAATGGAAGATGCATTTGAACTGAAGAAAGAAAAACTGACTTCAGGACATGATCTTGCTCCTGGTGTACAGCGTATGGTTAAAGTCTTCCTGGCTGTGAAACGTCGTATTCAGCCTGGTGATAAAATGGCGGGTCGTCATGGTAACAAAGGTGTTATCTCAAATATCGTCCCTGTTGAAGATATGCCATATACCGAAGACGGTCGTCCAGTTGATATCGTACTGAACCCTCTGGGTGTACCTTCTCGTATGAACATCGGTCAGATTCTTGAGGTGCATTTAGGTTGGGCTGCACGTGGATTAGGCTATCGTATTCAGGAAATGCTTGAACAGCAGAAATCAATTGCTGACCTGCGTGGATTCTTGGATAAGGTCTATAACACCAGCGGTACAAAAGAAGACCTTGACTCATTATCAGACAATGAAATCATTGAATTAGCTAAAAACCTTCAAGGTGGTGTGCCTATGGCAACACCAGTATTTGATGGTGCTGATGAAGGTGAAATCAAAAACATGTTGGAACTGGCTGGTCTGCCACGTAGTGGTCAGGCAAGACTGATTGACGGTAGAACAGGTGACTTTTTCCATCGTCCGGTAACGATTGGTTATATGCACATGTTGAAACTGAATCACTTGGTTGATGACAAAATGCATGCTCGTTCTACTGGTCCATACAGTCTGGTCACACAACAACCATTGGGTGGTAAAGCTCAATTCGGTGGTCAGCGTTTCGGGGAAATGGAAGTCTGGGCACTGCAAGCTTATGGTGCTGCATACACGTTACAAGAAATGTTAACTGTGAAATCAGATGATGTTAATGGTCGTACTAAGATTTATAAAAACATCGTTGATGGTGATTATCGAATGGACGCAGGTATGCCTGAGTCATTCAAAGTATTAACCCGTGAGATTCGCTCACTTGGTATTGACGTCGACCTAGTCGATGAATAAGACATACCGGGTTGTTACTGATAATCAAGATATTAGCCGTCTAACGGCAGCGGAGAATGAAAGATGAAAGACTTGCTTAATTTGTTAAAGCAACAAACTCAGCCAGAAGAATTTGACGCCATTCGTATCGGCCTTGCCTCACCTAAAATGGTGAGGTCATGGTCGTTTGGTGAAGTCAAAAAACCTGAAACCATCAACTATCGTACTTTTAAACCAGAACGTGAAGGTTTGTTCTGCTGCAAAATTTTTGGTCCGGTAAAAGACTACGAATGCTTATGCGGTAAATATAAACGCTTAAAACACCGTGGTGTTATTTGTGAAAAATGTGGTGTTGAAGTCACCGTGGCTAAAGTACGTCGTGAGCGTATGGGCCATATTGAGTTAGCAAGCCCTGTTGCACATATCTGGTTCCTGAAATCATTACCGTCACGTATTTCATTATTCCTTGATATGACATTGCGTGATATCGAACGTGTGCTTTATTTTGAAGCATTTATCGTCGTTGACCCAGGTATGACACCGTTAGAAAAAGGTCAACTGCTGTCTGATGAAACATTCCTGCAAGCAGTTGAAGAGTACGGTGATGAATTTGATGCCCGTATGGGTGCTGAAGCTGTTCAGCAACTATTACGCAACATCAATGTTGTAAAAGAAATTGAAACCATCCGTGAAGAGATTGATGGCACAAACTCAGAAACGAAAATCAAAAAACTGAGCAAACGTCTGAAATTAATGGAAGCATTCCACGAATCTGGAAATAATCCAGAGTGGATGGTGATGGAAGTTCTTCCTGTTCTTCCACCAGACCTGCGTCCTTTAGTGCCTCTTGATGGTGGCCGTTTTGCGACATCTGACCTGAACGATTTATATCGTCGTGTGATCAATCGTAATAACCGTTTGAAACGTTTATTAGATCTAAATGCACCAGACATTATCGTACGTAATGAAAAACGTATGCTGCAAGAATCAGTAGATGCGTTATTAGATAATGGTCGTCGTGGTCGTGCCATCACTGGTACAAATCGTATGCCATTGAAATCTTTGGCAGATATGATCAAAGGTAAACAAGGTCGTTTCCGTCAAAACTTGCTGGGTAAACGTGTTGACTACTCAGGTCGTTCAGTCATCGTGGTTGGACCATACCTGAAACTGCACCAATGCGGTCTGCCTAAGAAAATGGCATTAGAACTATTTAAACCATTTATCTACGGCAAATTAGAACGTGCAGGCTTAGCAACAACCATCAAAGCTGCTAAGAAAATGGTGGAGCGCGAAGGTCCTGAAGTTTGGGATATCCTGGAAGACGTCATTCGTGAACATCCAGTCATGCTTAACCGTGCACCAACATTGCATAGATTAGGTATCCAAGCGTTTGAACCATTACTTATTGAAGGTAAAGCGATTCAGCTTCACCCATTGGTATGTAGTGCATTCAACGCTGACTTTGACGGTGACCAAATGGCGGTACATGTACCGTTATCATTGGAAGCACAGTTAGAAGCTCGTTCATTAATGATGGCAACAAATAACATTTTGTCGCCAGCTAACGGTGAGCCTGTGATTATTCCTTCTCAAGACGTGGTTTTAGGTCTTTATTATATGACTCGTGACCGTGTTAATGAGAAAGGTGAAGGTAGTGTATTCGCTGATCTTTCAGAGTTGCGTCGTGCTTACGATAACAGAGTAGTTTCTTTACATGCGAAAGTAACAGTACGTTTAGAAGAAACAGATATTACTTTGCCAGAGCCAGAGCAATCTCGTCGTATCCGTGTAGAAACAACAGTTGGTCGTGCCATTTTATTCAGCATCGTACCAAAAGGTTTGCCATTCTCAGTGATAGATCGTGCGATGACGAAAAAAGCGATTGGCGACCTTATTAATACTTGCTACCGTCGTTTAGGTTTGAAAGATACCGTCATTTTTGCTGACCAGTTAATGTACCTGGGCTTTACTCAGGCAACACAGTCTGGTGCATCTGTTGGTGCTGACGATATGGTTATTCCTGTCGAAAAAGCATCAATCCTTGCAAAAGCAGAAGCAGAAGTTGAGGAAATTGCATCGCAGTATGCCTCTGGTTTGGTAACAGATGGTGAACGCTACAACAAAATTATCGATATCTGGTCACGTACAAATGACCAAGTTGCAAAAGCGATGATGGATGGTATTGGTAAAGATACCGTTATCGATGCTGAAGGTAATGCTGTTGAACAAGTATCTATGAACTCCATCTATATGATGGCAGATTCTGGTGCTCGTGGTTCTGCTGCACAGATTCGTCAGCTTGCTGGTATGCGTGGTCTGATGGCTAAACCAGATGGTTCAATCATCGAGACACCTATCACGGCGAACTTCCGTGAAGGTCTGGACGTTTTACAGTACTTTATTTCGACTCATGGTGCTCGTAAAGGTCTGGCTGATACCGCACTGAAAACAGCAAACTCAGGTTATCTGACACGTCGTTTGGTCGATGTTTCTCAAGACTTGGTCGTTGTTGAAGAAGATTGTGGCACAACTTTAGGTATAAACATGTCGCCTATCATTGAAGGTGGTGATGTTGTTGAACCGCTTGGTGAGCGTGTACTTGGTCGTGTTGTAGCGCAGGATCTGAAATCATCTGATGGTGAGCGTATTGTTCTTGCCGCGGGTGAAATGATTGATGAGGCAGCCGTCAATAAACTTGAAAACGAAGGTATTGACGAAGTCTTGGTACGCAGCGCCATCACATGTGAATCTCGCTATGGTGTTTGTGCAGCTTGTTATGGACGTGACTTAGGTCGTGGTCATCAAATCAACGTCGGTGAAGCAGTGGGTGTTATTGCTGCACAGTCAATCGGTGAGCCAGGTACACAGTTAACAATGCGTACCTTCCACATCGGTGGTGCGGCATCAAGAACAGCTGCTGATAACTCTGTTGCCTTGAAATACAAAGGTAATATTCGTTATCACAACATTAAGTATGTTCAAAACTCTGCTGGTAAATTTATTGCTGTATCACGCTCAGGTGAATTACATCTGATTGATGAAAACGGCCGTGAGCGTGAGCGCTATAAGATCCCTTATGGTGCTGAAATGACCGTTGCGGATAATGAAGCTGTAGATGCAGGTCAAATCGTTGCTAACTGGGATCCACATACTCACCCGGTTGTAACCGAGGTGGCGGGTGTTGTTCAACTGAGTGACTTGGTCGAAGGTGTGACTGTTGATAAAACCGTCGACGAAGTGACAGGATTGACAAGTCTAATTGTCCGTGAACCTAAGCAACGTAGTAGCTCAGCAAAAGACATGCGACCTATGGTTCGTCTGACGGATGCTGACGGTAGTGACGTTTTCATTCCTGGAACTGATATTCCAGCAATGTACTTCCTGCCAGGTGGTGCGATTGTTCGTGTTAGTGATGGCCAAGTAGTTGAAATTGGTGACATCGTTGCACGTATTCCTCAGGAAAGCAGTAAAACCCGTGATATCACTGGTGGTCTGCCACGTGTTGCTGACTTGTTTGAAGCACGTAAACCAAAAGATCCTGCACTGATGGCAGAAATCAGTGGTACGGTCAGCTTTGGTAAAGAAACGAAAGGTAAACAACGACTCATCATTACACCTAAAGAAGGCGAGCCATACGAGGAGCTTATTCCTAAATGGCGCCATGTTTCAGTGTTCGAAGGTGAACATATTGAAAAAGGTGAAATGTTAGTTGATGGTCCAGAAGATCCACACGATATCTTACGTCTGAAAGGTGTTCTAGCTCTGGCTAACTACATGGTGAGCGAAGTTCAGGAAGTATACCGTTTACAAGGTGTTAAAATTAACGACAAGCACATTGAAGTGATTGTTCGTCAGATGTTGCGTAAGGTAGAAATCAATTCTGTCGGTGATAGTAAATTCCTGAAAGGTGAGCAAGTCGAGTACGATCGTGCGCTTGATGCTAATGATGAGTTACTTGCTAAAGAGAAAGTTGAATGTACCTTCACACCGCTATTGTTAGGTATAACTAAAGCTTCACTTGCCACTGAATCGTTTATTTCAGCGGCTTCGTTCCAGGAAACAACACGTGTGTTGACTGATGCTGCTGTGACAGGTAAGAGCGATAACTTACGCGGCTTGAAAGAGAATGTTATTGTAGGTCGCTTGATTCCTGCTGGTACTGGTCTTGCTTATCATAAAGAGCGCCAGCGTCGTCGTCAGGAAGCATCAGGTGGTTTACCTGTGACTAAAACACCAACAGTAACTGAAGATAAAGACGAAGAAATCAAAGAGGTTTCATAAAGGTGTTGACGTAAGGTCTCTTACGTTATAAAATTCGTCTTCTTTGTCGGGCACTCATAATTCGAGTGCCCGCTTTTTAATGGATGGTAATGCGAGAATAATAGTATCGCAGGATACCATCGATAGATATTTGTTAAGGTTGTACTAATGGCAACAATTAATCAGTTGGTTCGTAAGCCAAGATTGAAACAAAAGAAAAAGAACAACGTACCGGCATTGCAAGCATGTCCGCAACGCCGTGGTGTATGTACTCGTGTTTACACTACTACACCAAAAAAACCTAACTCAGCGATGCGTAAAGTAGCTCGTGTTCGTTTGACTAATGGTTTTGAAGTAACTTCGTACATCGGTGGTGAAGGTCATAACCTGCAAGAACATAGTGTTGTTCTGATTCGTGGTGGTCGTGTTAAAGATTTACCTGGTGTTCGTTATCACACTGTTCGTGGTGCTCTAGATACATCTGGTGTCTCAGCACGTCGCCAAGGCCGTTCTAAATATGGCGCTAAGCGTCCGAAGGGCTAAGTTACAAAACTTAAGCGTTAAACGTATAAAGTATTAGGAAAGACAAATGCCAAGAAGAAGGGTTGTTGCCAAACGTGAAGTACTGCCTGATCCGAAGTTTCAAAACATCGGTTTAGCGAAGTTCATAAACGTCATCATGAAAGATGGTAAAAAGTCAGTTGCTGAAAAAATTACATACGGTGCATTAGACACTGTTGCTGAAAGCAAGTCTGCTAACGGTTTGGAAATTTTCCAAAAAGCCATCGAAAACATCAGTCCAATGGTTGAGGTAAAATCTCGCCGTGTTGGTGGTGCTACATATCAGGTGCCAGTTGAAGTTCGCCCAGACCGCCGTATAGCATTAGCAATGCGTTGGTTGGTTGAAGCATCACGTAAACGTGGTGAAAAATCAATGGGTATGCGCCTGGCTGGTGAGATTGCTGATGCTTATGAAAATAAAGGCACAGCGGTTAAGAAAAAAGAAGATACACACCGCATGGCAGAAGCGAACAAGGCGTTCTCGCACTTCCGTTTCTAAAATTATTATTCTCCGTCACCAGCATCGTTCTGGTGACGGTTTGTTCTTTAACATTGTTGATTTAAGAGTAGCTAATAGTGGCACGTAGTACACCTATTAATAGATACCGAAACATAGGCATCATGGCTCATATTGACGCGGGTAAAACCACGACAACTGAGCGTGTTTTGTTCTATACGGGTATCTCACATAAAATTGGTGAAGTACACAATGGTGCTGCTGTTATGGACTGGATGGAGCAAGAGCAGGAACGAGGTATTACTATTACTTCAGCTGCTACCACCTGCTTCTGGGCTGGCATGGATCAACAATTTGAACAACATCGTATCAATATTATAGATACCCCAGGTCACGTAGATTTCACAATCGAAGTAGAAAGATCATTACGTGTACTAGATGGTGCAGTAGCTGTTTTCTGTGCTGTCGGTGGTGTCGAACCCCAATCAGAAACTGTCTGGCGTCAAGCCAATAAATATCATGTACCACGTCTGGCTTTCATTAATAAAATGGATCGCCAAGGTGCTAATTTCCTACGTGTCATTGACCAAATCAAAAATCGTCTCGGTGCAAAACCGATAGTGATGCAATTACCTGTTGGCTCAGAAGATGAGTTTGAAGGTGTAGTTGATCTTGTTCGCATGAAAGCGATTTACTGGAATGAAGCTGATCTTGGTGTGACGTATGAATTACGTGATATCCCTGAATCGATGCTGGCTGAATGTCAGAAATATCATGAAGCGTTAATTGAGACTGCAGCTGAATCAAGCGAAGAGCTTATGAATCAGTATTTGGAATCTGGTGAATTAACGCTGGAAGAAATCAAACAAGGCATTCGTAACCAAACCCTGGCTAACGAAATCGTGCCAGCATTTTGTGGTTCAGCATTTAAAAATAAAGGTGTCCAGGCTGTCTTGGATGCGGTCGTTGAGTATATGCCTGCTCCAAATGATGTACCTGCGATTAAAGGTCTTGTTGATGTGGATAACGAGGTTTATGAAACTCGTGAAGCTGATGACTCACAACCTTTTGCCGCACTTGCTTTCAAGATTGCTTCTGACTCATTTGTTGGTACTTTAACTTTCTTCCGTGTTTACTCTGGTGTTCTAAAATCAGGTGATGCTGTCTTCAATCCGGTTAAAGGCAAAAAAGAACGTATTGGTCGTCTTGTTCAAATGCATGCTAACAGCCGTGAAGAAATATCTGAGGTCAGAGCGGGTGATATTGCTGCAGCAATTGGCTTGAAAGACACTATCACTGGTGAAACACTCTGTGATCTGGACCATAAGATTACTTTAGAAAGAATGGAATTCCCTGAGCCTGTGATTTCTGTGGCGATTGAGCCAAAAACACAAGCTGACCAAGAGAAAATGAGTATTGCTCTAGGCAAGCTCGCAAAAGAAGATCCTTCCTTCAGAGTATCTACTGATGAAGAGTCAGCCCAAACAATTATTGCTGGGATGGGCGAGCTACATCTAGACATAATTATCGATCGCTTAAAACGTGAATTCAGTGTCAGTGCGAATGTAGGTGCGCCACAAGTAGCTTACCGTGAAACAATTCGTAAAACTGTTGATGCAGAAGGTAAATTTGTGCGCCAAAGTGGTGGTAAAGGCCAGTATGGACACGTCTGGATCAAGATTGAACCGCAAGAGCAAGGTGCTGGCTATGCCTTTGAAAATGCGGTTGTTGGCGGTACTGTACCAAAAGAATATATTTCATCTGTAGATAAGGGTATACAAGAGCAGATGAAAAATGGTGTAATAGCCGGCTACCCTGTGGAAGATGTCAAGGTAACCTTGTTTGACGGTTCATACCATGATGTTGATTCCAGCGAAATGGCTTTTAAAGTTGCAGGCTCAATGGCATTTAGAAATGGTGCCTTAGAAGCTTCACCAGCTCTGTTAGAGCCTGTGATGAATATCGAGGTGGTAACACCTGAAGAATATATGGGTGATGTGATGGGTGATTTAAATCGCCGTCGCGGCATGGTCAGTGGTATGGACGATGCACCTAGTGGAAAAATTATTAAGGCTGAAGTGCCTCTTGCAGAAATGTTTGGTTACGCAACTGATTTGCGTTCTGCTACTCAAGGTCGAGCAACTTACTCAATGGAGTTCGCCAAGTACAGTGAGATACCAAACAATGTTGCAGAAGCGATCATTAACAAAACTAAATAACGTAAGTTAAACGAGGTAGACGAGAATGTCCAAGTCAAAATTTGAACGTACAAAACCCCACGTCAACGTGGGCACTATTGGTCACGTTGACCATGGTAAAACTACGCTGACAGCGGCGATCACCAAAGTATTGGGTGAATTAAGTGG
>NZ_FOSH01000023.1 GCF_900114205.1 Methylophaga sulfidovorans
AAGAGACAACCTTGATACCCATTATTAGACAGACGGTGAAACCTGACAGTATTGTCTATACCGATACTTGGCGCAGTTATAATGCGTTAGATGTAAGCGAATTTAAACACTATCGTATTAACCATAGTAAGCTTTTTGCCGATAAGCAAAATCATATCAATGGTATTGAGAATTTTTGGAATCAAGCTAAGCGCCACTTACGGCGATTTAACGGTATTCCAAAGGAGCATTTTCACTTGTTTTTGAAAGAGTGTGAGTGGCGATTTAATAACAGTGACCCAAAGAGTCAATTAAAACAATTAACTCAATGGGTTAAAGCGAATATGGGCTAGTTATCTGGATCAGCCCCTTTATGTATTTTGTACTGATAGTCTTCTATTGTTTTAGGCTTTAGTGAGCGATTATCTAAATAAAGCGTCAGCAACTCATCTAAGGTTGTTTTTCTCGCTCGCATTTTTCGCTTATTAGATATGGGATCTTCGTTTCGAGCCAGCTCAAGCAAAATACGTTGAGCTTCGATGCGGGCATCTTTAACATTCCAATCTGAAAACTTCCCTATAGTTACATTCCGTAACTTGCCATTAGCTCTTTTCCTGACCATAAAAGAACGATTACCAGTATGACTGATACGAAAGATAAGCTTAGATTGCTCGCTATCAACGTAATCGACCCTACCTAAATCAGGGGGTGGAATATTTTTTAGACGGGCCTGTGTAAATGTAATTTTATTTGTCATGCTAATCCTCAGTGTAACTCCAGTGTAACTTCTTGTGGTGATTTACAAGTATTTAAGGTTATTTAGAATGAATAACCTTTAACAACATTTTTCCATAAACCACTGTCAATGTTAATATTTTGAGAATTTTTAAAAAGTTACCCATATGAGGAATTTATGACTGTTAATCATTGGGTCGCTGGTTCGAGTCCAGCTCGGGGAGCCAAAGAATATATAAAGCCTCAAAGAGTCATTCTTTGAGGCTTTTTTGTTTCCGTGTAACTCAGGTGTCACTTCTTACAGTGGCTTGAAGTTATACAAAACGAAACAAGATGAATTAACAATCATCAAAACCTACTGAGATAAGCTCTAGTCGTTATCAGAATTTTTTAACGGTTAAAGCTCCTGTACTAGTTCACATATGAACCCAGCGGCTTAATTTCAGATAGCACTTATACGACTCTTCAAGAGAGTTAATACCCAGTCTAAGCACTCCAACTTTTTAGCTCTGACAATAACTTTAGTGAGTTGGCCTTATGAAAACTATCGGCCTAAACATTCATCCCAATTTATATAGTTGTATTTTTTTGTAATAAAAAAGTCTGGAATGCGCTCGCTGCAAAAGATTGTAGATTATCATCAGGATGATTCAGAATCAGCAGCGGTCGATGCATATTTTTTGCGTTCTTCAACTTAATTTCGGTCAGCGCGTTTAACTGAATCAGATCTGCTACCGTTGCTTTAGGTAATAGTGATACACCAAGTCCGGCAGCTACATGTCTAGCTATAGCTTCATTACTACCAATTTCTATGATCTTGTGAGGTTTAATTTGGTTGTCAGACAGAATACGTTCAACCAAGTCACGAGTCATTGATCCATGCTCTCTTAACAACCAGACAGATTTTTGCTGTTCTGACTTAGTCATTATTGTTGACTTGTCTCCAGTATATGCCGTGATAAATGCCATATCCTCATCAAACCATTGCACCGTTTTAATCAGTGGTGATGATGGTTCTTCACCTTCAATGATCCCCAAATCAATTTCATAGTCGATCAAGGCATCACCGATAACCGTTGCTGAAGCTACCTGTACAGACAAAAGAATATTGGGATAGAGCGATTTGAAATGTTTTATATACGGTGCCAACCAATAATTAGCGATGGTGGCTGTTGTTCCCAGACGCAGTACGCCATCATGAAGCTGCTTCAGTGCCTGCATATCGTCAGTGGCTGTCCGTTCTATCGCAAACAGACTCCGGGCATATTCAAATAAACGTCGTCCTTCAGGGGTCAGCCGCATATTCCGCCCCTTGGTAGATCGGCTAAGTAAGGAGACACCAAAAAACTTCTCCAGCTCACTGACCGATTTTGAAACGGCAGGCTGACTGACAAATAACTTTTGAGAAGCTGATGAAAAACTTCCTTCTTTGGCAACAGAGTAAAAATGACGTAGATGATTTAGGTTCATATATAAAAAAGTTATAGGATAATAAAATATATGTATTAGATTTATAGCATATTACACCCTAATATTGGCAATAAAAAATAACTGGGTGCCTTATGCATAACACATCAAATATCTCCTCTCCTGTTAGTCACATTTTCGATGCCAAGATGTTGTCGGGTTTGTTACTCGTCGTGGTTCTCTCTGTTGCAGGCATGCTGGCTGCAAAATTGCCGATGTTTAATCAACTGGGTCTAAGTGCACTGACGATTGCAATTCTGCTTGGCATGATTATCGGTAATACCGTTTTTCCACATATCGCAGAACAAACCAGCGTTGGCGTCGACTTCTCCAAAAATAGGTTATTACGTGCCGGGATCATTCTGTACGGATTCAGAATTACCTTCCAGCAAGTTATGAATATTGGTGTCAGCGGTATTTGTATTGATATTGCCGTGCTGACTCTGACTTTTACGCTTGCCTATTATGCTGGTCGTCATCTATTCAAGCTCGACAAAGAAACCGCTATTTTGATTGGTGCAGGTAGTTCCATCTGTGGTGCAGCGGCTGTAATGGCAACCGAACCTGTTATCAAGGCACAGGCACATAAAGTGACCGTTGCTGTCGCCACAGTAGTTATCTTTGGCACGATATCGATGTTTGTTTATCCACTGGTGTATCCATATCTGGGATTATCTGAACAGCACTATGGAATATTTGTGGGATCGACTATTCATGAAGTTGCCCAGGTTGTAGCAGCGGGTAAGGCGGTAAGTGATACTGCAGCCAATACCGCATTAATCGAAAAAATGCTGCGTGTGATGATGTTGGCCCCTTTCTTATTGTTAATCGGACAACTTGCTGCCAACAAAACACATTCTGAACATAGCGGACAACGTGCTCCTATCACTATTCCCTGGTTTGCCGTGTTATTCATTGTGGTGACGGCATTTAACTCTGTGGTTGAAATGAGTCCGTTGTTACATAAGGTTCTCATCTCGATAGATACTCTGTTTCTGACCATGGCAATGACCGCCCTGGGACTCAGAACCCACTTGGGAGCGATTAAACAAGCAGGATTGAAACCGATTTTATTGGGATTGTTATTGTTTGTAATGTTGACTGTCGGTGGCTATTACATCAATAGCTTCTTTCAGAACTGGGTTTAAGTAAACGGATACCCACCTCACATAACAGTCTGATATTTAAATAATTTTAAGCTTATGAAGATAATCAGCCTACTTCCTTTATTTATCAACTATCGATTATCATTACTTCTTTAGTTGGCTGGTCGACACAATTAGTTTTCTGTTAGACGCGAGTGTAAAGCGCGTGTGTAGGCTGTTATAGCGGGAATAAGCGCAATGACCACGCCACTGGCAAACACGCCCAGGCACAGATAGAGATTGGATAATGTAAACAGATTGCCAGACACCGCGATGCCATAATTCGCTAATATGGCATCGCCCCAACCATTGATAATTAACATCAGCAATAAAAATGCTGAAACGACAGCAGCACCGGTAATTAACACCGCTTCCAGCTCAATCAATAACAAAATCCGCCAAGGGCCCATACCTAAGGCTCTTAATACGGCGATCTCTCTGAGTCTTTCTCTTATCGATGACAACAACATCGCCGCCAGACCCAATAAGGCTGCAAGCAACACCATCAATGAGATTAGCGATAAAGCCATTTCTACACTGGATAGCATCTGCCATAAACGTGAAAGCGTGACGCCGGGAATAATGGCAGATAAGGCTTCAGGCTGATAATTATTGATTTCTCTTTGCAGGTGAAAAGTGGTGATTTTATTTTTCAGACCCAACATAAATGCCGTGATGGTCTTTGGCTGCAGATATTGCTCTGTCAGTTCGTCAAGTTTCACCGTTTTGCCTGGCAATCTAATACCGTTTTTCCAATTCAGATGAATAGCTTCCATCGCACCCAAGCTAATGAACACCGACCGATCAACGGGAGTGCCGGTTGGTGACAGAATGCCAACCACGGTAAATGGCGTATCATCGTGCATACTGAAACTGGTCTGAGCGGTACCATGCGCCAGAATGATCTTTGAACCGAGCTTATAGCCTAATTGTTTAGCAACCTCTGCCCCCACCACCACATCAAATACGCCTTCAAAAACATGTCCTTGAGCAAAGTGTAAAACTTGTCGCTGGCCGTATTTGAAATAAGTAAAATATTCTTTGCTGGTACCGACCACCCGATATCCCTTATGGGAATCACCAAGCGAAATCGGAACAGACCATGCGACACCTTTTTGCTGACTGATGTTCTGATAGCTTTGCCAATCAATATTTTGGGTTGCATCTCCGATTCTGAAGACCGAATACAGCAGTAAATTAATATCACCGGTTCTTGCTCCAACAATCAGATCTACACCTGAAATCGTACTGCTGAAGTTTTGTTTGACCTGATGTCGTATATGCTCAACGGCCAGCAAAATAAACACACTGATGGTGATAGCAAGAAAAGCGACAATGACCGATCCTTTTCTATGCCAAAGACTCTGAGTTGCTAAGCGGAAAAACATACTTAATTCACCTGGTTGAGTGATTCAAGAGAAACACTATGTTCGAAAAACCTTTGTAACTGCTCATCATGACTGACAAACAACAGAGTCACATCCCTATCCTCACAATGGCGCATTAATAACTGCATAAATGCATCTCGATTGTTTTTATCCAGAGATGACGTCGGCTCATCCACCAGCAAAAAATCTGGCTGCTTGATTAAGGCCCGAGCGATGGCTACCCGCTGTTGCTGACCGATGCTTAATTGTGCTGCCGGGTGCTGCCATACTGATTCTGGTATTTGCAAAGCAGTCAGTAATTGCGTGATGTCATGGCGACTCACTTTTTTATGAGCCACATCAGCAGCCAGCTTGATATTATCTATAATATTCAAGTAATTAATCAGATTAAACTGTTGAAAAACATAGCCGATATGGCGCGCCCTGAATCTATCACGCTGGCGTGCTGACATCTTATCTAAACGCTGACCACCCATCTCAATTTCTGATTGTTTGCAGGGCAAGATGCCCGCCAGAATATTAAGTAATGTGGATTTGCCATGACCAGAAGGACCATATATAAAAACGGAGGCGCCTGTCGGAATCTGCCACTCGGGTATAGACAAAGTGGGCTTTGCATTTGCCTTGTACTGAAATTGTAAATTTTTGACAGAAACCGTCATATAATCACCACAATCCACCCTAATTGATATAGCATATCATTCATAATTATTTACTTTGGGTTTTTATCAAATGCTCTTTTCCAAACAAATACCCGCGTTCATTTTCTTTGTCATGATCTTATTCAGTCAGACTTTAATTGCCGATGAGTATCGAAACATCGACTGGATTGAGTTAATGCCTAAAGATGACCTGGAGGCCTTATCAAACCCACCTGAATATCTCGATCAGATTGAAGATGGCAGTTTTGAAGATCAAATAAGTAGCCAACTGCAAAGTGCCTTAGAAACGGCAGCCGATGATAAATATCAACAAGCACTGGTTTCAACAAAAGTCGTTAAAACCTTCGACAATCAAAAAATACGTTTACCCGGCTTTATTGTGCCCATTGAGTTTGATGACCAATACCGGGTTACCGAGTTTTTCCTAGTACCCTTTTTTGGTGCCTGTATTCATGCGCCCCCACCTCCGCCTAATCAAATAATCTATGCCAAATATGACAAAGGATTTGCTCAAGTAGGTCTTTACGCAGCTTACTGGCTGACAGGGACTCTCCATATCAGCCTAACTGAAAATGACATTGCAACTTCGGCTTATACTATCGACATCAATAGCATCGAACCCTACAAAGAAGGTGATAATTAATCTAAGGGAATAAACGAATTATCCTGAGTCAGTTGTGCCGCGCCTGCTTTGTCATTGCTTATCCATTCAACATTGATGCGTTCAATAGCTGGAAATTCTTTCAACAGCAAAACGTCAATACCCGTTAAATTATCGGTATTGTCACAGCTAAACTGATACTGAGCTTCCAAATCTGCATGATGATGTTCGTGGTCATCCGAGCCTATCAGACCTGAAATATCCACTACCACAGCCTCTCCTTCACAATCCGCACCTCTAATGGCGAATAGTTTTGATGTGGCCTTAAGGATTGCCTCCACTTCATGCACCTTATTTATATCGCTTTCCGATTCCGCTTTATGTTCAAACCCCACCATATTCATCGCCGGTGAATCCAGGCTGATATTCACTTTATCCTGATCAATCACCACCGTCATATCCACAAGACCATGCACATGAGACTCATGCTCTATACGTTCTGCAGCAAAAACTAAAACTGGGAACAACTGAACACAACCCAGGGCCAGTGCCATTACTTTCTTTTTCATGATATCTCCCATTTTTAGCTAGAATTTAAGCGTACTATTGCTTGGCACGACTGAACCAACTAATCACATCACGCCAATGTTTATCGCCGTATTTTTCTCTGAAGATACGGGTTTCCTCCAGCGCTTGATTGTTTAGAATAGTTAAACGTTTGTTGATGTAATTTTGATTAAGTTCTATTTTGCATTCATCAACAATACACACATACCACTCATCATAGCTTCTTGGAATCATCAGTTATCCTCTTTTGATTGACTCGAATCATCACTCAGGGACATACACCATTTTTCCATCAGGTAAACGATAGGTTATGCCTGCTTTGACCCCCTCGCCTTCTCCCATCTCGCCACTGCTTTCATAACGCGTCAGCTCTTCACCTTCTTTAATGGTGATTCGCATATTTTCCTGGCCCGGATTTTCGACCACCACCACATTCTCAGCAGCAAAAGGATTCAACGGATTTTGCACCACAATAATTAATAAAATTACTGCAATAACCAAAAATAAATCAATTAAGTTGACTACAGATAAAATCGGGTCATCATCTTCTTCTGTGATAAATCGGCCCCTCATCTTTCAGCCTCATCCCAGGACTTTTCTATTTGACGCAGCTCTGCAAACAGCCACCGACGGCGAATATTCAACACAACAAAGCTGATACTAGCTGCAATCAATGCCAGGGTCACACCAGCAAAAGCCACCACCATATTTTCACCCACAGCTGCAGTATAATTGTCTGACAAGGCCAATAAAGCAGGCCCCATCGGTATCAATGTCGCCACTAGTCCTAAAAGCGGAGTCACACGTGAGGTCAAACGCAGTAACTCTAGTTTTTGCATGATCCACAGTTCTAAATCATCGCTATTTATCCCAGCTTGCTGGGAAAACAATGTCAGCGCGCCTTGCACTCGACCTCGACGCTGATATAAGCCGTCTATCAGTAAGGTTCCTAAGCTATATAAGCAATAAACCAGTGCTGCCATAATCAATAATAAAGCAGGCAATAAAAACAGATTAGCGGCTTGGTAAAGTAGCCCGTCCAAATTAGCGATCATAAATTTTCCATTGTTGATATTGATAAATACGGTGACATATACCAGCGCTTATCACGCTGAGTAATCCCAGCAAAATCCATAGCCAATAAAAATCGGGCATTTCATTTTGCTGTTGTTGTTCCAGAATCTGACCAGACACGGTTTCTGTGGTGCCAGTGGCAGCCTCGGGCTGAATACCCTCTAAGCCAAAGCCAACTAAGCTTTGCTGGATATAATCAACAGTTTTTTCAGCGCCTTTATCTGCCCCCTTTTCATCGACTAGTGTTTGCCAGCGTGAGACCAGCTCTTGTCGTGTTTGCTCACTAGCGTCCC
Organism: Methylophaga sulfidovorans; assembly: GCF_900114205.1. Classification (GTDB taxonomy): domain Bacteria; phylum Pseudomonadota; class Gammaproteobacteria; order Nitrosococcales; family Methylophagaceae; genus Methylophaga; species Methylophaga sulfidovorans. Next base: position 7,912 of record NZ_FOSH01000023.1, read on the forward strand.
AATAGCCTTTTCGAATAGCTTCAATCATGCGTTCAATTAATTGCGCCTGTGCCGTTGGGTTCATTTCTTCAAACCATTCATTAAGACCTAAATCACGTTTATCCATCACATAGGTTTCATGTAATGCCTGCCATTGATCTGGGCGAATCATATTGGCATCCATCACTTGCCAGCCAAATACATTGTTGACGATCTTCAGCATTTCAACTGTGCCGGCATAACCTTCATTCTGCATGCCCTTAATCCATTGTGGATTTTTATAACGGGTACGTAATTCATCACTGATAAACTGATTCGCTGCTGTCATTCTGGTCTGTTTTTGACGACTGTCGCTGACATATAAACTTGGATTTTTGCCATCAATTTGCTTGACCACGGCAGACAAGCCGCCCAGATATTCAAAAGGATGATCAGTCGATAACAAACCATGCAAATTGGATGAGCGTGACAACACCACGGCATCAGTGCCTGTTAACTGTGATTGCAATAAATTCAGCTGATCAACGGGTGTTCCCCAATCCTGGCTTGTGTAGATATGTGACTGGCTCTGAATAAAGGTGTCAGCCAAAATCTTATCGTCATCCCAAGCGGTGGAATCCATCGCAATATCGGTGACGCCACTGCCATAATCACCGGGCGGATTACTAAACAGCCTGGCTCGGGAATAACGAATAGCCTCTTGTTCAGATAGGCCTTGCTGTAGCAATTGTTGTTGGATTAACTGACTATTACGGGCAATCACATTATTGCTGGTCTTTTGTGCGGCTAACTGCTCAATCACATCCGCCAGCTTTCTCATCAGCCCATCAAACTGATCGCGATAGACACTGGTGACTTGTAACACCACATCTACTCTCGGCTGACTCAGTTGTTCATCAGGGATGATCTCAAACCGAATCACTTTGCCACCGGCATTCCACACCGGTCTCACACCCAGGGCCCGAAGGATCTGTCCTTCCATCAAACCATAAGTACGGATAGCTTCCGATGACCACAACGTGAAAGCCAACTTATCGGGATAGTGTCCGTTTTGTTGTTGGTAATCATCAATCAAGGACTGATACACCGCTTCTGAGGCCTCATAAGCCGCTTTTGATGGCAGCTTTTCTGGATCAAAAGCATAAAGATTCGTACCACTTGTTGTGTCAGGTTGTCGAACTGGGTCGCCGCCTAAACCCGCCGTAATAAAACCACCTTGTAAAGCATGTATCAATGCTTCTATTTCACCATCTTCAGCCAAAGCTTTTTCATGTGAAATTGCTTGCTTTACCATGTCTTTCAACGGTTCATCCTTGATGGTGTCAAGCAAGGCAGGTTGCTCAATAAATGAGGCAAGAAATGTATACGGTTTTTGTTCGGTTAATGTATCAAAAGACTTGGCAAACAGTTCTTTACTCTCAACATCCAGACGCTCATAGAAAGGTGACCCCAACTGCTGCATCACCGTGGCAATGCGAAACGGCTGCTCAGCGGCTTGACCAAAGGTATGTAAACCGACGGGTGTAGTCGCCTGAGCTAACTGATGTAAGTGATCGTGTAGCTCGTTAAAAAATACATCAAAGTTCTGTTTGAGTTGTTGTTCATCCCAAGCTAGATCTTTATGTAAATCAAAAGCAATGGCCTGCTCGATAATCTGGCTTTTAGTCTGGTCTTTAACCCCACCCTCGTCGAGCTGCATATACTGATGCATCAAATCATGAATCGTTAATAATTCATCATACAGTCCAGAGGGTGAATACGGTGGCGTCTGATGACTTATGGTAATAGCTCGACCACGACGTTTTGCTTGTATCGCCTCACCAATATTGTCTTGGATATAAGGGTAAAAAACCGGCATATTGCCGACGGCCAGATTGGGATAATCATAAGCCCACAAACCGCGATCTTTACCTGGCGTCCATTCCTGTGTGCCATGGGTGCCTAGGTGAATTAATGCATTTGCCTGATACGCATTACGTAGCAGAAGATAAGTCGCTAAATACAGATGTCCCGGTGCTTGTTTGAGATCATGCGTGCTTTCCCCTAGCTTATCAGCACGTGGTGGCTGAGGCAGCCAAAGTAAGTGCTGGTTTTGTATCGCGGGTATCACAAACATCGGCTGACCATCGATATCACGCACGGCCCAATTATCCTCAGGCAGTCCCCAGGTGCTCAGTAACTCTTGCTGCCTGTTGTCAGGTAAGGTGTTCAGCCAATCTTTGTATTCGGCGACAGGCAGCGTCATGGCCTGACCATTCTCCAACAGTTCCAGTAGTTTTTGTGGATGATAATAAGCAGACAGCATGAGATGGGCGGATGAAATAATCTGCGGCTCGGTCATACTGTCTATGTCATAGCCTTCAGCAATCAAGCCCTGGCTTATCTGTTCAATACTTCGAGGAATATTCAGGTTTGATGCTGAAAGATTCTTTTCTCCAGCAGGCGTATTCCAGAACATTAATGCCAGCCGAATTTGTTCACGCGGTAATTGTTTGAGTTTGGCTTGTGCCATAAAACGACCGACTAATAAATCAAGTTGTTCTGGTATGGCTACAGGCTCACCATTTTCTAATGCAGCCAGAACCAATGGGTCACTCATGCCCAGACTTTCCGGAATAGATACCATCGCCGCCGACATGCCGGCATTGATTCCTTGCGTCGCCTCCCGCCATGATTCGATATCATGCTCTCTGGACGTTAATCCAATCACCACAGGTATATCCAGCCGTTGAAACTCTTTCTTACGTAGCTCACCCGATACCATATGTGTGGTATTGACCAACATCACCGGCTCAGCCTGAGCAATCATATCTTCCAGCCCTGAGGCCTGATGGCGATCAAACCAGAACACCAGCGGTATGCCACCAGCCTGTTCTACCTGTCGGATCAATTGGTCATAGAACATGGTCTGGCTGTTTGAAATAAAGGTGGACGACATGGCAATCGCTAATACCGGCGCATCAGACGGCCAGCGTGATTTACCCCAGGCGATATAATCGGCCCAGTTATTGAACATTTTTCCAGCATCAGGGTGATAAATACCTGACTCAGGCATGGGTTGCGGTTTGGGAATATCATCCAATGGTTGTTTCAGATGCCAGGCATTTAGATATTGAAATAAATGTCTAAAATTGCTTTCACCGCCCGCACTGTAATAAGCCATCACCTGGCCCATAATGGGTTTACTCAGATGTTGTGATACCGGTGGCCCACCACCTATTGCCAGCCATGGAATCGAGGTGCTTGCCAACTTCTCTTTTATTGCCGCCATCACCTTGGCGCGATCATTACCTCGTGGTGTATCAATCAATAATAAGTCGGCATTAAGCCATTCAGAGTCAGTATTCAGGTTTTCTACATAAAAACCCTTAAGTTCAATCTGTTGCTCTGCTGCCCAGCCACGCAGCTTTTCCAGTTTTGAGGGCAACACAAAGTCATTGGTCATCACACTGACGCGAAAAAGTGGCTCCTCTGCCACTGCCTTTAAACAAACCAAAGACAGCAGCAAAAGAACCAGCAGGGACAAACGATAAATCATTGTGATTAAAATCCGATGGTCAGGCCGACTCGAAATGCACGACCCGGCTCAGTTAAGGTGAACAGATCAGATTTTTCCTGTAAGCGCTCGTCGAAAAGATTTTCAATACCGGCGTTAACCGATACTTGTTTCGACACGGCATAGACTAGGTCGATATTGTGTAAATCATAGGCTGGGGTATCTTCACCATCACCGGCATATTGCTGACCGATAAATTCAGAACGCCATCTTATTGTGGACTCTGGCTTGAAGTGCCAGCTTAATAAGATATTGCCGGAATGTTTGGCCCGATATTCAAGCTCATCACCTGTACTAAGGTCTTCAGTATCCAGATAAGTATAATTAGCGCTCAGATCAACGCTGTCAGTAAACTGAAGCGTCATGCCAAGTTCAACACCTTTAATACGCGCTTCATCGACATTTTCATATAAACGAATTTCACGCCCACGGAGTCCGCATGAGCTCTGGCATTCCGTTTGAACTAAGTTTTCCAGATCATTGTAGAACACATTGGCAGAAACCGACCAGATATCTCGGCTGTAATCAAAGCCTACTTCAAAGGTTTTAGATCGTTCTGGTTCTAAATCCGGGTTACCGTAGACCCAGAAACGACCACCAGCCGCTAATACAGCAAAGTCAGGTGATAATTCTGTTAGTGTCGGTGCACGGAAACCTTCACCATAGCCCCCTTTCACTACCAGGTTTGGTGTGGCTTCATAGACGGCATACAATCGGGGGCTGCTCTCACTACCAAAGTCTTCATGGTTATCTACCCGAACACCGGCCACCAGTTGCAGGTTATCAAGAATAGCGATTTCGTCCTGAACAAATACAGAACGATGATTGGCAGAAACTTCACCGCTGCTGCCACCAGCCACATCATCATATAAGGTTTCACGACGTAACTGCCCACCAACGGTGACAAAGTGTCCTTCACCTACAGGTAAGCCGATATGCCCCTCAACGACTTTATCTTTGACCTCTTGTGGGCGGGTTGCCTCAGAGTTACTTGAACGCGTGTTCACGCGCTCTATTGAAGATTGATACAACTTGAGTTCACTATGTCCCCAATCCCACAGCCCTTTATAAGCCAGTGAATAATGACGGCGATCAATATCATCATCAGAGAAATAATAGTCTGTGCGGGCAGCCACATTACGATGGCGCTCATCCTGACTACGGCTATAACTGAAATCAAAACGCTGACCTTCTACTGGCGTCCAGATCAGACTTCCACGCCCAGACCAGGCATCATTGCCTTCAAATTCAGATTGAAAATTATCTTCTTTTAGAGGTAACTCATTGCGGTCGTATTTCTGGCCGGCAAAGGTGAACGCCAGTTTATCCTCTAAAATCGGGCCTCCCATATACACATTGGTTTTTTGAGTACGGCCATCACTGCCTTCACCCTCAATACCACGCCAACTAGTGGAGAGTTGGCCTGAAAATTCATCATTAGGCACCTTGGTAATGACGTTAATAACACCGCCTAATGCATCTGATCCATACAAAGACGACATCGGGCCACGCACCACTTCAATACGCTCGATGGCACTGTTTGGTAACCAGCTCAACTCAAAGTCTGAGTGAGCAATAACACCATTACTGGAACTGATACGCTGACCATCAAGTAGAAACAAAGTATGTTCCTCAGGCATACCCCGAATACTGATACCACGGCGAGTTTGACCCATAGACGTAATTTGAATACCGGGTTCCGACGATAAGGCATCGGTAAGATCATCAGCATCACGTAATTCCAGCTCATGTTTATCAATCACAGAAATACTTGCAGGCGCTGTTCTTAAATCATCCTCACGTGTACTTGCAGTAACGACAACGGTTTCAAGTCGGGAAGGATCGGCCATCACCGGAAGGCTATTGATTGCAAAGACAGCAGGGATAACGAGAGGTAATGTTGGGGAAAGCGAGATTTTCATAATTATATGGATTCAGCTTAAAAATAAATGAATGATATATCATATCTTTAATAAAGCAATACAATATGTAAATTCCATATTCCAAAATCGATAAATTGATTAAAGATCGGGGTAGAAAACAATGACATGAGCATGGTGCCAATCTTAATGTGATATGAAACAATCTTTCATAATCACCATTAAGCATCTAACCACGCTGCTGTGTAACACTATAAGTTCATATTGAAAATACGCCACAACTTCTCTCACATCATAGATCTATATCTGCCCGTTACACAGTTACAAGGTTTAGAAACTACCCTTACAAACTACTCATTAATTCACCCAGATTTTTTTGTACAGTCGTGAACAAATCAGATAAACGACTGTCTATTGGTTTTCAGTTTTAACTTGAGTGATTAGTTCGAAAAATATCAAGTAACACAAACACTTATTGATATGATATATCATATTAAACAATATATATGATATATTCCTGCCTAATTTTTTAGATTCTGAATACATACTATGAAGCCAGTTCCTCCAAGCCAATATGCCAAACGTTTAACTTATGTGGGACTCATCATTTTATTCATTGCTGTGCTCGGTTATTTCTTAATAGATAGCCCAGATGACAAAACCAACGAAACCGAAATAGCAGCGAATAAAAATAACGCTGGTGACATCATTACTGATGATGAAACAAGTCACACTGAGAACAGTCAGGCTGACGATACAACCCTGCCAGCAGTCCCTGCCGAGCCAATCGAGCCTCAATCACACGATATCCGTTATACGGTAAAAGATGGTGATAGTCTGGAAATCATCTTTAATCATTTAGATATCCCCATCAATACGCTTTACAACATACTCGAAGCTGATGAGGCTTATCTCGATGCCGATGTCTTACATCCCGATCAGCAACTTATTTTTACTTTAGACAAAGAGCAGAACCTGACCAAATTATCGCTCGTGATTGATCCTAAAAAGACGGTCATTTATGAGAGAAGTGATGGCAATAACTTTATTCATGATGAAAAATTAACACCAACGTCATGGCAAACAGAAGTATTAAAAGGCACTATCCAAGGCAGCTTTTACCTTTCTGCTGTCGATGCCGGACTGACTGATAAAACCATTATGACAGTGAGAAAGTTACTTCAAAGCAAACTTAATTTCCGCCGTGATCTTCGTGCAGGTGATGAATTCCAGGTGGTCATGGAAAGAGAAACTATAGAAGACATCCCTATCGGTAATAATACCGTTGTTGCTATACGCTTTAATGGCAAGAAAGTGGATTTAAGTGCCTATCTACATACCGATGGCATTTATTACGATAAAAAAGGTGACAACCTTACCCCAGCTTTACTTCGCTACCCCACAAAACAACGGTTCAGAATCAGTTCATCGTTTAATCCTCGCCGTTTGAATCCTGTTACTAAAAGAATCTCTCCACATAACGGGGTTGATTTTGCTACTCCCATTGGTACTCCTGTTATCTCGACTGGCGATGGTCAGGTTTTACGTGTCGCAACTCATCGATATGCGGGGAAATACGTTGTAATTAAAGAGTTCGGGGCTTTTTCGACTCGCTACTTACACCTGAGCAAAATACTTGTGCATAAAGGACAAAAAGTATCGCGTGGGCAAGTTATCGCCCTGTCAGGGAATACCGGTAGAAGTACTGGCCCACACTTACACTATGAGCTGCACATCAATGACAAACCGGTTAATCCCATTACAGCCAAAATACCGATGCTAAAATCCATACCAAAAACGGAAATGGCTGTTTATCAGAAGCATATTAAAAATCTTGACGAGCTGATGTCTGGTAAAACGATTGTTACTGCAGGTGGGCTTGAGTGGTTGAACGAAGGGTTAATGCGAGACGATAAAGTAGAAAAAACATCCACAATGTAATGGTCTCTATGTCGTTATTTATATAAGAAGCTAACAATGGTGTAGACCATATAAAGTGGCTCAGTTTATTTTCGACATTAATTAACCAATCTCATCAGCACGCATGCTCACACCAGAGAGTAAAACATCACCCGGCAATTCGCCCAGCTGTTTTAGTGATGGTGAATATGCTTCTGCTTATTATCCATCATCAATACACCATCAAACGTGGAAAATAATGCCCGTCGCTCTTTTGGGATTTTACTTTCCGCGCTATTAATTTTATGGCTAATCATTTTTGCCTGATTAGCTGTCATCCCCGTATTCATGAGCGTGTCGATGTCTTTTATTGTGTCTCCGCCACAAACGTAGACTATCCAGTTACATTTATCATCCTGATTTAGTAACGCTCTACCCCCTTTTTCTCCTTGATTCCAACTCGCAATAGCCCAGGTATCGACGATCACAATTGGACTGACTATGAGTGGGGTGTCAGGTTTGTTCCATGTCTCCATCAATACCTTCTCAATAGCACTGCTCTCATCGTTTGCTTGACTAGTAAAAGATAAACAAAATGTTAGAGTGCTAGCTATAAGCACAGTGCGTATTAAAGTAAGCATATTATTTCCTGTTTTGGTAAAGAAGCTTAAGGACTATTCGAACGTCGCCGCAGCATTCGAATCCCCACAATTGCAAATCCCAGAATGATCAGCACGACACATAACATCAAGGCATCACGAGGACCTTGTCCCCATAAATGGCCAAGTTGTGCCCACTTATGCAGAGTAGAAAAGATATTCCCCTCAAGACCCTGATTGGCATCTGAGCGATCCACTAACAAACCACTGGCGGCGTCGATGAACAGGCTGGTTTTACTGTCATCATTAAAATTCACCTGCCAGACTGGCAAACGCTTATTGCGGAAATCATATTCGGGGCTGAAATGACTTATCCGCTGAATAGTGTCGATATCCGAGTCGTTCAGCCCGCTATAACGTTTAGCCCAGAATCGTGCAATTTCAGAGTCTGTGAGTGAGACGGGTTGAGCTGAAACAACATCATAATAACGAGCTGGTTGCTCGGTAGATTGTCCATCAAAACGCTGATGATGGCCGACATGCTGCTCCATACTGCCCTCAGGTAACGCAATACGATATAAAAGTTGATTATCCGGACCTTGTAGTAAGGTAATCGCCTGAACAGGTTGTTGCTGATAATCCTGTAACCACTCTGCTCTCGCTACCTCACCCATTTTCGGCAAGCTGATCACATCTGGCAGTTGCAGAGCTTGCTGTCGCTCATTACCACTGTATGTTAGTAAATGCCAGATACCACTAATCAAAAATGCCACTAAAGGGATCATCACCCATAATGACAAACGACGATGCCAACGACGACCAGTTTGAGGAATCCGTCTTGATGGCAGGGCAAATCGAAAGGAAAAGCCGCTGAGAATCATTACACCTAGCGCACCCAGCAAGGTCAGCATCAACGCCAATCGTACTGGCTCTGCAATCTCTTCCAGCCATTGCCAGGTATGAAAGGTCTGGAATAAACCTTGAACCGTGTTTTTCCAGTTATTGGTCAGTCCTGCCAGGGCAGCAAATTCAGTATAAATATAGGCCGTACGCTGGTCGGGGGTTTCAAAGGTAATCCGGTATACCGGTAGCAGTCGGTTTACCCAAGGGTACTGATTATCAAAGTTTTCCTGCAGTGTGACAGACTGGATAGGCACCTGTTCTAGCCCAGTGAAATAGCGTGCTAACCAGCGTGCCTGTTGCTCATCACAATTTGGCCACTCCTTACCTGTTTGCAGACTGAAATAGCGCCGTGATTTGGATGATTCAGTAACTTGCAGTGCATTACCCTGCGCTGTTGGCACAACCTGAATCAATTGAGCTTGAGATAGATGTTGAGTGGACAGGATGGCTGGCACCCTGCCCAGTTCGTCTATTTCAATGGTACTTTGCGGACCAAAAAACTTCGCCGCTTGTGGCCCGGTCCAAACCATTAAAATGTGCATCAGACCAGAGCAGATAAATAAGAATAGCGCCCCTGCCGCGGCCCACCCGATAAACCGATGAAGGCCACGACTTTTGCTGATCCACTGTGAACGATTCATTACGTAACCTTATGACTAATAACGATACTCGATTCCAGCATAGGCCGATAATGGCGCACCTGGATTAAGTATGGCATCGGATTCTGATGCCACAGCTCTCACACTGTGGCTGGCGATATAATCTCTCTCAAACAGGTTTCGTACCTCAGCAAAAACTTTGAATTTCTCGTTAGACCAACCACTTTTGAGACCAAACAAGGTGTAAGAATCAATTTTGTAAGTATTGGCGAAATCGGCATAACGCTCACCGACATAATCCATTGTTGGCCCAAAGTAAAAGCCATTTTTGTGGCGGTAGAGCATTTCACCATGCATGGCGAACTTTGGCGCTGCCGGTAGGGTGTTATCACCTAGGGCATCATCGTCATCAAAGCGAAAGTGATTCCACGTCATACTAACTAGCGGTGTCAGACGATGATGTCGATCATCAGTTAATGCAATATCGGCACTCAGCAAAGCTTCAATACCGGCATGAATAGTCTTATCGGCATTACTGGTAAAGAATTGACCAGGTTGAGATGGATCTTCAACCGACAAGATTTCATTATCCAACTGAGCATAGTAGGCAGAGACATCCCATCCCCACTCACTTTTTTCTGTAAGTGGTTGGTGACCACGAGACCCCACTTCAAACACCTCACCTTGCATCGCTTTCAACGCATCAGTACTGGTGCCATCATCCAGTTGGTAAGTAGTGGGTGGTTCGTAAAGACTACTCAGATTGGTATAAAGCGAAATCTCCTGATTTAGCTGATAAATCAGACCAACCCGAGGGTTGATATGGTGGTAGTCATCTTCCACCTGCCTGACTGCAGAAGAGGCCAACGTCGTTGAACGCACCTCCCGGCTAGCTCTGACGGTCTGCGCACCGGCAACCAAAGTCCAATCTTGAGCAAAATTCCAACGGTCTAACAAAACCAGTTCTAAAGTATTCGCATCATTATCATTGGTTTGCCATTTGTCTCTCTTGGAACCGGAAAGATGATTATAGTTACCTCCATCCACCCAGGTCACACCATAATTCACTCCCGCCAGCCAATCATGATTACCCACTTTATGATGATAACGCATCATGGTTGAGAGGTTGCGTTGGCGATTATTTATCAATAACCCATTCCCTAAACTCGGTGGACCGAAAACTACAATAGGGTGGCGTAACTCCTGTTCTTCATACGAGACACCAAACTCGAGGCTGCGATTATTATCAATCTCCCAGATGGTTTTATTAGCAATACGCCAGGTATCGACGTCTAATTGGAAATGCCCTACATCTCTTCTATTTGACGAACCCGCTTGAAACCTGTCCTCATGCACTTGGGCACGAGTTAAGCCACCGGCCAATTCTTCATCACTGTCCAGTTTAGTAAAATAAAAACGGGTAGAAACATCATCACTGAGTCGTAAACCACCATTGGCATAAAGACCGGTGCGAGTGTGTCTGGAATGATCACGAAAACCGTCCGATTCTGTATTTTCAATTGTGACTAAGGCATCTGCTGTGTCATTAAAGACTTGTGCCGCAGTCATTCGAGTTAATCGCTCACCATGGCTGCCGCCGGAAAAGGATAATGTGAGTGGGGAAACATCATAAGCCGTCTGGCTAATGAAATTGACCGCGCCACCAAGCGTGCTGGCGCCATATTTCATTGCATTGGCACCGCGGGCGAATACCGCATATTTAGCACTCAAAGGATCAATAAAGCGGTTATGATTATTGCCATCCGCCCCAGAAACTGAGAGCCCATCTTGGAGTAATTTCACCCCGTTTGTATCGTAGTCTGTCGCATCCAGATTCGAACCACGACTGGAGAGAAAAATACTGTCACTACCAGTGGGGCTCACCGCCCAAACACCCGGCACAAAACGAAAAGCATCTTGAAGATTGTCAACCTGACCTTCGGTTAGCTGATCCATGTCAATTATGCTAACCCCTCCAGGTGTCTGACGGATTTCCTGTTTGTCAGTTTCAATTCCAATATTTCCCGGAGCAACGGCATCTGCCGTCACCTTAACATTCTCAAGTTGCAATGCCCCATGTTCAGCGTGAACGGAAAACGGAACAAGACCAGCTAACGCCAGCAAACTAGTTAATGTTTTAAAAAGAAAGTTTTGACGGTCCATGTAAAAGTCCTGAATTAAGCGAATTCCGTACTTTAAACAGTCTTTTACAATAAAAAATAAGGCATTTGCCATGTGCTATGGGATATGCCGCGAATCTTATTTAAAAAATAGACTAAAACAAAAATGCGTCTTATCTTCATTCACATGAAGTAGATTTCTTATTCCTCTTCACCACTCATCAAAGTATATTTATCTCAAAAATTTAGTGAATGAAGTTCAAGTGAGATAATCACAAACTACCTATCATTAAATAGCTTGAACCTCTGGATCATTTGCTCATACATGATCAAACATTCAACTGCTGCGTTTATTAGGCTTTAACATTAATTGACGAACGTCATCAGCACGTAATGGCCGCACCAGACGATCCACTTCTTTCCCATTGTGGATGAGTATTAACGTCGGCCAGAGCTTGACCTTGAATGCACGTCCCAGTCGCTTGCCCTTGCCGTCATAGATTTTGATATGACTCAGCTCACTATGCTCATTGACCACTTCGTTTATGGCTGCACTTGCTGCCTGACAATGTCCACACCAGGGCGCGCCAAACTCAAGTAATACCTTTCCTGGCAATTCGCTCGTTTGCTGAAAGGTCAATGTTTCTTCTGCATAGCCTGAGTCGGCATCAGCTTGATCCATGTTCATATAATTAACTCTATGGGTGAGTGACGTTCATCTCTACTCAACCGCCGTGAATACTATTGTCTCGGCGATAAAGTAAATGGCTCATTTAACACATCATCTTGCCATATCTTTTAATCAGGCAATAAAAAAGCCGTAATGAACTTAATCATTACGGCTTTAATCGGTTTAACAGTCTGGGAATTAAGCGACTGTTTTTTGAACTCTACGACGTAAACCCATGAAACCTAATAATGCAGGAGCAAATAAGAACGCTGCAGCAGGAACAGGCACTGCTGATACGTTTAATGACATACCGCCAATATTATCTCCATATTGACTATCATTAATGAAGAACTTAACTGTGGCATCAGTTAATAAAGTAAAGGTTGCACCAACAGCATTCAATAGTGCCAAATCTGCAGTTTCATATCTATCAGTATTACTAGTGATGATATTAGTAGTGCCAGCTGGCGTAGTGAATGAGTAGTTGTTGATCCAGCCTTTAGAACAGCCAGTACCATCACTACTACAGCCTTGGACTTTACCCCAGGCATTCCACGCTGTGTAAGTATTATCTTTAAATGGGCTAATTGAATAAGTGCCTGCTGTCAGGTTCAACTCAACAGCATTACTAGATGTGTTTGTTTTTGCATCAAGATGAACGGTTGCTGCATTCGCAGTCAACGGCGCCATGATCAAAAATCCAAGTGTGATTAATACTTTTTTGCCCAATAATTTCATTCAATAAACCTTTTAGTTATGTAACCCAGCTATCTTTATATGATTAAAGACCTGAAGCTTTCCGTACCTGATTCACACCAAGGTTGGCTTTGTTGAGGGTTAAATTAATTTAACTTGATGCCAGAGTATAACGATTTACGCCATCAAACAATTGTACCTTGGTACTAGAAAGCGTATTAAATGTGATTTATAACGATTTAAAGCCTAAACCATATGTGTTTTTATCGTCTTTAACTTTTAATATCCAAAGTTGCTTACATTTAACCTACGAAATACTTTTTGCTATTGAAGAAAATCTATCCAATAGCATGCGATAAATCTTCTTAATGCTACTGAACTAAATATCACTTAAGCTGTCAGATTTAACGTGTTACCAAATTTAAGATAAATATTTGCTACAGACTTTACGTCAGCAAACATGGTAATACTTAAAAGATAGATAAAAAAGCACCAATGACAAGCGATCAGTAAATATGATGTTCAAAGCTAATATTGACCCTATTGGTTATTCTCACCTAAATAATATAAGGATAAAAAATGCCCTTAGTACGTATAGATGTGACTGAAGGTCGCAACGAGGAAGAACTTAAAGTGTTAATGGATACAGTGCAGGAATGTGTAATAAGCGCTTTTAAAGTACCCGAAAGAGATAGATATCAAATTGTGACCGAACATAAGCCAGGCCGCATGATTTTGCAAGATACTGGTCTGGGATTCGAGCGAACAGAACGAGCTATTGCCGTGCAAGTTTTCACGAGTCCACGCACGACCGTGATGAAAAAGAAATTTTGTGAATTAATGGCCGACAAACTGCATACGCAATGTGGCTTAGATCCAAAAGATTTATTGATCTCTTTCATGACAAATACCGATGTGGACTGGAGCTTTGGCTATGGCGAGATCCAATATCTCAATGGAAAGCTGTAAAGCCCTTTTGCACATTCGTCTTCACGTTTAGTTAGCCATTTAACTCTTACGCGCTGCGATATTACATGTGGGTCTATATCTAAAGGCCCACATGGTTGCATCTCAAATCAATAAGAATAGAGTGTTTGATTTTTATCTTGCTCTCGACCTTTCTCCGACTCCTATCACGATTAACAAGCGCTACTCCATTAGTAGTTTTATTAATCTACAAAACATAATAACGGCCTACGCATTGCAAAGCTTTGTTATGTATTAGCTATTATGCCTCGTTCCATAAACACTATTTTAGCTGCAGAAGCTGCATTCAAAGCAGCTGGAAAACCGGCGTAAACAGATATGTGAATGATAATTTCCACGATTTCCTCTGGCGTGCATCCAACGTTCAACGCAGCATTAATATGGACTCTAAGTTGGGGTTCTGCATTACCCATAGCAGAAAGAGCGGCGACAGTTGCGATTTCCCGTGATTTTAAATCCAAGCCTTGCCGACTATAGATATCACCAAACGCAAACTCAATCGTATAACGACCTAAATCGGGGGCTATATTCTTAAGTGACTGAATCACTTTTTCACCAGCTTCCCCATCAATTTCTTTGAGCTTTTCCCACCCTCTAATAAACCGTTCGTTACCTTCAATGTTCATAGTTCGCCCCTTAGCTATAGTTAAATAAGATAAAGAGGAACAGCCATCTAATACTAAATATCCAAAAGAATTTGCTGACAAAATCAGGGAGGATTGAAGAAATTCTCTTTTGCTTTTATCAGCTTGATTTTGCCTGGTTCGCCTCTGTTTACTAGCAGCTGTTTCACTTTGATAACTAGGCTAAACTTTAGAGTTAACTCTCAGTCAAGTGATATTTTTCCATCCAGTGCCGACTGATAAAGGTCGATTTTTTCATTGAGTTTTTTAAGATGTTGCTTTTCGATGGAAATTTTCTGCTTTAAATTACTTGAGTGCTCTGCAAGTAACTCTTTCCGCTGAGCCAGAGTCTGGCTACCTTTTTTCCTTAGCGATGCATACTCAAGTATTTTTTCAAGAGACATACCGGTGTCTTTTAATCGTTGTACAAATTCAATCCATACCACATCTTTCTCAGAGAATGATCGGTGACCATTAGCTAGCCGATGTATATCGTCTAACAACCCCATTTTGTCGTAGTATCTCACCGTATGAGGATTTAACCCGACGCGTTTTGAAAATTCAGTGACGTTCATATATAGGTTAAGAATAACGATTTAAATTAAGATAAGCGAACAATAACATTAGAATCATGAGACCTGACATGTCACCTTACCCGGCACTGTAAATGATATAGAAGTAGTCTAAAGTTACGAACATGGATCTCGATAAGAACAGGAAATCAAATGCTCTGACCCTGTACGATCCCCACAAAAATTATAGCGTTTCAAACAAGTAAGCACTTGATAAATGAAGTGCCCTGACAGACTTCATAAATTCTCTTATCTTCAATTTCGCATATTTATCAGCAATGACTCTAAAACCAATAAAAGGTAATGATAAAACCGAATCCGTTTTCAAACTATTAGCTTGATATTGACGATGATGCTGTGTTTGCCGGGCAGCTAATCCAATCACCATCAGTATCCAGTGGGCAATCGTTGTCAGCAGGATTAACACAGATAATCTCTCTTTATGTGTCGTTTTATTGTATTCAAATCCCTGTCCAAATCGGTGGCTTTTCATATCTCTAAAACCTTCTTCTATT
>NZ_FOSH01000010.1 GCF_900114205.1 Methylophaga sulfidovorans
GATACCCATTATTAGACAGACGGTGAAACCTGACAGTATTGTCTATACCGATACTTGGCGCAGTTATAATGCGTTAGATGTAAGCGAATTTAAACACTATCGTATTAACCATAGTAAGCTTTTTGCCGATAAGCAAAATCATATCAATGGTATTGAGAATTTTTGGAATCAAGCTAAGCGCCACTTACGGCGATTTAACGGTATTCCAAAGGAGCATTTTCACTTGTTTTTGAAAGAGTGTGAGTGGCGATTTAATAACAGTGACCCAAAGAGTCAATTAAAACAATTAACTCAATGGGTTAAAGCGAATATGGGCTAGTTATCTGGATCAGCCCCAAATATAATTTTAGTAATGGCTGTCATTTTGTTACCAGCCTGCATGACCTTATCAGGTAACTATCAGGCATTTGCCTTTGATGCAGAAGGTAATCAGCTTAATGAAAATGTAATTCTTACTGCCAGTGGTTCCGGAATTTATACTCTACGTAACTCTGTATGCCATACCTATCCAGAGGCAACGTTAAGAATTATCGACCTGGATACAGGCAAGGAATTAGATGGTGAAAGTCCTTACCACTGTCATTAGATATGTGATTTGTTGTTTTAAATCGGCTCTGTCATGAAGCAGGTGTTATTTGTACATGGTATGGGCCGATCTCCTCTGTCAGCCTGGCCTATGCTTAGACGGCTTAGAAAACAGGGCATTAAAACATCGACATTTAGCTATTTCGTGTCCTCACAATCGTTTGACCTGATTCAGTTTAGATTGGAAAAACGCATCAGAGAAATAGCCCGTCAGGGTGAGTATGTCCTGATCGGTCACTCATTGGGTGGCGTTCTAATTCGGGCCGCATTGGCAAATCTGAATAACTCAGTCTCTTTGCCTGAGCATTTATTCTTGCTGGGGTCACCAGTCAATGCATCCCGTTTAGCGGTATTTTTTCGACAATATTGGCTTTTCCGTATATTGACGAAAGATTGCGGCGCTTTATTGGCTTCGAGCCAACGGATGCAGCAGATTCCTGCAAGTATTTGTACAACGACCAGTATTATTGGCGTGAAAGGCATAAATGGGTCGAAAAGCCCGTTTAAAGATGAGTTGAATGATGGGGTTGTATCAATATCTGAGGTTAGTGCTGACTGGATGACCGAGCAGATTCAGCTCCCTGTTATGCATAGTTTTTTACCTTCAAGCAGGCAAATATCTGATCGGATTATAGATAAATTAAGCTATTGATTTAATGGACTGGCTCAGGATAAAACTATCCTGAGCCTTTTTCTTTTTAGCGATGATATTCGCCAGCACGTTCTGGTTGATACAGAATTTCATCAACATGCACCCGAATAGCTTTACCGTCACGGCCAGGCCAATCAATTTCATCACCTTCAACTAAACCCAGCATGGCACTTCCGGCAGGTGCCAGAATAGAGATGGTTTTGCCATCTGTTGTCATGTCTTTTGGATAAACCAAGGTCAGACAAAAGGTTTGATTTGATGATGAAACTGAGAACCTGACTGTTGAATTCATGGTAACCACATTGGGCGGAATGGCGCTTGGTTCAACGATATCCGCACGTTCAAGTTCGGCTTCAAGATACATAGTTCGTTCAGCTTCACTGGACGGTAAAGTATCCAGAATATGTTCTAAGCGGCTTAAGTCCAGCTCTGAAACAATAATATTCGGTTGTGACACATTCATTTAATAACCTCTCAAATGCAAGATGTAGCTATGCTGCGATCACTTGCGATAGATAAAAAAGGGAATATAAAAATAGGCGAGGAACATCTACTGTTCTGGTCGCTATCATGCCACAAAGGTTTGAAAGTGGTAAGTCATATTCTGTTTTTCAGGAGGTTTTCTTATGGCCATCATGTAGAAATAAAATAAACGGTATTAGCTATATCACAATACAAAAGCCAGACCTCAGTTTTGGCTGATGTTGTCAGGTTAAAAACTGGAAGAGCAGTTGGAGTAGATTAATTTATTTAACACTCTGAATTAGCTGGGAATTGCAGAGGTGATTTCTACTCGGTTACGGCCGTTTGCTTTTCCTCGATAAAGGGCTTTATCTGCAGCTTTGATAATGCCATCGATATGTGTATGCGGTATCGCTGTAGAAGCCATACCGATGGTGACGGTCAGAGGTGAATTAAGACTAGGTATCACAAGTTCAGAGATGGACTGTTTAAGCTTTTCTGCCAGAGGTAATGCGGCGACTTCTGTTGTTTCCGGTAATAGTAATATGAATTCTTCGCCACCAAAGCGTGCCAAAATATCCGTCTGCCGAATGTTTTGTTTTAGACAACGAGCAACGTGTTTTAAACAAATATCACCAATGTCATGGCCGGATACATCGTTTACCTTCTTGAAATAATCAATATCAATCAGCAGTAGCGTCATAATGGATTGCTGACGTTTAGCTATTGCAATATTCGCTTCCAGTTGGAGATTAAATCCACGGCGATTAAGAAGCTCGGTTAAAGGATCATGAAGTGCCAGTTGTTCGAGCTTCTCTGTAAGCTCACGATAGCGGTTTTGAAAAAATAAGCCGAAATACATACTGACAAGAATAGTTATGGCTAACCAAAAACCTCGTGATACCGATTTTTTATGGTTATAAACTTCACCAGTAATATCAGTAAAAAATTGACCAAAAGCAGTACAAGCAATAATGGCAATAAATAAACTGATACCGATAATGATTGACTGTGTTTTGCTTCCAAATAGTGTTGCCATGATTGGATATAAGGGGAGTAAATAAGCGAACTGACTATTAACGCCACCTGATACGGCAATTAGAGGAATAATACTGATTAGGGCAATGAAAAAAAGTGCAGCCAGTTCATAGGCTGGATAACGGTTGCTACGTATAAACAAATACACCAGAAACACCAGTAGCGTATTGATGCTACCAATAACAGTAAAGTAGGATGGCAGGCTGATGAATAAGGGGCTGAGTAATGTGCCTGCTGCAACAGCAACCAATGAGACTAATGAAAATTGTAGAATGAGTTAATGGTTCAGTTGGGCATTTGATTGACCAGACATTGGTTGTTCCTGACCAGTATTATATATTTGAAGTTGAAGATTACATGCTTGTCATAAGTACCGCATTGACAATAACTTAGCATATTTTCTGATGAAAAATGATTATTGATATATCAGCCGAACAGACGACATCGCTAAGTTTCGAGAACATCAGTAGTGAACCGTATTAACCAAGGAAGAAAAATTGACTATCCAAAAACAATCAGCTGTTCTTGCATTATTTGAAGCAGGGGTGATTCCTAGTGAGAAAATGTCGGCTGCGTTGTCATTATTAGGATTAAAACCAGACAAACAAGGCTGGTTAACTATTTTTGAAAGGTTATTACTGTGTTTTGGCGGCTGTGCCATCGCCTTTGCAGTTATCTTTTTTATTGCCTACAACTGGGCAGATATGAGCCGCCTCAGTAAATTTACTTTATTGCAAGCCAGCATCATTATATCCGTTTTTTGTTATTGGCGTTTTGCACACACCATCCTGATTGGTCGTTTGGCACTACTTGTTGCCAGCTTGTTAGTGGGTGCGTTGATGGCATTTTTTGGTCAAACCTATCAAACCGGGGCGGATAGCTGGCAGTTATTCTTTTATTGGGCGCTGTTAATTACACCATGGGTGGTTATTTCACAGTTTTCTACACTGTGGCTGGTATGGTTAAGCTTACTTAATCTGTCATTGGTACTGTATTTTGATGTTTTTCATTCCGTATTCGGACTTGTTTTTGATTCAGAAAATAGTCTGTCCTGGAGTTTGTTTGGCCTCAACACCATAGCCTTAATCGTCTGGGAAATATGTAGTCAGAAAATAGTAAATCTTACCGAACGTTGGCCGCAGCGGTTAATTGCCTTAGTAAGTGGCTGGGCAATTACTTCACTAGTGATTTATACCATAGTGGATGAATCTGAAAATAGTTTCTCCCCCTTGTTTGTCTGGTTCATATGGATAGGTTTATTTATGTGGGTGTATCGCAGGCTTCGCACGGATTTATTTATGCTGGCAGGTGCTTGTTTATCTGCAATTATTGTCGTTGTGTCCATGTTAGCAAAACAGATTATAGATACTGGTGAGGAAGAGGCGTTGCTGCTACTGTCAGTCGTTATTATTGGAATGGGAGCTGGTGCGACATACTGGTTGAAACAGGTTCATGAGGAGATTGAATCATGAGTCAGCAAGATAATGTCTGGACTACGTTGAAACGAGCTGATTTGGTTGTAGGAGATAAACCTGAAAAACTGACAGCTGATACTCCCTGGTATATTAAAACCTTACTGGCAGTCGCTGGCTGGTTAGCATCGCTTTTTATCTTAGCTTTTCTTGGCTTAATGTATAACCAGCTATTAGAGTCAGTTGCGGCCGATATCATTCTGGGTAGTGGGATGATTTTTTTAGCCTACCAGTTACTGTTAAAACAACATTCTGATTTTGTTGAACATTTAGGCTTGGCGATTAGTTTGGCGGGTCAGGCTCTTTTTATCTTTGGCATCATTGAGTGGCAAAGCACGACATACCTGGCAAGCTGGCTGGCTGTACTTTGTTTAAACGTCGGACTAGTAATATTAATGCCACATTTTGTTCATCGCGTTATTTCTGCCTTTTTTGTTTGTATCTGTCTGGCAGGAGTGATGACAGAATTTGGTTTTTATTTTCTTGCTCTACCCACGGTTATGTTGATATGTGCATGGTGCTGGTTACATGAGTTTGACTCCGTACGCTGGCATAGACATCTTACAGCGATTGGTTATGGTTCTATTCTGGCTTTACTCCTAATTCAAACTACTCAGATATTTGATTCAGGAATGACGTTTCTGATGAATCAACGTGTGCTTGAGCAGTATATCTATTTTTCCTGGAGCTCCTTATTAGCTGTCGCTGTTATTCTCTACGTGACGGTGGCACTGATTAAACAGCATCAGACTCTGACAAAAGCGTCGTCTTTTTATATTCTTCTGTTGGCGATGATATTTGCTGGAGCGGCGTTTAATATTGCTGGTTTATATATTGCTGTGATGATCATGGTGTTAGGTTTTGCTAGTGGCCATCGTCTATTAATAGGCTTAGGTATTATCTTTTTACTGTTTTGCATCAGCCATTATTATTACGCTTTGAATACCACGCTGTTAATGAAATCCATTAGTTTATTCGTGCTGGGGATAGTATTAATTGGCTTGTATTGGTGTTTACCGAGATTATTTGGAGGTAAACATGAAGCTGGCTAAGATAATTTCAGTGTTGAGTTTATTAGTAATTTTGCTTGCCGTGAACTGGTCAATCTATCGGCAGGAGCAGGTGTTAACACAAGGTAAAACCGTATTACTGAAATTGATGCCTGTCGACCCCCGCTCATTGATGCAAGGGGATTATATGGAACTCAATTTTGAGCTGGCCAATCAGATTCGCAGACAATTGATTCAACAAAACACTGACACAGCAAGCTCAGGTAAACTTAAGACACAAGATGGCTATGTGGTAGTAAAAATAAATCAGAATCAGGAAGGTGAATTTGTCAGAATCGATGACGGTGAAGCTTTAGCTGAAAACGAGTTGCGATTATTTTTCCGAGTCAGACACGGCAAGATTAAATTTGCTAGCAATGGCTTTTTTTTCCAGGAAGGAAAAGCATCAGAATATGAAAATGCCAAGTTTGGTGAGTTCAAGGTGGGGGAGGATGGCAACTTACTTCTCGTTGATTTGACTGAGTAAGTTACCATCACATTTTATGCCTAGACATGCTGTTTACGCACTTTCTGATATAAAGTTGTTAATAGCAATTCCGTCTCGTCCCAGCCGAGACAAGCATCGGTGATAGATTGACCATACACAGGCATATCCGTATCGCACTGTTTGCCTGCTTCAATATAGCTTTCCAGCATCAGCCCTAATATGCCAGTGTTACCGGCAAGATATTGATCAACTACATGCTGGGCTATACCAACTTGTCGATCATACTGTTTTAATGAGTTGTCGTGGCTACAGTCAATCAATACTTTTTCGCGACAGTCATTTGCTGAAAGTTGACTGAGTGCATGCTGTATTGAGTCAGCATCATAATTGGTCAGCCCTTGTCCTCCCCGTAAGATAAGGTGAGTGTCTGGATTACCTAGCGTATTGATAATACTGATTTGTCCATTATCGTCTATACCCAGCGTATGGTGACTACGCGATGAGGCATGCATGGCATTGATTGCACTGCTGATGCGACCATCAGTGCTATTTTTAATGCCAACCGGGCAGGGTAGATCACTAACCAGTTCACGATGTGGTTGCGATTCCGACGTTCGAGCCCCAATAGCAGCCCAGCTGATGAGGTCGCTCAGGTAGTTCATCACAAGAGGGTGGAGTGCTTCAGTAGCCAGTGGTAAACCTAAGGCTGACAGTTGCAGTAATACCTGTCTTGAACGATGTAAACCCAATGCCATATTGCCACGTCCGTCTCTTAGCGAATCATAGGCAAGCCCTTTCCATCCATGTGTTGTTCTGGGTTTTTCCACATAGGCACGCATGACAATAAAAAGTGCATCATCCATGTCTCTGGCAAGCCTTGCTAACCTTTTTCCATAATCTAATGCGGCTGTTTCATCATCAATAGAACAAGGCCCCACAATCACCATGAGGCGGTTATCCTGGTTATTTAGCAGTTTGCTAATGTGCTGCCGTTGTTGCTGAATCTGTGATGACAACTCAGTACTTAACGGTAATGTATCCCTGAGTTGCTTAGGCGTTGGCAATTTCAACTCATCGGAAGCTAACTGATGTTGTTCACTTTGAATGGTTGATGTCATGAGACATGGCTCCTTAAACAGTGGAGACCGGACTGAGTCAGAATAGGCATATCAAATACTCTCTACATATAAAAAAACCCCGGTGGACTGACTGACCATTCGGGGTTCTTATGGTAGTCAGCGAATGCCGGACTACCTTGAACTATTAATTAAGTTTATAGGCGATCCGGCTTCTGGCTAAAAAAATAGCCATAAGCAAACCACCAATACATAACAACGCTATCTACCAGAGGTAGACATTGCCTAATTGAGTTTGAAGCAAGGGTTGTTTGTAAGTTCATAGACTTAATTCTAGGCTATCAAATGGATTTTGAAAACCTCTTGTCCTTATTAATTGTTGATTGTGAGTTTAATGACACCAAGGACAGGCAAGAGGTTCGCCGACAAAAAGACCTTCTCCTGGCTGTTGCACTGATTTCCAGTAGGCTTCTATTAATGTGTCGCCGTCAACATAGCTTGGGATCAGGATCTGTGCATTAGGAAATTTTTGTGGGTAGTTACATGGTTCAATAACGGTACCATAGCTACCTGTAACACCTGCTTCCAGCCAGCGAAAAGCTTTCATCTGACCCTGACTACTGATACCTGCACCACCGGTCGAAGTAAGATGATCAGCAATCGCACCAGGAAGGTAATGATTAGTTTTGATATCTGGCACTTGGGTGTACCCCGTCAGATAAAACAGAATATTGTTTTTATCTTTTATACTTGTGCCGTTTATACGAAGATGATCATCAATATAATGAATATTTATGCCTTTTTGTTCAGGCCATATATCAGCGAATTTCTTAAACATTCGCCAGCGTGTGCTCCGTTGAGCGTCCTGGGTTCGAACTAAATATGCCTCTCCATTCGGCTGACTATTGTCTGCTTTAATACCTCTGTCTATAAGCTCTTTAGCATCTTCAAATCGACGACCACTTAACATCATGCTTAGTCGAATTGAATCGCTTTGCCATAATTGCTGAGGTTTTGCATTAAAAAAAGGGCTATTAGCAGTGACATGACAACCTGATAAATTTTTTTTATTGTGGCTACAGTATTTCTCGTCATACCCCAGGCTAAATGCACTGGTGATAGACATACAACCAACACGATACGGTGCATGCCAGGTCAGCAATAATACTTTTATATTGTCGGTCAGGTAGGGTTTGATTTGCTGTTGGATATCAGCAAATTGGCTGGGACTTATCGTGCTATTGTTTAACTTGCTTAGCTTTATACCGACAAGTTGTGATTTTGGCACATCTCGCTTTTGAGCATAATAATCAGCAATTTTTCTGGACAGCGAATCATTTTGCTTAAATAAAATAAGTACATTATTCCCTGTAAGCTGTTTTGCTTGCTCTGCCGAACTAGGCATGACCATCACAAAAACTGAAGCAATAACAAAGATGAGTTTAAATAATGATGACAAGTGATATTACTCATTGATATAAGCGCTTAGTCTAAGCAAGTAAAAAGCCTAAATCAATGAAAGGAATAGGAATGAACACGTCACAAACGGGCTTACGTTTAATCGCGATAATGGAGGCATCAAAAGGGGGATTAGCCTTACTGATAAGTCTGGGACTTCATGCCTTAATGGGCCATAACATAGAGCAGTTGGCTGAAAAGCTCTTCAGTCATCTTCATCTTAATCCAGCCAGTCATTATCCAAATATTGTGTTATTGGCATTGGCAGATATAAACAATACGAAATTAATGATAGTCGCAATAGCGGCATTGCTTTATAGTCTTCTCCGTTTTGTCGAAGCCTATGGTTTATGGCATAAGTACCGATGGACCGAGTGGCTGGCTTTAGTCAGCAGTGTTGTATATTTACCATTTGAGCTTTATGAACTTTACCAAAAAACTGATGTATTAAGCGTACTATTATTAGTAATTAATACCTTGGTTATCATTTATTTAGCAGCTGTTTTAAATAAATCCAAGGGCATATAATGCTTGTGTGCAAGTAAATCAGTGATTAGTATGGGGTCAATAACCTACAAATTAGGTAAAGGTCATTTTGATGAGTGAAAAGTCTAGTCCCAAGACAACGGCAAGGTGGCGTCAGCAATTTATCGAACTCAGTCATGAGCTTGAGCAACAAAAGACTTATGAACAGTTACTGGAACGAGGTCTCTCTCGCTTAGCATTGGCAGCTAATGGCATGGATGTCTGTCTTGATCCGCATCTTGATTCACTTAGAAAAAATCTTCGCGCCTCTATCAGAGATAAAGCTGAAGTTGAGCACATTCTCACAGAGATTGAATCCGCCATTACCGCAATGGATGCAAAAAAAGCCTCTAAATCGAATATTGTTCAACTACTTATAGCGCTAATAGATAAAGTCAGCTGGCCGAAATCGAAAAAAAAGCAGTTTGATAAAGTTCGTAAACGTGCTGAAAAAAGTTCGGACACACAATTATCAGAAATTCTTGACGAAGTTGCCCGCCTTATCGAGGAAAGTATTACGCCGCAAAAAGGGAAGGAACGAAACCGTTTTTTTTCCCAGTTCTTGCCGCTCAAACAGACAAAGTCTTCTCACTCTCTGATTGAGAAGGAGATGGTAGAGCTAGACAGTGATGAAAGCGATACGACAGAGTTTATTCGTCAATCGCAAACCGATGATTTTACTCCGCAGATATTATTAACAGAGTTATTAGAACGACTATCTCTGCCAACGGAGTTAAGTTCAAAAGCGTCAGAATTAAGATTGAAAATACATAATGGGCTTAAAACGGAAGAGGTGACAGAAACCATTTCTTCCATTGCTAATCTGGTAAGTGAGCTCAGCTCATCTGCGATGGCAGAAAAAAAAGAATATGAAAAATTTCTGCGTGACTTAACAAAAAAAATCACTTCGCTTGATAAACATCTGTATGAAGTGGTTCAGGAAGATCTTTCTGCTTTTGAGCAAAGACACAAACTGGCCGGTGATGTTGAACAAACCATGGTTGAGTTAAGAACAGATGTGGAAGGTGCGGTTGATTTTGTTGAAATAAAATCTGTCCTGAGTCAGCGTTTGGACCATCTTAACGAGCAAATTACCAATTATCAGCAAGCCGATAATACCCGCTTTACTGAGTCACAAAAGCAGATTGAAGCTTTAACCCTGCGTCTGCATGTAATGGAGTCTGAAGCAAACGAACTTCGGCTGGCGACCAGCAAAGCCCGGGCGCTGGCGATGAAAGATCCTTTAACCGGAATATGGAATCGTCAGGCTTTAACTGAAGTATTACAGACCGAATATAGCCGCTGGGCACGCTACCAAAAACCCCTAACGATGGTGGTATGGGATGTTGATTACTTTAAAGCGGTGAATGATAAGTTTGGTCATAGTGCAGGTGATGTGGTGTTAAAGACCATTGCTCGTATTTTTAAAGACTCAACAAGACAGGCTGATTTTATTGCACGTTTTGGTGGTGAAGAGTTTGTCGGTTTGTTTCCTGAAATCTCCCTTGAGCAAGGGCTGGAAATGGCCAATAAAGTTCGTCTTACAATCGAAAATACCCAATTTCAACATAATGGTATTTCTGTTCCTATTACAGCATCAGCTGGTCTGGCAACCTTTGAAAAAGGCGACACTATTGAAGATGTGTTTACCCGAGCTGACAAAGCATTATATGAAGCTAAAGGGCAGGGACGAAATAATTGTCAGATAGAAAGAAAGTAAATTCAGGAACTATCTAAGGCAATATGACTGTCAACTAAAACAGATATTTAATAAGGCAAAGTAAAAAGCTCTGAATATCGTTAAGGTTAATCCTTATATGTTTAATTCTAAAAGGAGACAGTATGAGTATTGTGAAGACTGGTTCGGCCATCTATAAAAGCCTCGGCAAAAAAGGAGAAGCCAGTGTCAGTACTGAAACACCGGCACTCAAGGATCATCCTTATGGTTTTACTAGTCGATTTGAGGGTGGCAAAGGTACCAATCCTGAAGAACTGTTAGCAGCTGCGCATGCGGCCTGCTTCACCATGGCGCTCTCTTTTGCATTGGAAGGAGAAGGCTACAAAGAGGGTGATTTAAAAACTGACGTATCCATCTTTCTCGATGAAGACGGTGATGGATTTCGTATTAGCCGATCAAAATTATCTCTTACCGCTAATGTGAAAGGCATCGATGAAAAAGAATTTGATCGTATTGCTCATGAAACTAAATTAGCTTGTCCTGTTAGTAAGCTATTTAATGCCGATATAGAGTTGGAATATACGCTCAACGTGGCATAAACGCGGACAGTCGAACTATCGGCCTCACATAATAAATAGTATTTAATTATGTGAGGTCATTTTTTATGGATACTCGTTATGCATATTAAGTCACTTGACCACTTCGTTTTAACGGTTAACTCGATTAACGACACGGTTGATTTCTATTATCTTATTTTAGGAATGGAAAAAATCACCTTTGCAGAGAATCGTGTTGCGTTATTATTTGGTAGTCAAAAAATTAATCTGCATGAACGAGATAAAGAGTTCGAGCCCAAAGCACAACACGTCAGGACTGGAAGTGCTGATTTATGTTTATTGTAGAAACCCCTTTAACCAGGGTTATTGCTGAACTTAACCTCAAACAGGTAAAAATTATCGAGGGTCCGGTGATAAGGACAGGAGCTCAGGGGGCCATTGAATCTGTTTATCTTTATGATCCAGATGGCAACCTTATTGAATTATCTAACTATATAGACGGTGAGGCTTCGGCCTAATAAAAATAGTCAACAGCAATCAATTTGCTTGTTTGTCAGCAAGTATTTTAATCAGAGTGAGTTTATGGAATTGAACCTATTCCCAAAGAAAAATGATAAACCTAGTTTGAGTCATGCCAGCGCATCATCTACCTTGCTAAGGCATATTGCAATTGGTTGTGCATTGGCTATCGGTCTTGCCTCCAGTCAGCTCAGTTATGCCGTTACTGATCCTGTATCGCCGCCGGCGGGTGAGAAATTCAGCTATGCCTGGTTAAAAGGCTATGCCAGAGCATTATCTGAAAAAGCCTATATCAGCCACAAGGGTGAGTTACCTAAAAGCATTAAGGGTATGAGCTGGGATGATTACCAACAATTACAGTTTAAAAAAGATAAAGCACTTTGGCGAAATGATGACAGTGAGTTTCGCGCTGAACTTTTTCATTTAGGTTTGTACTTTGACACCCCAGTTCATATTTCTGAATTAAAAGATGGTAAAACAACGCCTATTGAATATTCATCCAAGATGTTTGATTACGGTAAAACGGGTATCGACGGGCAGAAATTACCAGAGGATCTGGGCTATGCTGGATTCAGACTGCAGTTTCATACTGACTGGAAACGGGATGTGATTGCTTTTCTGGGGGCCAGTTATTTCCGTGCCGTGGGTAAAGAAATGCAATACGGTTTATCTGCGCGAGGACTTGCCGTAGATACGGCTATGCCAAGACCAGAAGAGTTTCCTATGTTTACCCATTTCTGGCTGGAGCAGCCAAAGCCGGGTAGTGATGTCACTACCGTTTACGCACTTTTGGATTCTGAGAGTGTGACAGGGGCTTATCGCTTTGATATTCAACCAGGAGACCGGTTGAAGGTGAAAGTTGATGCGGCGCTGTACCCACGTAAAGCGATTGAACGTTTAGGTATTGCCCCGCTGACAAGCATGTTCATGATCGGTGAAAATGATAAACGCACCGACTGGGACTGGCGACCTGAAATTCATGATTCTGATGGTTTATCAATTCATATGGGCAACGGTGAGTGGATTTGGCGTCCCTTAACCAATCCTCGTAATCTGAGATTTAATGCCTATGCAGATAATAATCCTAAAGGCTTTGGCCTGATGCAACGTGATCGTAAATTTGATCACTATCAGGATGATGGCGTGTTTTACGATCGCAGACCCAGCTTATGGATTGAACCTGAAGGTAATTGGGGTAAAGGTTCAGTGCAGTTAGTTGAGATCCCAAGCTTAGATGAAACTTTCGATAATATTGTGGCTTTCTGGAATCCGGATAAACTAGTCAAACCCGGTGAAGAGTTACTATACAGCTATAAAATGTACTGGGGTGGTGTGCCGCCAGTTGAGCCTGAGCGTGCCAAAGTAGTGGATACTTTCACCGGTATTGGTGGTGTGATTGGTCAGCATCGTAACTATTACAGCAAACGCTTTGTCATTGACTTTGCAGGTGGAAACTTGTCAATGTTAGGTGATGATACCGAAGTAAAACCTGTCATTACTACTTCAGCAGGTAAAGTTGAAATTACCTCGGCCCGACCACAGCATGCGATAAACGGTTATCGTGCCATGTTTGATGTTGTGCCACCTGACAATAGTACCGATCCGATCAACCTGCGTGTTTATCTGGAATCCGGAGGACAGCCATTGACCGAAACTTGGATTTATCAGTGGACACCACCACCGCAAAATGAGCGTGATCTACATAATCCTTAGAAACTCTCTTTGCTGATAATAAAAGGCGGCCACATCACAGGCCGCCTTTTTTATTTAGTCATATTCACCAGCGCGAAGCAGAGGCAATAGCTCTGCAAGAGGACGTTCAGGTAAGTCCATGAACACCTCTGTGCCTTCAGGCTCGTTTTCAAGCATGCTCAAAAGCCCATTTACGCCATGGCAAACCGCATCTGTCCTGACTTTTTGCGAGCTGAAGTTGTTAATAAAACCACCCATTGCCTGCTTGGGATTACTGATATTGTAAGTATTGTTTTCATTATAGGTATTTTGTAATAACCAACGACTGGTCTTATGCATGGCCTCACGATACTGATCACAGTCACCGAGCTTCTGCTGTTCACAAAATGGCACCATTTCACCCATGACTTCATTTATCCAACCATTGCCACTGGTAGTCATTGCATCTAGATAGCGACCATGATTATAAGCATCGTCAGGTTGATCTATCTGGCGTTCCACTAACATATCAGCAATTTGTAATATGGTTTTCTGATAAACAGGCGTTGGATCCACTTTGGCCAAATCAATTAATGCCATCATTATCCAACTGGAAGAGATGGAATTAGCCGGGCGATAATCATCGCCCACCAGTGCACCATGTAAACCAACTTCACGCACCAACTGGCTGGCGACCAGTTTGGCACCATCTAAATAGTCTGCGTTATGGGTTGTGGCATAAAGTCGTGAAAGGGCAGAGACAACCTGACCGGAATAAAGAATCGACTGTTTGTCGTTATAGGTCCATTTATCATTGTCACATTGGGCTACCGGAGTCACAACGCCATCATCATTAACCATTTTTAATAGCCAATCACCGGCTGATTGAGCTGATTTCAGGTATTTCTCTTCATCCGGGTTCATTTGATGTAACAACAACAGGGTGAAGATCGTTTTAGATGTGGTGCCGACCACAATACGACATGTTTCTTTATCAGTATCAGGATCCACTCCGTAATCAAATCCGCCAGCATTGGGACCTGATGTTAACTGTCTGTCGAGTAAGAATTGTGCCATCTCGTCAAAGTATGACTGTAATTCAATATCTTTCTGGAACTGATTTAATCGAATCAGTGTATTGAGCGTGGTGGCAGAGTATGTTGTTCTCAGAAGATGTTCAGAACTATCATGCTCAGCATCGTAAAATTTGAACACACCAGCGTAGTCGCCATTTATAGTACGTAATAAATAGGCTTTGCTCTGTTTTATTTGCTGCTTAATACGCTCCTTATCAACATGGCGGATGATGACACGATCCCCCTGCAGCTCATAGGCTTTATCTTCATTGTTCACCATGGAATAAACGTGATCTGGATGATAGTCAAAACTGATTTTGAAATAATAATCATCCAAATCAGTTTTCGATTTAATAATCTTGCCGTTTAAAGATGTCTTTGTGGCTTGTTGAAGAGCTTCCGTCAGAGAGGCTCCTGAAGCCTCACCTTTGCCGACTTCTTGACCTTGATGAAAGCTAGTAATGTGAACTCGCCAATGCGTTTGTTGGGAATGGTTATTCCATTCTTTTTCGAGTGTTGTCAGCGCCGTTTTTGTTTCGTCATCCTTATTTGATATAGCAACGTCACGAACATAACGAACTACTTCCTGCCTGAAGGTTTGATGATTAATCTGTAAGGTCTCATTCTCTAATTTAGTTTCCGCGACATCGGCTTGTACCAGAGGCATAAATAATATAGTCACACACATGGTGACAATCAGTCTCATCATCTGTATCTCCTTTTGAAACCATGAACTAAGAAATATTCAGTGTTGGAGTGATGAAATGTGAAATATATCCATATCAATTAAGAATTATTGAAAATCACACATTCAGAAAACGGGAATGATCCTGTAAGCTTTCTTCAATATAGTCGCAGTTATCAATGGTGACCCCTAAATGCGAGTCGTCATTATTCATGTTTTTACGAGGTATATATGTTGAAAGGAAGTTGTCTGTGTCAATCTGTTCAGTATGAGATTGATGATGAACTTGGGCCCACGATGATCTGCCATTGTGAAAATTGTCGAAAAACCAGTGGTTCTGCTTATGCGATCAATGCAGCAGTAGAGACCAGCCATTTTCATTTAAAGACAGGTATGGACGCTGTAGCTGAATATGAATCTTCACCAGGCGTTTTTCGCGTGTTTTGTCAGCACTGCGGCTCACAGCTTTATAGTAAACGTGCGACGATGCCTGAAATAATAAGACTCCGGTTAGGTACACTTGATACGGTAGTAGATATCAAACCACAAGCGCATATATTTGTTAGTTCAAAAGCAGCTTGGCACCAGATTTGTGATGATATACCGCAATTCGCTGAACGCCCATAAGCTTATTTTGTAATGATACTTAATATTTCTATTATCGTTATCGCCTTAATGGTGGCCGTTTATCTAGCTTTTTCTAAACGATTAAATCAATCCTCATCATGGAAGGCGACGGTCACACCGCTGGCATCGATTATGGGGAGTGGTTTCCTTATCAGTGCACCACTGCTTGCCAATACGGTGGGTAATTTTGCTGTGTTCAGCATGATAGCCTTATTACTCTTAGCCTATGCAGTGGGTCATGCAATTCGCTTTAATATCCGTCATTTTGAACCTATAGAACATAAAAAGGGGACAGCACAGGATATTGCCTTTCTGTCGAGGATTGTACTGTCAGCCGCATACTTTATTTCTGTGACTTATTATCTGCAATTGCTCGCTGCTTTTGTTCTTAATGCTATCGGTATGAGTGGTGATATTTATGCCAATATTATTACCACGGCTTTGTTAGTCGTGATTGGCGGCATTGGCATGTGGCGTGGACTTGGCGAATTAGAAAAAGTCGAGACATATGCTGTAAGTCTAAATATGGGCATGATAGTCGGGCTTCTGTTTGCGTTATGTGTCTACAACATACATTTAGTGTTGGGTGGCGAGTGGCGCTTACCTGATATTTCTTCGGCCATTGACCTGCACGATTTCCGGGTATTGTTGGGCTTATTGATTGTGGTACAGGGTTTTGAAACGTCACGCTATTTGCAAGAAGAGCATTCGGCAGATGAACGCATTAAAACAATGCGTACCGCACAAATTGCTTCGGCCATTATCTATGTGTTGTTTATCAGTTTGTCGACGGTGCTTTTCCACTCAGGACTGGATGCGGATGTGACCGCAATTACCAATATTATGTTACCGGTTGCAGTTGTTTTACCGATATTGATTTCCATTGCAGCCGTGGGTAGTCAGTTTAGTGCCGCAGTTGCTGATACTTCTGGTGCCGGTGGTTTAGTACAGGATGTTTTGCGGCATAAGCTGCCTATACGCTATGTCTATCTCATCATAATGATTGTCACTATTATGCTTACCTGGGCAACCAATGTGAATGAAATTATCGCTTATGCATCACGGGCTTTTGCATTATTTTATTTTCTTCAAAGTCTGGTTGCTAGCATTCTGGCTCATCAGCAAAACCATGCCTGGCAGAGTCGTTTTTTTGCACTGATTGCGTTGATTTGTTTGAGTGTATTTGTATTTGGTATACCTTCAGGTGGCTAAACATATAAGTCGTGTCAACCTTGAGCATAATGATGCGAAGGAGGGGAACTGATGGAAAATATTTGGCTGCAAGCCGTAAAACGGATACATGCCATTGCCGAGACAGGACGTGAGTTCAGTCATAATGAATACGATCTGGAACGTTATCAGGATATTTCAACTTTAGCCCAGCAGTTATTAGCTTCATTAGCTAATAAGCCTCTGGCGGCCATTGAA
This sequence comes from Methylophaga sulfidovorans, assembly GCF_900114205.1. GTDB lineage: Bacteria > Pseudomonadota > Gammaproteobacteria > Nitrosococcales > Methylophagaceae > Methylophaga > Methylophaga sulfidovorans. Next base: position 17,007 of record NZ_FOSH01000010.1, read on the forward strand.
AATCTATTTCGCCCTGATGTCGATGATGGTGGCTACATTACGCCGAAAATTGATGTGCGTGGCGTGGTGTTTAAAGATAATCGTGTGTTGCTGGTTAAGGAAAAAATTGACGGTTTATGGAGCTTGCCAGGTGGTTATGCCGATTTAGGACTGTCTGCTGCCGAGAATACAGAAAAAGAAGTTTTTGAAGAAGCCGGTATTCTGGTTAAGGCTTCACATTTATATGCTGTGAGACATAAAGCCAAAGGCGAATACGCACCAGATGTCCGTGATTTTTATAAGCTGTTTTTCTTGTGTGATGTATTGCCGGCTCAGGAGATAAAAGCCGGTATGGAAACCGAAGATGTTGGCTATTTTTCCCTGGATAAATTGCCACCACTTTCTACCGGGAGAGTTATAGCCTCTGATATAGAACATGCATGGACGTTTGTTTGTAATCCTTCACAACCTACGTTATTTGATTAAAAACCTTTAGTATCCAATGGAGATGAAATGAAATTTATTCACGTTTTTGCTCTGGCATTATTTTTAGCTGCCAGTCAGGTAAGCCTCGCCGATACAGCATCAGAAAAAGAAGCAGCAGAGCTGATGCAAGCGGTGGGCATGAAGTCAGCATTAGAACAATCGATGGAACAGATGCTGGATATACAGATCAACAATAACCCATCATTGGCACCATTTCGTTCAGTGATGTTGACGTTTTTCAAAAAGTATATGAGTTATGAAAGCTTAAAGCCTGACATCATTCGAATTTATGCTGATGCATTTACCGCAAAAGAACTAAAAGATATCCGTGAGTTTTATGCCAGTAAAACCGGACAAAAAGCGATTAAGCTGATGCCGCAGTTAATGCGTCAGGGTGGTGAAATTGGTGCTAAACGTGTTCAGGCGCACATTGGTGAATTAGAAGAAATGATCAAAGCCGAAGCAGCACGCCTTAAAAAAGAAGCAAAATAATTGAATGAAAATCAAACCAGTATGAGCGACTTATACTGGTTTGATTAAATGTCCGTCCCTTTCCCTGCATTAACCTGACCTTAACTCTCCTTCAGTAATACTCTAACTTAATAATGAGCTGTACTCAGCGTTAGCTATGAGTGATTCATTATTTATAAATTGATATGTAAGGAGTCATTGCTGATGAATAAACCGATGAGAGTTACACTGCAGCCTGTCATTAATCAGGACAGCAATATCTATTCAGTCTCACCAATATCATTTTACATAGACGAGCAGGATGAATTATTTCTTCTGGCTGAACGATTGCAACAGCGGGGAGACTTTAACGCAGAGTCAGCAGCCTCATTTGCATTGGGATTAAAATTACTGAGTGATGTGATGGCTGAAAAGAAACATAAAGCTATTTTTTCTGACTTCCAGCCATTTTTCTCACACTTTCTGGATTTAATTAAACAAGCTCATCAGCAGGAAATAGTTAGTCATTGTGGTTAACTATTCACTGGTCTTAATGGCTGTTTGTATCGTAAAAACAAGTTGTTTGAGATCAAGGCAGTGATCACAATGGCTGCACCTAATATTTCTGCATGGCTGAACGACCGACCATGAAGCACACCGATAGTAAATGCCGTGATCGGAACAAAATTGATAAACAATACGCCATTTACTGGCCCAAGCAGTTTAATCCCGGCATTCCAGCTTAATACAGCAACTAATGCCCCCAGAATGACCAGATAAGCAATAGTCCATTGAAGTTGGTCGATGGTGGCTAGAGTCGGTGGATGAATATCCTGATTCATAGTCAAAACAAAGGTGATAACGCCTATAGCAATAGCACCAAGCGTACAGGTAATAGTGGTATAACGCAGTGGTGACCATTCAGGAAAACGTTCTGCACCCATGGTGTAAGCAACCCAACAGATAGAGCCGCTCAGAAATAACAAATCCCATTCCAGTTTACCGCCGGCAAAGGCTTGTTGTGGATGACCACCGGTGATCACCAGAAATACACCAAGAAAGGCTGAAACAATCGTCATCAGTGTAAAAATATGTGGTTTTTGACCTTTTAGAAACCAACTTAATAACACCGTTATCATTGGCATCATCGCGACAATCACAGCACCGTGTTCTGGTTTTGAATGTGTCAGCCCGGTGAATGCCAGTAGGTTGAATCCAGCAAACCCCAATGTACCAAGGAAAAGTAACGATAAAAATCTGTTATTCAACTGAAAGGCTTTTCTGCCTTCAACACACCACAATATAGCGATAAACAGAATGGCAGCAATGCCATAGCGGATAAGCGTGATGTAATAAGGATCGATAATATTCAGAGCAGGTTTGGCAATAGGGAACATGCCTCCCCATGAGAGGGTGGCAGGCAGCAACATCAATATGCCCCAGGTAATATTTTTTGTATCCATAACACTATCCTTTTTCGATACAAATATTGTAACCTTTTCTTTAAAATACATAATTACTGTTTTTAGAAAATTATTGTTTCTAAATGTTAAGGAATAGCTATGCAATCTCTGGATGATATGGTGATCTTTGCCGCGATATGTGACGCCGGTGGATTCTCTGCTGCTGCAAGAGAACTCGGAATTTCAACACCTGTTGTCAGTAAAAAAATAACAGCGTTAGAAAAAGCACTTGGTGCCAGATTATTGTTCCGCTCAACGCGTCGGATAAGCCTGACGGAAGAGGGGCGGATTTTTTATCACCATTGTCGTAAAGTGATATCGGTAGCCAATGAGGCTGAAGCGGCGGTGACGTATTTAAACGATACACCGCGTGGTTTATTACGTATCACGGCACCCGTATCATTTGGCTCACATCAGGTTGCTGAAGCTATTACAGGTTTTCTTGATGTTTATCCTGAAGTCAGTATTGAAATGGATGCCAGTGATAGAAGAGTCGATCTTGCTGATGAGGGTTATGATATTGCTATTCGCTTAACGCGAGAGCCACCACCGTTATATGTGGCTAAACAACTGTATACCACTCATCGCGTTGTTTGTGCTTCACCTGCGTATTGGAAGAAGTATGGTAAACCTAAAATACCAGCCGACTTAGCTGATCATCAGGCTATTGTCTATACGCCTAATCCTAACTATAACCAATGGATTTTTGATAAAAACACAGAAACAGAAACCGTCGCGGTGAAAGGACGTTTTAGTGTCAATAATACTGATGCAATGTTAGAAGCGGCTATCGGTGGTATGGGAGTCATTATGCTGACTTCCTACACGGTAGATAAAGCAATTGCATCAGGGCAATTAGAAGCGGTACTGGAAGAGTATGAGACACCGGGTCCCAATATTTATGCGATGTATTTACCTACTATGTATTTGTCGAGCAAAGCCAGAGCATTTATCGACTATATGAAGGTATGGTTTCAGAAAAAAACGACATGACATTGAGCCATGTCGTTTGTTAATTTAAACCGCTTTTTGAGCCTCAATACTGCGTTTGATCAATGGTGCAATTGTTGAGCCCTGAACAACGATTGAGAAGATAACCACTACATAGGTCATCATCAACAATACGGTGTGATAATCGACACCATTTACAAACAACACTTCTTTGGGAATAGAGGCTGCCATGGCCAGTGCTAGACCGCCACGCAAGCCACCCCAGGTTAGGATTTTAATGGCGTGTGCATCGTAAGTTCTGAAGCGTTTAAAGCCCATATACGGTATGGCAACGCTGACAAAACGAGCCAGAAGCACCAGTGGAATCATCAGCAGACCCAGTCCAATCTCTGTCAGGCTCACTGGCATAATAACTAACATCAGGCCGATTAACAGGAACAAAAGGGCGTTCAGGAAAGCATCGACCGTGTGCCAGAAGTGTGACAAGGTAAACTGGCTGTGCTCAGAGAAGCCGACTGTACGAGTAATGTTACCGATAACGATGCCACTTACCACCATGGCTAACGGGCCAGAAACATCAATCACATTGGCTAATGCATAGCCTGCACTTGGAATACATAAGGTAATCAGTAACTCAATACTGGAGTCATTACTGCGACAGATACACCAGTGAGCAACAAAGGCCAGCACAGCACCGAAGACGATACCACCAACTGCATCAACTAAAAACAGTTCTGCGACGCCAGAAAAAGTAGGTTCGGCACCAGAGAACGCTAAAGCAAAGATAGTGGTAAATACTACCAGACCCACACCATCATTAAACAGTGACTCACCTTCGACCTGCACGGAGATTTTTTCTGGTGCATTCATTTTTTTGATAATTGCCAGTACGGCTATTGGATCTGTCGGGCTGATTAAAGCACCGAATAACATGCAGTAAATTAATGGCAGTTCCCAACCAAGCAAACCTAATACCCAAAAACTGGCATAGCCAATCAGTACGGTAGAAAGCAGGGTAGAGAACAACGCCATGATAGTGATTTCCCAGCGTTGTTGACGAAGTAAATGTAAGTCAATTTCTAAGGCGCCAGCGAACAGGAGAAACCCTAACATTCCCTTTAATAACAAAAGGTTAAAGTTTAAACCATGAAAGGCTTCGCTGATCGATGCCGCCAGATCATTACCGCCAAATTTAATTAATGCCATCAACAGAAGTGACATGGCAACAGAGCCTGTCGTGATAGCTATGGTCGTTTGCAACCTCAGTAGATATTGATTTGCAAAGGCAATAAATACCGACACCGCCGATAAAAAGCAGAGAAAATACCAAGCGTTCATGGGTTGCTCCAAATTTTAAATTTTAAGATCTGTTTTCAGAGCAAACGCGTGAACGCTACTGTGAGAACAGTACTTAAATATTGACCAAATCTATGGTGTGTGTAGAGCCGGATTCTGGCAATTTGTTCCCGACCACATAGTCATAAGATGTAATCGTTGTGATACAGCATTGTTATCACAGAAGTGATGCCAAAATTGGAATTTGCTAATAGACAAATCGAGGTGTGAGACCATGCTACTTCCGCTCTGAACATTTCACCAGCCGCCCAGACAATCGCAACAAGTTTAATGTTATTCCAGCAGCCTGTAAAAACTAATTTTGCTAGGGTTAATCATTGCCATGAATGAAGCCCAGTTTGTATTGAATAATAGAGCTGGCCTGTTTTATATGCGCGAACGTCATATATCAAAATAGACATAAGCTGCGACAATTAAGAAGCAGCACGCAGGGATAATATACGAAATCGTGGTGTGAAGTTATCGACTAAACTCTATTGTAAATAACGACTCGCTTACGCTTCAATTTCACCAACCTTCTGCAGGTATTGAATGGTATAGGTCAAGATACAGATCTGTGCAGCCACGCCTCAGATAGCAAAGCAAATAATTAATAATAAAAATATGGCGTTTATCACGATAAACAACGGCTTTAAGTTTAGTCATATTCTCTCCTCAGACTTGCCTGTCTTTTATGGGGATTATGAATGAAGTAATGAACGACACTCTCTCAGCTAACTATCGTTTGTCTGGTATCAGAATCCAGTCATGTACTTCCCTAATACTAAATGGCTGTTGTATTGTGTTGCCTGTCGTTGATTATTTGTGCATGCAAGCACTATTTGCTATTAAGGGATTTCTATTATTCAGTCTGATTGCCTTTTTAAATGCCTTTGTCGATTTAGGGCATAAGATACTGATACAAAACACCATTTTTAAAACTTATGACGGCGATGTGCAGATCATGCTGTCAGCCCTGGTCAATGCTTTAATCCTATTACCATTTATATTGATGATGACGCCTTCATCATTTCTTGCTGATAAATATCCAAAGAATAAAGTGATGCAATACAGTGCTTTGTCTGCTGTCGTTGCGACCGTTCTCATTACCGTTTTTTATTATCTTGGCTGGTTCTGGGCCGCTTTTTTGATGACGCTGGCTTTATCTATTCAAAGCGCCATTTATTCACCGGCCAAATATGGCTATATAAAAGAGCTGGTAGGCGTAAAAAAACTTGCTTCAGGCAATGGTGTTATTCAGGCTGTCACCACTACGGCAATTTTACTGGGGACGCTGGCATTCAGTTTTGGTTTCGAGTCATTACTCAGCCATCAGTATTATCGCCAACCCGAGGATATCTTGCCATTGATTGCCCCACTGGGCTGGGTTTTAGTGATCTTATCCACGGTAGAGTGGGTGGCAGCATTAAAGCTTGAACAGAAATCAACGATAAGAAAAGAGCAGAAGTTTAATACTAAAGCCTATCTTAGCGGCCAATCAGCAGTCGGTATTATGAAAGATCTAACTAGTAACCAGGTTATCTTTCGTTCGGTTATTGGTCTGGCCGTATTCTGGTCGCTTTGTCAGGTAATGCTGGCAACATTTCCTGCTTTTGCTAAAGATATTGCTGGTATTGATAATACGGTCATTATTCAAGGCACAATGGCCTTTGCAGGTCTTGGCATCGTGCTCGGTGCTTTTATGGCTGGCAAGGTGTCATCTAACTATATCGAAACGGGGCTTATACCAGTGGGAGCGATGGGGGTTGCATTAACTGTCGCTTTTGTCAGTTTTGCCATTACACCCTTTTTACAGGCAGTGAACTTCTTTTTGCTTGGGGTATTTGGCGGTCTTTATCTGGTACCACTCAATGCCTTGATTCAATATCATGCTAAATCGGCTCAGATGGGGCGGATATTGGCTGGTAATAATTTTGTACAAAATATCGCCATGTTGTCGTTTTTATTTTTAACGATACTCGCTGCCTATGCGGGCATGAATAGTCTGGGTATTTTTGCCATTTTGTTAGCCGTGGCACTAGTTGGTGCGATTTATACTATTACTCAATTACCACAGTCATTAGCGCGTCTGGTTGTCTCGACGGTGTTTTCTATGCGCTACCGTCTTACAGTACTGAATATGGAAAGCATTCCGGCAACGGGTGGGGTATTAATGCTGGGTAATCATATCAGTTGGATTGACTGGGCGATTGTACAAATGGCGAGCCCACGCCCACTTCGATTTGTGATGGCAAAATCGATATATGAACGTTGGTATCTTCGTTTTATTTTTGAATTCTTTAATATTATTCCTGTTGGCAGTGGTGCCAGTAAACAAGCACTGGATGCTGTTAAGGAAAGTTTAAATAATGGGGAAGTTGTTTGTTTATTTCCAGAAGGTGCCATCAGCCGTAATGGCCATTTAGGTGAATTCCAGCGTGGATTTGAAGTCGCCGCTGCTGATGCCAACGCGGTAATAGTACCATTCTATCTTCGAGGTTTATGGGGAAGTCGCTTCTCACGCTCCAGTGACCGTCTGAAAACCTTACGCAGTAAGCAGTCTTTTTCAGATTTAATCGTTGCTTTTGGCAAGCCTTTACCAATTAACTCAGATCGTTTTTCTGTCAAACAAGCTGTTTTACAACTCTCTGTGGACGCCTGGACAAGCTACACCGAAAGCCTTGAAACATTGCCTGAGGCAATTATTAAAGGTTTAAAACGTCAGGGTAGTGAAATGGCTGCTGCAGACATTATTGGCTCGACTACCAGCGGCCATCGGATGCTAAGTGCAGCCATTTTATTTTCTAAAGCAATACCGGATGACTGCAAGCAAAATATCGGTATTTTAATGCCAAGCTCCAGTGCCGGCGTTATAGCCAATATTGCCAGCTTGTTAAATGGAAAAACATTAGTCAATCTTAACTTTACTGCCACATCAGAGGCACTTTCTGGCGCCATTCAAAAAGCTGATATAAATACGATTATTACTTCCAGAAAGTTTATTGAGAAACTCAGCAATAAAGGTTTTGATACCAGTCTTATCGAGAAGGCTGAGCATGTGCTTTATATGGAGGATATGCGTCAGAACATCAAGAAACGCGACTTTATCAGCATGATGCTTTTTGTACGTCTGATGCCAATAGAAGTTATCAAAGCATGTTATATGAAAGCGGTAAAAGCTAACGATCCTGCGGTGATTTTATTTTCATCAGGCAGTGAAGGCACACCGAAAGGTGTATTGCTTTCACATCGTAATGTTATAAGTAATATCAAACAGGTAGCAGATGTTCTTAATACAGAACGTGATGATGTGATTATGTCAGTTTTACCTTTATTCCATGCCTTTGGTTTAACGGTCACCACATTTTTACCGTTGGTAGAATCATTGCCAGTGATTTGTCATCCAGATCCAACCGATGTCAGAAATATTGCCAAAGGTATTGCTACGTTCCGCGGCACTATTCTTTGTGGCACATCCACCTTTTTACGAATGTATGTGCGTAATCGTAAAGTGGAACCCTTAATGCTGGAGTCATTACGTATCGTCGTATCTGGTGCAGAAAAACTCAATCTGGAAGTACGTGACAGCTTCAAAATTAAGTTTAATAAAACCATTTACGAAGGCTACGGTGCAACAGAAACTACACCGGTAGCCAGCGTCAATATTCCGGATAAATTGGCTCCCGATACCTTAACCACACAGGTTGGCAGCAAACTAGGTACTGTTGGTATGCCATTACCGGGCACGCGCTTTAGAATCGTTAACCCAGAAACCTTTGAAGATTTACCTGCGGATGAAGATGGTTTGATTCTAATTGGTGGTAATCAAGTGATGATTGCTTATCTTGATGATCCGGAAAAAACTGAGTCTGTTATCACTGAACAAGATGGTGTGCGTTGGTATCATACCGGTGACAAAGGCCATCTTGATGAAGATGGTTTCCTGGTGATTGTTGATCGCTATTCGCGTTTTGCCAAAGTAGGCGGGGAAATGATCAGTCTTGGTGCTATCGAATCAGCAATCAAGCCGCATATCAATGAGGAAGTAGAAATTCTGGCAACTACAGTCGCTGATGATAAAAAAGGCGAAAAAGTGGTGTTACTCTACACTCAACAAGATGCCGAAACAGAGATTAAACAGACCATCAGTGAGCAATTATCACCACTGATGCAGCCCAACAAACTGCTTTATGTCACGGAAATTCCAAAACTGGGTACGGGTAAAACGGATTTGAGTGCCGCCAAAAAATTGGCTGAACAGGCTGATGAATAATCTGACGAAATGATAATCGTAATGAATAAACAGGTGGATTAATGACGAATATACGTCAGATGACCGATTTTTTACTGGAATTGGATGCCTTAAAACATATTAATCGCCGTAGTTATATTAGTGGTGGTGAACGTCTGGAAAACTCAGCTGAGCATTCCTGGCATCTTGCTATGGCTTGCTGGAATATTGCTGAGCATTTTCAGTTAAATGTCGATATGGCGAAATTACTGCAATATGCGCTTGTGCATGATTTAGGTGAAGTTGATGCCGGTGATACGTTTCTTTATTCAACGGAAAGAAAAACGGCTAATGAAGCTGAAAGACAATGCGTAAAGCGGTTTTCAGAACACAAAGGTAATCATATTCAGAATTTACTTAGCGTATGGGATGAGCAGGAGTTTGGTGACAGTATTGAAGCAAAATTAATGAAAGCGGTAGATAGGCTTTTACCTTTCTTATTGAATATTGCCGCTCAAGGTAAAACATGGAAGTTACATCAGATTAAAGCTTCTCAAGTAAAAAAAGCTCACGCATTTATTGCTGATGATTTCCCGGAACTCCATCAATGGCTTAGTGAGAATATTAAATTTGCTACTGAGCAGGGCTGGTTATTAGCTGATGATTCAGCGGAAGTTGCCAGTGAATAGCCTCTACAGGCATACTCATTCGTTCCAATAAAAGGAGAGAAATATGACTTTAGCTCTAACCCCACTGATTTCACTAATTGCCGGGATTTTAATTCTTCTGGTACCACGTCTGTTAAGTTATATCGTTGCGATTTACCTGATTATTATTGGTTTAGTTGGCTTGTTCGGAACCAGCATTAACTTGACCCCATAAGTTAATAACTCTAATCATGAATAAGCCTCGATATACCATCGGGGCTTTTTTATGTTTATCTTAATTAGCCAGCAATGACATTCTCTGACGGTATCGGCTTATTTTTAATGCTTGCTGCAATGGCAGCTTTGCCAAGCATAAGCGTTATGCTGGTTGTCTCACGCACTTTATCTGGCGGTGTTAAACAGGGCACTATGGTCAGTTTGGGAATTGTGCTGGCAGATTTACTTTATCTGTTACTAGCGATTTTTGGACTGACATTCGTGGCCATATGGCTCGAACAGTATTGGTGGCTATTACAAATAATGGCGATTATGATCTTAATACTGTTCAGCTATCAGCTTTGGCAAACTCGTCAAAGTAATACCGTTATTGCAACACGCAAAGAATGCAATACATGGGCAAGCTTTCTGGCTGGCTTCACTTTAACGATAGTCGATACTAAAGCGATTATGTTTTATCTTGGCATATTGCCCATTTATCTGGGCAGTAGCGATATCACATTATCTTCATTACTGATGTTGTTAATTACTACAGCAATTGCGGTAGCTTCGGTAAAATTAGTTTATGTCTTTCTTGCTAAACATGTGCAACAGCATATTGCTGTTTTACAAAAAAGTTATCGAATTATGTCTGTTATTTTATTTTTGGCAGCGTTGTGGCTAATCGTGAATATGGCTCTCAGTAAAATCAATTAATTAACATATGGCATAGACAGCAATCATATAAAGGTGAAGGGTAGAAATATGAGTGATGATAGCCAGACACGTCTGGATGAAGTCATCTGTGATTGTAGCGGGACAACCCGCAGCAAAATAGAAAGCCTGTTTGAACAGGGGATTGTGGATATTGATACTATTTCCCGTAAAACAGGCGCAGTGTCGGGCTGTGGCTCATGTGAGTGGGATATTGAAGCCCTATTGGATGAATTAGTACAGCAACATTCCTGATTAGGATTTTAGATTTTCTATATACAACTTGGTTGCACCTGCCACGGCAGCCGGAATGACCAAAAAGTTAACAATAGGAATCATGGTCGCGATTAATGTGGCAAAACCAAACCCCAGTGCCAGACTGCGGTGCTGACGAAGTTTCTCACGTTGTTCTTTAAAACCTAATAAATGATTTCCCATCGGGTAATCATGATAATCGAGTGCTAAGGTCCAACTTGATAAGAAAAACCATAAAACCGGGGCGATAAGGTTCAGGCCCGGAATCCACGATAACAATAATAAAGGCAGCATCCAACGCAATAAATATGCTGTTTTGCGCAGTTCGTTCATCACCATTTTGGGTGTGTCTTTGATGACTTGTGTCCACGGCATATCCGGTGGACTGGTACCTGATTCCTGTTTTTCAACCATCTCAGCGAGAATGCCGTTAAATGGGGCTGCAAGAATATTGGCGATAATGGAAAAAGTAAAAAAGACAATCAAGGCCAGCAAAATCACAAAAAGCGGCCAGATAATCCAGGTCAGAATACTTTCTAACCATGCCGGTAGTGAGCTCGGCATTAATGCGTCAAGCCAACCATTAAAATGCGATAAACCAAACCAGATAGCGCCACTGAATAACAGGGTATTAATCAGCATGGGTAAATAGGCAAAAGGTCTGATGCCTGGCTGATTGATTAGGCTGAATCCCTGAATTAAGTAACGTGCGCCTTGAATCATTTTTCGCATAATTGCCTCATTCAGTGTCGCAAAAATAGCTTCACGACGATTAGATGGTTTAGATTAAAGTGTATGACAAAAGCGGTATCAGTAAAGACCGATACCGCTGGATAAACATTCCTATGGAAGGGTAACAGGTTCTGGAGCAACCCAGCCTTCTTTACGATATTCCGCAACCACAGTGGTATAAACACCACCACGGACATTAAATATGCCTGTAATACGCATAAATCTTGGCTGACATGCTGCAACCAAATCATCAAGGATAGTGTTGGTCACTTTCTCATGAAATGCGCCTTGGTCACGGTATGACCACATATATAGTTTGAAAGCTTTTAATTCAACGCATTTTTCATCTGGCACATAGTCGAGTTTGATTGTGGCAAAATCGGGCTGTCCAGTCTTTGGACACAGACAGGTAAATTCAGATGTTTCGATGTGAATGGTATAATCGCGCTCCGGTGTTGCATTATCGAAAGTTTCTAATTGTTTGCTTGGCTGTGTAGACATGGATGCTCTCTGAAGTAATAAAATAAACGACTATTATCTCTTAAGTGAAAGATTATATTAAGTGTCAGAAATAATTATCCTCATTATTGTTATCGTCATCGCGTTTGTTGCAGCTAGTTGGTATGCCAACCATAAAAGCCAACAACGTGCCAAAGAGTTTGAGCGTGAACTGGATCTTCACAATGCTGAAGATGAAGAATTTAATGAACGCTTTGATGCCCTTTTTGAGCAAGAATTACAAGAGCAAACACCTCGTTCTACTTCATCATTTAGTGAAACTGAATCCAGTGAGGTAGACATTGATTTGTTTGATGAACCATCATCACAAATAGAAGATGACCATGTCGATTTAACTCCACCAGTTCAAACACAAGAACAAGAAAAACCGACTAAAAAAGCCAAGCCAGAACTTGCGCCAGCTCAAGACTGGGATATGGTGATTGCGTTTACCATCATGGCTGATTCAGGCACGATGTTTTCAGGTAAAGCGGTAAAATCGGCTCTGGAAACACAGGACTTACATTTTGGTGATATGCAGATCTACCACCGTTTTACTCAAGGCTCACGGAAGCAGTCGTTATTCAGCGTTGCTAATATCATTGATCCCGGCACACTTTTGCCCGATAAGTTTGTTTCCATGTCGACACCTGGCTTACTTATCTTTGCGCGATTACCCGCGCCTATTAATGGTTTGGCATTGTTTGATGATCTATTGGATACGGCTAAAAACATGACGCAATCACTGGATGGCGTGCTTTGTGACGAAACTCGTCAACCAGTGAGTGATGAAGCCATTGAGTCGATGCGTACCAAAATATTTGAATACCAAAAGTCCGTCCAAGCCGAAAGTGATCATCTGTCGAATGACTATTTCAATTGATATTAAGCAGCGTGCTGCAGAATTACGTGATCTTCTCAATCATTACAGCTATCAGTACTACGTACTCGATAATCCTGAAGTACCCGATGCGGAATATGATCGCTTATTCCGTGAATTGCAAACGATAGAGAGCGACTACCCAGAACTATTATCTGCCGATTCACCTACACAGCGTGTAGGCGGCCAGGCACTGGATAAGTTTGATGAAGTACAGCATGCCATTCCAATGTTGTCTTTAGATAATGTCTTTGATCAGCAGGAATTAACTGCTTTCGATAAACGTGTTCGTGACTGGTTAAATACCAATCAACAACAAACCTATGCAGCTGAGCCCAAACTTGATGGTCTTGCTATCAGTATTCGTTATGAGAATGGCGTCTTAGTACAGGCAGCAACTCGCGGCGATGGCTCAACAGGTGAGGATGTGACTGTTAATGTTCGCACCATAAACTCTGTACCATTAAAGTTACAAGGCGAACATATCCCTGCGGTTGTTGAGATCCGTGGTGAAATTTTTATGCCCAAAGCCGGATTTGAAAAATTAAATCAGTCTCAGTTGGCGAATAATAAAAAACCGTTTGTGAACCCAAGAAATGCGGCAGCAGGATCATTAAGACAACTTGATTCGAAGATAACTGCATCCAGACCGTTGGAAATTTATTGTTACGGAATAGGCGTAATTGAAGGCATTTCTCGTCCAGCGAGTCATTCTGCTGCGATGAGTTTAATAGCAGAGTGGGGATGTCGAATTTCCCCTGAACTTAAAGTATTAGATGGCTTAGAAGCCTGTCAGCAGTATATTGATGACCTGGCACAACGTCGTGATAGTCTTGAGTATGATATCGACGGTGTAGTGTTTAAAGTCGATGACACCATATTGCAGGAACGACTTGGCTTTGTCTCGCGGGCGCCACGTTGGGCTATCGCCTATAAATTTCCTGCACAAGAAGAAATGACTACGGTTGAAGATATTGAGATTCAGGTTGGTCGTACTGGCGCTTTGACCCCAGTTGCCCGCTTGAAACCGGTATTTGTTGGTGGTGTGACAGTGTCCAATGCCACACTTCACAATGAGGATGAAATACGTCGTAAAGACGTGCGTATCGGCGACACCGTTATTGTTCGTCGCGCCGGTGATGTAATTCCTGAAGTCGTGAAAACAATTATCACAAAGCGTCCTGATGATGCGCGTGAGTTTGTGATGCCGACTGCTTGTCCTATTTGCGGTTCAGATGTGGAACGCGAAGAGGGTGAGGCGGTATCACGCTGTAGTGGTGGCTTATTCTGTGCCGCACAACGTAAAGAAGCGATCAAACATTTTGCTTCAAGAAAAGCCTTAGATATCGATGGTCTCGGCGATAAGTTGGTTGAACAACTAGTCGATGCGGGACATATCAAAGATGTTGCTGACTTGTTTTCATTAGATGTTAAAACTATCGCCAATCTGGATCGGATGGGACAAAAATCTGCTGAAAACCTGGTAAATGCATTGAATGCAGCGAAATCAACACGGTTTCAACGCTTTCTCTATGCCCTTGGGATTCGGGAAGTAGGTGAAGCAACAGCTCGTGCTTTGGCATTGACTTATGTCAGCCTGGAAGAACTTATGCAGGCATCTTCAGAAAGCCTAATGGAGATTGAAGATGTGGGCCCTGTGGTAGCTCATCATATTGAAACGTTTTTTCAGCAAACACATAATCGCGAAGTCATTCAGCGACTGTTGGGTAAAGGGATTCACTGGCCAGCTGAAGAGAAAAAACAAACGAATACAGCCTTAAGTGGTAAGACCATCGTTTTAACCGGTACATTACAGACATTATCCCGCAGTGAAGCTAAAGAAAAATTATTAGCTTTAGGTGCAAAAGTTGCTGGCAGTGTGTCGAAAAAAACAGATTATGTTGTTTCTGGCGCTGATGCCGGTTCGAAACTGACAAAAGCTGAATCACTTGGAATCGACGTAGTGGACGAAGCAACATTACAGCAATGGCTAACACAGGAATAATAATGACAGCACTTGCAGACGCTATTAAAAAAGTCGCTACTGGACCTCACCTCAGTAAAGATCTCACTGAACAGGAAGCATTTGATGTCATGATGGAGATTTTGTCTGGTAAGGCAGATCCTGTTCGGGCAGCGATATTTTTCATTGCGATGCGAATGAAACGTGAGACCAATGAGGAAAATGTAGGCATTCTCAGAGCATGCCAGTCAATGACGATCAGCCAGTCAGTGGATGTGGATCAATTATTTATTTTTTCCGATCCGTTTAATGGTTTTAATCGTCATTGTCCTATGACAGCTTTTTTACCAGCCGTTCTGGCCTCCTGTGGATTACCTGCAATGTCACAAGGCGTTTTTGAAATGGGTCCCAAATT
Source organism: Methylophaga sulfidovorans (assembly GCF_900114205.1). Taxonomy (GTDB): domain Bacteria; phylum Pseudomonadota; class Gammaproteobacteria; order Nitrosococcales; family Methylophagaceae; genus Methylophaga; species Methylophaga sulfidovorans. The sequence continues at coordinate 32,222 of NZ_FOSH01000010.1, forward strand.
TGGTGTCACCCATGCTCAGGTCTTATCGCTGGCTGGTTATAATATTGAAAAGTCGACAGCCGAAGCCGCTGCAGACGTAATGAATAAGCAGATTGGCTGGGCCTATTTAGATCAAGCTCAGGCAAGTCCTGCATTATTTGCATTACAAACACTACGCACTCAAATGATCAAACGTCCGAGTCTGGCGACATTAGAAAAAATGATTATGCCTTTGAAAGCAAGAAAGCAGACACATTTGGGCATTGGCTTTGTACATAAAGAATATCCGGACATTCTTGGTTGGCTTGCTGAGGCATCTGGTTATCACTCAGCGTTTATTGCCAGAGGTTTGGAAGGTGGATTAGTCCCGACATTACGTGAACCATCCAATAATCATCGGCTGCTTAATGGCAACTTAGAAGCCTGTACACTTAAACCAGAAGATTTTGGTATTGAACAAGATACTCGTGGGGTTAAGACGGATGATGCTGTGACTGCTCAACGAACACTTGATGAAGGGCTGCAAGCTTTAGCAGGTGTACATGGCCCGGCATACGATAGTCTGGTCTATGCTGCCGCTATCGTACTGTGGCATTGTGAGTTAATTGAGTCTCAGCGCGAAGCCGCAGATTATGTCAGAACTATTCTTGATAGCGGTAAAGCCAACTCGTTTTTCGAAGCAGGTCTTAGCTAATGGTTTTTCAGCGTACATTAACATTTAAAAGTCTGGGGCGTGGTACCACTAATATCACCCGTGATATACAAGAACTCGTTGCTGAGTCCGGGATAACGACGGGGACTTGTCATGTATTTGTCCAACACACCAGTGCCTCACTAATGCTCTGTGAAAACGCTGATCCTGATGTACGTCATGACCTTGAGACATTTATGCAACAGTTAGTACCGGATGGTGATCCGATGTTCAGGCATCAGGACGAAGGGCCAGATGATATGAGTGCCCATATCCGCACGGTTTTGACTAATCCGGACCTCACTATTCCCGTGAGTGGTTCACAGTGTGATTTGGGGATTTGGCAAGGTATATATTTGTGGGAGCATCGCACCCATCAACAACGCCGTCGCATTATTGTGACGATAATAGGTGAATAAAGTTTATGTCAGATTTTGAAGATAATCAGGATGCAGAGTGGCCAGCTGATTGGGAATTTGAAAAAAGTAAAACACAAATAAAACAAGAGCTTAATGCGCTAAAAGACTTAGGTCGCACTCTTATCGATCTATCAGCCAAAGACTTGCAGAAATTAGACTTATCTGAAGATCTTTATGATGCGATTATCAGTGCACAATCGATGAGTAAAGGCGCCTTAAAACGTCAGGTTGGTTATATTGGCGGCATGATTGCTGAAAGTGACCATGAAGCGATAAGCCAAAAATTACAGCAATTAAAACAGCCGCATCAAGGACAGGTAAAACAATTTCACCAACTGGAGCAATGGCGCGATAGATTGCTGGCAGGTGAAAATGAGGTCTATGGTGAATTAATTGCTGAATTTGATGCTTTTGATGTTCAGCATGTCAGACAGTTAGTCAGAAATGCACAACGTGAAGCGAAACAAGAAAAACCACCAAAGTCGGCAAGGCAGTTATTCCAGTACTTACAATCGCAGCAACAAAATTAAGTTCGTGGTAGTTCAATAATAAAACTTGCGCCGCCTAAGCGGCTGCGTTCAAGGTGAATATTACCTTCATAAGCCATAATAATATCGCTGACAATAGCAAGGCCAATACCTTGGCCTTCAGCTTGCGTATCAATTCGATGTCCGCGTTTGATGATGTAGCTTTCTGCACGGGTCGGAATACCTGCTCCATCATCTTCTACACGGATGTTCACCATTGTTTTTGAGCTTGTGGCGATAACATGTACATATTGTTTACAATATTTGTATGCATTTTCCAGTAAATTGCCCAAAAGTTCATACATATCGCCTTCATCAGCATGAATATATGCATCACGTTCAATCTCACATTGGGCATGTATGTTTTTGTTTTTATAAACTTTATCAAGGCTGCCAATAATTTTATGTATGATTTCGCCGAGCGATACTGGAGCAAGCAGACTACTTTTGCCTTCGGTTGATGCACGCTGGAGCTGATAATCGACCAGGGTACTGATCCTATCTAGCTGTTCGTATCCTGTTTTTTTCAGGCTATCTAACTCGTGATTATTCGCCAGTTCACCACGGAAAACGGATAAAGGTGTCTTGAGACTGTGGGCAAGATCGGCGAGGGAGTTCTTATAGCGTTGGCGGCGGGACTGTTCATGGTCCAAAAGTGCGTTGATATTAGTAGTCAGTTGTTTGAGTTCACGCGGGTATTCATCATTTAAACGCTGATGTTCACCTGTTTCAATCGCATGTAAATCCTTGGCTACATCATGTAGTGGTCTCAAACTCCATTTCAAAATTAACCATTGTGCTAACAGCAGCATCAAACCAGTTCCGCCAAGCCAATACCACAAACTGCGTTGAAAACTGGCAGTTGTCTCTTTAATTGTCGACATGTCTTCAGCTACATTGATAGTGTAGTCAAGCTCTTTACCCGTTTCTGTTTCCCATACAATGCCGAAAGCCAGATTTTGTAATTTCATGCCTGAATCAACATCTACCACTGTGTAATGTTCATTTGATGGTCCGGGCTGAAAGGGTAATGATAAAAAATGCCCAATAGCAGAAGGGGATTGCCAGACAATTTTTCCATCACTGGTTATTTGTGCGTACAGTCCGGAATTAGGAATAGAAAATTTAGGTTCAGCCAAATCGTGAGTCATTTTTAACTCACCTTTATCATTAATTTCTGCTGCTGTAAGCAGTGTATAAACGTAGTTTTTTAAACGTTTCTTCTGCTCCAGTTCGGCACTGCTTTTAAATGCATTATTCAGACTGATAGCAGATATGCCAAGAAATGCCGTTAAAACAAGACTGACAGCAACAAGGACACGGTTTGATAAGGAAAAATTAATGACTTTCACGGGGCAGGTTAAGCCTGTAACCACGGCCACGTAATGTTTCTATCGGATTCAGCTGTTTGTCTGGATCCAGCTTACTACGTAAGCGTTTTACAAATACCTCAATGACATTACTGTCACGATCTTGATCTTGTTCGTAGATATGATCAGTGAGTTCTGTTTTAGAAATAACCTCACCGGCATGCAGTAATAAATAATGAAGCAGACGATATTCGTATGCGGTGAGTTCGATCAACTGATCATTTTTGGTGACTTCTTGAGTCGATGGTTTCAGCGTAATTGGACCACAGCTTAGCGTTGGATTAGACCAACCGGAAGCACGACGACTAAGCGCATTAATACGGGCGATAAGCTCTTCAAAATGAAATGGTTTGACAAGGTAATCATCCGCACCTGATTCAAGGCCTTCCACTTTATCTTGCCAGCGACTACGTGCAGTCAATATCAGAATAGGGTAATCAAAACCTTGTTTTCGTAAGGCTTGAATAAGCTCAATACCGGAAAGTTTAGGCAAACCTAAATCAATAATGGCGACGTCATAGGGATATTCTGTTCCCATAAACAGGCCTTCATCACCATCAGCAACTGCATCGACGGTGAGATTATGTTGTTTTAATTGTTGAGTAATTTGTTCGCGAAGATGCTTCTCATCTTCTACTAATAATACGCGCATGCAACCTCATGGAACAGAGTGGCCAGAGTCACGGTCAAAGCGATGAATTTTCACCTTACCGTCGTTATGCAGCACTTTAACACGAAAAATAATTTTATTGCCGTAGTGTTCTTCATCAACAGAAAGTACTTTGCCACCAGTCTCCACTTTGGCAAGCTCGGCTGCCGTGTGATCAGAGAGCGGCAAGGTGATTTCATTTATATTATTTCCAGGTTCTTGCTCATAGGGGAGGTTGTCGTCTGCCAAGGCAGAAAAACTTAAATTAGTCAGTAATAGAAGTAACAGGACTTTATACATAACTGTGCCTTACTATCTCAATAATATAGGTATATTGCGGGGGGATCGGGCAGAAATGTTCTTTCATAAATACTGACATTAGTCTATTAACTCAGGTGTTACAGCTCCCAGAGCACCATCTGCTCTGGCTCTCAGGTAACTATAAATTCTGTCCCTGTTTTTCATTACATTATCATTTGATTGCCAGGCTGGCATTACACCGATACGGCCTTTTTTCCCTCTGGCAACGATCTTAAAAAAATCATCACGATCCGTGTTCTTTAATGTTTTAGTGAGGTCACTGGCTGCTAAGCCTTGACCAAAGGTGCCATGACAACGAGCGCACCATGTTCTGTAGACCTTATAACCAATAAAGGTATCTGAATCTACTTTATTATTTTGTTTAACTGTATAAGGTCTTCCGTCGGCAAGCAGTGGTAATGGGAGGAAAAGTGCAGAAGTAAAAGAACATATAACAGCAACTGATGTCATAAGATATCGTATGCTGTCTTTCATGGTCAGAGCTACTAACGAGGTGCGTCTGACATGACGATTGATTATGTTTCTTTGCATATTTCTCTCTTAAATCCTTATATGCCAGGCATTAGCACTGGTATGATCAACTATGCTTTATTTGTATGCCTTGATTTAGGTCATTTTTAATTATATTGATGTTTTAATAATGCTCTAACGGCTGTGTTCTCAAACAGGAATTAATGTTATTAATCGCCAAAACTCATTCAATGTTTCATATTTACGAACTAGAAATTTTTATGAAACACTGATTCTTCTTATCTATTCAAGATTTAACGATAGCAAAGCGAAACTGAACTAGTCCTGAATGAATTCTCTAATTTTAGATATCAGTTTTTCGCATTCTCGTGAACTATCTCACAGGTATATCTTATAAATTGTGGTTTACTGTGCCGTCGTGTGACGTAGTTCAAATATTTAAATAACTTTTACAATTCAGGAATCGTGTTGAAAACGGTTAGCCAAAGTGATGTAGAACCTGGCGTTCAGCAAATTGAAATAAACAAAATACGTGTAGGTATTTTGTTGCAACAAGGGAGCATTGCCTGTGTAACAAATATCGTTATTCTGGTATTAACCCTCATCGCACTATACTCCTATAATGACGTCAAGTTATTACATCTTTGGGGTACAGTCATCTTTCTGGCTATTCTTCTTCGACTGTTGTTAGTCAAATACCTCAACATATACTTTTCTAAACATCGTAATAAGCCAAGCATTGTCTCACGCTGTGAAAAAATATATGCAGCTGGTGTATTTCTTTCAGGTCTGGCTTGGGGAAGTCTGGGGTTTGCATTTGATGGCGAAGCGCAATTTAATCATCAGCTTATTATTCCATTAGTGGTTGCTGGCCTATGCTCTGGTGCTATTTACTCAATGTTGAGTAGCTTTCTAAGTTTTATCTCTTATGTCTACCCAATGCTTATTTGCGTTATTCTGGCGATGTTCAATGTCGGTCTTGAGGTAGAAGCGCTAACGCTTGTCACCTATATGATCGCCTGCACGATGTTGTTCAGAAATTTGCATGCAAGTGTTATCGAAAGTTTGCAGTTACGCCACGAAAACAGACATTTAATCAGTCACTTGACTAGTGTCAATGAATCACAGACACAGTTAGTGGAAACACTACAAAAGAAAGAAATTTTTCTAACGCAAACCTTTGAAAATGCAGGCTTTCCAATATTTCTAATGTCGGCAGGTTTAATCATACTGGATGCAAATAAAGCCGCTTGTAAGCTATTTGCTTATAGCAAGACAGAATTCAAAGGTATGAATATGTCACTGCTACTGCATGAAGATGAATGCGATGAGGCCAGTCACGATTTTTATAGACTCATTGACGGTGATTTGCAGCAATATCAGATTACAAAAAGATGTTTGAGTCGCGATAATCGCCCTCTATGGCTCATAGGCACAGTTTCTGCAGTCAGAAATACGAATAACAAAGTCGACTATCTTGTCATCCACGCACAAGACATTACTGAGCAAAAATCACTTTCTGAAGATCTCCAGCATCTCGCTTTACATGACACACTGACCGGGCTTCCGAATAGATTCGCCATTGAGAAGCACTTACAGTTACTACTTCAGGATACACATTCCCTAAATCATATCTTTTGCTATATCGATGTTGATCAGTTTAAGGTCATTAATGATACCTGCGGGCATAAAGCAGGGGATAAACTGCTGACTCAGATAGCACATATCATCAAATGCGAATTACAACCATCTGATATTTTAGCCCGGTTAAGTGGTGATGAGTTTGCCGCTGTATTAATTGACACATCACCCGAACAGGCTAAAGAAAAGCTTAACCGTGTCATGGAGAAGATTAGACGGTTTGAGTTTGTTGATAATGATTTGCTGTTCATATCCTCTATCAGTATCGGCATGGTGAATATCAGACCCGATAGTACGATGACCGAGATTTTTAAACAGGCGGATAATGCCTGTTATGCTGCTAAAGAAGCCGGTAGAGACCGACTGCATGTGTTTAGTGATAGCGATAAAGAACTGGTTCAACGCAGTGGGGAAATGCGTTGGGTTTCTAGAATTCAGCAAGCCTTAAGTAATGATAAGCTGATTTTGTTCAGTCAACCGATTGCCGCTACTCAGAAGAAAAACAGCACCTTACCGCATTGTGAGCTACTGATAAGAATGCTGGATGACGATGGCTCAATTATTCCTCCTGGGCATTTTCTCCCTGCAGCAGAGCGATATAACCTGGCTGCATCTATCGATATGTGGACAGTAAGCCATGTATTATCACGCCTTGATGAGGCGCGAAAGGCAGGACGGGATGTCAGTGGCGTTTATGGTATTAATTTATCAGGTCAATCACTTGGTGATACAAGGTTTTATGACAAAATCATCGAGTTAATTCTCTCGGCAAATTTAGTGGATTCAGGTGCGGTGATTTGTTTCGAAATTACAGAAACTGCAGCCATCTCAAATATGCACAGTGCACTTTATTTTATTAATGAGCTGAGAAAAGTTGGCTGCTTATTTGCGTTGGATGATTTTGGCAGCGGTCTGTCTTCGTTTGCATACCTGAAACAGTTACCGATTGATTTTCTTAAAATTGACGGAATGTTTGTCAAAGATTGTGTAGAAAACTCGGTTAATCTTGAAATCGTTAACTCTATTAATGGTATCGGCCAGGTATTAGGGCTTAAAACGGTAGCAGAGTTTGTTGAAGATGAAGCAACCCTCATCAGCCTTCAACATATTGGCGTTGATTTTGTTCAGGGATATAACATCGGTCGTCCCGAAGCCTGGGTTGTTTAAAATAGAATCAACATTGTTGCCATTGTTTTTCCAAACGCTTGGCTGAAATGGGGTAGGCTGTTTTAAGTTCCTGAGCAAAGATGGAAATGCGAAATTCCTCTAGCATCCAGCGGTACTCTTTAAAATCAGCCGTTTCGATTTTATTGACCTTGTTAATAAACTTTTGCCAATGTGGCATGACTTCTGCCATACGTTGCTTGTCTTTATTGGGATCGGTTAATAATCGGTCAAGTCGTATACCGGCTGCCTGACAATATACTGGCAAGCGTTTTAATGCTTCATCAGGCGTGTCATGGACAAAGCCCTGATAAATCAGAAAGCCTAATTGTTGTTTAATGTCATTCACCGAGTTAATGGCAGCCAGTGGAATATTGCCTGTTAAGCGCTTAGCAATGGCATGATATTCAGCAAGCGGTTTGGCAATATTCTGAGCCAGTTTGGCAGCCAGATTAATCAAATCACTTTTTCTTTCTGTTATACGCTGTTCAAATGTATTTTTATCAGTGATAGCAGGCTGATCAATAATAAAACAGCGATCAAATGCCACATGGATCAGATCTGTTTTCAGCTGCTCACAAGGCGTCATATCTTTTTGTGTATGTTCAGTGTATGGCGAAGGCGGTACGTTGGCATAATGCAGACACATCTGTTTTATATCAGGCAGGTTTTTGTGTAAATACTTGACTGCATCTGCCTGGTTTAGCATAAAGAGACGACGCAGCCCGTAACGTGTTAACTCTACTGCCTGCGCTTTTGTATCCATCAACGTTAAATCGACGCAATCCCCTTTGTCGACAAGCGCTGGATAAGCAGTGACTTCTAAACCGTTTTGTTCAAGTGTAATTTGCTCTGGTAAGGTGTCAAATGACCAGGACGTCAGTCCTCTCTTTTCATAGTCACTATCTGGAATTTGTCTGAAACTGGCCGCTGCTTCACGAGCCCAGTTTTCTTTAAGCTTATCCAAATCACGACTTTCATCAAGCAACTCTCCCTGATCATCAACCAGCTTAAAATTCATTTGTAGATAGAGAGGCAGTTCATCGGTGCGCCAGTCTGAAATATCAATTTCAACACCAGTGAGCTTTCTTAATTGTTCACTCAGAGCCGGTAATAAAGCACCTGATGCAGTGGACATGGCTTTTATGCATTGATCTGCGTATTGAGGAACCGGGATAAAATGACGGCGTAACGATTTAGGTAAGGCTTTAATCAGGAAAATGACTTTTTCACGCAATAATCCTGGCACTAACCATTCATAGCGTTCACTACTGGTTTGGTTCAATAGTGATAATGGAATCGTTTGTGTGATGCCATCTTCAGCTTTACCTGGTTCAAAATGATATTCAAGAGGTAGAGGGACGCGATTTATCAGAATCTGATCCGGGAACTGATCAGCAGTAACCTGTTCGGCCTGATGCTGCATAAGCACTTCTTTGCTGAGCATCAATAATAAGGGATCTTTCTTTTCTGCCTGCTTACGCCACTTTTCGAAACCGGCACCATTAATAATGTTGTCGGGTACTTTCTTTCGATAAAAATCAAATAGGGTATCGTCATCCACCAGTACATCGCGGCGACGTGACTTTTGTTCAAGAAGCTCAATTTCGTCGATTAAACGGCGATTATGTTGGAAAAACTTTGCCTGACAATGCCAGTCTCCTTCGACCAGTGCCGAACGAATAAAAATTTCATTGGCAACGGGCGGATCAATAGGGCCGTAATGTATACGTCGACGGTTAACGATTGGCAGACCATTGAGCGATACAGATTCAAAGGCAACAACCTGAGCAGGCTTTTTTTCCCAATGTGGATCTGAATATTGACGACGTACTAAATCCCCGGCAATCGGTTCAATCCATTCGGGTTCGATTTTGGCAACAATCCTGGCGTAGAGCTTACCGGTTTCAACCAATTCTGCTGCCATAATCCATTTCGGCCCTTTTTTATGTAAGGCCGAACCTGGAAATATTTGTAACTTTAAATTGCGACCACCGGTGTATTCAAACTTATCTGTTTTTGTGGCGATATGACTGAGCAAACCAGCAAGTAAAGCACGATGGATACTATCGTAACTGGCTTCCTGTTGATTGAATTTGAGACCAAGCTCAGCGAGTTGAATATGTAATTGTTGGTGAATGTCATGCCATTCACGAAGCCTCAAAAATGACAGAAACTGTTCTTTACAATATTTTCTCAGCTTATTCTGACTAAGATGTTTTTTCTTATCGTGATAATGATTCCATAACTTTATAAATGCAATAAAATCAGAACGTTCGTCTTTATATTTAGAATGCGCCTCATCTGCAGCCTGCTGTTTATCCATCGGTCTTTCACGCGGATCCTGGATACTTAAGGCACTGGCAATAATAAGTACTTCAGTAAGGCTGTTTTGTTCTGCACCAGCTAGTAACATTCTGGCAATTTTGGGATCAATGGGAAGCTTAGATAGCTGTCTGCCCACCTCAGTGATATTACGTTGTTTATCTACAGCACCGAGTTCATCTAACAGGCGATAACCATCATTAATCATTTTCTGTGGTGGCGGATTAATGAAAGGAAATTTCGCCGGGTTACCTAATTTCAATGCTGACATTTGCAAAATGACAGAGGCGAGGTTGGTGCGTAACACTTCAGGATCGGTGAAGGCCGGACGATTATTAAAATCATCTTCATCGTATAGACGAATACAAATACCTGCCGCAACACGACCACAACGACCTGAACGCTGATTAGCACTAGACTGAGAAATCTTTTCTATTGGCAGTCGTTGCACCTTGTTACGCACACTGTAACGACTGATGCGGGCATTGCCTGGATCAACAACGTAACGGATGCCGGGTACGGTTAATGATGTTTCCGCGACATTAGTCGACAAAATAATGCGTCTTTGCCCACCGGTTTTAAATACACGGTTTTGCTCTGCTGCTGATTGTCTGGCAAATAGAGGCAGAATTTGAGTTTGCGGCGGATGGTGCTTACGTAATGCTTCTGACACATCACGAATATCACGTTCACCGGCAAGAAAAATAAGGATATCACCAGGACCTTCCCGACAAAGTTCATCTACACCGGCAACGATGCCCGATACCATATCGTAATCAGGTGAGTCTTCATCGGTGGTCAGAAGAGGTCGATAGCGAACTTCTACCGGATAGGTACGGCCACTGACTTCAATTACCGGCGCATTATCAAAATGTTTGGAGAAGCGCTCAGTATCAATGGTTGCTGAGGTGATAATGACTTTTAAGTCGGGGCGCTTGGGTAAAAGCTGCTTGATATAACCCAATAAAAAATCGATATTGAGGCTGCGTTCATGCGCCTCATCGATAATCAGCGTGTCATATTGATTCAGAAAGCGGTCATTTTGTGTTTCTGCCAGCAAAATGCCATCGGTCATCAGCTTGATATAACTGTTTTCGGCATTTACCTGATCATGAAAACGGACTTTATAACCCACGGTTTGCCCAAGTTCTGAACCGAGTTCTTCAGCAATACGTGTTGCAACGGTTCTGGCGGCAATACGACGTGGTTGTGTATGTCCAATCAGCCCTGTGACGCCACGGCCCAAGTCCAGACAGATTTTAGGTAATTGTGTTGTTTTCCCAGAACCGGTTTCACCACAAAGAATAATGACCTGATTATCCTGAATAGCTTTCGCTACATCATTACGGCGTTCAATAACGGGTAAATCGGCGCTGAAGTCTGGTTTCGGAATATTCTTAAGACGTGTTTGAGCACGCTCAACGGATTTCAATACTCGCTGTGTAAACTGCTCAATCGCCGCGGCGTTGGCTTTATTTTTTTGTAGTTGCTGCCACTGACGTTGAAGACGGTGTCTGTCTGTCAGCATAGAAGATTGGATGAGTTGAGTTAGGTTCTGCTCAGAATTATTCACAAGATTTTTATAGCAAAAAGAGAGGTATTCTACAGCTTCCAGGCTAATGAGACAGTATATTTAAAGTCATTCGGATCGGTATCGTCATGCACTGTAGAATCATATTCATTGGTAACACCGAGTTTGAGTGCCACACCGACAAAGCTATTTAAATCAAGAATCCAGTCAAGTGAGGTTAAGTTTCGGTAGTCTCGATCATTCAGACTAGGGTAGTAGGTGTTGGAAAATTCAACATGCTGGTATTGGTTCATATCCCATTTAGTTTCGATGCCCAACATGGCTTCAGGTGTGAAATCTTGTTCTTCGCCACCAAAGGTTCTGTTAAAACCTAAACCACTTCTACCAAGAAATAGCCATGAGTCAGTATTAACAAATTCATAACCAAAACCAGCGTTGGCGTTGGCACGGTAGTCCCAGTCTTTGAATTTATCCAGATCAAAGCGGCCACCAGCAAACTGGAACCAAGGTGAATCCGGGCGCAACCAGTCACGGTTCATTGAGGTAAAAAAACTTTGTGCAGATAACTCATGGTCAGATTCTGCGCGGAAGAAAGCTGTTTTGTGGGATGTACGCATTTGTTTTGACTCATAATCAGCATTAAAGCCGATATTGAGCTGATTGGTACTGGATTTTCCTGCAGTACCACCAAGCCCCAGATCCAGTCTTCGTTTCCAGTTGGTGTAAAGTCCTGTACCAAATAAGCCATCATCGGTATCAACATGCTGCACTTCCGGTTTTGCTTGTGGCAGCGGAGGTGTTGGCTCTGTATCTGTCGATGAAACCAGGCTTTTAATGCGAGAACGAGGAATAATCATGACACCGAGCAGGGGATGATTAAGCTTCAGGGTATCATCAGTTTCGGAGACGATATCAGCAGTCAGCGTATCACCGTTAACAAGTTCAATCTTACTGGGGGTTGCTTGAGATACTAGTGGTGTTAACAAAATAGCTAATAAAAGATATCTGATATATATCACTAGCGAATTCCTCCGCATAACTGCATAAAAAAACAGCCTGAATCAGGCTGTTTGAAAAATGATGACTTAGATCCTGTTTTTATTGACATCCACTGTTGTTTATTTCACCGTCCGGCATGATGGTATTACAGAAGATGACACCGCGAAGTTCTGCACCTTTCAAGGTAGCACCTGTTAAATCCGCATCAGTCAAATTTGCAAAAATAAGCTGACTGCCTGATAGATTGGTGTTTCTGAGATTAGCACCAGCTAATTCCGTGTAATCCATCAGTGCATTAGTGACATCGGCACCCTCAAGAATGGCTCCCTGCATTCTTGAATGCGTAAACCAAACCCCATGTAATTTAGCATTAGTCAGATTAATGCCTTTGAGATTGGCTTCACTCATATCAGCACCTTTTAAATCATGATCTGTCAGATCAGCGTCACTCAAATTACAAAAATTACACTGTAACGATTTCAATAATCTATCCAGATAGACTTGTTCGTATGCAGATGCACTGGTCGATATCAATAATAGACCCAATATAGGCAGCAGTATTTTCATGGTTTTCTCTCCGATAACATTATTATTTTACTTTTCTGACCAATTATTAAGAAAAAATGTTTGTTCAAGTGGTCGACGTTGGCGAGGGGATAGTTCTCTTTCTAATTGTTCTTCAGTCAGATTGTCTAATGCAGCCTGATGACCAATGGCAATCACTGACCACATGTGGATATCATCAGCAATAGAAAACGCCTCGCGGATTTTTTTATCATCAAAGCCACCCATTTGATGGCTCATTAAGCCCATCGATGTAGCTTGTAAACAGAGACTGATACTTGCAGCACCAGTGTCATAGCCTGACCAGCGGTTGGGTTTATCGTTCTGGCTGAAAGTGGGTGCTGAAGCAGCCAAAATTAATACGGGTGCATTTTTTGCCCATTCCTGATTGCCAGGAACAAGTGCTGATAACAGTTTTTCCCACGCTTCGCGGTCAGTGTTTTTATCGCAAACCAGATAACGCCATGGCTCGTCTCCAAAACAAGAAGGAGCCCAGCGGGCAGCTTCACAAAGAGCAGTGATTTCTTCCGGTGTCACCATAACGGTGGGATCATAGGCACGACCACTCCAACGTTCTGCCATCACTTTTTCTATAGCTTGAGCTGTGTCTGCTGGTTTTTGAATCATAAAATCACCTTGGTAGTTGGATGAGAGCTTTTTTTGATGGGCGATAAAATCCGCCAATATGTCCGATCACTTGAACCAGATCTGCGCCACTTTCTTCTGCAATTTTATCTAGCATGGCCTTTCTATCTGCGCGTTCTTGACCACTTACTCGGACCTTGATCAGCTCGTGATGTTCCAGTGCATTATCAATTTCGACCAGAACTGAATCAGTTAAACCACTGTTACCAATCATAACAACCGGTTTTAGAGTATGGGCAAGCCCTTTGAGATAACGTCTTTGTTTGTCAGTAACTGCCATTAGTGTGCTCACCTGTATTAAAATGTTTTGATTATATCAGGAAGGCAATATGGCTAAACAACACAAGTTTACGGTGACAGCAGCAAGAGGGATGTTGCCACTGCTTGCGGACGAACTAAAACAATTAGGTATTAAAAATACTAAGCAAGATCAGGGGAATATACGTTTTACCGGTACTTTGGCTGAAGCATATACAGTATGTTTGTGGTCTCGCGTTGCTATCCGTGTGTTGTTGCCCATTGCTCATCTGCGAGCAGAAACCCCTGAACAGTTATACGAAGGGATTAATGCACTTCCTTGGGAAGACCATATCAATGAGCTTGATAGCACCATTGCTGTCGACTTCAATAGTTTCCGTTCAAAGATAAAACATACTCAATACGGTGCTCAACGTGTAAAAGATGCGATTGTTGATCGCTTTCGTACGCTTTTTGGTCAGCGTCCCTCTGTTGATCTTTACCAGCCTGATGTGCGTATTAATGTCTACCTCAAACACAACCAAGCTACGGTCAGTATTGATTTATCCGGCGAAAGTTTGCATAAACGTGGTTACCGAGTCAGTAATACAGCGGCGCCATTAAAAGAGCATCTGGCGGCGGCTATTTTGTTAAGTGCAGAGTGGCCTAAACTGGCCAGACAGGGCTGGGCATTAATTGATCCCATGTGTGGGTCAGGTACATTTCTTATCGAAGCGGCGATGATTGCTGCTGATATCGCTCCCGGCATTTTGCGTGACTATTACGGCTTTAGCTTCTGGAAACAGCACGATAAAGAGCTTTGGAAACAACTTAAAGCAGATGCTGAGCGCAGAAGACAATCCGGATTAGCCAGATGTCCTGTTATTGTTGGTGGTGATGCCGATGCGTCAGCAGTTGAAGCCGCTAAAAATAATATTGCAGAAGCGGGTCTCAGTGATCGTGTACATGTTAACCAACGTGATTTGCTTGAATGGCCAAGACTCGCTGCAGAATTACCAAAAGTAGGTTTATTTGTCTGTAATCCACCTTATGGTGAACGTATCGGTCGTACCGATGAATTGCATTACCTCTATGAAAGCCTGGGCAATATTATTAATGAGTCCTTCGCAGGCTGGCGTACAGCATTGATAACAGACAATGCGCAATTGGGTAAATTTACCGGCTTGACGCTATTTGATACGGTGCCATTCGATAATGGTCCTATCGCCTGTGATGTGCTGTTTTATCGTGCGCCACGACCAGTGCGCACAAATGAGTTTGGTGCATCTCCCACACAATTTGTTGACGAAGAACAAGAAGATCAAGAACAGGCCCCGGTTCAGATGACTGAGCAGGGAGCGATGTTTGCTAATCGTTTGAAAAAGAATAAAAAACATCTGGCTAAATGGGCACGTAAGTCAGAGATAAGCTGTTATCGGGTTTATGATGCTGATTTGCCTGATTATGCTTTGGCAATTGATGTTTATGATGACCATATTCATGTACAGGAATATGCGCCACCAAAGCAGATTGATCCTGAGAAAGCCGTTGAACGACTACAGGAAGCGATGCAGATTATTCCTGAAGTATTCGAAGTACCTGTTACCCATGTGGCATTAAAAGTCAGGAAGAAACAACGCGGTAAAGAACAATACGAAGCTCAGGCGGCCAAACACCAGCGAATTGAAGTCCGTGAAAATGGGCTGCGCTTTTGGGTGAATCTGACCGATTATTTAGATACGGGTTTGTTTCTTGATCATCGTGATACCAGACAACTTGTCAGAGAATTAGCCAAAGGCAAAGACTTTCTCAATTTGTTCTCATACACTGGCTCGGCCAGTGTTTATGCAGCAGCAGGCCAGGCAAAATCAACAAGTAGTGTCGATATGTCTAATACCTATTTAGCGTGGGCTGAGGACAATATGAAGTTAAATGGTTTTGTCGGTGACCAGCATCAGTATATTCGCGCTAACTGTATTGAGTGGCTGGAACAGGCAATAGAAGATGACAAACGTTATGGCTTGATTTTCCTGGATCCACCGACGTTTTCTAACTCAAGCCGTATGGAAGGGGTATTTGATATTCAGCGTGACCATGTCAGCCTTATCAAACATGCGGGTAGATTATTAACAGCAGACGGAGAATTGATTTTCTCAACGAACCGTCGTGACTTTGACTTAGATACCGACGCTTTAGCTCAATTTGTGATTGACGATATCAGCACAACCACCATACCGCGAGATTTTGAGCGAAATAAAAAGATTCATCGTTGCTGGCGAATCAAGCCCGGCATTTGATATTAGAAATCAGACAGCGTTTGTTTAATTTCCTGCCATAGTTTGGCATAGGCCTGACTGACGTTTGACTGTTTATCAAACGCAGGGAGAGGCTGGCGATGATCACCCATTCTCTCTACCACAGCCGCGTATGGGATAGATGTTTTTAATCCATTTTTCAGCATCTTAGGTGGGTGGGCGAGCATGACGCGGTGCATGCTTCTGCGTCTGTCCACCATATTAAAAAAGGCATGCAGGCGTTTTGGTTTTAATTTGTGTTCTTTAAAAAAGTCACGGGTTTGTTCGAATGTGCGTAGAGACAGATGCGTTGGAATCAACGGCAAAAACAAGGAATCGGCTGTGGCAAAGATTTGTTCTGTGAGTAAGGAAAAACTCGGCGGGCAGTCGAGAATCATCAAGGCATAGTTTTCACTGAATGGCTCAACCAGTTTAGCAATCAGATTCTGTTTACCCTGATCACTTTGTTCGCTGAGCTGATGATCCAAATGACGAAACGAAAAATCTGCTGGAATAATATCCAGATGCTCAAATTCTGTACTTCTGACTAAATCACCGATAGGGGTTTTGCCTGATAATAATTTTTTAGGTTTTGTTTCCGACTTTGCACTGGTATTGAGTAGCCAACTGGAAGCACCTTGAGGATCTAAATCCCAGAGTAATGTCGGAATGCCTTCATTAGCAGCATGCCAGGCGATATTGACAGCAGACGTCGTTTTACCGACGCCGCCTTTCAGATTAAAAAAAGCAATGGTTTCCATAATGAAATTAGAACGATTTCGCCATTTGTTCCAACAAGGTCGTTTGTGCCGAAATCTGCGGTGCTGATTCATCTTTGTCGACACGGTGATATCGACCATCAGCATTTAAAATCCAAGCCTGTGAGTTGTCTGACAGATAAAGTTCTAAATCTTCCAGAATACGATTACGTAATTTTTTCGATTCAATCGGGAAACAGGTTTCGACACGGCGTAATAAATTCCGTTTCATTAAGTCGGCACTGCCAGCCCAGATTTCAGGTGAACCTTGGTTTTCAAAGTAGAAAACACGGGTATGCTCCAGAAAACGACCAATAATACTTCTTACCTGGATATTGTCAGATAAACCTTCAACACCCGGTTTCAGGCAACAAATACCACGAACGATTAAATCGACTTTTACACCAGCCATAGAAGCACGATAGAACGCCTGAATCATTTCCTGTTCAACCACCGCATTGACTTTAACTATGATTCTGGCAGGTTTGCCTGCTTTAGCTGATTGAATTTCTCTTTCGATTTTTGCCAGTAAGCCCTCATGCAAAGTAAACGGTGCATGAAGTAATTTATGCATTTGAGGAATCTTACCAAGGCTGGTCAACTGAATGAATAGATTATTCACATCTTCGCCAATCTGTTTATCGGATGTCAGAAGGCCATAATCTGTATAAATACGTGATGTACTGCGGTGATAGTTACCTGTACCTAAGTGAACATAACGACGAAGCTTGCCATTTTCACGTCGGAGAATAAGCAACATTTTTGCATGTGTTTTATAACCGACAATGCCATAAACGACATGGGCACCCGCTTCCTGCAGTCTTGATGCTAATGCGACGTTGGCTTCTTCATCAAAACGTGCACGCAATTCGACTACTACCGTCACTTCTTTTCCCGCCTGAGCAGCTGTCACTAAGGCATCAACAATCGGTGATTTAGCACCTGTACGGTATAAGGTTTGTTTTATCGCCAAAACACTACTGTCAGCTGCCGCCTGACGAATCATGTCAATGATCGGCGTGAACGATTGGTAGGGATGATGCAGCAACATATCCTGTTTACGCAGAGCATCAAAAATGTCCACATCCAAACTCAGACCACTTGGGCGTCCTTGAGTGAACGGTCTGAATTTCAGATCAGGTCTATCAACCAGTGAACAAACAGTTTGAATTCGGCTCAGATTGACTGGTCCATTAACCAGATAGACATTATCGCGTTCCATCGCGCATTCATTACGCAGGAATTCAACCATATCTTCAGGACAGTTATGCGCAATTTCCAAACGTACTTCGTCACCGTAGTTACGTTGTGTTAGTTCGTCTGCGATAGTAGCCAGTAAATCACTGGTTTCTTCAGTATCAATAGCCAGATCACTATTACGTGTTACACGGAACTGGAAACAGCCTTTTATTTTCATACCAAAGAAAAGATCTTCAGCAAAGGCATGGATAATCGATGACAGGAATACAAATTTGTACTCACCTTCAGCCACCATTTCGGGTGGAAGCTGAATAACACGTGGCAGTGCGCGAGGAGCCTGTAATATGGCGTAACCACGGTCACGACCAAACGCATCTTTACCCACCAGCGAAACAATAAAATTTAAACTTTTATTGAGCAGACGCGGGAAGGGATGCGCCGAGTCCAAGCCCATTGGGCTGAGGATAGGCAAAATTTCTTCCTGGAAATAATCTTTCAGCCAGGCATTGTGCTCATCTGTCCATTGTGCCCGTGGTAAAACCTGGATAGATTCCTGGTCTAGCTCGGGTAATAACACGTCATTTAGAACACGATACTGCTCTTCAACCAGTTCATGGGCTCGCTGATTAATTAGCTTCAGACATTCCTGTGCGGTGATCTGATCGGATTCTATATAAGGATCGCCAATTTCGATTTGTTGAATCAGGCCAGCAACACGGACTTCAAAAAACTCATCCAGATTGGTACTGGAGATACATAAATAGTTCAGGCGTTCCAGCAAAGGCACATTAGGATCAAGTGCTTGCTGTAAAACACGCCAGTTGAATTCAAGTAAACTCAATTCACGGTTGATATACAGAGCCGGGTTATTTAAATCTAAAGCGTTTTGTTCAGTCATATTGCCTTTTCAGATCGTTTTTACACAGATTTTTTAATAATAATGCAGTTTTGTGACAATCAGATGAATTACCATCGGTATTTGTCATACATTTCAGGATTTGCCCAAAACCGGCTATTCAACCAATCACGTTTAGGCTGATAGTTTTCTATAGCGTAACTAAAAATGCGCAAACCTTCCTCTGTGCCGGCGATATGTTTAAAGCCCATGGCCAGATAGTCGGTAAATTGCCAGTCGTTTTTCGCCGCCAGTTCAGTATGACTGATGAGAATAACATGAGGCGCATATTGATTCTTGATCGTACCAAGCCATGCTTGCGCTGCCGATTTATCGACAGACTCAGTTAAGTGACTGATAACAGCTAAATCTACTGGTTCGATATGCTGGAGTTGTTGCTGTTTAAACGGTGTCGTCAGATGCAGCAATCTAGTATCATTATCGGTTTGCAGACAACTTGCTGCTGTCTCTCCGGCTGTTAAAATCGTTTTAGGATTGAACTGCCTGATGAGAGGGGTAAGCAAGCTGGATAGGGCGATAGAATCTGTCATGACTAAGCAGGATAAAACATCTACTGAATTCTGGAAACACAAACGACTCAGTCAGATGACACACGATGAATGGGAAAGCCTGTGTGATGGCTGTGGACGCTGCTGTCTTCACAAACTGGAAGATGAAGATGATGGACGGATGTATTACACCAAAGCCGCTTGCTCTTTATTAGATATCCATAGTTGTCGCTGCAAAGACTATGATAATCGCCAAGCCGTGGTGCCAGACTGCATTCAATTAAGCATCGAAAATGCGCACTATTTTGACTGGCTGCCCGCCACCTGTGCTTATCGCTTACTGGCTGAAGGTGAAGAGTTACCTGAATGGCATCCACTGATTACCGGTGATCCTGATAGCGTTCATCGAGCAGGGATTTCTGTCCGTGGCATTGCCCAGCCGGAAGATGAAATAGAAGAGCTGACTGAAGCCATTATTTCGCTGAGCTATGAGGCTGACTAGTTAAATGACACCACAAGAGAGTCGAGAGTTTACAGCCAGATTAGAACAAGCCGCTATATTGCTGCTTGAGATGGAAATTTACCGTAAACCTGATGACTTGGCTCGTCGATTTGGCCTTCCTGTACCGGTTGTTCGTTATTGGTGGCGGCAAACGGATCAAAAAACCCATCCGGTTGACCAGAGTCAACTGTCTCCACGCGAAGTGAAAGTCATACGTAAAGCCTCACAAACGCTGGAAGGGTGGGAAAAAGTAAAACGCTACCGACCTGAATGCGGTGCGCGCCTAACTGGGGGTAAGCGTTGTAAACGCTCGGTAGCTATCAGATCGCCTGAAGGTTGGGGGCTTGGTGCTTTAGCCGATCGTTGCCGTTTACATGGTGGCTTATCGAAACGGCCAAGAAAAAAAGTGAAAGATGATGACGAGCTGTTGTAATCTAACTATTACTAAATTCAGCTTAAGCCTTTGCCCATAATTGATGATAGACAATACGGACGTTCTTAAAGAAATTTACACGCTGTCTCAAGCTGGCGTAACAGGAACGCTGTTCTGAATATCGGGCCTGCCATATTCTGCTTGAAAATGGCCGGGTAGTGGCCTTATCACATGGCTCTCTGCGCGGTGAACAAGTATTAAAACACTGGTTTAATCTGGAGATTGAACGTTATTCTTTTAAACCGAATCTCAGAATGCCATTAGCTGGACGAAGCTTTCTTGATGATGACACGGATATTTTCCGTTTTTTAAATGTGTCATTTGCTGAGCAAAAAAAGGCTGTTGTGAAACCTGTATCAGCAAGTAAAAAACGCATTTACCGTGGTGTTGAAATTGAGGAAACAGAAACCTTAGGCGAGTCTAATAAACCACGTGAAAAAGTGAAAAAGCCAGTACGCATCTACCGTGGACAGATTCTAGAAGACTAACATCAGTAACAAGCACGCCAGAAAATCGGTATCATAAGCCGACTTTAACCTCTTCCAAATAATATGATGCTGACTATGAAATATACTCCAAGTGATTTTAATCCAGGTTTATGTGATTTTCTCGATGCTTCACCGACGCCGTATCATGCGGTTGCATCCATGCAGAGATTACTGGAAGACAATGGCTTTAAACAACTTAATGAAGCAGACAGTTGGGGGCAACTGGATGCCGGTCAGTATTTTGTTATTCGTCAGGCATCGATTATTGCCTTTACATTAAACGGACAAGAATTAGTCAATTCCGGCATACGTATGGTCGGAGCACATACGGACAGTCCTTGTCTGAAAGTCAAACCAAAGCCTGAAAAAGTGAAACAGACTTTGTTACAACTTGGCGTTGAAGTTTATGGCGGCGCCTTATTAAATCCGTGGTTCGACCGTGACTTATCGTTGGCTGGCAGAGTAAGTTACGAAAATGCACAAGGGCAGATTGAACAGGTCATTATCAATTTTAAAGACGCTATTGCGACGATTCCGAGCTTAGCGATTCATCTGGATCGTGAGGTGAATCAAAATCGTAATATCAATCCGCAACTGCATTTACCACCGATTCTGGCGCAAGTTGATGATGGCGATAGCCTGGATTTTCGTGCATTACTGGAACAGCAATGTCGACAACAGTATCCGGACATCAATATCGGTCGTGTGCTGGATTATGAAATGTGTTTTTATGACACACAAAAAGCGGCTGTGATTGGTTTATCTGGTGATTTTATCAGCAGTGCCAGACTGGATAATTTGTTGAGCTGTTATATCGGTTTACAAGCTTTACTGGCTGCTGATAAATCACGACCTGCCTTACTGGTCTGTAATGATCATGAAGAAGTGGGGAGTCAATCTGTCTCTGGCGCACAAGGCACATTCTTGCAGTCGGTATTGCAACGTCTTGCCATGAATAATGAAGCCTATCAACGTA
The DNA here is from genome assembly GCF_900114205.1 of Methylophaga sulfidovorans. Lineage (GTDB taxonomy): Bacteria > Pseudomonadota > Gammaproteobacteria > Nitrosococcales > Methylophagaceae > Methylophaga > Methylophaga sulfidovorans. The sequence goes on from NZ_FOSH01000010.1 coordinate 53,810, forward strand.
TGGTTGAACAATCGATGATGATATCGGCTGATAATGCGCATGCGATACACCCAAATTATGCAGACAGACATGATGCGGAACATGGACCTTTATTGAACAAAGGTCCGGTTATTAAAACCAATGCTAACCAACGCTATGCGACAAGCAGTCAAACCAGTGCGATATTCAGACAATTGTGTGAGCAGAATAATGTGCCTGTGCAAGATTTTGTCGTCAGAACGGATATGGCCTGTGGTAGCACAATTGGGCCTATAACTTCATCGCATATTGGGGTGAAAACAATCGATATTGGCTTACCTACATTTGCCATGCACTCGATACGTGAATTAGCAGGTAGTCAGGATGCGGTGATGCTCTGTAAAGTGCTGACCGCCTATTTTAATCAAAAATAATCTAGGAGTTTTTATTCTATGGCTGAAACAGTAGACGAATTAACCGTTGAATATCATGAAGGCGATACCATGACGGTTAAAGAGTTAGATAAAGTCATCTTAACCAAAGGTGCGTGGGCAACAGTCATGTTCCGTTATCAGGATCTTGATCGCAAAACAGGTGAGTTTGGTCCGGACAAATACACGATACGTCGTTATCAAAAACGTAATGGTGAATATAGCCAACGTTCCAAATTTAATATTTCCAGCCGTGATCAAGCTTCGCAGATTATCAACGCATTAACTAAATGGACCGATGAATAAGAGTTTAATTACCCATCTTGTTGCGGCAACATTTGTCGCTACTGGTTTATTTATTGATTCACCAGCCTCAAAGGCCATTCTGGCAACAGGTTTATTTGCACTGGCTGGTAGCCTGACCAACTGGATAGCGATTCATATGCTATTCGAAAAAGTGCCAGGGCTGTATGGCTCTGGTGTGGTGGTTGAGCGCTTTGCTGAGTTTAAGGCCGCTATTCATAACTTAGTGATGCAACAATTTTTTAGTAAAGACAATGTGGATCGTTTTTTAGCTGAACTGGTTGCAGACAATGCCAAACATCCGCTGGATTTTTCGGATGTGATTGAGAATACTGACTTAGAGCCAGTCTACGATAGCCTTGTTACTACGATAATGGAGTCTTCATTTGGCAGTATGTTATCAATGTTTGGTGGTAAGTCTGCCTTAGAACCATTACGTGAGCCTTTTATTAAAAAAATGACGCGCTCTCTGGATGATATTGCTCATAGCGATTCATTTCAGCAAAGCGTTCGTTCAAAGCTGAATAGTCATGCCGTGTTTGATGATATTCATTTGCAGATTGAACATATTGTCGAATCACGCCTTGAAGAACTGACGCCACAAATGGTGAAAACCATTGTTCAGGACATGATTCGTACCCATTTAGGCTGGCTGGTTGTCTGGGGTGGGGTGTTTGGCGGCTTAATTGGTTTTATTACCAGCTTTTTACCCGTGTAGATGAGCGTTATTTGTCCGCTGTGCCAGCATCAGGCCAGTGTTTTTTATCACTTTAAACAACGTTTGTATCATCAATGTCAGTTTTGTTATGGCATTTTCATGGATCCGGCTTTATGGCCGGATCGTGAATCAGAGCAGCAGCGTTATCTTGAACATTTAAATGATGTGGAAGATAAGCGCTTCCAACAGTTTGTTTCCCCGATTACCCAGCGCGTTCAGCAGTTTTTTAAACCTCAGCATCAGGGACTCGATTTCGGTGCAGGTCATGCGCCGGTTATCACGCATGTATTACATCAGTTAGGTTTTACCATCTCAGCCTATGATCCCTTATTTTTTAATGATGCTGTGCTGTTAAAACAGCAGTATGACTATATTTGTAGTTGTGAAGTGATTGAGCATTTCCATCAACCGGCTGACAGTTTTGCTGTGCTCAGAGATCGTTTAAAGTCGGGCGGGCGACTCTTTTGTATGACGGAAATCTATCATGAGGGGATCGATTTTCATCGCTGGAATTATAAAAACGACCCAACGCATGTATTCATTTATCACCGTAACACTATTAGCTATATAGCTGATAAATATGGATTTAAACAGGTAGAAATTGACGGTCGATTAATTCATTTCCAAGCTAATAGTTCGATATAAATTGTTGGCGGATAGCCTGTTGGTGTTTTGCTGGTAAAACAATAGTGACGGCGACTTTATCGGTAAAGTTTTGATCGATGATTTCCCCGCGTAATTGCTTGAGCTGATATTCCAATAGCTGAAGTTGTGAGTAATCAATCTCCAAAGTCATTTCTGCCATTTCTACCCACTTAACAATATTCGCTTCGGCAATCGCTTGTTTTGCGGCAGCGCCATAAGCTCGGGTAAGACCACCAGTACCCAGTTTGATACCGCCAAAATAACGGATCACGCCAATCACTGTATTGATAAGATCTTGTCCTTCTAATGGTGCAAGTATCGGGCGGCCTGCGGTGCCTGAGGGTTCACCTGCATCATGAAATCGCTCCGTCAAAAATCCTTCTGGTTGGCGGATACGCCAGGCAAAGGCAAGATGATTAGCCTGAGGATGTTGTCGTGCCAGCTGACCTAATTTACGTAGAGCATCATCTTCACTCTGGCAGGGCATGATAACGCCAATAAATCGTGATTTTTTTATTTCATATTCCACTTCAGTGGTGGTTTCAACGGTGTAAAATTCTGTGGCCATTAATACAGGGCTATAGGAAAAAACAAGCCAACAATTTACCATATCGTGCCTAACAACATTTTTATCGTTATGGCTGGGTGTAAAAATTCGTCTAAATACAGACGTGCTAATTGAGATAAATAAGCGAGCACTTTGAGTAATGATAGATGTTGAACAAAACACAAAGAAATTACGGAGCAAACCACATTGTCAGATAGTGCATTTATCGTAGGCCAGCGCTGGGTCAGTAATAGTGAAGCAGAACTGGGTCTGGGTATCATTCAGGAAAGCAGCGGACGTCGTATTGAAGTATTTTTTCCTGCAGCAGCAGAGAGTCGTTTTTATGCTGCCGATAATGCGCCATTGAGCCGGGTTATCTATTCTGAAGGTGACAAAGTCAGCACTCGCGAGGATGTGAGTTTTGTCATTAGTGCCGTGCAGCCTTTTAATGGTTGTTATATCTATCAGGGTGATACTGACGCTGGCGAAGCTATTAGTATCCATGAAATGGATCTTGATAGTCGTGTGCACTTTAATCAGCCGCAGGACCGTTTTTTTGCCGGACAGGTTGATAAAAACAGTCAGTTTGAATTACGTGCTAAAACCCTGAACTACCAGCATGAACTGGTGAAATCACCGATATATGGTTTGTTGGGCGGACGTGTCCAACTCTTACCTCACCAACTTTATATCGCCCAGCAAGTCGCGCAGCGTTTTGCTCCACGAGTGTTATTAGCCGATGAGGTAGGGCTCGGGAAAACCATCGAAGCTGGTTTGATTTTGCATAAACAAGTTTTATCAGGTCAGGTGAGACGTGCACTTATCGTGGTGCCAGATGCCTTATTGCATCAATGGCTGGTTGAAATGCTACGCCGCTTTAATCTGACATTTACCTTGATTGATCATGAGCGACATGAAGCACTTAAAGAGCTGGATGAAGGTAACCCCTTTGACAGTGCACAATTTGTTCTGTGTGGTTTGAATGACATATTAGCTAACCCACAAATGCAAGTGGATATATTGTCAGCACAATGGGATATGTTAATTGTGGATGAAGCGCATCATCTGGAATGGTCACCGCAACAATCAAGTGAAGGTTATCAGCTGATAGAAACGCTGGCAGCACAAATTCCTGCATTACTACTGCTAACCGCTACACCGGAACAATTAGGTATCGAAAGCCATTTTGCGCGGCTACGTCTATTAGATTCAGATAAGTTTTATGATTTTGATGCGTTTGTGAAACAGGAAGCCGCATATCAACCAGTCAGTGAATTAATTGAACAGCTTGATGCCGCTGAAAGCTGGGCACAATTATCAACCGCACAGCAGTCACAGCTTAAAGAGTTCATTGATGAGGTTTTATTTGAGCAATTGAGCTCTGAAGAACAGTTCACAGCTGCTAAAGTTGATGTGATCCAGCAATTGCTCGACAGACATGGTACTGGTCGGGTTCTGTACAGAAATACCCGTGATGTAGTCAAAGGGTTCCCTAACCGTATTCTTCACCAATATGAATTACCTCTTCCAGACGCGTTGGTCGGTGAAGATGTGAGTCATATTATTCTGCCAGAGCAGCATTTTAGTGAGGCGGACTGGTTAAAAAATGATAGCCGTGTGAGCTGGCTGGTTGATTTCTTAAAAGCGCATCGTGATGACAAGATTTTGATTATCTGCGCGCAAGCCGACACTGCACAGCAACTTGAGAACTATCTTAATATTAATCAAGGCATACGTTCAGCTGTATTCCATGAAGGTTTAAGCCTGGTGAATCGTGATCGTGCAGCGGCCTATTTTGCTGATGATGAAGAAGGCGCTCAATGTCTTGTCTGTTCTGAAATTGGCAGTGAAGGGCGTAACTTCCAGTTTTCGCATCATCTTGTGTTATTTGATTTACCGGTAAATCCGGATTTACTGGAACAGCGTATCGGTCGTTTGGATCGTATCGGTCAACATCATGATGTGCATATTCATGTGCCGTTTTATATGGGCACAGCACAATCTGTGTTATTGCATTGGTATCACGACGGAATGAATGCATTTGAACAGGTTTTGGCTGCAGGACAACGTATTGCCGGAGAAACCAAACAAGCACTGCAAGCTGCGATGGCAGAACCTGGAAATAAGAAAGCATTAGACACATTAATAAAACAAACAAAACAAGTGACAGAGCAAACACTGGCTGAATTACAGTCTGGTCGTCACCGTTTGCTGGAACGTCATTCTTATAATGAATCACATGCTGAATATGTGGTGGGTGAAGTTGAGTCGCTGTCACGTTCGCTGGAACTAGCAGGTTTTATGGATGATGTCTTTGATGCCTTTGGTGTGGATCAACAACCTCATAGCACCGATAGCATTATTATCGAGCCTGGCACTCATATGCAGACACAGTTCCCTGAGTTGCCAGATGAAGGCCTAACGGCTACTTATCAGCGCCATAAAGCCTTAGGGCGTGAAGATATGACATTCCTGACCTGGGAACACCCCATGGTGCTGGGTGCTATCGATATGGTGTTAAATAGTGAGCTAGGTAATAGCGCTTTTTGTACACTGGCAACAGATGAGGTGAAAGCAGGCAGTCTTTTACTTGAAGCAATATTTGTAATGAGAACAGTGTCTGAGCGTGACTTACAGATTCAGCGTTTTATTTCTGAAAGCCATATCAGGCTGGTCGTTGATGAGCGTGGTAAACAGTACCAAACACTGTTCGAAGAGCAGGACTTTAATAAGATGGCAGGGCGTATTCCACGTGCCACTGCACAAGAACTGATTCGTCATGCCCGTGGCCCGGTGGAAAACTTACTAGGACAAGCCAAAAAAGCAGTTGCTAATATAGAACAGACGCTTAAACAAGAAGCGTTGAACAATATGAACAACGAATTGGAACAAGAGTATCAACGCCTCAGCGCGCTGGCGAAGGTCAATCCAAATATACGACCACAAGAGTTGGATTACCTGAAGCAACGTCAAGATAAGTTGAATAGCGGTATTCAGTCAGCTTCATTATCACTGGATGCCATCAGGGTTGCTATAGTGACGGAACCCACTAACTAAAGAGACTGAAACCAGGATGGTCAAGCTTAAAAAATTTTTATTACCCGTTTTAATTCTTGGTCTGACCATTCTGATTGTCGTGGTGCTTATTGCTACTAAACCAAAAGCCACGCCAAAGGATACTCAGCAAAAAGCCTGGCTGGTCAATGCTGTATCCGCCGAAATAACCACTGTTAGTCCTCAAATCACGGTATATGGTCGTATTGAAACTCCTCGCGATGCCACGCTAAAAGCGGCTGTCGAAGCCGATGTTGAGCATGTTCTGGTGTTAGAAGGTGAAACAGTGACTCAGGGAGAGTTACTGCTGCAACTGGATAAAACAGACGTTGAATTAATAAAACAACAGCGTCAGGCTGATGTAGAGGAGATCACGGCTTCAATTGCGAATGAAAATGTCCGCTATCAACGTGATCTCACATTATTAGAAAATCAAAAACAACTTGTTAAGCTGGCTGATAAAGCGGTTCAACGTGCGAAAAAACTGGAACAAAATAAATTAACCTCAGCAGCAGCCTTAGATGAGTCTTCGGCCGCTTATCAGCAACAAGTGCTGGCACAAAAGCAGTTACAAAATGATATTGCTGAGCATCCATCGCGCTTAGCTCAGTTACAGGCCTCTAAAAAACGGGCCGAAGCCTTGCTCAAGCAGAGTGAAGTCAATCTGGAACGTACGGATATCAGAGCACCGTTTGCTAGCCGGGTAGCTAAGTTAAATGTTGCCGTGGGTGATCGCGTCAGGCCCGGTGATAGTCTGATTAATGTATACGACTTCAATAATCTGGAAGTGCGTGCTCAGATTCCGGGACGTTACAGTCAACAAATCCGGCAAATGATGCAGCACAATCAGCAGATTCTGGCGACAGCGAAAATTGATAATGAACTCGTCAAGCTCGAGCTGAAACGCCTTTCCGGTGAAGTACGGCTTGATAGCGGTGGCGTTGATGGCTTATTTCGTCTAGTAACTCATCCCGATAACTTAGCGCTCGGCACTTTTGTTGAGCTGCAATTGCAATTGTCCGAACAGCACAATGTGATTGAACTGCCATTTAGTGCTTTATATGGTTTGGATCGTGTCTATCTGATTAAAGATGGACACTTAAAAGCCATCACCATAGAACGAGTAGGGGAAGTGGTGGGTAAAGATAATCAGCATCGTCTATTAATCAGAAGTGACGAGATTCATAACGGTGATTTAATTGTTACTACACAACTCCCCAACGCGATCACTGGTTTAGCGGTTGAGACCGAGCTGTGAGTTCTCCCGCCCATCGCAAAGATATTATTGGCATTTTTGCTCAACATAAGGTTGCTGCCAACCTGTTGATGCTGATGATGCTGATCGGTGGTTTTGTTTCATTGAGCAAACTCAATACACAATTTTTCCCTAACTTTGCCTTGGATGTCATCACAGTTAGTGTTGTCTGGCGCGGTGCCAGTGCAGAAGATGTGGAAGACTCTCTGACCAGCCGTATTGAGCAAGAGCTTCGTACTATCGATTATGTCGATAAGATGACCTCAACCTCATCTTATGGCTCGTCATTAGTCAGATTGGAATTTGATGAAGGCACGGACATGGGGCCTGCGCTTGATCAGGTAAAAGATCATGTAGCACGACTCAGAAACCTGCCTAAAGATTCTGAAACACCGGAAATCAGCATTGCAACACGCTATGACAATGTAGCCAGATTACTGGTCACCACGGATGGACATTTAGACGAATTACGTGGCTTAGTACATCAAATCGAACATGAGCTGCTTGATGCAGGCATTTCACGTGTCACTATTACCGGATTACCGGATGAAGAAATGGCGATTAAAGTCAGTACGTCTACTTTAGAGTCATTAGGCTTAAGTTTTGGTGATGTCAGTCAACGTGTTGCTGATCAAAGTCAGGATTTACCTGCTGGTGAGATTGGTAACGCTGAAACGACACGACAAATTCGTAGCCTGGATCAACGCCGGGATGCTGATGCCTTCGGCAATATCTCATTAAAAAGTGATTATCAGGGGCGGCGTTTACTGATTAATGATGTCGCTGATGTAGAACGGCGAGCTATGCGTGATCAGGTAAAAGTGTTTTATCACGGGAAACCTGCCGTTGAGATTGCACTGCAACGTACAGAAAATGCCGATGCACTTGAATCTGCAAGAATTATGGAAAACTGGCTGGAACAGGCCAGACCGAGCTTGCCCAAGGGTGTCGATATCCGCGTTTATGACGCCAGTTGGTCATTGATTCAGGAGCGTATTAATTTGCTACTGAGTAACGGTCTTAGTGGTTTATTACTGGTATTGGCAATTCTTTTCCTGTTTTTGCATGGCCGAGTCGCTTTTTGGGTAGCCGTCGGAATTCCAGTTTCCTTTATGGCGGCATTAACCGTGTTGTATGTGCTCGGCGGCAGCATCAATATGATCAGCTTGTTTGCTTTGATCATGGCGCTGGGCATTATTGTTGATGATGCAATCGTTGTTGGCGAAGATGCTCTATCTCATTACCAAAGTGGCGAACGCTCTTTATTAGCCGCAGAGGGCGGTGCTCGACGCATGTTGGCTCCGGTGATTTCATCCTCATTAACCACCATTGCCGCCTTCCTGCCTTTGATGTTAATCAGTGGTATTATTGGAAATATTCTGTTTGACATTCCCTTTGTGGTGATTTGTGTCATCATTGCTTCTCTTGTGGAAAGTTTTCTTATACTTCCCGGTCACTTACGTCATACTTTTCATACAATGCATCATGCTGATCCGGGTTGCTTAAGACGATGGTTAGATGAAAAATTTGATCATTTTCGTGAGCAGTTTTTCAGGCCTTTAGTCAGTATGGCTGTAAAAAATAGTGGTGTGACGATCAGTCTTACACTGGCTTTATTGATCATTTCAATTAGCCTGCTGGCCAGTGGCAGAATCTTATTTAACTTCTTTCCATCTCCGGAAGGCACTACGATTACCGCCAATGTCCGCTTTGTTGCCGGTACGCCTAAGAAAGATGTTGAACAGTTTCTGCAAAATATCAATCTGGCACTGGATAAAGCCGAAGCAGATTATGATCAAAAGATTGTCAAAATGGCAGTCACCCGACTTGGAAGTGCTTCATCTGCAAACTCTAATTTGAGCAGCAGTCAATCGGATGAACGTTTTGGCTCAGTTCAACTGGAGATGATATCGCCTGACAAACGCGATATCAGAAACAAAGATTTTATTAATGATTGGCGTAAATACATTATCTTACCACCGGGGATTGAGACATTTACTATCAGTGAAGCACGTGGTGGGCCGCCTGGAAGCGATATTGATATTCGTTTGAGTGGTGCTCCGGCACAGCAATTAAAAAAAGCCGCACATGAAGTAGCTGAGCGATTAAAAAACTATACGGGTGTCAGTGCCATTGAAGATGATATGCCCTATGGACAGGAACAATTGATTTACCGGATAAAAGGCCAGGGTGAAGTGCTTGGTTTAACGGTAGAGAATGTGGGGCGTCAGTTACGAGCTGCGTTTGATGGACAGTTAGTTCAGATTTTTCAGGATGGTGATGATGAGGTTGAAGTCCGTGTCATGTTGCCTGATGCAGAGCGTAATACCCTGGCAACATTAGAGAACTTTATGTTGCGTTTGCCGAATGGCGGCAGTGCACCTTTATCCAGTGTGGTCGACTTTGAGTCGCGTCGGGGTTTTGATGTGCTCAGGCATACCGAAAGTCAGTTGGCAATACATATCACTGCATCAGTTGATTCTGTGGTGAATAACAATAATGTCATTTTGGACGATATGAAAAAGGCTTTTTTACCTGAAATATCCTCTAAATACGGTGTAAAAATTGGCTATGAAGGCCGAGCAGAAGAGCAAGCCGACACCATGTCTGATATGGCGCAAGGCACATTACTGGCATTTGTCATGATTTATCTGGTTCTGGCATGGGTATTTTCATCCTATGGTTGGCCGTTGGTAGTAATGGCGGCAATTCCATTTGGTTTAATTGGTGCCTTAATTGGTCACTGGTTATTGGGTATTGATCTGACCATTTTGTCTTTGTTTGGTATTTTTGGCTTATCTGGCATTGTTGTGAATGATTCGATCATTCTGGTGACATTTTTTAAACAATTAACGGAGTCCGGAACGCCAACACAGCAAGCGATTATTGAAGCCTCGGTTCAACGTTTACGTGCGGTTTTACTGACCTCACTTACCACTATTGCCGGACTCACACCTTTATTATTTGAAACATCACTACAGGCGCAGTTTTTAATCCCAATGGCCGTTTCCATGTCATTTGGTCTTATGTTTTCAACTGTTTTAGTATTATTAGTAATACCCGCAATGCTCGCCGTTTACGAACGAATAGCTGATAAATTACTGCCGAAGCGTACTGAGTCAGTGACAATTTGATATTGTATTAAGTCTGATTTAACAATCACTGTGCATGCTGTTGCAATTTGGATAGAACAGCATTTATTTAAGGATTTTTCATGCGACGATATACCTCTTTTGTTATGGCTGCCTTTATAGGCACATTAAGTCCTGTTGTGAGTTTTGCAGAAGATAATGAGACAGTCAGAAGCGTGCCGTATACAGCTAACCTCGATTTAGCCTCACTGACAGAGAAGGTATATCAGCGATTACCTGGTTTATTAGCTGAAGATAAATATCGAAAACTACTGCAAGCGAATGATACATACAGTCATGCCATATTTGCCGAGCCGGTGACTGGCAGTCTTAGTCTGTTCAGTGATGAAGTCGGTACCGGACACGGTTTTCAGGAGTGGGAAGGTGGTGTTGATTTACCGCTTTGGTTACCTGGTCAAAAACAACAACAGCAGGCCTTGTCAGACAAAATAGCCGCCGAACTACCTGCCTATCAGCAAGCACTAAAACTGGAAGCTTCGGGTGAGGTAAGGCAACAAATCTGGCAGGTGAAGCTGGCCGAAGCCCAACTTGAACAAGCTAAACTGACATGGGAAACCGCGAAAAAATTACAAAATGATGTGGAGTCACGCGTAAAAGCGGGAGATTTAGCATCAACAGAACGATTACTGGCAAGCAGTAACACGCTGGAAGCACATAGCAAGATGGTAAATGCCGAGTCACTGCTGCAACAGCGCCTGAAAATTTATCAACTCATTACTGGTGAACATACCTTGCCACAGCAGGTCGATGAAACTGTCAGTAAGATCACAGAAGATTTACAGCAACATCCGCAGTTGCTCTTACAGGACCAACTGATAGCCAGATTACAGGCACAAATGGGACTGGCACAGTATGACGGTGCGGTGAATCCCAGTTTATCTTTAGGCGTGAGACGAGAACGAGGTGACAGGGCGGAAGACTATACCAACAGCATGGGCATTGGCTTTAGTATGGCATTGGATGATAAGGCATACAGGCAACCAGCTATTGCCAAGGCATCAGCAGAGCTAGCCGATGCACAGGTTGCACGTCAGTCATTATGGCGTCAGCTAAAAACACGACAAGTCGCTGTTCAGGAAGAGTTGAATAGTAGCCGGCAGCAACTGGATTTGATCACAGAACAAAATAAAACCACCCAGAAGTATTACCAATTACAAAAGCGTGCCTTTGATTTAGGTGAAATTAATTTGATTGATTTATTGCGCAGTCAGTCGCTGGCTAATGATAATGAAAGTCGAAAGCGCTTATTGGAAGTCCAGATAAAACAAAAAATTTCTGAACTAAATCAGTCGATTGGAATGGTTTTGTCTGACAATCAATAAAGGTCTTTAAGCTTAATTTTTCGTTAAGCTTTCTTTTTTAATCTAGCTTCCATACCACCTCCAAAGGGGAATTTTATGGAAGCTAGATCGTTTGTTCAGTCTGCTACTAACAATCGTTGTCAACGTGTCGCAGAGCGACAAATTATTCAGCCAGTTTTTCCACTCACGTTGGCAAAAGCCAATGAGCCTGGACGGATAGATGCTGAACAATTTATCTATCAGCGCTTTGTAAAACAGCATGAGGCTGAGATCAGTCATTTTCTACCATTTATCTTATCTGCAAGGACCGGTGGTTTAGTTTCAGCTGCATTAGGTTTCCAACCTGCCAGCTATTCATCACACCTTTTTCTGGAACATTATCTCGATAATGATATTGAGACCACACTTAGCATTCTTACTAAAACTGTAGTTCAACGTGACGCCATCATTGAAATTGGCAATTTAGCGTCCGGACGTCAGCGAGCTACTCAGACTTTATTTTTACTGCTTGCCGAATTGTGTTATCAAGCGGGCTATGAATGGGTTGTGTTTACAGCTAACTCGGCGGTTTCTGAGTGGTTAGCGAAATTAGATATTGAGACTATCGCCATACGGGTTGCTGACCCAAAAAGGCTGCCAGATAAAGGCGCACAATGGGGTAGTTATTATGATGATAAGCCTGTTGTGGTTGCCGGTAATATTCGACAAACCATGGCAAAGCTGACTGATAATCCACTTATGTTGTATTTACGGCAGAGCTACCAGCATCAATTAAATGAATTTGTAGCGAGTATGCGCCATGACTGAGTTAGTGAGAAAATTACGTAAGATTGCTGCAGAACAGCCTAACTCACTGGCATTACAGGATCCTTCTCGTCAACTGAGCTGGAGCCAGATGATTCATGAAGTGGATCGCTTAACAGAACTGCTATCACCTTATGCAGACAGTGTAATCGCCTTGTATACCGATAATAGTGTCGATTGGGCGTGTATTGATTTGGCCTGTTATGAAGCCGGCGTTATCAGTTTACCTATTCCGGCCTTTTTCTCATCAGAACAACAGCATCACGTCATTAGTGAAAGTGGTGCATTGGCCTTGATTGAACCGAAAGGCATGACCTTATTTCAATCACTCAAGGTTTTTGACCAGTTGCATCTGTCGCTAACAGACAATCTTATGCTGTTTCCATTAGCCAAGAAAGGTCATAGTCAAATTCCAGAGAAAACTCAAAAAATCACCTTCACGTCGGGTTCTACGGGGCAGCCGAAAGGGGTGTGTTTGAGTACTCACAACCAGATGACTGTTGCTGATGCCATCCTTCAACGCACTGAATTACAGGCTATTAAGCACCTTTGTGTCTTGCCGCTGACAACCTTATTGGAAAATCTGGCAGGTATTTACGCTCCCTTACTAAGTAGAGGATCGGTAACCTTATTACCTGCTGCTGAGCTTGGTTTTAACGGCGGGCGAGGCTTTGATGTTCAGCAATTTTTACAAACGCTGAGTAAGCATCAGCCAGAAAGTGTGGTGTTATTACCCGAATTATTATTAACGCTGGTATCAGCGGCTGAAACAGGTTGGCCTGTACCTGACAGTCTGAAGTTTATTGCCGTGGGTGGCAGTCGTGTATCAGCTGACTTATTACGTAAAGCAGATAATCTGGGATTACCAGTTTTCGAAGGTTATGGCTTATCTGAATGCAGCTCGGTTGTCAGCCTGAATAGCCCTAAACAGCGGCAAATAGGCAGTGTCGGTCAGTGTCTTGACCATGTAAAAGTCAGTATTGAGTCTGGTGAAATCATTGTTAAGGGTAACTGCTTTTTAGGTTATATCAATCAGCCTGATAGTTGGTATCCACAACAGATAAATACCGGCGATTTAGGTTTTATAGATGACAATCATTATTTGCATATTAATGGCCGTCGTAAAAATCTGCTAATCAGTAGCTTTGGCAGGAATATCAATCCAGAGTGGGTGGAAAGTGAGTTATTGGCAAATCCAATCCTGGCCTATTGCACGGTCATTGGTGATGCAAAAAACCATTGCAGTGTCTTAGTTCAACCACGCTTTGACAATATTACTGATGAGATGATTGGACAATGGATAGCCCTGGTGAATAAACGTCTGCCTGACTACGCACAACTGGCTGACTGGCAGCGCTTCGAGTGGCCGCTCAGTGTAGAAAATGGCACATTGACAGCAAATGGCCGTCCCGTCAGAGAGCAAATATTAAACAGCTACAGTCATCAAATAAATGCTTTATACAAGGAGCAAGCATAAATGCTTTTTTTCGATAGATTACAAACAGAAACAACAGCTGCACGTGAACAATTATTTAGTGCACCGATTATTGCGAAAGCGATGACTGGCGATATTACTACCGAGCTTTATATTAACTTTCTGACGCAAGCCTATCATCACGTTAAACATACCGTGCCACTTCTGATGAGTGTGGGTGGTGCCTTACCTGAACAAAAAGAATGGTTACGTAATGCGGTGGCTGAATATATTGAAGAAGAACTGGGACATCAGGAGTGGATATTGAACGATATCGCCGCCTGTGGTGCTGATAAAGAAGCAGTACGAAACAGTCAGCCAAACCTGCAGACAGAAATGATGATTGCCTATGCCTATGACATGGTACATCGCATCAATCCTTTAGGTTTTTTTGGCATGGTACATGTGCTGGAAGGCACCAGCATCACTACCGCTGATAAAGCAGCAGAAAGTATAAAAAAGGCACTGGGTTTGCCATCAAAGGCCTTTAGTTACCTGACTTCTCACGGGGCTTTAGATCAGGACCATGTCAAATTTTTTGAGGGTTTAATGAATCAAATCACCGATGAGTCAGAACAAGAGCTGATTATTCATAGTGCCAAACGCTTCTATTATCTCTACGGCAATATCTTCCGTAGCCTGACTGAAGAGAAGATGCCATGCACAGTCTGAGAGATGTCACCATCCTGATTACCGGTGCGGCCGGTGGTATCGGGCAAAAGCTGGCTAAGGCCTTACATGATCAGGGGGCCAAACTGATACTGACGGATGTGAATGCTGACAAGCTGACAGAACTCAATGTCAGCTTAGGTGAAAAGCACTATGACTTTGTGGCTGATGTGAGCAAGAAAACGCAGCGTCAGTCACTGGTCGGTTACTGTCAGAACCTGCCTTATCCGGTACAAATGATTATCAATCTGGCAGGTATCAATCGTTTTGCTGCCGTCACTGATTATTCGGATGATGATATTGAGCGGATGTTAACGATTAATCTAAGTTCACAGATTGCACTAACACGGGATTTTATTCCTTTACTGGAAAAAAACGCCCCATCATCTATCGTCAATGTCGGTTCTATTCTGGGCAGCATCGGCATGCCCGGTTATAGCGTTTACTGCGCTACCAAGTTTGGATTACGCGGCTTTAGTGAAGCACTGCATCGTGAACTGGCTGGCAGCGGGGTGGATGTGCGTTACTTTGCACCTCGCGCGACTAAAACAGCACTCAATAATGACAATGTAAATGAGATGAACAAAGCCTTAGGCAGCGCGATGGATAGCCCTGAACAAGTAGCGAATGCCATTGTCGACTTTTTACTTACAGATAAACGAAGACATTATTTTGGTTGGCCGGAGAAACTGTTTGTCAAAATCAACAGCATCCTGCCTGGCATCGTTGATAAGTCAATTATTAAACAATTACCTATCATAAAACGTTATTTTTAATGGAGAAAATGATGAAAGCTTATATATTTTCAATGATTTTAGGTTTAGTCAGTCTGCCCGTGTGTGCCGATGTGATGCAAAGTGTTACTGATTTGCAGCATGACTGGGCTAAAGTAAATTACACATTAACGGGTGATGCACAGGAAAAAGCATTTAAAAGTCTGGTTGAAAAAGCTAATGCCGTCGTCAAGCAATATCCAGATGCGGCGGAATCGCATATCTGGCGTGGCATTATTGAATCAAGTTATGCGGGAGCTAAAGGTGGCTTGGGTGCATTATCTCTGGCTAAAGCCGCAAAAGCAGATCTGGAACAGGCAATGAAATTAGATGACAAGGCAATGGATGGTTCAGCTTATACCAGCCTTGGCACCTTATATTCCAAAGTCCCCGGTTGGCCAATTGGTTTCGGTGATGATGATAAAGCGGAAACAATGTTGAAAAAAGCCTTGACCATCAATCCAGCTGGCATAGATAGTAATTACTTCTATGCACAATATTTAATAGATAATAATCACTATAAAGAAGCAGAAACTTATCTATTAAAAGCACAACAAGCACCTGCCAGACCAAGTAGACCACTTGCAGATAAAGGAAGACAGCAAGAAATCGAAAAATCATTACAGCAGGTCAGATACAAACTAGGGAATGAACAACATGCAGGTATTACTCATTGAAGATGATGTTTCACTCGCAAAAGGATTACAAACCAGCCTGAAACGGGAAGGTTTTATCGTTAATCATTTGAGTGAAGGCAAGCAGGCCATTAACAGCATTGCTTCTTCTGAGCCGGATATTGTGGTGTTGGATCTGGGATTGCCAGATATAGATGGCAATGAAGTATTGAAGCAAATTCGTCGTCGTAATGCTGAATTACCGGTATTAATTCTGACAGCGCGTAACTCTATTCAGGATAAAGTCGCCGGCCTTGATAGTGGCGCAGACGATTATCTGGCTAAACCATTTGAAATGGATGAGTTACTCGCGCGCCTGCGGGTACTGGAACGTCGGCTTAGCAGTCTTAAACATGCCGATCTGACCGTCGGTAATGTATCAATTGACACCCGTGCCCAGCAAGTCAAAGTCGACGGCGAGACTGTCGACTTTTTCCGCCGCGAATATATGCTGTTAAAAATGCTGATGGAAAATGTTGGCCGGGTGCAGACCCGCGATAGCCTTGAAAGTAAGCTCTATAGCTGGGGGGAAGAAATCGCCAGTAATGCGATTGAAGTCCACATTCATCACTTAAGAAAGAAATTACCGGATAACTTTATAACGACTGTGCGTGGTGTAGGCTACACAATCAAAGCGCAATGAAGTCTATTCGTCTGTATTTATTATTGGCGTTATTGGCCACAATAACGCTGGTAAACTTTGTGTCCTTATTGCACGGTTACCAATCAAGTATGCAAAAGGCACAAAATTTATTTGATTCCCGCCTTGAAAGTACCGCCATTCTGATTGCTTCAGCTAACTCTCGCCAGGTGGGGCAGGAAACGGTAACCAATCAACAAACACCCTATACCTTTTTCCAGATTATTGATGATAACGGTCAGTTATTAACGCGTTCTGAGAATGCGCCAGATAAAGTGCTGGGTGAACTGGAACAAGGTTTTCATATCATTAACTTTGGCAGCTATCGCTGGCGAAATTATGTTTACCGCGACACTGTTTTACAACGTTGGGTCATCGTCGCTGAGCGTATCGATATTCGCTATATGCTAGCGGAAGATGTGGTGATGGAATCGTTATTGCCCATTGTGATGGCGATACCTGTTGCTGCATTAATTATCTGGTTTGCCGTAGGGATTGGACTTAAACCGTTGAATGCGTTTGCCAGCCAGTTGAGCGAAAGAAGGGCTGATGATCTACGGCCTATCGAATTGGAACGTGTACCGAAAGAATTAACGACGGTGGTGAATAATACCAACAGTTTGTTATTACGTCTGGCTGAGGCATTTGATAGGGAACAACGTTTCTCAGCCGATGCAGCACACGAGTTACGAACGCCAGTCAGCGTACTCAAAGTTCACTTACATAACTTACGAACACGACTGGGTAAAGATGACGAAGACATCATCTTATTACGTGATGGTGTCGAACGTATGGGACATCTTATCGAACAGATTCTCGCCCTGTATCGCACCTCGCCTGATCAGGCAGCCGTGAAGTTTGAGCATGTGGATTTGTTTAAAATGGTTCAAGAAATTATCGCTCGCGGTTATGATGCCTTTGAGTCTAAACAGCAGGAAATAGAGCTGGACGGTGAGTCACATATCATTGAAGGTAATGTCTTTGCACTGGAAACTTTGATAAGCAATTTACTCAATAATGCGAATAAGTACACGCCAGAGAAAGGTCAAATTCATGCAGTGGTGCGACGTCATGAAGAAGGGGTGTTATTAAGAGTCGAAGATTCTGGGCCGGGAATACCGGAAGATCAGTATCAGCGAGTATTTGAACGTTTTTATCGCCTGCATGGTGATCAGCATAATAGCGGTGTGGTAGGTTGTGGACTAGGACTCACCATTGTTAAACATATTGCTGATTTACATCATGCATCTATTCAATTAGGGACATCCGCTTGGGGCCATGGATTAAGGGTCGATGTGATTTTTCCTCTGAGAGCAGTGAATTATGCGTAGAGTTGGGCTGTTTTTATTCTTATCAATTATGGTGATGCCAGTATTAGCTGGCCCGCCAGTGGTTGAAATCGAAATCCGTGATCATCTGTTTTTCCCGGATGAAGTCAAAATTCCAGCCAATACCAAAGTCAAGCTGCTGGTGAAAAATATGGATCCTACTGCCGAAGAGTTTGAAAGTTATGAACTAAACCGCGAGAAAGTTATTGCAGGCAATAGTCAGGCATTCATCTTTATTGGTCCACTTCCGGCCGGTGTCTATCCGTTTTTTGGTGAGTTTTTCCCAAAAACGGCGCAGGGCAAGGTCATAGCGGAGTAGATGACGTGTTACTGAATGCAGTAGTGATTGTTTTGCGTGAGGTGCTGGAAGCCTCATTGATTATTAGCGTGTTTCTGGCGCTCAGCCAAATTTTGAATCGTAGTTTAAAGTGGATGTTACTGGCTTTAGTCTTAGGCTTAATCAGTGGTTTTATCTACGCTGGTACGATTAGTACTGTATCAATGGCCTTTGGTGGGATTGGACAGGAAATCGTCAATGCGACGATTAATATCCTTATTTTCATAGCCTTAATTATTTTTGTGTACGCCATACCACATCAAACTAACCAACGTTGTCGTCAGCTCACTGTGATAGCCATTATGAGCACTGTTATCCTGGCTATTATGCGCGAAGGGTCTGAAGTGCTGTTATTTATTACCGGGTTTATTGGTGTACCGGACTTATTGGGCCCTGTATTAATGGGCGGTGCGGTGGGTGCTGGCCTCGGTGTCAGCGTTGGTGTGTTTATTTATTATTTTATTGTTAACCTTATACCCCGATACGGTGTGTGGGTTGGCTATTTATTATTGTTACTGGTGGCGGGAAGTTTGATGTCGCAGGCGGTAGAATTTTTAATTCAGGCGGATCTGTTAACCTCGTCAGAACCTGTCTGGAATAGCTCAAATATTATTGATGAACACTCCGTTGCCGGACAGCTTCTGTTTGCATTATTGGGATATGAAGCCACGCCTCAGACAAGTCAGGTAATTGCTTATATCTGTAGTATGACAGCCTTGTTTTGTGTGGCGATGTTCAGCTTTATAAAGCGAGACCGAAATTAATGAAATACCGTGTAATCACATTCACTGGCGCTTTATTCCTTGCGCCTCTCATGGCACAAGCTGATGGCTCAGCGATTGATAAAGTCTATCACCCCTATGTACAGCCACTGGAAAGAGAACTTGAGTGGCGGATGATTACCTCCGAAGGCGATAGTTTGCAAAAACTCAGCTATGGGCAGTCATTGTCTGATCGACTTTATGTTGAAGGTTATCTTACCGCCAGTGAAGAAAATGATAATTTCCGTTTGCATAGCTATGAACTAGAAGCAAAATGGCAACTCACTGAGCAGGGAGAGTATGCCATTGACTGGGGGCTGGTCACTGAGCTTGAAAAATCCAATATCCGCGATCAATGGGAAGCAGCTACTGGACTGCTCATGGAAAAACAATGGGGTAGATGGGTAGGCGCTGCAAATCTGTGGTTAGAATATGAATGGGGTGATGATATTGAGGAAGAGTTTGAAACAGCTTTAAGTATGCAAGCACGTTACCGGTTGTCACCTAAATTCGAACCCGCGATTGAATATTATGCTGGTGAAGAAACTCGTGCAATTGGCCCAGTTGCACTGGGCGATATTCGCTTTTCTGCTGGTAAAAAACTCCATTGGGAAACTGGGGTATTATTCGGTGTTGGCAAACAATCTCCTAATGCCACATTACGCTTCCTGACGGAGTTTGAGTTTTAGTCTATGTTAAGTTTTGTTGAAACTTTAAGATTCTGTTAATAAGCTATCACTATTATGGCTTTACCTTAATGACGATAGAGCTAAGTGATGCAAACAGGGACGATAATAATAAAACCAGTCAGTATAAATAGTGAATGGGCAAAGCTAATCAGTACATATCAGCAGCAAGCTCTGACACTAGCAGTTCAAACTTTCTGTATGCCTAAATCACCTGCATTTTTTCCTAAAACTGGCAATCTTCTATTCTGCCGTCTGATACCGGTCCTCGAAACACTGGAACTGGCTATATGTTCTTTGGCCTTTCTATTCCTTTCTTCTCTCTTTTGTTCAGGAAAACATGATGTTGAGTAATTTGTTACGCCTCTTATTTATGACTATTACACTCGGCTTATCCATCCCTGCATATGCGCAAAGTTTGCAACTGGATAAAACCCAAATGGACAATCTTGGGGTGTCTTATCAGGCAGCGGTGTCAGTTTCTGAAACTAAAAGTCATCATTATCCAGCCAAAGTGTCTGTGCCTAATGCGAACCGGAATATTGTTCATACCAGTCAGGAAGGTGTCGTCACGCAAATGTTAGTGGCTGAAGGCGATGTTGTTAAAGCAGGGCAGGTACTGGCGACCATTAATAGTCCAGCCTTATTAACGCTGCAAGCACAGTATTTACAAGCTGAGGGACTGTTATCGCAATTACTGACTGAAATGCAGCGCGATAAACAATTATTTAATGAGGGCATCATTGCTGAGCGTCGTTATCTGGATGCCCAGACGCGCTACCAACAGCAAAAAACACTAGTTGATAGCCAAATTAAAACCCTGCAGTTAGCTGGAATGCCATTAGAAGCTATCAGAACATTAAAGCAGCAGCAAAAGATGGATAGCCACTTACAAGTTCGTGCTGTCAGTGATGGTGTTGTCATGGCACAAAATGCGGTGATTGGCCAACGGGTAATGGCATCGGATGTTTTATATGAAGTGGCCGATTTATCAACACTATGGTTGGAAATCCATGTACCACTTGCTGTCGCCAGTAACATCAGTATCGGTTCAAAAGTTGTGGTGTGTGACAGAGATGTCTCAGCCGCTGTTATGACTGTCGGTAGGCAAGTTCATGATATTGATCAGGGTGTTTTAGTACGAGCTGAGACGTCTGAAAATACGGATTTACTGACACCTGGCGAATTTGTGCAAGTTTGTTTTGTGCAAAATAACAACTCTGTGCTTTATGAGATCCCCTACAAAGCCATATTACGTATCGATGGCATAACACATATATTTTATTTTGATGGTAAATCCATCAGCCTGAAACCGGTTCATATTGTTTCTCAGTCTGATAATAAAGTCACCGTATCTGATGCTTTTTTAAGCTCAGGCTATGTGGTTGAAGAAGGCGTGTCCTCGCTTAAATCTGCCTGGCAAGCAGTAGGAGAATAGATATGGATCGCCTTATCCGTTTTTCATTGACGCAGCGTCTGATGATGCTAATTCTAGTGGTTGTTTTGATCGGTTTTGGCTGGAAAGCGTTTAACGATACGCCGATTGATGCTTTTCCTGATGTCTCAACAACACAGGTAAAAATTATCCTCAAAGCCCCGGGTATGACACCGGAAGAGGTGGAAAGTCGTATTACCGCTTTAGTCGAAGTTGAGATGTTGGGGATCCCCAAACAACGCATGTTACGTTCAGTCGTAAAATATGGGCTGACAGATATTACCGTTGATTTTGAAGAAGGCACCGATATTTACTGGGCTCGTCAGCAAGTGGCTGAACGTCTTTCAGCCATCAAGGATACCTTACCGAGTGATATTCAAGGTGGCCTGGCACCGTTAACAACACCTTTAGGTGAAATGTTTATGTTTACGGTGAATAGTCCCACACTGAATTTAATGCAGCGCCGGGAATTACTGGATTGGGTTATCAGACCTGCCTTACGTAGCGTAGAAGGTGTGGCTGATGTGAATTCACTAGGCGGCTACGTTAAAACCTTTGAAATTATTCCGGATTTAGCCAAACTGGCTGCATTGAATATCAGTCTTGCCGATATCCAACAGGCATTAGAAAACAACAACCGTAATGATGGTGCAGGACGTATCGATGAAGGCGAAGAGGTATTACTGGTACGCGCACAGGGCAGTTTGCAAAACCTCGATGATATAAAACGTTTAGTGGTTAAATCCGATGCAAATGAACCTGTTTTATTGTCACAAGTGGCAGAGTGCCGGATTGGTTCGCTGACGCGTTATGGTGCGGTCAGTGCCAATGGACAGGGTGAAGCAGTTCAAGGTCTGGTATTAGGTTTACGCGGTGCAAATGCCAAGAAAGTCGTCGCCGGTATCGAAAAACGGCTAGCCGAGTTACAGCCCTCATTACCCGATGATGTGACGATCGATGTCTTTTACAACCGTGGTGAACTGGTAGCCGATGCCATTCATGGCGTAAATAAAGCATTGATTGAAGCCGTTGTATTGGTCTTGGTGTTTTTGCTTTTATTCCTCGGGGATATTCGTGCGGCTATCGTGGTGGCATTGGTATTACCGCTTTCTGCGATGATTACCTTTATTATGATGCGTCAGTTTGGTTTATCAGCCAACTTGATGAGTTTAGGTGGTTTAACCATTGCCATCGGTATGTTGGTTGATGCCGCCGTGGTAGTGGTTGAAAACATCGTCTCACAATTAGCCGATAAATCACGGGCAGCGGTGCTGCCAAGACTGCATTTAATTTATCGTGCAGTGAAAAATGTCTCAGTGCCTGTCACCTCAGGCATCATCATTATCGTCATTGTGTTTCTGCCATTACTGACTTTACAGGGGTTGGAAGGAAAGCTGTTTATTCCCGTGGCTTTGACGATTGTATTTGCACTGGCCGGCTCCTTAGTTTTATCACTGACGGTGATTCCGGTGCTGGCCTCTTTTTTACTGAAACACGTCTCTCATGATGAACCATTGTTACCGAGACTATTAAAAAGGCTCTATTCACCTGTATTAGCCTGGTCTCTGGATCATACAAAAAGCGTGGTGATGATAGCGTTACTGTTATTAGCATTTGCTGCTGTTTTATACACCCAAGTGGGTAAAGCTTTTATGCCGGTGATGGATGAGGGTGATTTGATTGTGCAATTAGAAAAACTGCCTTCAATTACCTTAGAGCAGTCAGTCGCTTTAGATAAACGTGTGCAACAGGCATTATTAAAAAATGTGCCGGAAATCACTGGCGTGGTAGCCCGCACAGGCGCCGATGAACTCGGGTTGGACCCAATGGGATTAAACGAAACAGATATGTTTTTAATCCTGAAACCACGAGAGCAATGGCAGGTTGCAACAAAAGAAGCCTTAAAACTAAAGATCAGACAGGTTCTGGAGCAATTCCCAGGTTTGAATTACGGTTTTACCCAACCAATTGAAATGCGTGTGTCAGAAATGCTCACCGGGGTAAGAGGGGATCTCGCCATCAAAATATTTGGTGAAGACGGTGACACTCTCAATGAGCTAGCGAAACAGGTTGTACAGGTCGTTTCCGGTATTCAAGGCGCTGAAGATGTTATCACCAGCCAGAATGATGGTGCTCAGTACTATCAAATTGATCTGAATGCATTAACACTGGGGCGTTTGGGCTTAAGTGTTGAAGATGTATTACCACAATTACGCATGCTGATTCAGGGCAGTCAGGTAGGGACGATTTATCAGGGGGCCAGACGATATCCACTGGTAATTCAAGGTGAACGTAACTTACAGAAAATGGCTAGTCTGTTTGCTCATGCACGATTAAATGTCACCGGTAACAGACAAGTACAGATTTCTGATCTGGCTACTTTAAAACGCGTTGAAGGCCCTGTGTCTATTCGTCGGGAACAAGGACAGCGTATGACTGTGGTAGTAGCAAATGTGGCTGATCGAGACTTAGTGAGTTTTGTGGAAGAAGCCCAGGCTAAGGTAGCTAAAGATATCAAGTTACCTAGTGGCTATCAGTTCTCCTGGGGCGGTCAGTTTGAAAATCAGCAACGAGCAGCAAAACGTTTAATGGTGGTTATTCCCGTAGCCTTATCTCTGATTTTCTTATTATTATTTTCCACATTCCGTTCATTACGCCAGGCCATTCTCGTCATGAGTAATGTGCCTTTTGCCATGGTGGGGGGCATAACTGCCCTGTGGCTGACCGGTGAATATTTATCGGTGCCTGCGTCAGTCGGATTTATCGCTTTACTGGGTATTGCTGTATTAAACGGCGTGGTGATGGTCAGTTATTTTAATGAGCTGTTAGATACGGGAATGGCAGTAGATGACGTCGTTAGAGAAGGTGCTATGCGTCGTTTAAGACCTGTGATGATGACGGCTACCATTGCCGCCTTTGGTCTCGTGCCCTTGTTGTTTGCCAGCGGTCCAGGTTCAGAAATTCAACGGCCATTAGCCATTGTGGTAATTGGTGGACTGGTCAGTGCTACCTTGCTGACCCTGGTTTTACTGCCATTATTATTCAGACGATTTGGAGTCGCAAAATGACATGTTTATTGGCACTGATTGTAAAGCCGACGTTAGAAGCGGCTATAAGTGACTGGTTGTTATTACATCCATCCATTGACGGATTTACCTCGCAGCAGGCTTCGGGCCATGGAAGTGGACATCCTATGAGTATTACCGAGCAGGTAGCAGGGCAACGGCAACAATTGATTTACTGGTTAGAACTGGATGCAGAGGTCGTCAAAACCATACTTGATGAATTGGCAGCGAGTTTTTCTGGGGCGGATATTCGTTACTGGCAATTACCTTTAGCCGCAAGCGGACTTATTCGCTAGTCGCTTCTTCTGCCTGTTGCTGCATACGTTTTTCTAAGTCCTGCCATAAAGACAAACGGGAAGAGCCGCCGACACGCTGGCCTTCCCCTCGTGATTTTGCCAACCACAAACCGGTACCATTGAAGCTGTAAACAGGGGTTAAATCATTACGCTGCGTGGCTGGTTTAATGTCGGTGATTAAGTTATCCAGAACGAGTGGCACCGAGCGTTTTGTTTTGAAGTAGGTTAGCACCATATGAGCTTGATTGAGTTCTTTCGCTTTAACGTAGGTGATACGTAATTTATCTTCATCGACGCCAAGCTCTTTTAGTGTGAAATATTTAGCTATCGAATAGTCTTCACAGTCTCCGCCGCCAATGGACAGCATTTCCAATGGGGTTGCCCAGTAGTCTTTTTTGTTCCAGAGATCGATATCATCGATAAACAATACATTGGTATTAAAAAACTTATTCACCAGTTCCAGCTTTTCAGCTTCTGGTAAGTCCTTATTCTCATCCACCAGTTTTTGCCAGTCTTCGACACGTTTACGGGCAAATTTATTGTATTGCACCTCAATTTTGTCTAACACACGTGTACTGATATTGAGGTCGGCGACAAGCGGCAACGACAATAACAGAAATGTCAGTATCAACAATAATGACAGAGGGCGTTTAAACAACATGGATAGCTCAGACTTTAACGACTGATACCGTAAATGCCAGCTTGTTTAACCGTATTAAAATCTTCATCAGCCGTCACCGCCTCAGCAAGTACTTTGATATCGAGTAAACGAGAGACATCATGCATAATTTCCAGGAAGTCTGGTTTACTGGCGTTACCACGAATATTTTGTGTCAGATCACGGGCAAGTCTGACGTAGTCGAGATGCAAATGACGTAAGTCATCGACCGCAATAATATCTGCAGAGTAACGCTTAATAAGACTCTTAGCGCCCAATGACTTCACAAAACGACTGAAATTGGTAAAGGCTTTGAGGTTTTTAGTAGCAGCATAGGCTGAGACAGAAAAAGTTAGTAATTCAGCAGAAATAACGGACTGTTCAATACGTGATTCCAGCCATTTATGAAAACTCGCTGAAGCGATAGAATCCATGGTCAGATTGATGCTGACAGGGCAGCTAATATGATCCTGTTCCATTTTCAGTAAGACTTTATTCACAATGCAGCGATCAACAGACTCTGCCTGTCCAAATTCTTGTGCCATAGAGAAAAATGTACCGACAGACAATGTCTTACCTGCTTTATCTTTCACAAAACTAAAGGCTTCCTGCATCACTTTAACCGGTTTAGCACCATCGTAATTGTAAGCTTCAGCAGTGAAATAGATTTCAGGTGTATCACGATTAACGGCATGGGTGATAACTGCTTTCCATTCCTGTTCAGACAAGGAACTGATAGAGTCATCCTTAATGAAAAAGGCATTGTGGCCAATAATGCTGGCTTGTTCGTAGGCTTCGATTAAAGCAGGCATTAGACGTTCAAATTCACTGGTACGGTCATATTTCACCAAACCAAAGTGAACCAGATCTTCCACTTCATAATGCTCTGCCAACTCGGTTAGCGCTTGCTGCAAATTTTTAGCAAATGATTGAACAAGGCTGATGTCAGATTCATCATAAATAATCGCAAATTCAGCCCCATAAAGACGATAGGCATTACCATTACCCGCTACCGCATTATTCAGTATTCGCGCCATATCTTTTAGCAGCGTATCAGCGAGTTGATTGCCTTTCTCTTTGCTGATAGCGGCCAGATCAAGAAACTTGATATAGCTGACATAACCCGTGTGTCCACTGGAAAGTCGTCGTTTAACATCAGCGGTGAAGGTGGCCTGATTCAGCAATCGGGTCAATGCGTCGCGTTTAAGGTTGTCATTGAGGGCATCCAACCGTTGATTAAGTCGGGTAATAGTGTCGCCAATTTTGACTGACATACTGTTCATCGATTGAGCAACCTGTCGGACTTCTTTAGTCCAGGGTAAGCGTTCAATGGTCGTAAATTGACCGGAAGAAATTTCGTTAGCCTGTTTTTGTATCGCTTTAAGCGGTTGTAAGGTAAAGCGTAATACCAGCATTAATAAAGCAAATGCACCAACAAAAATAATAGCTGAATACAGTAAGGTTTCTTTTGCCTGTTTATAGAGTTTCAGGTAAGCATAAGCTGGATTACTACTGACATAGAGCGTGCCTGAAATTGACCAGCCTGAGCTGATTTCTGTTGAGGCTGTAGCAGATTTCATTGGTAACCAGTTGATAAGCCATTGCGGTACGCCTTGCATCTTAACCGGGTTTTTCAACATCACCAGTGTTTTACCATCAATATCCTCTAAACGCATTTCACGGTAATAGCCCATATCAAATATGGCATTCATCATCGTTTGTAATATCGGATCATTTTCGTCTTCCATATGCGGGCTAAGTGAAAGACCCAGCGATGTGGCGGTGTCCTGCATATGTATTTCAGATTCAACTTCGAGATAGTCACGGATACTGCCCATGCTAATCACAAAGCTTGCTGAAAAAACAATCAGAAAAAGTAAGCTGATTAGAATTAACAACTGCTTAGAAAGTGACATATTGATTTCCTTATTACGATGTTCAGGCCATTTTAAGTAGTGCCTGATGTATATCGGCTAACTTGATGGAATCTGATGAATTATCACCAAAACGCTAACAATACCCTGACCAAGGCATCACAGCAAGCAAAGTCAGTACCGGTGATAATACTTTTGTTTCAGTAGCTAGATTGCTACGATCAGCGTTTCATTTATAGGCGATACAGATGTTATTAGTGTTAGTGCAGATGGGCCTTCTTATTGTCTGTGGTTTTGCCTGGAAACAATGGGCACCAAGACATATTCCTGCTCTGGCACATCGCCGCGCCTTAACCGATCTGGTTTTCTTTATTTTGCTGCCTGCACTGGTGCTTGATGTCATTTGGGGCGCACCGATTGATAAGACCTCACTGAAAATCTCTCTCACGGCGTTTTCCGGCCTAATCACAGCAGGCATTATCATGTGGTGTTTATTGCGGTTTATCAAAACCACACCTGAACAAAAAGGCGCACTAATGCTGGCTGCAATCTTTCCGAATGTGACCTATCTTGGTTTACCGGTCACCAATCAGGTACTCGGCTCATGGAGTAACGCCATTGTGCTGCAATATGACTTATTTGCCTGCACACCAGCGTTGATGACCTTTGGTATTTTAATGGCGCATCATTACGGCGGGGCAGGCCAACATAAAGTCCATCCCTTAAAAGAACTGACCAGAGTGCCTCCCTTGTGGGCGGTTGTGATCGCACTTTTATTAAATGTGCTGCATGTGCCACGTCCAGAACTGGTTCATCACACATTAACTACTTTATCGGGTGGTGTGGTGCCACTGATGCTGATTGCCTTGGGCATGAGTATTCGCTGGGATAGCTTACGACTACGTTATTTACCATTATTACTTCCAGTCGCCGTTATCACCTTATTACTGGTGCCGATTGCTGTATTTTTTACTGGTGGTTGGTTTGATCTGCCTGCGGATATCGCCTTGGCTGTAGTACTTTTGGCTGCAATGCCAACCATGGTGTTTGGTGTGGTGATCTGTGAACGTTATCAATTAGATAGTCCACTGTATGCTGCAGCAGTCACATTGACGACCTTATTAAGCGTCGTCACGCTGCCTTTATGGTTTCATTATTTACCCGGCGTATAGTCAGACCAGATAAAACCGGCTGCTTCAATGACAGCAATCACGTGTTGCATGGCTTTCTCAATCTGTTCAGCGTCACCACGTAAGCTGAACTCAATCTGAGGTTCATCACCGAGTTTGGGTAAGCTTGATAATTTTAACTGCGGATACTGGGCGACAATCTCATTCATTGTCGGCAGTAAATCTGACTCACGTGCTTTAGTAATAGTAATAATTCGTTCAGATTTTGGACGTAAGCCCTGTAAGTGGGGGTAATGCGTATCTAAAATCCATTCCAGCATAGGCCATGACATTTCCGGGAAGCCCGGCATAAAGTGATGGTTATCCAGATTAAAGCCCGGCACGCGATTGATAGTATTGGGAATGATGCGACTACCTTCCGGTAAATATCCCATCAAAATGCGATTAGGGTAGGCGGCTTCACCATACTGTCCTTCAATTTCTTTGATAGCATCAGGATGTGGAACAATATCTACGCCTTTGACTAAAGCGGCGGTTTGACGGGTGCGATCATCAGGAGTGGCGCCAATACCGCCAAAGCTGAAGACCAGGTCAGGGCTCGACATAGAGAAACGTAAGGCGCGTTCTAATTGCTGGGGATCGTCACCGACAATCAGAGTCCAGCTCAGTTCTAAATCGCGTTTGGCCAGAACAGATTGTAAATGAGAGAAATGTTTATCCTGACGTTTGCCACTCAGAATTTCATCACCAATAATTAGCGCGCCAATATTCATTATTCAGGGGTCTCCTGACGGTTACGCATAAAGTCAGCTGTCTGCACAAACGACGCCATCAGCTGTTCTGAAAATAAGGGAGCTAAATCCATCGACTTCAGTGCCTGAGCCATACAATACAGCCATTGATCACGTTCTTCGATACCAATAGAGTAGGGCAGATGCCGGGCTCTTAGCCGTGGATGGCCGTATTTGTCAGTATATAAAGGTGGACCACCTAACCAGCCAGTCAGAAACAAATATAATTTTTCTTCACTGATACTGATGTCTTTTGGATGATAGTCGCGAATATGCTGGGTCTGTGGAGTATTACACATAACCTCATAAAAGGTTTTGCATAATTGTCTGACACCGGCTTCGCCACCGACACGTTCATAGGGAGTTGCTATTTCAGCCATAATTCCATTCAACAAAAAAAGAGTAGTTTAACCTTGTTGTTGTACACGAGAAAGCCAATCAAGGTTGCGGGCTTGGACACAGACCGGGATAATTGGTTCATCTTTTAGCAATCCAACAGGAGAATTATCCTATGAGCGATAGAATTGTAATGCGTACAGGTGAAGCATTAGTTGCCGGTGGCCCTGCTTTTACAGCGGCTGAGCCAGAAGTCGTAATCGGTGAATTAGACGGTCCTTTTGGTACCGCATTTGCTAACCTGATGGGCGACCAGGTCCAAGGTCACTCACGCGTATTAGCGCTAATGAACACTGACATGCAAGTTAAACCAGCAACATTAATGGTCAGTAAAGTCACTGTTAAGAAAACGGCTTACACCAACATTCTGATGGGTACAGTTCAAGGCGCAATCGCTAACGGCGTATTAGATGCTGTTCGTAACGGCACTATTCCTAAAGAAAAAGCGAATGATTTAGGTATCATCGTTTCTGTTTGGTTGAACCCAAGCATCGTGACTGTAGAAGACTTAGATCACGAAGCATTATTCAATATTCACCGCGAAGCGACTCGCCGTGCTATCGAAAAAGCAATGAATAACGAGCCAAGCATCGATTATTTATTGGAAAATCAAGATAAACTGGTACACAAATATTACCAGAAAGAACTTGATGCAAAAAAATAAAAAACTGGAAACTCAATGAGTTAGCTGAGGTCTCTTTGTTAGAGGAGATATTCACAGCCTCAAGTTTTAAACGGTCTGTCTATTTAACTGGACAGACCGTTTTTTTTGCCATGTATAATCGGTGGCAATGAAAAAATATTCAAGGTAGATATGGACCTCTATTCCATTGATAAATTAATGCATGAAACCCGGCAGCTTGCGGCAAAATACCGTGAAGCGACAGGCAGCACTTTACCGATTACCGGTGAGATAGCCCGTTTTGATGCCGCTCGTGCACTCAACCTTTCTTTGATTAATGATCCCAACAGCCCGATTGATGCTACCGGTAAAGAAGGGAGTCGTCAGGATAAGCGCATTATTATCAAAGGCCGTGCGATTTTTGATAGCAGTAAAGCCAGCCCGAGAATCGGACAACTAAATCCTGAGCAGGATTGGGATCTCGTTGTGTTAGTGCTGTTTGATGAGCACTATGAAGTCGATGAAATCTATGAAGCAAGCCGCGAAGCTATCGCAGAAGCCTTAGATAATAAAAAAGACAGTAACCGTAAAAAACGCGGTGCCATGTCTATTGCTCAATTCAAAATTATCGGTGAACGGGTTTGGACTCGTGAAAATGGGCCAGAAACCGAAGTATGGGACAATCAGGACGATTAATCAGTTGAGGGAAAATTGATGACTATTACCGGATTTATATTTTGGGCTTTCATTGCCGTTTCAATCGTCTACCTCATTATTATCTATAACAATCTGGTCAGCCTTAAACATAATGTCAGCAAAGCCTGGTCAAACATCGATGTCTTACTGAAGCAACGTCACGATGAACTACCTAAGCTGGTCGAAACCTGTCGTCAATATATGCAATATGAACAGGACACGCTGGAAAAAGTGATGCAGGCACGTGCATCTGTAGCAACAGCCCAACAAAAAGGTGATATTTCAGCTTTAGGCTCTGCTGAAGGTGCTTTACGAATGGGGCTCGGCAGTTTATTTGCCATTGCTGAAGCCTATCCGGAATTGAAAGCGGATCAGTCATTCCAGCATTTACAGGCACGGATTACTGGTTTGGAAAATAGTATTGCTGACCGACGTGAGTTTTATAATGAAAGCGTCAATATCAATAATGTCCGTATCGAGCAGTTTCCGGACCTTATTCTGGCACGCTTTTTTGGCTTTAAATCATTTACCTTGCTTGAATTTACTTCCGAAGAACTTGTTGATCTGGATATCAAGAGTTTGTTTGAACGCTAGATGCAGGATTGGCTGGCTTCACTTTCTATTGAGATAAATAAACTCACTGTTACCGAGTTTTATATTGCTGCGGCTGTATTATCGGTGATAGTGACAATATTGTTTTATCAGATGGTCAAACACTATAAATACGCGAGACTGATTGAAAATGTGCCCACAGCAAAAATCCGTTCAGCAGCACAGGGTTATGTTGAGCTAATTGGTACGGCCAGCTTGATGGAAGGACCACCGATTGTTTCGCCGGTGTCAGGTACAAGATGTGTCTGGTTTCGCTATACCATTGAAGAACAAGTCACTGAATATAAAGGAAAAGGGCGTATAAAATCGCGCTGGAAAGTCATCAAAAAACACAGCAGCGATGATATTTTCCTGTTAGATGACAGCTCGGATCAGTGTGTAATTGACCCGGATGATGCCAATGTCATTACAAAACGAAAAAGTCGCTGGTATAAACGAGATAGCTTTCCTGCCCGTCGTTATACCGAGTGGACCATTCTGGAAGGGGATTACCTTTATGCACTGGGCGATTTTCAAACCGTTGCCAGCGTTGAAGATTCGAGTTTAAAGAACATGATGACATCCACCTTAAAAGACTGGAAGAAGGATCCCAACGATCTTTTACATCGTTATGATACGAATCGTGATGGTCAGCTCAGTCAGCAAGAGTGGGAGCAGGCAAGACACGATGCCCTCCAGCAGGCTAAAGCAAAAGTCGGTGCAATGGCACATGAAAAACCACTGAGTATACTTAAAGCGTCAACGCATAAAGACCAACCGTTTATTTTATCTACAGAGTCAGAAGCGAACTTAATCAATCACCATAAAAGAATCGCTTATGCATGTGTATTTGGCTTTTTTATCGTGGGTATTTGCCTGGTATGGATGATAAACCAACGAATAGGGATAGCATGATCGAACGTATTGATGAACTATTTGAAGACAATGGTTTATTATCAAAACACATTTCAGGTTACACCAGTAGAACGCAGCAGCTAGAGATGGCCAGGCAGGTTGGTGAGGCCTTAACGCATGGCGATATTCTTATTGCTGAAGCCGGTACAGGTACTGGCAAAACATTTGCCTACCTCGCACCAGCCATGCTTTCCGGACAGAAAGTGTTTATATCAACGGGCACAAAAAACCTACAAGATCAATTATTTAACAAAGACTTACCGAAACTTCGTGAAGTACTTTCAGTGCCATTAAAAACGGCTTTATTAAAAGGTCGTAGTAATTATCTTTGCCATCATCGTCTTGGATTATCTGAATCTGAACCCGGTCAGCAATACCACCAACACGCGCTGCAAACCTTGCGCGAGTGGAGTGGCAAAACGGCAACAGGTGATTTAAGTGAAACGGATCTATTAGAAGAAAACTCACCACTATGGCCTAAAGTCACCTCAACGGTTGATAACTGTCTTGGCCAGCAATGTCCACAATATGACGAATGTTTTATTGTTGAAGCCAGACGTAAAGCGCAGGAAGCCGATATTGTTGTAGTAAATCATCATTTATTGATGTCAGATATGGCGCTTAAGTCGTCTGGCCAGGGCGAGGTTTTACCTGATGCCGATGCCTATATCATTGATGAGGCCCATCAACTTCCTGCCATTGCCAGTCAATTTCTCGGCCATCGGGTCAGTAGTCACCAAATTCAAGAGTTAAGCCGCGACAGTATTCGTGAAATGGAAGCTGAAGCGACGGATATGAACGATATTCGCAGCGCGGCAGAACAACTGGAAAACCGTTTACATCAATTTAATATGTCCTTGGGTGAACATGAGCAACGCGTTCCCTGGCAACCCGTGTTAGAAAAGTCTAAAGATATTATAGAAAAGCTTGATATCTTATTGGAATCATTAGAAAAGCTAGAAATTCAACTTGATTCTGCCACCGAGCGGGGCAGAGGATTAGAACAGTGTCATCAACGTTGTCAGGAACTGATTGAACGTCTGTCTTTATTTCAGCAAAACGAACAAACAGATTTAGTTTTATGGCTGGATAACCGTAGTTCGAGTTTTATTTTGCATGCCACACCACAAGAAGTCAGCCAGTATTTCCAAACATGGATAAAAGATAAACCGCAGGCCTGGATCTTCACTTCAGCCACACTCACCGTGGCAGGTAAATTTAATAACTTTACTCATCAGTTAGGTTTGGAAGATCCGATCACAGCCAGTTGGCAGAGCCCATTTGATTATGGCAAACAAAGCTTGCTTTATATGCCAACGATTCCGGTTGAACCATCAAACCCGAAATACAATAGTCATGTCGCAGAAGTCGCTAAATCCGTAATTGAGCATAGTCAGGGACGAATCTTTTTATTATTCACTAGTTACAAAGCGATGCATGAAGTTGCTGAGGCGTTGAAGGAATCTGATTACCCTGTGCTGGTGCAAGGCTCAGGGGCTAAAACGCAGCTGCTCGAAGAGTTTCGTAGTCACGGTAATGCTATTTTACTGGGCACCAATAGTTTCTGGGAAGGAGTAGATGTCCGTGGCGAAGCCTTATCCTGCGTGTTGATTGATAAAATTCCTTTTGCATCGCCAGGTGATCCGGTACTGGAAGCTCGTATTAATGATTTAAAAGAGCGGGGTGGTAATCCCTTTAGAACGATCCAAATCCCTGCTGCCGTTATTCAGCTGAAACAAGGAATTGGTCGTTTGATTCGTGACACCCATGATTCGGGTGTGTTGGTATTGTGCGATCCACGCTTTTTGAGTAAACCTTACGGCAAAGTATTTATGCGTAGCTTACCGCCGATGCCGATCAGTCAGAATATTGAAGATGTGGAAAGCTTTTTTGCCAGCCACTCTTAACACGGTCTAGTTCAGATCAGCTGCATACTCTTTTAAGACTTCAAGCGGAATAACTTCAGTTGCACGCTGATGTGTTGCTGCAAGATGAATTTTGGGTGCCATATCATGTTCATAGGCTTCCAACCAACGTTGAGCACATAAACACCAACGGTCACCGGGTTTTAATCCAGGAAAGCCAAACTCTTTCACCGGTGTGGTCAAATCATTACCACGAAAACGCGAATATTCCAGAAATGCCTGACTGACTTGTACACATACTGTGTGCTGACCATAGTCAACATCACTGGTATTACAACATCCATCACGATAAAAACCCGTGAGCGGATCTTCACTACAGCTTTCTAATTTTTCACCAAAGACATTCAAAGACTCATCAATATCCATGCATTTTTCCACTAATCATATTTAATGTATTTAAAGCGAGCATCATCTGGTGTACCAACTAAGGCACCTTCATCAAGACCAGGCTGCCACATCACCACTTCTTCAAATTTTTTCGCCAACTCAAAATCTTTATCGGTAATACCTTTAGCAGCATGGTTGGTCAGTTTGACGATAACAAAGGCGTAAGACACGGTTAAATCGGGATGGTGAAAGCCCGCCTCAGCCAAATGACCAATGGTATTGACCACCATTAAGGTACTTTTCCAGCCACTGGTTTTGTATTTGCGACGAATCCAACCGTTCTCTAAATACCAATGCGGAAGCTCCTGTTTTAAACGTGCCTCAACTTCTTCATCTGTATAGGTTTTTTCTGTACCATCTTCACGCCAGCCCATAACTTACTCCTTATCTATATATATGTTCACACCAGTTATACAGAAATGAAATCATGAGTCAAAAACAGATGAGGGTTTGTAAGCCAGGCAGGTAAGCGTAAGATACATACTCACCAAGTAATAAAAGAGGTTTTTTATGACAGATCAAACAAGTTTTAAGGATGCGGGATTTCTATCAGAGCAATCACGGACTGGCACGCTCAGTGTAGAAATGCACCAAACCCCACAATACCTTGTTTGTGAAGATCTAAGTCAGCTCGGGCAATCGATTTTAAATCGCTGTCGCATCCGTCCCGATGATAAAAATGAAGTCTACTTAAGCCTCTATTTCCAGCGTATGTTGTCACACTTCCAATCTATTCTGCTAATGGCCGAACGAGGCATGATTCATGAAACAGAAATCATGTCACGCTGTTTGCTGGAAACCTTATTTAATCTCGCAGCGTTTTATCGTCATGAAGACTTTCTTGAAGCCATGACAGACGGCGATACGGATCAAAGAAGGGAAGTTCTGACCCGCTTTTATCTAAAGCAGCTCGAGATTCATGCTTTAACAGAGCAGGAAATGGACGATTTAGAACGCATGATAAATAGTGCTGATGAAATTAACCGTGGTGATGTCAGTACCGCCATCAAAGCTGAAATGGCGGGCTTGATGAGTGAATACCGTACCGAATATGCATTTTTAAGTGAAACTGTTCACTGCCGAATTCATTCTGTTGAACAAGATCTGGAAATGGATGATCACCAGATCATCGTTGGCATTGCCACACGTGCTGAAGACACGAACCGTTTAGCCAGTTTATTAATGAATGCTGCTGACTACCTGATAGATGGAATATCCATCATTCTTGAACTACATAAACAACCTGAACAATTAGCTCACTTTGAACAGATCAAAAGACAAGTACAAAAAGTTTGGCAAAACACGACTGTTAAAGTCGCACACCGTTAAAAATAGCCTTTTTCAAATTTTAAAATCTACAGGGTAATTACCCGAATTTATATTCAGATTTTAAATTTTGAACGTACAAAGAGAAGGGGGCGGTTATCTAAATTAACCGCTCCTTTTTTTATGGCATCGTTTGAGTTGTTTTCTCAATAACAAATTCTCTCTATAAAGCTCATCCACCAATTGCTGATTGATATGCAAGGCCAGAATTTCTCCACTGGTAAATTTCTCTCCAGATGGTGACCAGAGATAACCATTACCAAAAGACCAATCTTCAAAACAATGACGTCTGCCAATTCGTGGCATCTTACCAGCAAGCAATAACAGACACTCAATAATCACTTTGGGGGCACAGTTTGTTCGCTCATAACGGGCCACAGTTCTTGAAGATAATTCCAGATACTCAGCTACTTGTTTCTTTGTCATTCGGGCTGCATAACGGGCCTGTTTATATGTCATTTTCATCATAAAAACTGCTGATTCGCCAGCCAGAATAGGCCGGTTTGTATGAAAGCTTGTAAATGCTCACATCGCTTATTGAAAACATTCTTATCTATACTATTTTACATAATATATATTATACGAACTATAGAATGTGTAAAAATGAGAGACGAATGGCTCGACTTTCCAGATACTCAGATCATGCTTTTGGATATTCTTATAATATGACTTATGACAAATCGCTCATTGTCATTGAGGATGTTTTTAATGTCGTTTTGCAGCTGTTCAAAATTTAAAATCTGACATTTATTTCGGGTAATCACCCTGCAGATTTTTAAATTCAAAACTCATTACTGGATACTTTTTTACTACCTGTTTTATTTATCAGTCCGACAATTATGATCCAGTGAATCAGATCTCAAATTCAGATTGATCGATATTCAAAGATCGTTTGCTGACATCATTAGTTGTTTTCCAGTTTTGGTATTCTTCTCGATGCTGGGTTAAATATTCAATATCAACATTTTGGCCGGTTCGTTGACTGTCGCAAATCTACTGCAAGCTATTAAAATTATTTGAATTTTTAACTCATGATTAAGTTGATAATAACTATTCTGGCCGCTTCAGTGGCCGGATGATTAAAACCATTTCAAACTGTTTTGCCCCTATACCGTACACAACCTCCCCTAAAGAGTAGACTGGCTGTTCGTTTAAAAGGGAGAGAAAGAGAATGATTCAATCTGTAAAAGATGATAGTCGAGGGCCTTCTGGTCCACCAGACCTGTTTGAATTAATGAAAAAGTTGACTGGTGGCGGCCGCGGCCGCTCGCGAGGCAAGTTCGGTGGCGGCTTTATTGCCGTTATCCTGCTTATTCTGCTGGTTTGGGCCGTAATGACCTCTTTTTATACTGTGCAACCAGAGCAACGCGCTGTAGTGAAACGATTCGGTTCCGTCACCGGTATTACTGATCCTGGTCTGCATTTCAAAATTCCTTTTGGTATTGATCAGATACAACTGGTCGCCACCGAACGTGTGCTGAAACAGGAATTTGGCTTTCGCACTCGGGGAACCCGTCAGGGAGAAAGCTCCACCTACAGTGCTGCCGAATTTGAAGACGAGTCACTCATGCTCACCGGCGATCTCAATATGATCGATGTCGAGTGGGTGGTGCAATACCGCATTGATGACCCTATCAAGTTTCTATACCAAATGCGTGAGCCGACTCGTACTCTTCGCGATATTTCTGAGTCAGTTATGCGTCGTATCGTCGGTAATATGCTGGGCTCTGAAGTACTGACTATCGGTCGGGTAGAGATTCAACAGAAGGCTGGTGATGAGATTCAGGAAATACTCGACCAGTACGATGCCGGAATCCGTATCAGTACAGTTGAAATGCAGGACGTGGTACCGCCACCGGCTGTTCAACCTGCTTTCAATGAGGTGAACGAAGCACGTCAGGAACGTGAACGAATGATTAACGAAGCACAAAAACGGGTTAACCAGGAGATTCCAAACGCTGAAGGTGCTGCCCTTCGTACTGTAGCCGAAGCTGAAGGTTATGCCACAGAACGGGTAAACCGTGCCGATGGTGAAAGTACACGCTTTAGTGCCGTTTTGCATGAATACCAACAGGCACCAACAGTGACACGCTCACGCCTGTATCTGGAAACGTTAAATGAAATCCTGCCAAATATTGGTCAGATTTTGGTCGTACAAGATGGCCAGATGACACCACTGCCATTGCTTAATGTTAATCGTAACGCCATTGGAGGTGACAAATGAAAACCTCAGTACTTGCTTTAGTCGCCGTGCTTGTCATCATCATTGGTAACCTGACTCTCTACACCGTAGATGAAGCCCAACAAGCTATTGTGGTCCAGTTCGGTGAACCGGTAGGTGATGTAATTAATGAGCCGGGCCTTAAATTCAAACTCCCCTGGCAGGATGTACGCTATTTCGACAAACGCCTGCTGGTCTGGGATGGTGATGTAACGCAGATTCCTACACTGGGCCGTGAGTTTATTCTTGTCGATACCACGGCACGCTGGAGAATCACCGATCCCCTACTCTTTTTAACCAGTGTTCGGGATGAATCCGGTGCACGTACACGGCTCGACGACATTATCGACTCTGTGGTCAGAGACATGGTCTCCTCTACTGAACTGGAAGAGATTGTTCGTTCAAAAGACTGGCAAGTGAATGTTGAAGAGCTGGATGATCCTGCCTTGGCAGAGCGTAGTGACGTCAACTTGGAGAAGCAACCTAAACTAGGTCGTGAATTGCTGGAAGCCGGTATTCTGAAACGAGCTCGGGATTCTATGCCTGCTCTGGGGATCGAACTTGCTGATGTGCGTATTAAACGGGTCAATTACATTCAATCTGTTCGTCGTCAGGTAGAAAGTCGCATGATTGCAGAACGTCAGTCTATTGCTGAACGTTTCCGTTCTGAAGGCCGTGGCCGTAGCCAGGAAATCCTCGGTAATATGGAACGTGATCTTCGTCGCATTCGCTCTGAAGCGGCTCGTGACGCCGAGAAAATTCGTGGTGAAGCGGATGCTAAAGCGACCCAAATCTATGGCAATGCCTTCGGTGCCGACGCTGAGTTCTATTCCTTTTTCCGTACACTGGAAAGCTACCGAGCTTTAGGTCAGAACAGTACGCTTATGCTCAAAGCTGACTCCGACTTCTTCCGTTATTTAGAAGAGCCGCAAGCTCAGTAAACCATTGCCTAACAGAGTGTCATGCCCAGCTTGGGTGTGACGCTTTGGACGGTGGGCAAAGCCCTAATCCATAGGTTATCATTTAAATGAGGATGTGTATATAATGTATTGATTTATATTATATTTACGCTATTTAATGCGTCTAATTAAGAGGCGATTCAATTACCATTCTTAACCTTTTACACGTTTTTTTCTGTCATTAAACCTTGCCTCCTACTCCTTTAAATTTCTCAACAAAAGCAGCAATCCTTTGAAACACGTTCTGTTTCTTAGTCAGGTATTGTGGATTTAATGGACTCATCTTGGGCAGAATGGTGTTCAATTCTGTACCTGCATCACTAGCGAACTCTCTTTTTAGTGATGTTGTAATGTAACGCCGTGCTTCTTCAGAATTCAGGTTTTCAATGTTAATCAGTTCCTCAGCCTCACGTTGTTGCTCGGCTTGGGCAAAGACAAAGAAGGCTTCAATGACACTGGCTTTTTCGCCAATCTGGTCAAGATCGGTTTGATTGATAAAGTCAACCACCAAGCTTTCCTTGGCACGGTTACCTAGGCTTGCACGAATAACGCGGCGAACTTCATCCACCAAGTCTGCTTTGCTTTTGTTCTTTTTGTTGTGCTCAAAAATCAGCTCAAGAATGTAATCTAAGTTAATCTCTTGAGATTTAAGCAGATCAACTTCAAACACGACATCATCCCAGTCGATGGTGGATTTTTCTTTATCTTCGGCTGACTTTTGGCGACGCTGCCATTCACGGATGTCATTATAGGTCGAGCGATAATCCTGAACCTTACGCTCAGTAGGCAAACGTATACTTTGCAACTCAGCCAACTTATCATCATCAAGGTAATGCTCGACTTTAAATGCTTCAACTGCTTCAGAATCACTTATATCAACGCTTTGCAGTGCTTTCAAACTGGCGAACTCATCGTAGTTTTGCAGGATATTCTCAACTCGTAGATATTCGCCAAAGAGTTTGGCAAAGGCTTTCTTGTCGGCTTCTTTTTCAATGTTGGATGGATCAGGAAAGCGCTGCTCCAGTTCACTAACCACTTCCATAAAGCCCCGCCTTGCTTCACCAGTAATCACATCGGTAAAGCCCTCCATGTATTCGGTATAGCTTTTTTCTAATACTACGTTTTTGGTGTTGCTATTACCAAATAAGGTAATGGCTTCCACCGTGGCTTTTTCCAAATCACGGAAGGTGACAATATTGCCAAAGGTTTTGGTTGCATCATAAATACGGTTGGTGCGCGAAAAAGCCTGCATCAGCCCGTGATAACGCAGGTTTTTGTCAACAAATAAGGTGTTGAGAGTTGGGGCATCAAATCCGGTCAGAAACATACCAACAACAATCAACAAGTCGACGGTTTCTTCTGGTGGTAGTTTATTACCATGGTCATCCTCGCCTTTTACCCGTTTTGCTAAATCGCGGTAATAGTTTTGAAAGCCATCACTATCAACGCTAAAACTTGATTTGAAGTGGATGTTATAGTCAGCAATCGCTTTATTCAAAAACTCCTTAGCACTGCTATTCATGGCAGAGACATCAAAGCTCTCATCAGCAATAGCGCCGATCATCCCTTGCTCTTCGTTAGCTGCAAACGAGAAGATAGTGGCGATTTTAAGTGGTTTCTCACCACCTTTCTGTAGTTGGGTGAGTGACTCATAGTAAAGCTTCGCTGACTCAATAGTGCTCACCGCAAACATGGCATTAAAGCCTCGAGCGCCGGGTTGTAAACGATGGGTTTTTTGGCGATAGTTTTTTAGAATGTACTCTGATATTTCACGGATCCGTTCAGGATGTAACAGTGCTTCTTTGTTTTCTGCAGCATTGAGCTTTTGTTCATCCTGCTCGGTTTCAATGGCTTTAAACTTAACGCGGACATCGTTGTAATCCACCTTAAATTTGAGCACCTTTTCATCCCGAATGGCATCGGTAATGACGTAAGAATGTAACTCCTGCCCAAACACGCTAGCGGTCGTTTCAGCACCCGATGCGTTCTCGGGAAAGATAGGTGTGCCAGTAAAACCAAATTGATAATACTTTTTAAATTTCTTTTGAAGATTCTTCTGCGCTTCACCAAACTGGCTGCGATGGCATTCATCGAAGATAAAGACCACCTGCTGCTTATAAACAGCAAGATCTCCTTCACTTTTCATCAGATTGTTGAGCTTTTGAATGGTGGTGACGATAATTTTGTTGTCGTCTTTGGCAAGATTTTTCTTTAAGGCTGCGGTGTTTTTAGAGCCATTAACGCTATCAGGTGAGAAGCGTTGATATTCCTTCATAGTTTGGTAATCAAGGTCTTTGCGGTCTACAACAAAAAATACCTTATCAATGAACTCAAGCTCAGTGGCAAGACGTGCCGCTTTAAAACTGGTCAGCGTTTTGCCTGAGCCTGTGGTGTGCCAGATAAAGCCACCGCCTTCTGGCTTGCTCCAGGTTTTAGCTTGAAACGAGCTGTTTATCTTCCATAATATCCGTTCGGCCGCGGCGATTTGATATGGGCGCATCACCAGCAGCGTATTGCTACTATCAAACACGGCATAATGTAGCAGCACTTTCAGCAACGTGTTTTTTTGGAAAAAAGTGGCAGTAAAATCCTTGAGGTCTTTTATCAGACTGTTATCGGCCTTCGCCCAGTTCATGGTGAAGTCGAAGCTGTTTTTGTTACGACTGACAGTGTTGGCAAAATATCGGGTATCGGTGCCGTTGGAAATCACAAATAACTGTAGATATTTATACAGAGAATGTTCGCTATTAAAGCTTTCCTTGC
Organism: Methylophaga sulfidovorans; assembly: GCF_900114205.1. Lineage (GTDB taxonomy): Bacteria > Pseudomonadota > Gammaproteobacteria > Nitrosococcales > Methylophagaceae > Methylophaga > Methylophaga sulfidovorans. Next base: position 95,370 of record NZ_FOSH01000010.1, read on the forward strand.
TGTAGCGATGTACCTGATTAAAGGCTTCTCGGATAGCCACCCCACGCTTTTTTAGCTCAATCTGAACCAAAGGCAAACCATTAACCAAAACGGTGACATCATAACGATTGGCATGACTACCAGTTTGCTCAAACTGTTTGATGACCTGGACTTTGTTACGGGCGATATTGTTTTTATCAAACAAGTAAATGTTTTGAATACGGCCATCATCAAACACGAAGTCATAGATATAATCATCATGTACTTTGCGAGTTTTATCGGTGATGCCATCACTGGGTTTGTCCAGATAGGTTTCAACAAACCGCGCCCATTCTCCCTCTGAAAATGTCACGTTATTCAATGATTGTAATTGCACACGGACATTTGCGAGCATCGCCACTGGATGATTCAAGCCGGGAACCAGCTCATACCCTTGATTCACGAAATCCTGAACCAGCTCACGTTCTAAATCACCCTCGCTTTGGTAGCTTTCAGCAACTTCCCATTGCTTCTCGTACTTATCTAAAACGATGAAGTTTTTCGACTCAGCGATGGCTCTGTAGCTTGTCATTTCTTAGCATCCTTGTTGTGCAACAGTTTTTTTATTGCTCGGTCAAAGTCAGACTCAATACTTTGTTGCTTGTTGAATTGCTCGTATTCTTGAAACGCCTTATTTTCAGCGTCTTTGCGTGATATTCGTCCGTAACCTTCTAAAATTTGGTACTCATTAAATGCCAAAAACTTATCTACGCTGGCCGCAAAGGCTTCCATGGTGAAGGTATTACGCCGTTCAATGATGCCTTCAATATAATCAAAGAACGATGATACAGTTCGCTCCAGCTGTTTGATCTCTTGCTCAGATAAGTAGTTCTTGGCAACAATAGTGTCGGACTTTAACACTCTACCTTTTGGCGCATTCTTGAACGTGGTCATGCCCATTAACGGCTTACTGGCATCAGCTTTTAACGAAATGATTTCAGCTGCAGTATGGCCGGTAATGGCAAAATGAAATTTGTCCTGCACATGGGCATAAAACAAACGCGTGGTTTCAGATTTAGAATCATAATCAATACTACACTCGGCAAAAATATCAGTGATTTGTTGATAAATTCGGCGCTCACTGGCGCGAATAGAACGAACACGTTCAAGTAGCTCTTTGAAGTAGTCCTTACCGAAATAACGGCCATTTTTTAGGCGCTCATCATCCATGGCAAAGCCTTTGATGATGTATTCTTTAATCAGCCCTGTGGCCCAAATACGAAACTGTGTTGCTTGCCTTGAGTTAACCCGGTAACCAACCGAGATCACTGCATCAAGGTTGTAATACTTAACCTTTTTAGTTTGTGTTTTCCCAGCAATAGCACCGTGTTCAGTGGTAGTTTCCAAAATGGAAATAACCACTTCAGGGTTTAACTCTCCACTTTCAAAAATATTCTTCAAATGTTTGGAAATAGCCGGCACACCCACACCAAATAGCGCCGCCATTCGGTCTTGCGTTAACCAAATAGTTTCATTACTAAGCAACACCTCAACTTTAATATCTCCACTCGGTGCGGTGTAAAGCAAAAACTCTGTGGTTTGATCTTGTAGACTGAGCTTATTAGTCATGGGTCAGCTCCCCAACGACATCGGCAATATGTACTTTTTGAACCCTGCGCTTTTGTGGAAACACGAATGTCTGGTTATCGCTACTGCTATAGCGAGTTTGCTTCATATTTGTCATCAGATCCTTCCTTGAATTTGATTTAATAAATGAACGGTTTGAATGGAAAAATAACTCAACTATGAGTGCTCTACATCCTCTGAGCTCACATAGCTTCTTTTCTACTTGGAAGGTAAGACTTTGCAGGATAATCCTTCCGAACATCAGAGACATCTCAAGCCACTTCCTTAGCAGCTGGCTTTGGGAAGCTCAGCAGTAAATCGCGATAATATTCGTATTGCTTCTGGCGTAGTTCGATTTCACGTGGTAGGCCTTCGGTGATGGAATTGGTTAGCGTGTCGAATTTGTCGAGGATAGTCGCCACGCGCCGTTGTTCATCTATTGTAGGCAATGGAATGGGTAATTTCTGTAGCTTGCCAACCGCCAGACCTGGTTGAGCAGAATGCGAAGCATATTGGTTGAGATTCATTACCGTTAACATATGAAAAGCCCAATTAATATCCACCTCACCGTTAGAAGTTACGACAACAGCATGTTCAGTGGCATAGAATTGACCTTTCATTCTTTGAACATTTCCGCAAAGTGCTCCCTGACGACCAATCAGCAAATGCTCACCATCATGACTTTTGTTTTCAACAAAACCTCGAATGCCATTCCCACCGAAACATGGATAAGAATAGTCATTACTAGGATTCGGCTCTATTTTATTTGCTGAGATATGTTGTCCAGCACGCATTTGGAACACATCCCCCAACGTCTTCCACTCCACTTTCCCTTCTTCAAAACTCAACAACTTATCCCGATAGTAGTTGTATTGTTTTTTGCGTAGGCTAAGCTCGGCGGTCAGCTCGGCGGTCATGGCGGTAAATGTGTCCAATATGCGGACGATTTCGGCCTGTATTTCCAGCGATTTTTGGGAGGTGTCTGGACATGGAATGGGGATATTTAGATTTTTAACGATCCCTGCATTGATGTTGGTCTGAGAGCCAGCACCGAGTGATTTTATATATTCGTATCGGCTTGATAAAAAATGAAACACATAGCGGTAATCGACAATCTGCTCATCTAGCTCTACGTTTGCACATGCTTGATTGGTTGTCATTGGAACCTTATTTATTCCAATTTTTCCGACAGTCGCTCCGTACATAGCAATAATAACGCAGTTTGCTGGGATCCATTTTGCGCTTGAGCTTTTGACCCCAGCTTCCGTAATTTTTACGCCAGTATCCCAGATTTCGCAAAAATCAACTTCCTGAGTACGTAACCAAGGAATATCTCCATCGTAAAATTCAGAAACGCCAGTCTTAGGTGTGCCGCCAGAAGAAATCTTTACAGAAATTTCATCTAAAGTCTTCCACTCCACCGTGCCTCCATCTAGTAGCTTTTCAATAAATCTTGTACTACTCATGCTCCTTGCTCCTCGCCCTCAATCTCCGCCACTATCGCATCAATATCTTCACGCAGCTGAGTAATCTTGGCGACAGTGGTTTTGAGTTCGGCATTGAGCTGACTAATGTCGACTACTTCGCGACTATCTTTGGCTTCAACATAACTGCTCACAGAGAGATTGTAATCATTGTCAGCAATTTGTTCATTCGGGACTGACTTCGCAAAGTGCTCGATATTCTCTTTGCTATCGAATACCTGCATGATGTCCTCAATATGCTTATCTGTGAGTACGTTGGTATTCGTTTCTTTTTTAAAATAAGCCTCGCTACTGGCATCAATAAACTGGGTATTGGTGTCGGGTTTATGTTTAGAAAGCACCAGAATATTCACGGCGATAGTGGTGCCAAAAAACAGATTGGGTGCCAGAGAAATGACGGTTTCTACATAGTTGTTCTCCACCAAATACTTGCGGATTTTCTGCTCGGCACCACCGCGATAAAAAATACCCGGAAAGCAGACGATGGCAGCACGGCCTCTGCCAGATAGATAACTAAGTGCATGTAAAACAAAAGCAAAATCCGCCTTGGATTTCGGGGCCAGTACACCGGCTGGAGCAAAACGTTCATCGTTAATCAAGGTTGGATCATCTGAGCCAATCCACTTCACCGAGTACGGCGGATTGGAAACGATGGCATCAAAAGGTTTTTCATCGCCAAAGTGAGGTTCTGTCAGGGTATTGCCCAGCTGCATATTGAACTTATCGTAATTGATGTTATGCAAAAACATGTTCATACGAGCCAGATTGTAAGTGGTGTGATTAATCTCCTGACCGAAGAATCCCTCTTCAATAATATGGGCATCGAAATGCTTTTTGGCTTGTAGCAGCAGCGAGCCTGAACCACAGGCCGGATCGTAAATTTTATTGACACTGGTTTGTTTGTGCATAGCCAGTTGAGCGATAAGCTTAGATACATGCTGTGGCGTGAAAAACTCCCCGCCTGATTTACCTGCATTGGCGGCGTAATTGGAAATTAAATATTCGTAGGCATCACCGAATAGATCGATATGGGCATCATCAAATTGGCCAAAATCCAAACCTGCCACACCTTTTAGCACATGAGCCAGGCGCTGATTTTTATCTTTTACGGTATAACCAAGGCGATTACTGGTAGTATCGAAGTCGGCAAACAAACCCTTGATATCGACTTCAGATGGATAACCACTAGCGGAGGTCTCGATGGCAGCAAAGATTGCAGCTAAATCGGTATTTAAGCTTTCATTGGTATTAGCTGCTTTCGTAACATTGATAAACAACTGGCTGGGATAAATGAAGTAACCTTTGGTTTTGATAGCATCGTCTTTGATTTCGGGGGTGATCACGCTATCGGGTAATTCAGCATAATGAATACTGTCGTCACCACCTTCTATATAAACGGCAAAGTTCTCGCTGATAAAGCGGTAAAACAGTGTACCGAGGACATATTGTTTAAAATCCCAGCCGTCTACCGCACCGCGAACATCGTTGGCAATAGCCCATATCTGACGTTGTAGGGCGGCGCGTTGTTGTGTGCTTGTCATGCTTTTTTTGTTTCCGTTTTAATGTGTTCAATGATGGTAAAAACGATCTGTAACTGTTCGTTATAGCAGTCGCTTTGTTTTTATATTAATTAAGCAGATCATCTATCTGTCATTCAAACAACAGCCATAGCTGCGTTTAAGTGAGATATACCGGAGGTTATCACGAATTTACTATTCACTTAGCTTTAAGTGATTTTAAGTTGAATTATAAATGTTTGACTCGAAAAGCAGCCAACATTAGCTATTGGTTTGATTTACTAAAACGTACTTAATCCTGTTGCTTCCATCCCACGATACAACAATCTGGGCCAAAGTCTTTCATCCGCATAGTTTTCATAATCCACACTGTAATGTCGGCCATAGAGGTTATACCAGCATTCATCAAACCAGCTTTGGCCACGTCGGAGAGGTACTGCGTTGGCTGGGCCTGTTAGTACGACACTGGTTTCGAGGTTGAGGTTATCCAGGTTACGTCGGGTGAAGTTGGTTGAGCCTAGAAGCATGGTTGTTTCGTCGGCCCCGCGGTGCATTAACCATTTAGCGTGACATTGTTCGCCGTGAGTATCACACCAGCGAACGGTAATACCGGTTTGTGTTAATTCATGGGCCACTGGACGGTTGGGGATGCCGTTTTTTTCTCGTCCGAAGGCGTCTTTATTTGGGTCCAGTAATACTCTTAAGGTCACGCCTCGTTTTTGTGCGGATTTCAGGGCGTCGATAATCTCGCGATCAGATAAGTAAAACATCGCCATATCCAGTTTATCGCCCGCTTTGGTTTGGTTAATCATGGCTAATGCGGCTTTTTCTACAGCCTGTTCGGTGACCACTTGAACGGTAAGGTTCGTTTCTGTGTTGTCAGAAGGTTGTTCTAGTTCGACTTTAGGCAAAGCTTTGCCCGACATTGCCAGCACGGCTTTTTCACTATCCAATAAATCCCAGGCTGCTTGTCCGTTAAAGCGTAAAGCCACATTGTCGTGGGCGCTGCTGCCATCGTGTGGATTAGCTGAGGTGACTAATGCGGTTAATTGTTCTCCATTATCTGCAATGATGAGTTTGCGATGATTCGCTTTGAAATTCATTAGGTTGAGATAACTTTTTATGGAGACTTCTCCTTCACCAAAAGGATTAGGTAGCCAGCCACCTTCTTTATTGCCAAACGGCTGAACAAATAAACGCCAGAAACCGGAATAAGCTGGATTGCTATCACGTAGTTTGCTCAGATTGGTTAGGATGACGGGTATGCCAGCCGCTTTCAGCTTAGCGAAATGCTTGGAAGGCAGCCCACCGTACACGCTATTAATAGGATCGGAAATAAGCTGTATTTGCAGATCAGGATAACGCTTTTTCTGTGCAATCAGAGCTTCGGTCAGTTCATCTGAAAGTGCCCGATGTTGTTCTGAACCCTTGCCTTGATAGTCGTTAAACAAAAACATATCAACCAGCACCAGGTGGCGAGCATTGGCAATCATCTCGAACACTTCATCGAAAATCTGCTGCTGTGTTTGACGCTCACCATCGACAGTGTAGGTTCTGTCTGCCAGAAACTGCACTTCATTTGCTGTGCGTTGTGGGCCTGAGAAATCAACACCCGGAGGCAATGGCTTGTTAACGTGATAGATGGCGACACCAATTGATATCAGAAGTAATAAGAATAGCCAACGCGATATACCCTTTCCCTTTCCGTACTTTTTAGTGCTGAATAAGGATCTGTGTTGTGGTTTTCTGAATAGCATGTTTTATCAGTCAGTCTGTTGAAGCATGAGATATTTTTATTATTAAGCTTTATATAGCCATTTAATTTAATGGCGAAATTAATGGTTTATATAAAGTAACATTATTTAATGATGTATTAAGTGATCGTGATGTTTATTGACTTCAGTTATTGGAAAAGCTGAAGAATCGCCTTTAATTTAGTGACGTTTGTGAACGTAGGTGCTCGACCATCCAGTCAATCAACGTTTTTGTTCTGGCTGAGGAATAGCGGCCTTCTCTATGCACGACATGCACCGGAACAGGCGGATGTTCGTAATCACTCAATATGACTTTTAAAGCCCCACTCTCCAGGCTATCTGCCACCTGATAGGAAAGAAATCGAGATATGCCCATATCGGCTAACACGGCTTTTTCAGCCGAGAAGTTATCGCTGACAGATAAAAATGGATCCACTCTGACGTGGATAGTTTTGCCATTATTCATAAACTTAAGTTCATTCGTTGGACTCATGCCTCTGGCCAGAATGATTCTGTGGTCAGATAAATCTTCAGGTTTTTTAGGAAAGCCATGCTCTTTCAGATAAGGAGTCGAAGCACATAAGACGCGGCGTATAGTGCCGACTTTAATGGCTTTATATGATGAGTCCTGTAATTCACCGATTCGTATTGCGACATCGACACCCTCATCCAACATATTGACCACACGATCAACAAATAAAGCATCGACCTGCATTTCCGGGTAGTTTTTTAAATAACTGATAATGCCATCCATCACATATAGCCTGCCGAATAAGACGGAAACGGTAATTCTGACCAGCCCTTTCGGTGTGGCATTTCTGCCTCTCACCGTGTCGTCGGCCTCTTCTGCTAACGCGACAATTTGTTTGGCATCTTTGTAATAACGTTGGCCGGCATCGGTAATTTGCAGGTGGCGTGTTGTTCTGTGCAGCAGCTTTACACCAAGACGGGTTTCCAGTTCTGACACTGCCCGGCTGACGGCTGGGGGGCTTAATCTGAGTTTACGTGCGGCACTGGCAAAGCCTTCATTTTCAACCACGGCCACGAAGACAGTCATCAAATGTAGTCGGTCCATTTATTATTCCACTATGCGTAATAGTTAATTAATCATTTAGCCTATTATTCTATTTCTGATAATAGCTAATAATGTACTTGCTGCAAACAAAACAGCATCAGTCACTGACAACAGGAGAACAGACATGAGCAGAATCAAAACTATTACTAACGATATAGCGAACGATGAACAAGCCAAATTGTTTGCCAACATCCAATCGTCATTAGGTGGTGTACCGAATTTACTTCGTGTATTTGCTAACTCACCAGATGCATTGAAAGCGTTTCAGGGATTTCATCACATTGCGAGCCATGGCTCTTTAGATGCCGCCACACGTGAACGTATTGCTTTGGCGTTTGCTCAAAAGAATCAATGTGGCTATTGCTTAGCAGCCCATACTGTCGTTGGCCGTAAGCGAGGATTAAATACCGATGAAATCAATGCCAATCGCCAAGGTGACAGTCAGGATGCCAAAGCCGCAGTTGCTGTGAAGTTTGCACTGAAGTTGGCTGAACAGACTGGTGGGGTTAGCGATGACGAAGTGCAGGAAATGTATGATGCTGGTTTCACTGATGCGGATATTGTTGAGGTCGTTATGCATGTCAGCATCAATTTATTAACGAATATTCTGAGTAAAGTCAGTCAGGTAGATATCGACTTTCCTAAAGTCGATTTGAATCAGGCGGCTTAAGGGATATTGCCCGGTCTGTATCAGATCGGGCAATTATTCTAAGGACGTTAATATGGCTAGAGCATTTGCAAAAGATCGCATTCGCCAATCATGTAAAACAGCTACAAACTGAAATGGGTTAGCCGGACCAGTTATCAAACATTACACCTCGTTATACGCAGGATGAAATAGCATAGTTTTTAGTTGATGAGTAGCGTTTAATTAATTGAAAATATGTATTAATTTGATTTCCACAAAAGTGACTTAATGATGATTTTATACAATATTTCAATATCAGGTAACTGCCATAAAGTACGGCTAATGTTAGCCTTTTTAGGCTTGGATTATCAGATGCATGATTTGGATTTAGGAGTATCTGAACAGTCCAGTGATGATTACCTGAGATTAAATCCATTTGGTCAGGCACCAGTAATTGATGATAACGGTGTGATCATTCGTGATAGTCAGGCGATTCTGGTTTATCTGGCGAAAAAATACGGTGAAGACAGGTTTTGGTCGGATGATCCGACTGAGTTAGCCCAGATCACATCATGGTTATCGACAGCAGCCAATGAGATGCAAAATGGTCCCGTCAGATTACGCGTGCACCATAAATTAGGACGACCTATCGACGTCAAACACGCCACCGATATCACAATAAAGCTGCCGAACATTATTAACGATCACCTAACTGATAAAAAATGGCTGGTCGCTGACAAATTAAGCATTGCCGATATTGCTATATACCCTTATCTGGCTTTGGCACATGAAGGCCAGATTGATATCAGCCCTTACCAGAACATCACTGAATGGCTGGCTCGTTTTGAGGCTTTGCCAGATTACGTGTCCATGCCAGGCATTAATTTATAAACCGACTATTGGAGAACCATATGACCACTGACACTAAGCCCCCTCTTCCGCCATTTGATGAAGCCACGGCTGCACAAAAAGTACGCATGGCTGAAGATGCCTGGAACAGTCGTGATCCTGATCGCGTTGTACAGGTCTATACCGAGGATACGATTTGGCGTAACCGTGCTGAATTTCCCCGTGGCCGCGAACAAGTCAGAGACTTTTTGCAAAAGAAATGGGCGAGAGAACTCAACTATCGTTTGATAAAAGAGCTTTGGGCATTTGAACAAAACCGTATAGCTGTGCGCTTTGCTTATGAATGGCATGATGACAGCGGCAACTGGTTTCGTTCTTATGGTAATGAAAACTGGGAATTTAATGAGCAAGGTCTGATGCAGCGTCGTTTTGCCTGCATTAATGATTTACCCATCAAAGAGTCTGATCGCTTATTTCATTGGGAATTAGGCAGAAGACCGGATGAACACCCCAGCTTAAGTGATTTAAACCTTTAAACAAAATACAGCTCTGGGCATTATCCTGGAGCTGTCATTATCAGGTGTATATAAAAAGTCTAATGACTCCCCAAACCATGCTCATACTATTTAATACTGCACTTGACCATATACCCAGAGCTTTTCTGTATCGACAGTCGCCAGTTTTTTATCACCGGAATGGTAGTCAGCGTACTTTACGCCGACAAGATAGTGTTTATTGAAAGTTTTCTGCAATAACACATCGATTTCATCACCCGCATCAAGGCTACTTTTGTCTGTTTCAAAATCATGGTAGACAGCGATTACTTTCAGGCCAACTACCTTACCGGAAAGTGTGAAGTATGTATCTCGTAAACCGACAGCAGGCGTAGATAGGAATATATCTGCCCAGCCTTGATAGGCATGGTTAGCGCCTAATAAGGTTTTAAAGCTTGATGTGCCATCGCCTTCTTGTAGTTCATAAGAGACTTTCGTTAACCAACCTTTATATTCGTCACCCAGTTCGGCCATGTAATAATTCTGATCATCCATGGTGCCGGATTTATACTGATCCTGATTGGCATACTCCATTGCATAAACCACGTTCAAATCATCATTAACCGGCTGACTACCACTGAAACGAACGCCCAGTGTTTTGTTTGATTTTGTTTTATACAACCCCGAATCATATTCAAGGAAATAGCCGTAACTCTCTAATTTACCTAATGGCACAGCTGTGTATTGAATATTAAATAAGTGCGAGTTCATATCCTCCGAACCATCTTCAACACCTAATACGGCATTGTCTGCATCATCACCCAGAACGGAGTTAACTTTATTAATATAGGCATAGCTGATTTGTGTGTCAGCCAGGCTTGTATTTTTCAGTGTGAATGCATCAAATGACTGATGATGTTGACGCCAAAAGAGATTGCCAATAAACCGATGCCAGGGTGTTTCACGATACATCAACTCTTGGCGACCCAAGCGAAACTGAGTATCAAATCCATTGTATTGCAGGTAAGCCTGATTCACTTCAGTGCCCTCTGGATCTGCAATCACCGAGTATTGATTTTTTCCTTGTGGCCCAGAGTTGAAGTCATACTTCTCATTGCCTAAAGCGATAACATTTTCAAGCTCAAGAAATCCTTTAAAACCTTCAAAGGCGCCTGTTTCATAGTCCAGGCTAGTACGAATAGTATAGGCTTCAGCATCTTTTCTTGAGGGATTATCATCTGAAACTGATTCATATCTGGCTCTGGATGAAAAACTGACTTTGCCGTCAGTTAATGCCGTATAAAAGTCATTGTCTGCCAATACAATGTTACTCGTTACACCGAGGCCTATACTGGCAGCATAAGCAAGAACGGTGGGTATTAATTTCCGCTTAATATTCAACATCTTCCCTAATTACAAAATGATGACGATCTACCTGTTTTATATAAGGTAAAAAAACTTACCGTCCATCGTAATGACAACACGATCCCCTTTCGGATCTTCCTGCTTGTCGACACTCATTGAGAAGTCGATCACACTCACAATTCCATCATCAAATTTTTCTTGAATGATTTCTTCAATGTATCGTCGTATACACCGACCACTTCATACAGACGATAAAATCGGGGGATAAAAAGGTACAGCGTAATGCCATACTTTTTGGGATACGCTTGCAATGCTACTGCAACTTCAGCATTCAAACCTAAAAACTTCACTAAGGTCTCGGCCACTTATTGTGAAGTACTGTTCATGATCAAACAAAAGGAGGTTAGCTAAACAGGCTTGTATTCTAGATGTAACAACAGAAACACCAACACAAGAACAGATTGTATATGATTGAATTTACTGTGTTTTTATCAGGTGAAGTATAAAAGAATAAATGATGATAAATCGTAATTAACTAAATATCGTCAGCATTTATTTAATCCAAGTTATAACAAATATTTCTGCTTCCGCTGATGAGGATAATTGGAAATGGATAATAGAACCGGCAATTGTCAGACTCTAATACCCGCTTCCATCAACAATATATTGGCTTTGGCAATTGAATAAAAAGATAAGGGGCTGATCCAGATAATACTTAAAAAGGTATTATCTGAGCATGAGAAAAAGCCGATTGAGCTGGTACAAGCAACAGCGATTAATTGAGTTATTTGTAGGGGGAGTAACAGCCCGCACCGCAGCATCTTTAGTTGGTGTGAATGTGAAAACAGCCATTGGCTATTTTCAACGTTTAAGGACGTTGATTTATGAGCATAGTGAACACCTTGAATTATTAGAAGGTGAGATCGAAGCTGATGAAAGTTATTTCGGTGGCAGTCGCAAAGGTAAGCGAGGCCGAGGGGCTGGAGGTAAAGTACCGGTGTTTGGCCTGCTAAAGCGCAATGGCATGGTATTTACGG
>NZ_FOSH01000008.1 GCF_900114205.1 Methylophaga sulfidovorans
TAAGTTCTCACTGGGATTTAATCCCCTAAAGGGCCGTGGAAGACTACCACGTTGATAGGCTGGGTGTGGAAGTGCAGTAATGTATGGAGCTAACCAGTACTAATTGCCCGTGAGGCTTGACCATATAACCCCAAGGGAACTTGGGGTGTTGCGAAGACACTTTACAAGAAAGACTTGTTACCGATTTCCGAGCGTCAGTAAGCACTGACGACACCAGTTATGCCTGGCGGCCATAGCGAGTTGGCACCACCTGATCCCATCCCGAACTCAGAAGTGAAACGACTTAGCGCCGATGATAGTGTGGGAGTTCCCATGTGAAAGTAGGTCACTGCCAGGCTTTAATATAATAGAAAAGCCCGATTCGAATGAGTCGGGCTTTTTTATTGCCTGTCAGGTTGGCAGGGACCTTACCCATGAGCATAGAGAATATGACTTTTATTATCTTGTATTCAACTTTCGCTATGTAAACTAAGACGGAAAATATTTTTTGCTACAAAAAATTCCGCTGATTAACCTACCCGTGACTTATATCTAGTAAAATAGCCTGAATTATCATATTAAAATTCTTGCGGGCGATTAATGTTTTTAAAATTTATTTATTTTTTTATTGCCTGCTTTTTAGTTGCTTGTTCAGATGATAGCCAACAGATAACCCTTAAAAACACCCTACCTTTGCCTAAAGCCGTTCATGTTGACTATGCTGCTGATATCAAACCGATTATCGAAGAAAAATGCGTTGCCTGCCATGGCTGTTTTGATGCTCCATGTCAGTTAAAGATGGAATCAACAGCAGGATTGTTACGGGGGGCAACTAAATTAAACGCTTATGATGGTACTCGACAAGATCCGATAGCACCAACCAGGCTTTTTATTGATGCCCATAATAAGGAAGAATGGGAGCAAGCCGGGTTTCAATCAATTCTTAATGGTGATGATGCTCAAGCTAGTTTGTTATATCGAATGCTGGCTCTTGGTAAATCTCACCAATTCAAAGCGAATAATAAATTACCAGATGACCTAGATATTAGTATCCGACGTGAAAATCAATGTCCAACGCCAGATACGATTGCTGAATACGAAACTAAACATCCTTTAACAGGCATGCCATTTGCCGTGACGGGGCTTACCGATGATGAGTTTTCAACTATTAGTGGTTGACTTTACCAAGGTGCTAAAGTCACTGAAGAACAAGTTGATTTAACTCAGAGAGAACTAACTGCAATAGAAAAATGGGAATCCTATCTTAATCAAACATCAAATCAACGCCGGCTGGTTAGCAGATGGATATATGAACATTTATTTTTAGCTCATCTTTATTTTGCTGATGAAGGTAAAAATACACGCTTTTTCGAACTCGTCAGATCATATACACCTTCGGGAAAACCGATTTCTATTGTAAAAACGCGTTTACCTAACTCTGATCCTGAACATCCTATTTATTATCGCCTAAGATTAGTAAAAGGTATTACCGTTCATAAACGTCATATCACGCTACTGTTTGATGAGCAGTTACAAAATCATATAGAAAAGCTCTTTTTTACAGAGACATGGAATGTAAACACATTACCTGGATACGACTATGAAGCCCGAGCGAACCCCTTTGTCACATTTTCTGCGATACCAGCAAAAGCACGTTATCAATTCTTATTAGAAAATGCTGAATATTTCACTCGGACGTTTATCAGAGGGCCAGTGTGCCGTGGGCAAATTGCAACTGATGTGATTCGTGATCAGTTTTGGGTGATGTACCAAGATCCCGCCATGGATCTATTTATAACGGACTCTAAGTATAGAAAGCAGGTTGAGCCACTTTTAGGCTTACCTGGGCAAAATGATAACCTTATAGAAACAAAAGAGAACTGGGATAAATATAAAGATAAACGCAATAGCTATTTATCTTTAAGAGGCCAGCATTATCAACATGCGCCACTAAACTGGACTTCTACGAAAGCGATTTGGAATGGTGATGGCAATAATACAAATGCTTTTCTAACTGTGTTCAGACACTTTGATAATGCCAGCGTTGTAAGAGGTATGGTAGGGCAAGTCCCTCAAACGATTTGGTGGATGGATTTTCCATTGTTTGAGCGAACCTATTATGAGTTAGTTGTTAATTTTGATTTGTTTGGTAATGTCGCTCACCAACTTCAAACACGACTTTATTTTGATTTAATCCGTAATGGTGCAGAGCATAATTTTTTACGATTACTGCCCAGAGATAAGCGTAAGTCCGTGCTGGATGATTGGTATCAAGGTATGGGCGTGGTTAAAACCTATTTCACATATGCACCACTTGATCTTGATATTAAAACGGCTGAAAAATTTTCAACTGATGATACAAAAAGTGAATTGTTAAATCGCATCTTGCAGCAATTCAAGCAAGTAAACGCTGACGCAGATGATTCAATTAACCGCTGTCAGAATCAGTCTTGTTTCAGAAATCCACAATCAACGTGGGTGCAAACAGCAGATTCAGTATTGAGTCAGCTGACTAGGACTACTTTCGAGCAAAAATCCGGTCTTAACTATCTACCTGAACTGACATTCATACGGGTTAAAAATGGCATGAAAGAACGGTTTATTCGCTTATCAGAAATCGTTACCACAGCAATGTGGCTTTTCTTTTTGGAGAGTCATTAAGTTACAAGCCTGAAAAAGATAGCCTAACGGTTTATCCTGAGATCGCCGGAAGTTATCCTAATTTTATCTTTGATATTAATTCAGACGAACTGGAATTGTTTGAGAAAACTTTGTTGACGGCGAGCTCAGAAGAAAAATTTGATGAGGTGGTGCTGAAGTGGGGTGTTCGCAGAACGCATCCACAGTTCTGGCAAATTTTTCATGACTTCACTCAGTGGCAACGTGAGCAAAATCCGATTGATGCGGGAGTGTTTGATGCAAACCGTTATGAGAATCTATAAATTTGTTTCTAGCTGCGTTTTAAATGTGTTTTCGATAGGCTGACAAGTAAAATTCTTAAATGTGTTCTACGCGTTAATCTTGGCCGGCTTAAAATATTTTCATCATTTTGAGCCATCAATTTGTTTAATGTCTCTATTCCACCCAAAGTCATCGCTCTGATTTCCCAGCCTAAACGTCCCTGAATACCATTACCAAGCTCCACTCCTTCATTCATTATCCCCATCGTTTGTTGAAATAACTGACGAAGCAGAGGAGCTAATTTCCGGCTATTTGTGGAAGTAATGTCATCCTCAGTCAGTCCTGCTTGTGCAAGCATCTGTTGAGGGATATAAATCCGATCGTTTTCTTGTTTGTCCTGCAGAACATCCTGATAAAAGTTAATCAACTGTAAAGAGGTACAGATTGCATCAGATTGTATTAGCTGCTGTTGAGTCGGCTGACTATTTAAATGCAGTAATAAACGACCAACGGGATTAGCAGAACGCTGACAGTAATCTAAAACTTCTTCCATCGTTTGATAGCGATTTTTGACAACATCCTGCATAAAAGCGGATAACAAGTCATCAAATAAATGGATAGGTAAGCGGAACTGTGTGATTACATCATCAAGCGCAATAAAAATCGGATCATTGCCGCTGTATGTACCATGGCTGATCTCGGTGAGTGATGAGCGATAGGCTTGCAGGTTCGCTATCCGTTCAGCTTCAGTAAGCTGACCTTCGTCAGCATAATCATCGGCAGTACGTGCAAAAGCATAGATAACAGCAATGGGCTTTCTTAGTCGTTTGGGAAGCAAAACTGAGGCGACAGGGAAGTTCTCGTAGTGTGACTGTGCAAGTTTTAGACAGAAATCATATGCCGCAGCCAAGTGTTTATTTGATGCCATAAAGTGAGAGTTAAATCCAATTCAGGATTTCTTCTGGCTTATATATTGTGGCTTTGGCCTGCCAGGTTTCAGGTTGGTCAGTACTTTTTAAATAACCATAATGAGCGATGAGTGTATCCATATTCACTATATTCCCTGCCTCAATATCGCGTTGGGCATCGCCAATATATAAGCAGTTTTCAGGGCTAACATTAGAGGCGGTACAGGCGAATAACATCGGATCTGGATGAGGTTTGCTATTGGCTGTAGTATCTCCACTGACAATACAACTAGCCCGCTGACTCAGGTTTAAGGCTTGCATCAAAGGGTCGGTTAAAAATGCAGGTTTGTTAGTAATCACTCCCCATTTTGAACCTGACTTCTCGATTGTTTGCAGTACATTTTCTATACCGTCAAAGAGCCTGGATTCCCGGTTAATATGGAGACGATAAAGCTCAATAAAACGTGCCTGTATTGCCGGATATTCAGGAGCGTCTGGGCTTATGCCAAAAGCGAGATTGATTAACCCCGGACTACCATCACTGGCGACTGGACGAATGGTTTCAAGTGATAGCATGGGAGCATGATGTTCAGCTAGCACTTGATTAAGGGCATAGGCTAAATCAGGGGCGGTATCGACCAGTGTGCCGTCTAGGTCAAAAAACACAGCATCATATTTTGGCATATCAGATTTTTTTGCAATGGATGAGGTAATTGACCTTTACATCGTTGCCAAGACTAAATTGACGAGTCAGCGGATTGTAATTCATACCCGTGATGTCTTTAACCTTGAGACCGGCATGTCGGCACCATGCAGATAATTCAGCTGGGCGAATAAAGCGTTTGTAATCATGTGTGCCTTTCGGCAACATTTTCATAACGTATTCAGCACCCAGTACAGCTAGAAGATAGGCTTTAGGGTGACGATTTAATGTTGAAAAGAAAACATCACCACCGGGTTTAACCATATCTGCACAGGCTTGAATAATGGATGCGGGATCCGGCACATGTTCCAGCATTTCAAGACAAGTTACGGCATCATATTGTTCAGGATGTTGGCCAGCCATCTCTTCAGCTGTGATCTGTTGATAATTGATGGTCAGACCAGCTTCCAAGGCATGTAGTTTAGCAATATTCAACGGCATCTCACCCATGTCGATACCGGTCACATTGGCTCCACTTTTTGCCAGTGCTTCAGAAAGGATGCCGCCACCGCAACCTACATCAATCACATTGGCGTTATCTAAAGAGGTTCGATCTGCAATATAAGCTAAACGAATCGGATTCAGATCATGCAAGGGTTTCGATTGACCTTCCAGATCCCACCAACTCGATGCTAAAGCATCAAATTTTGCTACTTCATTTAAGTCGACGTTTGCTTGTGATTGGCTCATTGATCTTGTGATCCTATTTTGATTGCCCATTGTTGGGCGTCTTGAATGACCTTTGTTTCATTTAATGTCAGAAGTTGGCGTGAGTTCAATAGCTGTTTACCGGCTACCCAGACATCGCTGACTTTATCACGACTGCTGGCATATACCAGCTGAGACACCACATCATAAACTGGCTGAGTTTCGATATCCGATAATTTAACAGCAACAATATCAGCTTGTTTGCCTATTTCAAGTGAGCCAATTTCCTTGTCTATTCCTAATGATTTCGCTGCGTTGATGGTCGCCATTTCTAATGCAGTATGTGCCGGCACGGCTGCCGCATCACCTGCCACGGCTTTTGCCAGCAAAGCAGTTTGTCGCATCTCAGCAAACATATCGAGATCATTATTAGATGCTGCGCCATCAGTTCCAATTGTGACATTGATGTCATTTTTATGCAGCTCAGCTACCGGGCAAAATCCACTGGCCAGCTTTAAATTTGATTCAGGGCAATGAGCGATGTGAACACCCGCTTGGCTACACCAGTTTATTTCATCAGGTGTTAGCTGTGTCATATGAACAGCAAGCAGCCTTGGAGAAAGCAAACCAATTTGTTTCAAACGTTCAAGCGGCCTTACTCCATACTCTTTCAGACTCTGGGCAACTTCATCGGCGGTTTCATGAATATGCATGCTGATGGGCATATCCATTTCTTCGGCATTGGTAATGATCTGTTCCAGGGTTTTGTCTGCCACAGTGTAAGGCGCATGAGGTGAATAAATGGTGTTGATACGAGGATGGTGACGATAGTGATCGTGTAATTGATGGCCCTTATGTAAATATTCTTCTACCGAGCTGGCCCAATTTGTTGGAAACTCAATCACCACAATGCCCAGACTGGCACGAATGCCTGATTTATCAACTATTCTGGCTGTGGCCTCAGGGAAAAAATACATATCATTAAAATAAGTGGTACCACCACGTATCATCTCAGCGATGGCAAGTGCACTACCTGCTTCAACAAAAGCATCGCTGACAAAGGCATTTTCTGCTGGCCAGATATGCTCATTAAGCCAGGTCATCAACGGTAAATCGTCAGCTAAGCCTCTAAATAATGACATTGGCGTATGCGCATGGTTATTGATTAAACCGGGAATCAAACAATGCTCATTGAGATCATGGATAACATTTGCAGAATAAAGCTGTTTTGCCTGTTCTTGTGGCAGAAGCGCTACAATACGTGCATCCTTGACCATGATGGCGTGGTTTTCTAACACGGTTTGGTCTTTCGTTACCGGAACTAACCAGCGTGCATTAATTATCAGATCGACATTTTCCATAGAATTTGATTATACCGTTGAGCTGAATGAAAACCTATTCTAAACATTTATCATGACAAACCAATCACAACAAAGATTCACCAAGCATGACAGGAGCTTGTTTTGACCAGATTATTACAGACAATTGAACCCATTTTATGGCGTGATGAACAACTCCATTTACTTGATCAACGTGTATTACCACATACTGAAAACTGGTTGGCATTTTATGACTCAGATGCCGTGGCAGAAGCCATTAAATTAATGGTGGTGCGTGGTGCCCCTGCTATTGGTGTGACAGCGGCTTATGGTGTGGTGTTAGCAGCAAGAGAAGCCTGGTTCAGTGCGGGCGAAAATTGGCAAGAAGCATTGATACCGGCATTAAAAAGATTAGCTGCATCCAGACCGACGGCGGTAAATTTGTTTTGGGCGATTGAGCGAATGCAACAAACCTGCAATACCTTGTCGAAATATGAATCCCCCGAACCTGCCTTGTTAGAGCAGGCTAAGCGCATACATCAGGAAGATGTAAAAGCGAATAGAACCATGGGGCAATATGGTGCTGACTTGTTAGATAATGACAGTATCGTGTTAACACACTGTAATGCTGGTGCTCTTGCCACTGCCGGCTTTGGCACAGCATTAGGCGTTATACGTCAGGGATTTATTGATGGCAAAATTGAGCATGTGTATGTTGATGAGACACGACCATGGCTACAAGGCAGTCGATTAACAGCCTGGGAGCTTATGCAAGAAGGTATACCGATGACCTTACAAGCTGATGTGGCTGCAGGTGCCTTGATGGCCGGTGGGCGATTAGACTGGGTGATTGTTGGTGCTGACAGGATTGCCTCAAATGGTGATACTGCCAATAAAATCGGCACATATTCATTAGCCGTTTTAGCAAAATATCATGGGGTGAAAGTCATGGTGGTAGCACCAACGACAACGATCGATTGGTCCATTGAAAACGGTAGTCAGATTCCTATTGAACAACGTGCACATTCTGAAGTCTCAGAAATAGAAGGACATGCCATTGCACCAGCAAAAGTCCATGTTTCGAACCCGGCTTTTGACGTGACACCAGCAGCGTTAATTGATGCCATTGTGACGGAAGAGGGTGTGGTCAGTTCACCATCAAAAGAAAAAATGCAGCAATTGAAAAAGGAGGAAAAAAATGACACAAACAGCATTAGTGACCGGATGTAATCGTGGGATTGGATTAGAACTCTGCCGTCAGCTTACTGCAAAAGGCATGCATGTCATTGCAACCTGTCGGAAAGCATCATCTGAATTAAACGCCTTAAATGTAGAAATCATTGAGGATGTAGAAGTCAGTGATCCGAAAAGTTTAGCCAAACTGAGTGAGTCATTAGGAGACAGAAAAATCGATTGGCTCATCAATAATGCTGGTATTGCCGGTGGCATTGGACTTGGACAAATTGATGATGATGCAATTGACGACTTTGTCAGAATGTATCGCGTAAATAGTCTAGGACCGTTGCTGACGACACAAGCACTTCTCAAGCATATGGGGCAGGGCAGTAAAGTCGGCATTATTACCAGCCGTATGGGCTCGATTGAAGATAATGATTCTGGCGGTAGTTATGCTTATCGCATGTCTAAATCAGCCGTGAACGCTGCTGGGAAATCACTGTCGATTGATCTGAAACCCAAAGGCATTGCCGTGGCTATTTTACATCCAGGCTGGGTGCGTACAGATATGACCGGCCATGGCGGTTTAATTGATACTGATGAGTCAGCAGCAGGTCTTATTCAACGTATGGAAGAATTGACACTGGATACCACCGGTACATTCTGGCATACCAATGGTGAAAAATTACCTTGGTAAAATTACGACAATAGATGTATTCCTATCCTGAACTGAGTCAACAACAGCAAGCAAGTCTGCCGGTGTTACATGCACCGGCATTACCCTTGGAAGCACAATTTCCTGATAGTACACATCAGCTGTGGCAGTGTGATACAGCTGACGGCATGATGATCTTAAAGGTCTGCCACCAAAAGCGGGTACAAGGCTCCACGTTTTGGCTGGGAATAAACCATCTGTTTCAGCTCGACTTTCCAAACTCTTTAGGGCGCACGCAATCTATCAGTCAGTTTCTGCAACGCGGAGGTGGCTTTGTGGTTCCCGAGGTGATAGCTGAACAGGCTGGGTATTATGTCTTGGTTCGTTATCTTGAAGGCGTTGATCTGAGTGCAGATCAGATCTCTAACACTATTGTGACTCAGCTTGCCCATCACTGGGGCAAATTGCATCTACAAATATCTACAAAATGGGGCAGCATCGATAATCCTATCTTCAGTGCAAATGATTGGCCTGTACGTCTGGAACAGACCATTCAGTTATTATCTGACCACGCTGATATCACGATCCCTAATGAGATACTAAAACTGAGCTATGAACAATGTAGAACACTGTCAGCCGAGCAGTTTGTGCCGATTATGCCTGACTTTCGCTGGGATCAACTGCGTCAGTGTGACGATGGGACTTTAGCCGTCGTGGATCTGGATGCCTTTGTCAGAGCCCCACGTGAATTAGAGTGGGTCTTACTGGAATATTTACTCAGTCCACAACAAGCTATACTTTTTGCCGACGTTTATACTCAGTATCAGCCAATCCCTGACCTTTCCGCTTGTCGCTTAAGTTACCGTTTATTATTATTTTTGATGAATGTACTGGGTGAAACTAAGCTGCAGGACTGGCTGGATCAGCCCGTGTTGTTTGATTGATTAACGATAACGTTAGCTAAATAAATCGTGCAGCTCTTTGAGTGCCAGACCATTCAGGCTTTCCAGCTTTAATACGGCGGCATCATAGTGCGGTAAGTGATAATTGGCTGCTGAAGGTACCACAACAGTTCGAATGCCAGCGCCAATTGCGGCTCTCATGCCAGTGACGGA
Source organism: Methylophaga sulfidovorans (assembly GCF_900114205.1). GTDB lineage: Bacteria > Pseudomonadota > Gammaproteobacteria > Nitrosococcales > Methylophagaceae > Methylophaga > Methylophaga sulfidovorans. The sequence goes on from NZ_FOSH01000008.1 coordinate 9,405, forward strand.
GTCTTCAAATGCAAGGGTGTAATCAGCGTTTGCGTTGATGCGCTGTAGAGCTAGTTGATAGATGGCGGGGTGGGGTTTGCCTTGTTCAACATCATCATCGGCGACATAATTATCAAAAAATGCAGTAATCTCCAAGCGTTCCAGCACTACAGGAACAAGACGGGCCGGGGCATTAGTTGCCAGACCAATTTTCAGGTCATGTCGTTTGAGTTGTTCTAGCAGATTATGTACACCGGGTAGTGCCTGACCTTGGGTCGCGGTTAATAAGGCGACTTCATCTATTACATCATTTTCAACTTTTTCCATGGCTTCCTGGTTGAGTGACAGGCCTGCATGTTTGAGCCAGAATTCAGTCGCTTCGCGCGTAGTCATGCCCATAGTTTTGGCTGACAGTGCATCGGTGATTTCAACGCCAATAGCTGAAAATACACGTTTCTCCGCTTGTTTCCAGAAGGGCTCTGAGTCAATCAGCAGCCCGTCCATGTCAAAAATAACAGCTTGCATTTAGTGAGTCTGAGCTAGTGGATGTTGACGGTATAACTTGATCCAGTTGGCGAAACCAACAGTGGCAAGCACGGTGTAGATGGAGAACAAGACGACCGTCGCGTAATAGCCCGTTTGGTAATACAACACGACGGAAGCGGCATCAATAATGATCCAATAAAACCAGTTCTGCAGCACTTTTCTGGCCATCAACCAGGTATTCATCACTGAAAATACAGTTATGCCAGCATCGAGATAGGGGCGTTGTGATGCTTGATTCTTGTCCAGATAATAAGCCACCAAAAAGCTAATGACGACACCTGCCACCACGAATAGTAAATTGGCATTCAATGACCAGCTATGAATGACTAATTCATCATTATTTTGTTTATGCTGTCGCCATAAAACGAAGCCATAAATCGCCATACCCATATAGTAAAAGTTGAGTAGGGCTTGCATAGGAAGTTGGCCTTCCCAAAATAAAGCGGTGTAGATGAGTGTACTGATAAACGCTATCGGCCAGCACCATTGTGATTCACGCGCAGCCAGAATGACATAAGCCATACCGAGTAATGCGGCGGTCACTTCCCATGCGGATAAGGCCAGCAGGCCGTTAATTGCGGCATCTATCATTAGATAACTCGATTAATCTTCTACGTGGTAACGATCGTTTCCGATCATTTTTAGCACAAACACACTGTGCGGTAACTGTTCAAAAACAGCTTCGATTTCGGCATCCATCGCATCCATTACATCACGATATTCACCAAAGATTTGTGTACTCAGATTATTCCGTGAGATGTTCAGCTTAGGGTTGTCTTCCAACTTTTTAATGAAAGCCAGAATAGGTTCTACAAATTGTTCAGTAAGAGGATAAAGACTGATATCAACTGAAACACGCATAAATAAAATTCCTTAAGAAGTTAAGAAGAGGGCCTAAAAAGCCCTCTAGTGTCATTAATAGTCGTAACTCAATGTTAAGCCAACAACGCGTGGATCACCGTATTGGGTGTAGGTTTCTTCAGCGTAAGATTTTGATGGATCAATACCAAACGAAAAGCCGCGAGTATAATAGTCTTTATCGAATAAGTTACGTCCCCATAGGGTGACCTTCCACTCATCTTTTTTGTATTCGACGCTGGCATTGTATAAGACAAAAGAGTGTGATTTAGCATTGTGGCTGTTTGAGTAATAAAACTCATCTTTACCTTCCATATTGGCTTTAAATGTCCAGCCTGGTGCAAAGTAATACTCACCGCCCAGATTAAATTGGTAGGCAGGCGCATGGGCAATTCTGCGACCACTTAGTTTAATGCCTTTTTCTAGTAACTTGGGGTTTTCATAGTCTTCAAGCTTTGCATCCAAAAGACCAAGGGAGGCAATGACACGATATTTTTCGTTGATAGACCAGTCTAATTCAGCCTCAAGACCAATATTTCTGACTCGGTCAGCATTAACAAAATAATCAATAAAATCTGTACCTCCTGATGTCTTAGGTACGGGAAATGAGCTTTTGATTTGAGCATTACTTCTGCGTGTATAGAAAGCCGTTACAGACGTTATTAAATCACCGTCTAGCCAGAATGACTTTAAGCCAGCTTCAAGATTCCATAATGACTCAGTATTAAAAGATCGCAAATCATCACTGATTTCGGGATTAACATTTATACCTCCCGCTTTGTAACCACGAGATAAGGTTGTAAAAGCCATATGATCATCGTTGATATGATATTCAAGCCCTAGCTTTCCTCCATACATCCAATCATCTGGATCGTCTGAAAGTCCTGCCGAATCCTTATAATCGGCTTCCCAATATTCTGCTCTGAGGCCACTTATCAATGTAAGTTTATCTGTTAATGCTGTATCTAACTGTCCATAGAGTGCTGTGTTGACAGTTTCATAGCTATTTTTAGTCACAGTGGTAGTGACAGCATCGCTGGTGATGTCATTGCCATAATAGGTACGATCCAAATTTTGACGCTGTTTTGATACATACAGACCTAATGTCCAGTCGGTAGTGTTAGCAAAGATACGTCCGTTTTCATTAGATAATGCTCTGAACTCCAATGCTGTGTTTTCACGTTTACGTTTGTATTGATCAAAGCCACTATAAGGACAGGTATATGGATCGTTAGAGTCATCAGCATCTATACAGGTAGGATCAACAGGAAACTGTGATTTATAAGACCAGTCGTCATCGTAGCTATATTCAAGGTTAGATTTTGAATAACTGAGGCTAGATTGGAGCTGTACTTTATCATTTGCTCGATAATCAGTCTTTAGAGAAAAGGCATTAGTATTTTGGGCATCTTTACCTGGTTGGTCTGACAAAGTGTGACGACTGTTATCAAGCGTGAACGCGTCATAACCATTATCAATATTCAGGTGTAAAACATTAAGGTCGATAGTAAGGTTATCCGTAGCAAGCCATTTCAGGTGACCTCTAGCAGTTACTTCATCGCGATTTTGAGTGTTATCTCTACCTAAAAAGTCATTATCCATAAAGCCATCTGACTTATAGCTGTGAACTGAAAAACGACCGAGTAAGGTATTATCAATTAATGGTCCGCCTACAGCGATGCCTTCTGCATGAGTGTTATATGTCGCTAAAGTCGACTCAAACTTCATAGCAAGTTCATTCGTCGGTTCAGTGCTTTTTAGGTTGATAGTGCCAGCCATACCATTTGCACCATAGCGTGTGCCCTGTGGTCCCCGTAATATCTCGACAGACTCAATATCAAACAAGGTAGCAGCACCGCCACTGCGACTAAAATCTATACCATCTATATATAAACCTACAGAAGGATTAAGTGGGGCTTGGAATTCGCTACGCTCACCAATACCACGAATTTGGAAATATTGGCCTCGCGAGGCGCCGCTGGAAACATTGACATTGGGGGCTAGATTGAGCACATCTTCAATATGCTGGGCACCACGAGACTCAATAGTGTCTTCATCAATCGTGGTTAAACTTATCGGGGTGTCATGGGCATCGTTAGGACGAAAGTCAGCACTCACGATCATGGATGGCAAGTCAGCAGGTGTAACTTCAGCCAATATCATTGGAGATGTCATAGCCGTTGTAATGGCTACAGCAAGTGTTTTTACTTTCATGGTTATCCTTTTTTGAATCAAAAAGGACAGGGGAATAAATCGAGAGACACCAATGCGGTGTGGATGAAGATCTATTTCAGCCTGTCCCTACGCCAGTATTAACTGGATCAGGTTCATCGGGTCCGCTCTTTAACTTGAGCATCTCAGGCTTTCGCCACCCCGAGGCATCATTCCTTATATCACTACAATCACATCCTGTGCTTATGTTGTCATTTTATTGTAATCAGGCTCTTTTTTCTAGCTAAAAGCGCAGATAAGGTATTTATTTTGCAGGTTTTATACTGCTTCGACATTGAGGACAAACGCGAAGACGACTATTGATACGTTGAGTCGCAATTAAGTCTTGTTGTGATTCATAACAATGGGGACAATAGAATATCGATTCCTGGCCTCGACGATAACAACCTGAAGAGTTATCAAATTCAGGTTTAGCAAGATATTCACCGGTTAGTGATGCTTGGGGTAAAAAAGTCACTAACTGTTCAATTTCAGCACTCAGTTCAGATAGTAGATGTTGATGAGTGGCTGGAAGAAGTGGCTCAATCTGATCTAATAGCTGTTTTATTTTTGTGTGGTGAGTACTGTTATTCATTCAAAATCTCTATAAATAAAATGACTTTGCCAAGTTTATATATTGATGGCTTTATCGACTGTTTTTTTATCAAGATGAGCAGCAAAGAACTCGATGAAGGCATACATATAATTTCGTAGATAACTGCCTTTTCGAATGCCCATATGCGTAACGCTGGATGGAAATAGATGCCTGGCATCCAGTGCCTGGAGAGGGGCATCTTTATCGGGGTCAAATGCCATGCTGGCAATGATGCCGATGCCCATCTCTAACTCAACATATGTTTTTATTACATCGGCATCCGTGGCGGTAAAAATCACATTCGGATGCAAACCCTTTTCAATAAAGGCCTGATCTTGTTTTGCCCGGCCAGTAAAACCCATGACATAAGTCAGAATTTCGTATTGGGCGATATCTTCCAAACGTAATTTTTTTACAGACATTAAGGGATGTTCAGGCGGAACAATCACACAACGGTTCCATTCGTAACAAGGCAAAATGGCCAATGATTCGAATTGGGCAAGTCCCTCTGTCGCTATGGCCAGATCAATTTTTCCGGTTGCTGCCATTTCACCGACTTCGGTAGGCGTTCCCTGCACCATATTCAGATGGATATTTGGGTAATGTTCAGAAAATCTTTTTATCGCGCTGGGTAAAGCATAGCGGGCTTGAGTATGTGTGGTGCCGATGGATAAAGTGCCGGATTGTTCGGTTTTATTGTCAGCAATCAGCTGGCGGATATTATCGACATCCTGCAACACCCTTTCTGCCATATCGATAATGGATTGACCGATAGGTGTAATGCCTGTCAGTCGTTTGCCATGGCGTTCAAAAATTTGTAAGCCAAGTTCATCTTCTAATTGCTGTACCTGACTACTGACTCCCGGTTGGGAAGCATGCAGTGCATTTGCAGCCGCCGATATACTTAAACCTCGTCTGGCAATCTCTCGGACATATTTTAATTGCTGTAGCTTCATCTATATACTTTTTAGTTATAAAGATAGTCAATAATATTCATTGATAGAATATTATGCTTTGGTAAACTTGTCAGCTCTTTTGTAATACACAAGGCGTAACATCAGATGGAATGGGGCTTTCTTTTAGCTGGATTGTTTGTCGGCATCATGGTCGGCATGACCGGTGTTGGAGGCGGGTCTTTAATGACACCCATACTCATTTTCATCTTTCATGTGCAACCAGCTATTGCCGTTGGCACAGATTTATTATTTGCTGCTATCACTAAAGCTGGCGGTATCTGGTCTTATTGGCACCATGGTGTGGTGAAGTGGCATGTGGTATGGCGTCTTGCTGCTGGTAGTATTCCGGCGACACTGATCACGCTATGGGTTATGAATGCAACGGGAATGCATGATGGCAATCACACCGAAGTGATTACCAAAGCGCTTGGGATAGCGCTAATTCTGACATCCAGTGCTTTACTGTTAAAAGCACCACTTGGCAAGTTACTGCGCTCACAGGAGAGTCATCCAGTTGTCAGTGCCATTTATGATATTCGTGAAAATGAAGTAAACAAAGCGTTGATTACTGTTGTGACTGGTGCTTTGTTAGGTGTGATGGTGACACTCTCATCGGTTGGTGCTGGTGCGCTTGGTGCGGTTATTCTGCTGTTTTTGTATCCACGTCTTAAAGGGGTGGAAATTGTGGCGACAGATATTGCTCATGCCGTACCACTCACTTTTGTGGCCGGTCTCGGGCATTCAGCTGTAGGAACCGTAGACTGGTCATTGTTAATGTATTTAGTTGCAGGATCATTACCCGGCATCTTTATTGGGACACATTTAGGCGTTCGTATTTCAGACCGGATGATGCGTCCATTACTAGCAATTATCCTCGTATTGGTGGGCATAAAATGTCTGATATAAAACAAGTTGATTTAACCCTGTTTGGCTGCCCTATGCACTACATCAAAGCAAGGGAAGCAGTGCAGAAACTGGCATTAGAGCAATCCATTGAGCTTTTAGTAAATACTGGCGATGCCGTGGATGAAGTATTCAATAGCTTAAGCAAGGATGGGCAGCAGTGTGAGATCACCTCAACAGAGGGATTAAGCACAATAATTCATGTGAGAAGAAAACAATGAGTGAAATAAAACCGGCTTTAGCCACCAAAATTGATGCTGTGATTGCAGTATTAAAAGACATCGAGCAGAACTATTTGCCAGCGACGCTGGCGACCAGCTTTGGTGCTGAAGATATGGTGCTGATGGATTTGATTTGTAAGCATGCGCCAGGCATCGATATTTTCACTCTGGATACCGGACGTTTGCCGAAAGAAACCTATGAGCTCATGCAAACCTTAAATAACCACTACTATAAAAAGGTAGAGGTTTTTTTCCCCAACACGGCAGATGTTGAACTGTTTGTTACTAACAACGGACCGAATGCGTTCTACGACAGTGTTGAGTTAAGAAAACAGTGTTGTGGCTTAAGAAAAGTAGTGCCACTGAACCGAGCTTTATCTGGCAAAAAAGCCTGGATAACGGGTATGCGTCGTTCGCAGTCTGTGACGCGTTCAGAGCTCCCTGTTTCAGAGTGGGATGGCGATCATGGCTTACAGAAGTTCAGTCCTTTGACCGATTGGTCAAATGGCAATGTCTGGGCTTATCTGCGAGCGAATGATGTGCCATATAACAAATTACATGATGAAGGCTATGCCAGCATTGGCTGTGCACCTTGTACACGAGCTATCACCATGGGCGAGGACATTCGTGCCGGACGCTGGTGGTGGGAAGATCCTGAAAATAAAGAATGCGGCTTGCATGTCAAATCTAACTAATGAGAAAGATAATGACTGAAAAACAATTAACACACTTAAAGCAGCTGGAGGCAGAAAGTATCCACATTATGCGTGAGGTGGCTGCAGAGTTTGAGAATCCGGTAATGCTGTATTCGATTGGTAAAGACTCTGCCGTTATGTTGCACTTAGCTATGAAAGCTTTTGCACCTGGTAAACCGCCATTTCCATTGATGCATATTGATACTACATGGAAGTTTCAGGAAATGATCAAATTCCGTGATGAACGTGCTAAGGAGCTAGGTCTAGAACTGCTTGTTCATACCAATCAAGAGGGTAAAGAAGCAGGTATCAACCCGTTTGATCATCCTCGCTACACTGACATCATGAAAACTGACGCATTGAAACAGGCGTTGAGCAAATACGGTTTTGATGCCGCTTTTGGTGGTGCCCGTCGTGACGAAGAAAAATCACGTGCGAAAGAACGTGTTTACTCTTTCCGCGATAAAAATCATCGCTGGGATCCGAAAGCACAGCGACCAGAACTCTGGAACATCTACAACAGTAAAGTGAATAAAGGTGAAAGCATCCGTGTTTTCCCTTTATCTAACTGGACGGAGCTGGATATCTGGCAATACATTTATTTGGAACAGATTCCGATTGTGCCGCTTTATTACGCAGCAGAACGTCCGGTTGTTGACTATAACGGCCTGACGATTATGGTTGATGACGATCGTATGCGTATTCCTGAAGGACAGGAGCCACGCATGGAAAAAGTGCGTTTCCGTACCCTGGGATGTTATCCATTAACAGGTGCTGTGAAGTCCTCGGCTGATACCTTGCCTGAAATCATTCAGGAAATGTTGCTGACCACCACCTCTGAACGTCAAGGCCGTGCTATTGACCATGATCAAGCCGGTTCTATGGAGAAGAAAAAACAAGAGGGTTACTTCTAGATGACTACTGAATCAAGTTCATATCAATCAGATAGCCTGATTGCCACAGACATCGAAGCGTATCTGAAACAGCATGAAAATAAAGAAATGCTGCGCTTTTTAACCTGCGGTAATGTTGATGATGGTAAAAGTACCCTGATTGGCCGTCTGCTACATGACTCTAAGATGATCTATGAAGATCAGCTGGAAGCTGTAACGCGTGACAGTGCCAAGTCTGGTACTACTGGCGAACAGGTTGATTTAGCCCTGTTAGTTGACGGTTTGCAGGCCGAGCGTGAGCAGGGCATTACCATTGATGTTGCTTACCGTTACTTTTCTACAACAAAACGTAAGTTCATCATTGCCGATACACCAGGGCATGAGCAGTACACTCGTAATATGGCAACAGGTGCATCCAGTTGTCAGTTAGCTGTTATCTTGATTGATGCCCGCTATGGCGTACAAACACAGACTCGCAGACATAGTTTCATTGCGTCCTTGTTAGGCATTAAACACGTTGTTGTTGCCATCAATAAAATGGACCTGATGGATTACAGTCAGCAAGTGTTTGATAAGATTCGCCATGATTACACTGAGTTCTCACGTGAGCTAGAGCTGGAAGATATTCACTTTGTGCCCATGTCTGCCCTGGTTGGGGATAACGTGGTTAACCGTAGTGAAAATATGGATTGGTATCAAGGCCAAACCCTGATGGAAATTCTGGAAACCGTCGATGTGGATAAAGATCCGAACTTCGATGATGTGCGTTTCCCTGTTCAGTTTGTGAATCGTCCTAATCTGAACTTCCGTGGTTATTGCGGCACTCTGGCATCGGGGATTTTGAAACCAGGTGATGACGTCACTGTGTTGCCATCAGGTAAAGAAAGTAAAGTGAAAGCACTTGTCACCTATGATGGTGATTTAGATCATGCCGTGCCAGGTGAAGCGATTACTGTCACCTTAGAAACTGAAATTGATGTCAGTCGCGGCGATATGATTGTTCATAGCAATCATCACCAGCCACATGTCTCAAGCCAGTTTAAGGCTATGGTGGTGTGGATGACCGAGCAGCCTCTGGTTTCAAATAAACAGTACAGTATTAAAGTAGGCGTTAGTGATGCTGGTGGTTCATTAACAGGGATTGATTATCAAATTGATGTCAACACGCTTGAGCATAATAAAGTCAGTGAACTTAAACTGAATGAAATTGGCCTGTGCGAGTTTTCATTAAATAAGCCAGTGGTGTTTGACTCATATAAGCGTAACCGGACTACCGGGGCTTTCATTATTATTGACCGTCTGACTAATGTAACAATCGGTGCTGGCATGATTACCGATGCTGTATCGGGTAGTCATGAAGTTGTCGCAGAGGGCGAGTTTTCTGCCTTTGAGATAGAACTGAACGCTCTCATTCGTAAGCATTTCCCTCACTGGGATGCTAAAGATTTGAGTCAACTTCTCAAATAAATTCACGGAAAAATAGTCAAAAAAAGCCAGTCAACATTTTGTTGACTGGCTTTTTTTATGCCTGTTGAACAAAGAGCTGTGTTAAAGATTTAATGTCATTAAATTATATAAATCGTTTTTGTCGATTATTTTTACAATAATAAACAATTATACAAATCAATTGCGGGTGAATAGAATCTGTTGTGTGCAATGAATTTGCCCAACATAATTTGCAATAGCAAGGATAAAACGATGACAAAAACAATTTTAACAACATCTGCCGGCGCCCCAGTCGCTGACGATAATAATAGTATCAGTGTCGGACCACGAGGACCTTTGACTTATGACAACCACTACACCTTCGAAAAATTGGCTCACTTCAACCGTGAAAGAATTCCTGAGCGTGTGGTCCATGCACGTGGTACCGGGGCTTACGGAACCTTTACCCTTACAAAAAGTTTAAAAGACGTCACTATTGCTGATTTCTTGCAAAACGAAGGTAAAAGAACAGACGTTTTCATTCGTTTCTCAACCGTAGGTGGTGGTCAGGATTCACATGATTTTGCCCGGGACCCACGTGGTTTTGCTGTGAAGTTTTATACTAAACAAGGTAACTACGATATGGTCGGCAATAATACGCCGGTCTTTTTCCTTCGTGATCCGAGTAAGTTTCCAGACTTTATTCATTCACAGAAAAAGAATCCACGGACGAATGTACCGGATCCACGAATGGCTTATGAGTTCTGGGCAAACTACCCTCAGGCCTTACATCAAGTGACTATCTTGATGTCTGATCGTGGTATCCCAGCCTCATATAGAAATATGAATGGTTACAGCTCACATACCTATAGCTTCTGGAATGAGAAAGGTGAACGGTTTTGGTTTAAGTGGCACTTTAAAACCAATCAGGGCATCAAAACACTGAGAGCAGAAGAAGCGGCAGTGGCTGATCCATTCGGAGCTCAGATGGATTTAGTGGAAGCTATCGATCGTGGCGACTTCCCAAGCTGGACGGCTAAAGTACAAATCATGACGGAACAGCAAGCACGTGATGCAGAATTCAATCCGTTTGATTTGACCAAAGTATGGCCACATGATGAGTTTCCACTGATCGAGGTGGGGCAGTTAGAGTTGAACCGTAATGTGGACAATTATTTCGCTGAAACGGAGCAGGCGGCATTTGCACCGAGTAACTTTGTGCCCGGTATCAGTTCATCACCGGATAAAATGTTACAGGGACGTTTGTTAGCATATCAGGATGCTCATCGTTATCGTGTTGGTGTGAACTATAACCAGTTACCTGTTAATGCGGCAAAATGTCCGGTTAATCATTATCAGCGTGATGGAGCGATGGCTGGTTTAAGTCCAGCTGGTGGTAATCATCATCAGACGAGCGAGGCTAACTATTTCCCGAATGACCGTGATAATGCGCCCAAGCCGGATACAAGTGTAGCGGAACCTGCTATGCCAATAGAGGCTGGTGCTTGGTTAGATCGGTTCGACACAGGTGAAGATGATCATTACACACAGGCGGGCAATTTGTTCCGTATTATGACTGACGATCAAAAGCAGCAATTAGCAGACAATATTGCTGGTGGCCTTGGACAATGTGATGCATCCGTACAACAGCGTATGTTGGCTCAGTTTGAAAAAGCGGATCCAGATTATGCTGCCAGGGTAGCGGCTGCACTTATGGCTTAAATAGTCTGAAATTAAAGGGGCGTTTACTACGCCCCTTTTTTTATTGATCGCTATTTTTTACGCTGCTTAGCTGTTCTTGCCAGATGGCTTGTTTTTTTTCTAATGGCATAGCCGCGTTAGCTGGGCTGGTTGATGGCAATCGAGATGTCTGTATCTTCTGCCATGATGTATCTAATATCTGCTGAACATATTTCATATAAATTTGCTCTGCTTTTGCACCATTGAAAAATACGGCCTGTATCTTCTGATGCTGCTGAAAAAAGGTATTAAAGTCGTTAGCTTCGATTGAGTCGGGTGCAATATTACTGTCCAGACTGCCTGGTCTTTCACAGGCTTTTAATACATCCCATACAGCTATGTAATGTTGGGTCAGTTGTTCACACCGTTGTTGATATGGCAATGTCGTTTCGATAGCAAACATACCCTGCATAATCGGCCAGAAGGCGTTGCGTGGATGTGCATAATATTGCTGTTGCCGAAGAGATTCTAATCCTGGCATCGATCCCAAAATGAGAATTTCAGCAGATGGTTTGGCTATTGGAGCAAAGCTGTAACAGCGGGATTGTTTCTCTGACATTACTGGTATAACTGGCCTTTGTAGCGTATCCATCCATGGGGGTGTTTATTCGCAGGGTCATGATGAGTCCAATGTATCACGCCGCCTTTGTTATTCCACTCGTACTCACCGGAAACCTGTACTTCATCGCCGACTTTCAAAGAATCTATACGAGGAGCCAGATCAATATTATGAGCAATAAGCACTGTGAGTTTATCCGGCAGAGTGATAATAAACCGTTGATGACGGCTTCCTTTAGTATCATCTGGAAGAATACGACTAACAACACCACTGACTTCTACCAGAACATCACTTTTCTGCTGTTGATAAAGTGATGAAATAGAAGTCTTGTCAACGCTGTTAGCAGATTGATTGTGCGGCTGATACTGACTTGCCCCCCAAATCAAAAAACCAAAAGCGATCACCAGCCATAAGCGTTGTTTTTGTCGACTTGCTTTAGACATGCAAGATTTCCTGAGCAAAAAAATATATTCAGTATAACCAGTTTTACTGTTTATACGAGATAGCACAAAGCTCAACACTATCGATTGAACCAGGATTTATTCAACTCAGCTTATTCCCTTAAATGATCCGCATAATAAAACTGATAGTTATTGTTAGTTGTAAAACGCTATTTTGCGGTCGAAATATGTTTCAGAGATGATGCGTCATTAGTCAATTAACTAATATAGATATTGGTATTTATAATTTCCAGTTATATATCGCCAACGTTATAATAGTGGGTCCGGTATTAAAAGTTTAGAGAGCTTAAATGTATCAATACGATAAGTATGATCAAACGATGGTTGAGCAGCGGGTTGAACAGTTCCGTGATCAAACACGTCGATTCTTGGCGGGTGAACTGACTGAAGAGCAGTTCCGTCCTTTACGACTGATGAATGGTTTATACATTCAGATACATGCACCTATGTTGCGTGTTGCCATTCCTTATGGACTGATGTCATCCAAACAAGTTCGTAAAATTGCGGAAGTCGCACGCCGTTACGATAAAGGGTTTGTGCACTTCACTACACGTCAGAATTTCCAAATGAACTGGCCAAAGCTTGAAGATGTGCCAGATATTCTTGCCGAACTGGCTACAGTACAGATGCACGCTATCCAAAGTAGTGGTAATTGCATTCGTAATACTACGTCTGATCAGTTTGCTGGTATCAATGCCAATGAAATTGAAGATCCCCGTCCATGGGCTGAAATCATTCGTCAATGGTCAACATTTCATCCAGAATTTGCTTATCTACCACGTAAATTCAAAATTGCAGTCATTGGTTCTGAAGAAGACCGTGCTGCGACTAAATTGCATGATATTGGTTTACACCTGGTGAAAAATCATGAAGGTGAAGTAGGCTTTGAAGTGCTTGTCGGTGGTGGTTTAGGGCGTACGCCTATTATTGGTCAACAAATCAGACCTTTCCTTGAGAAAAAGGATCTGCTGTCTTATCTTGAAGCGATTCTACGTGTTTATAACCGGCTGGGTCGTCGTGATAACAAATATAAAGCACGTATTAAAATCACTGTGCGTGAGCATGGCATTAATCATATTCGTGAATTAGTTGAAGCGGAATGGGTACAAATCCGTGACCAGCTTGAGTTGAATCAGAAAGAAATTGACCGTGTTAAGGCTTTTTTCACTGAGCCTGAATATGAAGCGGATGCGGCTGCAGATGAAAGTTACGAAAAAGCACTGACTGAAGATAAGGCATTTGCACGCTGGGCCAAACAAAATACATTTGCTCATAAACAAGCCGGTTATCGTGCCGTTTATGTTTCATTGAAAGCCCCGGGTATTGCACCTGGTGATGTGACATCTGAGCAACTTGAAGTGATTGCGGAGCTGGCAGAAGAATTCAGCTTAGGTGAAGTTCGTTCAACGCATACTCAGAATCTGGTTTTTGCTGATGTGAAACAAGCTGATTTATATGCTTTATGGTTAAGGCTTGAAGCAGACAATCTGGCGACACCAAACATTAATACATTAACTGATATTATTTGCTGCCCAGGTTTGGATTATTGTGGTCTGGCCAATGCTAAATCTATTCCGCTGTCAAAACAAATTGCGGAACGGTTTGGTGATCTGGATTATCTTTATGATCTGGGTGATATTAAGATTAAGTTCTCAGGTTGCATGAATGGTTGTGCGCATCAAAGTGTTGGCCATATCGGTATCTTGGGGGTCGATAAAAAAGGCGAAGAGTGGTATCAATTTACACTGGGTGGTAGTTCTGAAGCAGACGCATCATTGGGTGAACGTTTGGGTAAGGCTATTCCTAAAGAAGAGGTTGTTGATACTGTGGGTCATTTACTGGATGCTTATGTCGATTTACGTCATGATGATGAATCATTCTTGGCCACCGTTCGTCGTTTAGGTATTGATCCATTCAAGGAGCGTGTATATGCAGATAATTAAAGATCGTGAAATCGTCGAAGATAATTGGACACATCTGGATGATGATGCGGATCTGGTTGCTGGCAATATTACCGTCTCCTTAGCGCGCTGGCAGGAACGACATGAAACCTTGGTTAAGCATGAAGGCGAACTGGGTTTACGTTTAAGTGGTGATGATCCTCTGGAAGAAGTGGTTCCGGATTTGATTCATTTCTCGTTGATTGTATTGGTGTTTCCTGCGTTCACAGACGGCCGCTGTTATTCCTTCGCTCGCTTGTTACGCGAACGCTATAGTTTTAATGCTGAAATTCGTGCACAAGGTGATGTATTACATGATCAATTGTTTTATATGTCACAGTGCGGAATTAACAGTTTTGAACTGGCGAACCCAAATCGTATCGACAAGGCATTAACGGCTTTTGATGATTTTAGTGAAAGTTATCAAGCAACGGTACTTCGCCCCGAACCACTTTATCGTCGTCGTTAATAGATAAGTTATAATCGACGCCATGGCGATATATGCAATTGGTGATGTTCAAGGCTGTTATGACGAGTTAGCAAAAATGCTGGATCGGATTCAATTCGATCCAGCAGATGACCAGATATGGCTCGCCGGTGATCTGGTCAATCGAGGACCAAAATCCGCTGAAGTCTTAAGATTGGCAAAACAGCTAGGCAATAGCTGTGTAGCCGTTTTAGGAAATCATGACCTGCATTTACTGGCTAATGCTGCAGGGGTTGTTGACTATCAACACCATCTCGACACAATTGAGCAAATTCTGTCAGCACCTGACAGGGAAGAGCTTATCGGCTGGTTAAGACAACAGCCGTTGTTTTATCACGATCCCACTATTGATTTTAGTATGGTACATGCCGGTATTCCGGCTGAATGGTCTGTACAGGAATGCCTGACGCGCGCGGCGGAAGTTGAAGCTGTTCTAAAAAGTGATAACTGGCGTGATTTTTTTCAGCATATGTATGGCAATAAACCTAAACGCTGGACACCTGAGCTGAGGGGCTGGGATCGCTTACGATTCATCACAAATTGTTTTACCCGCTTGCGTTATTGTCATGAAGATGGTCGAATCGCTTTAAAATTTAAAGGGGCGCCGGAGGATAAACCGCTGCATCAACGTCCCTGGTTTGAAATGCCAAACCGGTTAACGGCTAATGACCGTATTGTGTTTGGACATTGGTCAACCCTGGGTGTTGGTCGTTATGGCAATGTATTTTCATTAGACAGTGGCGCAGTCTGGGGGGAAACACTAACGGCTGTCCGCATAGATCAAGAACCGTATGAATGGATAACGGTTGAAGCGGATGTCGCCAATTTACCTTTTCCTAAAAAGAAGTCTGATAAAAAACGTAAACGCTGGCTGTAGGTATTGGTTCGCCACGGCTTAGTGAAAATGAGTACAATATATCCATATTGATTAAATTCTGGATTAAAAATAATGCGTGATGTCATGACTTATTCCGCTGACGTGTTTGCGAAAGCCGAGGGAATGGGGAGTGTCACTCACCTTTTCAGCGTTGCTAAGGCGACCGCAGGAGTGATGGAAATGGTTAATGGTTTAAAACAAATTGAGGCTGGCAAATAAATGGCCACGGGATTACCCAGAACAAAAGCACGCCGAGCTGCTGTACAAGCACTCTATCAGGCTCAAGTAAATGGTGAAGCACCACAAAAAGATACACTTGAGTTTGTCACTGCCGAATACGCTGACAAGATTGATAAGAAATATTTTGTGACGTTAATCGATGGTACGCTCAAGTATCAGAGTGAAATTGACGCTGAACTGACGAAAGTGATTGATCGTGACTTAGATAAAATTGATCCTGTTGAAGTGTCAGTTTTACGTTTAGCTGTTTTTGAATTTATACATTTACCGGAAATACCTTACCGTGTCGTGCTCAATGAAGCTGTTGAGTTAGCCAAATCATTTGGTGGTGAACAAGGTCATAAATACGTCAACGGTGTATTAGATAAAATGGGCGCCCGCTTGCGCTCGCACGAGCATCAGGCAGCGAAAGCTGCACGTCAGAAGAAATAATTTAGGTCAGGGCATGTATCTGATGGATTCCTGCCCTGATGATGATAAGGTTTCTTTGTGGCTTTAACTGAGTTTTCTCTGATAAAACAGTTCTTTGCTGATGCAACGCAAAAACGTCAGGATGTCATTGTCGATATTGGCGATGATTGTGCTGTCTTGTCATGTCCTGAAGATAGCAATATTGCTATTTCCATCGATACCTTAGTTTCCGGTATTCATTTCTTTGCCGATGTTGACCCATACACGCTTGGTCATAAATCACTAGCTGTTGGCTTAAGTGATTTAGCTGCAATGGGAGCCACACCTGCCTGGTTTACCCTCGCGTTAACACTACCTGAGCTGAATGAAAACTGGTTATCCGCCTTTGCTGAGGGTATGGCTACCTTAGCTGCTGAGCATGATATTCAACTGGTGGGGGGCGATACCACAAAAGGTCCACTGAGTATCAGTATTCAGGTGCATGGTCTGGTGAGAAAGGGCGCTCAGCTACAACGCAGTCAAGCAAAGTCATCAGATAAGATCTACATTACCGGAACCCTTGGTGACGCTGGTGCTGCTTTACAGAAACGCTTAGCATCATGGCAGCCAGAGATATTATCTGAAGCAGACTGGTCATTTTTGACTAAGCGCTTGCAACAGCCCACGCCTCGGCTAGCGATTTCTCAGAAAGTCTTACCCTATGTGAATGCAGCAATTGATATTTCAGACGGGTTATTAGCTGACCTCGGTCATATTTTGACGGCGAGTGGTAAGGGAGCCAAAATTAATCTGGATGCCATTCCCTTATCTCCCAGTTTAAAAAAAATCGATAGGAAGCGGGCATTAGAGTTAGCGTTGAGTTCAGGGGATGATTATGAGCTCTGCTTTACGGTTCCTGCAGAACACGTTCCAGCGATTAAAGCATTAAACTTAGATATTCAGCAAATTGGTGAAATTACCGACGAACAACAGATTGTTCTGCTTAATGAAAATGGACAGCCATCGCTGCTAGATATCACCACCAAAGGGTATGATCATTTTGCCTAAAGTCACCTTTACACAATTATTAAAAAGACCGACTGCGTTTTTGGCTTATGGGTTTGGTTCTGGTCTGGCGCCAAAAGCACCGGGGACGTTTGGTACTTTAGCCGCTATTCCGGTTTTTTACCTGATGCAGCCATTAGGTTTGATTAGTTATCTTTTACTAACTGTGTTGTTTTTTATTGTTGGTATCTGGTTTTGTCAAAAAACGGTCGATTGGTTACAGCAGGATGATCCCTCCGCCATTGTCTGGGATGAGATCGTAGGTTATTTAATTACAATGATTGCCGCGCCGACCGGTTGGTTATGGATTGTATTGGGATTTGTGCTGTTCCGGATCTTCGATATTTGGAAACCCTGGCCAGTGAGTCTGGCTGACAAACAACTACATGGTGGTTTTGGCGTGATGTTAGATGATGTTATCGCCGGGTTATACGCTTTACTGATACTTCAGCTTATAGCGTATTTTTTCTAACCCGACGATAATCAATACTGCTGCTTTAGAGGATAGAAGCTGCGTCAATCTGGTGGTTTTGCGTACCATGATGAGCAATTTTTAAAGCACCTAGGGTTGAGGCGATTCTGCCTGTTTCTTCCCAGTCTTTACCATGCAAAATACCGTGTAATAGACCAGCACGGTATGCATCACCACAACCAGTCGGATCAACAACCTGAGCGGCTTTCTGACAGGCAATTTCAATGCGTTTACCTTCGGTATAGATATACGAACCTTCGGCACCACGGGTGATAATCAAGGCATCAACATGACGAGCGATTTCTTCTTCTGGCAGTCCAGTACGATCCATAAACAATTGTGCCTCGTAATCGTTGAGAGCGATGTAACTGGCTTGTTCAGCAAAGGCCATTAATTCGTCACCATTAAACATCGGCAAACCCTGACCTGGATCGAAGATAAACGGGATACCAGCGGCTTTTAATTGTTCAGCGTGTTGAATCATGCCGTCACGACCATCTGGGGCAATGATAGCCAGTTTGATATCTTTAGCTTCACTGATAGGTGTTTCATGAGCCAGGTTCATCGCACCGGGATGGAATGCGGTAATCTGATTATCATCCTGATCGGTGGTAATAAAGGCCTGAGCAGTGTAATGACCTTGTTTGACGTGAACATGGTCACGGCTAATATTTTTGGCATCCATCCACTCTGCATACGGCGTGAAGTCGGTACCCACCGTACCCATTGGCATAGGATTATCACCAAGTAATTTCAGGTTATAGGCAATATTACCTGCACAGCCACCAAATTCACGCCGTAATTCTGGTACCAGAAAGGCGACATTTAACATGTGAACCTTATCCGGCAGGATATGGTTTTTGAATTTATCAGGGAAAACCATAATATTGTCAAAAGCGAAGGAGCCACAAATGAGCACTGACATAACTTAACTTTCCTTTATTTCTAAATGTGTAGGGTGGGCCTGGATACTGATTTTTCCTTGCATAAAGGCTTGCAAGGTATGCCCAATAATTTTATAGCGCCAGCCGTGTAATAAAGCACAGTCGTGGCCTCGAACCAATGATTCAATATCTTTACGGGTGGCGACAGCAGAAGGGGTGATTGACTGTTCATCACAACTTTTTCTCAACAGAGCCATCAATGCATCAATCAAGGCTTCTTGCTGATTGCTTAGAGCAGAAGGTCGTTTTAACACTGGCCATTGTTCTTTTGGAATTTCTTTCGCCGCGCTAATGACATTAATTAATGTCTTGCCGTAACGATCAATATCCCGAGATTCTAAACCTCGGATTTTTTTCATTGCGTCGACAGATGTGGGAGCAAATCGGGCTAAATCCAGCATCACATCATCTTTCAATATCCAGCGGCGGGGTAAATCAACTTCAATAGCACGTTTTTCACGCCAGGCCCCAAGTTCTTGCAAAATGACTAACTGCTGACTTTTTAATCTGCCGGCACCTTTCACTCTTAGCCAGCTTTGTTGTGGATCTTCCTGATAGGTTTCTGTAGCGGTTAATGCGGCAAGGTCATCACTTAACCATTCCACACGACCTGTTCTGTTGAGTTCATCAACAAGTTGTAGATAGAGTTGGCGAAGATATCTGACATCATCAGCGGCATAGTCGACTTGTGCTTCTGACAGAGGTCGTTGACGCCAGTCTGTTCTTGCCTGACCTTTATCAAGTTCAACACCGAGACATTGTTTAACCAAATTGCCATAACCAATTTGATCACCGTAGCCAAGCACGGTTGCGGCTAATTGCGTGTCAAAGACTTTTGGCGGGAGTGCATTTTTCATCAAGAAAAATAATTCTAAATCTTGTCTGGCAGCATGAAACACAACTGTGATGTTTTCAGAGTAAAACAATGACAGTAATGGTGATAAGTCACTGATTGCCAATGGGTCAACACAGGCGATGACATCATTATTGGCTACCTGGATCAGACATAATTGAGGGAAGTAAGTCTTTTCGCGATGAAATTCGGTATCCACTGCCAGCCACTCGCTGTTTGCTAGCTGTTGGCAAAGTGTATTAAGACCGGCTTCTGTATTTACAAACTGAATAGTCATGCTGTGTCTTTAGAAAAGGAACACAGTATAGCCAGTTTCTTGATCAATGCATAACCTGAGCCCGACGTGATGAGACCATATCTAAAACAGCACTCACAATAATGTCAGGTTGATGGAGATGAATGTCGTGGCCACTGTGGAAAGCAAATAGATGCTGACTATGTGGTGTGAGTTTCCATAAGTCTTGTTGTAGATGAACCCAGATCTTTTCACGATTTTCAGCATCCTTTTGGCCTTGCCATTCACTCTGACCACGACTGATTACAACTAATGGTACATTTGGCAGATGCCTGAGATGTTTAACTTGTAAGGCACTTTGATAGAGTGAAGAGATTTCAGATCGAGCAGCATTAATGGCCCGTTCTTTCAGCATAGACTGTTCGGTGGTCATTGGATCGCCCGATGGTTTAGGAAAGATGATGATATTTCGTTTGCGATTGTAATTTTGCGGCAGCTTAATATTTAACATTTCGTACTGATTCTCATGCGACGCATCGACAAGCACGATACCCATTACTTCCTCTGGGTGATTAGCAGCGAAGACACGCATGTTATAACCACCAAATGAATGTCCAACTAAAATGAAAGGGCCTACTAATTTGGCTTTATGAACCAGGGCTTCTAGCTCATTGGCAATTCGGACGCTGGTACGAGGTTGTGGTCCGGCATCACTCCAGCCATAACCCGCTCTGTCATACACACAAGTGTGAGTGTTTTTGGCAATTTTATTTTGGATATCAAACCAGGCTGTGGAGTCATCACCAAGACCAGTATCAATGATAACGGTAGGCTGTCCTTGACCCTTGCATAGCATATGAAGTTTGTATCCACCCACATCATAACGAACACCGGGCGCCTTTGGATATTCTTCGGCAAAGGCAGAACTGAAAAACACACACAATATAATAGCAATGGATATGGAATTTATAGACATCACATGCTCCGGGATCACTGTTACTGGAGCATAAATTTCGCGATGTGAAGTTTACGTGTAAGAAACTGTTTGTTCTTGGATTTTTTGCTGAAGTTGGGTCAGATCAAACGGCCAGTATAGTCGTTGTTTATCTGGAAATTCGACAACAGGAATATGTACGCCAAATTCTTCAACAAGTTTATCGTCATCACCAATTTCGATAAGCTCGATACTGATTTTATAACTCTGTGACGATGCGTGTAAAAGTTCCTGGGCTTGTTCGCATAAGTGGCAACCTGCTGTTGTATAGAGCTTAATGAGCATTATTTTTCTAATAAGCGTGGAATCAAGTCAATAAAATTGCAGGGTTTGTGAGTGGCATTCAACTGGTCATGAAGTATTTCATCCCATCCAGTAATACAAGCACCTTTAGAACCTGGTAGACAGAAAATAAATTTACCATTCGCTAGGCCTGCGATAGCACGACTTTGAACCGTCGATGTTTTAATAACATCATAAGAGCGGGCACGAAATAATTCGCCGAAGCCTTCAATTTCTTTATCGAATAATACTTTGACGGCTTCTGGCGTGCCATCCCGACCGGTCAGGCCCGTGCCGCCAGTGGTAATGATGACATCAATATCATCTTTGATTAACCATTGTGAAATCACCGCTCTAATTCGATAAGTATCATCAGCCACAATGTCACGATGACTGACGCTATGACCATCTGCGATAGCTTTATCTTGCAGCACATCTCCTGAGGCGTCGTTGTCTTTAGTGCGTGTATCAGATATTGTCAAAATAGCAATGTTGACAGGAATAAATTCTGAGCCCATTTGGTACCTGTTTTAAAATGATATTTTCGGAACCAGTATAATGAGCATCCAGTCTACGGTCTAGAATCCATTAAAAATCCTAGGAGAAAATTAGATGAAGAAAATTGTCTTGGTGTCACTTATTGCAGCGGCCTTAAGCGGCTGTGCAGCCGATGATCCTAATCAAAAAACAAAAACAGGTGCAGCAATAGGTGCAGCGGCTGGTGCTTTGCTGGGATATGCGGTGGATGATGGCGCCGGGGGCGTGTTAGCTGGTGCAGCTGTAGGTGCACTTGCTGGTGGTGGTGTCGGTCACTATATGGACAAACAGAAACAGGAAATGGATGCGGCATTGGCTGATGAACGTGCTCGTAATGAATTAAAAATCCAACAATTGGAAAATGAAACACTGAAAATTGATATCGCCAGTGAAGTATCATTCGATTTTGACAGCGCTGGGTTAAAGCCAGCATTTATGCCGACATTGAATAAAGTGGCTGATATTTTACAAAGATACCCCAACACAATCATTCACGTGGTTGGCTATACAGACAGCGTAGGGTCAGAAAGTTACAATATGAAGCTATCTGAGCGCAGAGCACAGTCCGTTGTTGATTATTTATCATCCAGAGGTGTGTCTTCCAGTCGTTTATACGCTATTG
Source organism: Methylophaga sulfidovorans (assembly GCF_900114205.1). GTDB lineage: Bacteria > Pseudomonadota > Gammaproteobacteria > Nitrosococcales > Methylophagaceae > Methylophaga > Methylophaga sulfidovorans. The sequence goes on from NZ_FOSH01000008.1 coordinate 31,385, forward strand.
GTAAAGGCGAGAGTGATCCGCGTGCTAGCAATGATACTGAAGCCGGACGACAATTAAATCGTCGTGTCGAACTGTTTGTTAAACCTGTTATTGAAGGACAAGAGTCTGAAGCCTACCAAACGCCGTAAAACTAAAACGGCCCACCACGCTCCGATCGATCCGGATATCATCTTCGGCCTGCATGCTGTGCAGGCCGCTTTGGAAGTGCCTGTTAGCCGAGTGAAAGAAATCTGGCTTGCGGCTGAGCGTCAAGATAGTCGAGTCGAGAATGTTCTGAATGCTGCTCAGGAGCAAGGTGTGGTTATTCACTTTTCTGAACGTGAAACCCTCGATAAGATTGCACCAGAAGTTCAGCATCAAGGCTGTGTGGCTAAGTGTCGACCGTTGGATAGTCTGGATGAAAAAGGCTTATTCGATCTGCTCGATTCACTTGATGAACCACCCTTGTTATTAATTCTGGACGGGGTGCAGGATCCACATAATCTCGGGGCCTGTTTACGAACGGCCGAGGCCTCTGGCGCGCATGCTGTTATCGCTCCCAAGGATCGTGCATCTGGTTTAACGGCAACAGCGATTAAAATATCCAGTGGTTCGGCAGAACGCTTACCTTTTGTTCAAGTGACCAATATTGCGCGATTGATGCGTGAACTTCAGCAAAGAGGTGTTTGGCTCATCGGTACCTCTGGTGATAGCGAAACCACACTGTATCAAACAAAACTGACCGGTCCGATGGCCATTGTGCTTGGCGCTGAAGGCAAAGGTATTCGCCACCTAACACGTGAGAACTGTGATGAAGTGGTTTTTATTCCTATGCAAGGACAAGCTGAAAGCCTGAATGTATCAGTCGCCGCTGGTGTCTGCTTATTTGAAGCATTTCGTCAACGCAGCTTGTGATAAGTACCTGAATTCAAGTAAAATGTTTGATTGCTTTAGATTCTGATTCGTCAGTTAAGCAAAACTCCTTGCTTTGTGGCTAAGACCATAAAGCTGTTTAAACCGTGAGGAGCTCAAATGAGACATTACGAAATCGTGTTTCTGGTCCACCCTGATCAGAGTGAACAAGTGCCTGGCATGATCGAGCGCTATACCCAAACACTGACAAGCGAAGGTGGTCAAGTCCATCGTTTAGAAGATTGGGGCCGTCGTCAACTTGCATACCCAATCAATAAAGTACACAAAGCACATTATGTTCTTATGAACGTTGAATGTGGTGTTGAACAGTTGAATGAAGTCACTACTGCATTCCGTTTCAACGATGCTGTTATTCGTCATCTGGTTGTTAACATGGAAGAAGCTGTTACCGAAGCTTCACCTATGATGCAAAAAGAAGACGAGAAAAAATCAGCTTAATACTGCTGCAGACTTTTAGGAGAATTCATAATGGCACGTTTTTTTAGACGTAGAAAATTTTGTCGCTTTACTGCCGAAGGCATTAAACAAATCGATTATAAAGATGTAAATTTGTTAAAAAATTACGTCACTGAAACAGGAAAAATCGTACCGAGCCGTATCACAGGTACTAAAGCACGCTACCAGCGTCAGCTTTCAACTTGTGTGAAGCGTGCGCGTTTCCTGGCATTGTTGCCATACTGCGACATGCACAAATAATTTGTCTTGATCTAAGCACTTAAACATATCAGTTATGCTGTTTAAAGTTATTGCCTCTTATGCCATGCAAGGCCGTTGGAAAGCGGCTGCAACAACAGCCCTGTTGTCAGTGTTAGCGATCATCTTTCCACCACTGAATTATTTATCAAGTGGAGTGATTTCGTTAACGACATTAAGAATGGGCCCACGTGAAGGCGTGAGCGTTATTCTGTCAACACTAGTTGTGTTTGCTTTACTTGCTGCGTTTTTAGTAGGGCAATTGTGGGTTGCAGGTTTGGTGTTACTAACCAGTTGGTTACCGGTTTATCTGGTGACGCTGGTACTTGGTTATACACGTTCATTTGCATTGTCTTTATTAACGGCGAGTGGTTTAGGTATTCTGGTTGTACTAATGCTGCATCTGTTTATCCCAGATACAACAGCCTGGTGGCAACAGATGTTAAAGCCATTCATCGATAATCTTAGTCAACAGCCTAGCTGGCAATTAAATGCAACGCAGACCGAGCAAGTGGCGATTAGACTCTCTGGTTTAATGACAGGGTTGGTTGCTGCTGGTGTGTGTCTGAATGCGATTTTAGGCATCATTATTGGTCGTGCCTGGCAGTCTGAACTCTATAATCCAGGTGCATTTGGTGCAGAGTTTAAGCAGTTAAAATTAGGCAAAGCACCAGCTGTATTGACAGCAATTTTAATGATTATGGCATTGACACCGGTTGGCGGCTATGTGCCATGGCTAATAGATTGTTTACCAGTGATGCTGGTAGTGTTTGGTGTTCAAGGTTTAGCTATCGTGCATGCTATTGTGGCGATAAAACAAAAAAGTAAAGCATGGTTAGTTACTATCTATGTTTTACTCGTCATTATGCTGCCGCAAATAGTAATGATACTAGCTAGCCTGGGTGTATTAGATCAGTGGTTTAATTTACGTGATCGCTCTAAAAAGAGTGGTACGGGTATTTGAATAAGCAATCGATTTGATTGCGAATGAGGGTAGAACGATGCAAGTTATATTGCTAGAAAAAGTTCAAAAGCTTGGTAATCTGGGCGATGAAGTAAGTGTTAAGTCTGGTTTTGGACGTAACTTCTTAGTACCTAAAGGTAAAGCATTACCTGCAACTAAGCTTAACAGAGAAAAGTTTGAAGCACGTCGTGCTGATCTGGAAGCTGCAGCCGCGAAAGTATTAGCTGAAGCTGAAGCGCGTAAAGCGAAACTGGTTGCTGCCGGTTCTCTTGATATTATGGCTAACGCTGGTGTTGAGGGTAAATTATTCGGTTCAATTACAGCTGCAGATATTGCTGATGCATTAAATGCTGCTGGTGCTGATATTGATCGCAATGAAGTTCGCTTGCCAACAGGTCCATTACGTCACACAGGCGAATACAACATTGATATTCAATTGCATGCAGATGTTGTTGAAGTAGTTAAAGTCAATGTAAGCTCAGAAGCTGAACTGCAAGCAAAAGCTGAAGCAGAAGAAGCTAAAAAAGCAAGAGAAGCAGCTTTGGAAGAAGCTGAAGCCATTGCTAAAGCACAAGAAGAAGCGTAATAAGAATATGGAGGCTGGGCTCACTGTCTGGCCTCCATTTTTTTATTTTCATCATCTCATGTATGAGAATTGTTTCTTAGTTAAATAGAGGCTATAAACACTGTGGAAGACTTAAATTATTTTGATTCATTTAAGGATTCTGCCACTGAAGCACTGAAAGTGCCGCCTCATTCAATCGAAGCTGAGCAGTCAGTGCTTGGCGGATTAATGCTCGACAATGCTGCCTGGGAACAAGTGGCAGATCTTCTGGTTGAGCAAGATTTCTATCGTCATGACCATCAGTTAATCTACCGTGCAATTGCTCAACTAATGGAGCGGTCAGAACCGGTTGATGTGATTACACTCGCTGAGTGGCATGATAAGCGTGGTGAGCTGGATCAGGTGGGGGAACTCGCTTATCTGGGCATGCTTGCACGTAATACACCGAGCGCCGCCAATATTGCAGCCTATGCTGAAATTGTGCGCGAACGGGCTATCCTTCGCCAATTAATCAAAGTCGGTAATAGTATTGCCAATATGGCCTTTAAGCCTGAAGGCATGAGCAAAGAGGATATGCTCGATATTGCTGAGCGTCATGTTTTTGAAATAGCCGAAAAAGGCGCAAAACGTGGCGGTGGCTTTATTCAGGTAAAAGATGTCTTAAGTAAAGTTATTGATAAAATCGACAGCTTATTTGAGCAAGATAGTGCTATTACAGGTCTCCCGACCGGATTCATAGACTTTGATGAACAAACCTCTGGTCTGCAGCCGGCCGATCTGGTTATCGTGGCAGGACGTCCTTCTATGGGTAAAACCACCTTTGCTATGAATATTGCCGAAAATGGTGCCATACATAGCAAACAACCGGTGGCCGTTTTTAGTATGGAGATGCCTGCCGACGCTTTGGCCATGCGTATGTTGTCTTCTCTTGGCAGAATTGACCAGCATCGCTTACGTACCGGTAAGTTAAATGACGATGATTGGCCTCGCTTAACATCAGCGATAGCTTTACTTAATGAAGCGCCGTTATTTATAGATGACACACCGGCATTGAGCCCGACGGAGCTTCGTGCCCGTGCCAGACGACTCAAACGTGAGCATGGCTTAAGCTTGATCGTGATTGATTATCTGCAATTAATGCAGGGTAATGCCGGAAAAGCGACTGAAAACAGAGCAACAGAGATTTCTGAAATATCCAGATCTTTGAAAGCCTTAGGTAAAGAGCTTGAAGTGCCAGTCATCGCTTTATCACAGTTGAACCGAAGTCTGGAACAACGTCCGAATAAACGTCCGGTAATGTCTGATTTACGTGAGTCGGGAGCGATTGAGCAGGACGCCGATCTTATTGTATTTATTTACCGTGATGAAGTTTACAATTCTGACTCCCCTGATAAAGGTAAAGCCGAAATTATTATTGGTAAACAGCGTAATGGCCCAATTGGCACCGTGGCGTTGACATTCCAGGGCAAGTACACGCGCTTTGAGAATTTTGCCCCAAGTTATTACGAAGATCAGGATAATTATCCGAGCTACGGCGAGGAGTAACATTGACTTTCCCCACTGCGACTATTTCTGTTACGGCCTTACAGTACAACTTTAAACGCGTAAAACAAACGGCTTCCAATAGTAAGGTGATGTCGGTTATCAAAGCTGATGCCTATGGTCATGGCATGGCAACTGTAGCGGAAGCTTTAAAGCACAGTGATGCATTTGCTGTTGCTCGACTGTCAGAGGCCGTATCACTTCGACAACATGGGGTGACACATCCCATCGTTATTCTGGAAGGCATTAATTCAGCTGATGATTTCCAGCTTGCGGCAGAGTTACGTCTATCGCCAGTGATACATTTAAGTTCTCAAGTCGATTTATTGAGTTCAATAACACTTGATCAGTCTTTAAGTTTTAACTGGATTATGGTTGATAGTGGCATGCACCGTCTCGGTATTCGACCCGATGATGTTGAAACTGCCATTAGTCGATTAAAAGCGTCAGGCAATATGCTGGATGAGTTCGGGCTGATGAGTCATTTTGCTAACTCCGATCTTGTTGGTGATAGCCGTAATCAACATCAACTTGAGCATATGCTGAACCTGAAACATAAAACCGGTTTGCCAGTATGTTTGTCTAATTCTGCTGCAGTATTAGCGTATCCCGAATCACACCTGGACTGGGTTCGTCCTGGATTAATGCTTTATGGCATTTCCCCATTTGGCGGTAAAGCGGGTACAGACCATGATTTACAACCTGCTATGCAGTTAACGACACAATTAATTTCGACTTACGACCTCAACATAGGTGAACAGGTTGGCTATGGTGGTGACTGGACAGCTACGCAACAGTCACGCATTGGTGTGGCGAGTATTGGCTATGGCGATGGATATAGCCGACATTTATCTAACTGTTCTGAAGTGGTCATTCAAGGACAACGCTGCCCAGTTATTGGCCGTATTTCCATGGATACAATTTGTATTAATCTGACTGATTGTTCTCAGGCAATGGTCGGTGATGAAGTGTTGTTATGGGGGCGTTCAGAATTGATGGTGGAAGAGGTGGCTGAATATGCTAGCACCATTCCTTACGAACTGGTCACTGTTTTGAGTAAACGTGTTAACAGGGATGTGATTGATGGCTAAAGTCAAAAAGGTCTATGTTTGTAAAGAGTGTGGCGCGCAAACACCGCAATGGGCAGGGCGTTGCTCTGATTGCGGTGCATGGAACAGTCTTGAGGAAGAGATTTACTCCAGTGCTTCATCAACTGCACAAGCCACAATCAGTAAGCATACCGGGTACGCTGGCGAACAAAAAAGTGAAGTTCAGGCATTGGGACAAGTCACTTCTGAGCAAGCTGTACGCTGGACCACAGGGTTGCCAGAACTTGACCGTGTTCTCGGCGGCGGTTTAGTCACAGGCTCGGTGGTATTAATTGGTGGTGATCCTGGTATTGGTAAATCAACACTGTTATTACAAGCGATGGCGACAATGGCTGATAGCAGTGGTATCAGCCCTCTGTATGTCAGTGGTGAAGAATCCCTACAGCAAATCAGGTTGCGTGCTGAACGCTTACAGTTGGAGCAGGCACCAGTAGATCTATTAGCTGAAACCCATGCCGAGCAGATGATCCAGGTCGCTAAAAATCGCAAACCACAAGTGATGGTGATTGATTCTATACAAACGGTATTCACTGAGTTATTACAATCGGCACCCGGAACCGTGGCCCAAGTACGTGAAAGTGCTGCACAGTTAGTACGTTTTGCTAAATCGAGTGGCACGACAATGATTCTTGTCGGTCATGTCACTAAACAAGGCGCATTAGCCGGACCACGGGTGCTTGAACACATGGTCGACACTGTACTGTATTTTGAAGGGGATACCTCAACACGCTTCAGGATTTTGCGTGCCGTCAAAAACCGCTTTGGCGCAGTCAATGAGCTGGGCGTATTTGGCATGACGGAATTGGGACTGAAAGAAGTCAGTAATCCATCGGCTATTTTCTTATCGCGTGGTGAGGAGTCAGTGCCGGGTAGTATTGTGACCGTTATACGTGAAGGTAGTCGGCCCATGCTGGTTGAGGTACAAGCCTTGGTGGATAGTAGTCCTCTGGGAAATCCAAGACGTGTCACGGTCGGACTTGAGCAAAATCGCTTAGCCATGCTGCTGGCTATATTGCATCGGCATGGCGGCATTACCTGTCATGATCAGGATGTATTTATCAATGTTGTTGGTGGTGTAAAGCTCAGTGAAACCGGAGCAGATTTAGCTGTATTAGCTGCGATTATTTCCAGCCTGCGTAATAAACCATTACCCAGAGACTGGGTGTTATTTGGTGAGGTTGGTCTGACCGGTGAAATTCGTCCAGTGCAAGCAGGTGAAGAACGAATTAAAGATGCCAATAAACATGGTTTCACTCATGCGATTGTGCCAGCGGCGAATGCACCACGTAAAGACTTGAAGGGAATGAAAGTGCATGCGGTGAAACATCTATCAGAAGTGATTACTGTACTGCGGGACATCACCGCTTAGTGCTGATCTATTAATGCTGATAGTTCACGGTGGAGAATGGCTTCATCACCTAGATTAAGTTCAATTAGCCGTTTTAAATGCGTGATGCTGTCCAAACTGATATTTTCGCAATCAAAACCAATCTGTTCATCATCGATATGGGCAATAACAGTTTCCATCTCAATAATTACTTGTGCATTATCCAGTAATAAATCGAGACGGCATTTATCTCCGATCTCTGATTGCCACTGTCCAGGTTTGTGAACAAGCAATCCTTTTAATGAAATATCAATGATTTGGCAGTTGAGAAACAAATCACCATTTTCAGTGTTTATATGTGCAACAGCATCAAATGGTATTCGGCTGAAACGACGTCTATCCTGAGCGGTTGAATCTGACATAACTACCCCCTTATGGCTAAACTGATACTATCACTGTTTTTGTTAGAGGAATACACCATGCTGTGGGTTAAGGCATTTCATATCATTTTTGTCGTGACGTGGTTTTCGGCGATGTTCTATCTGCCAAGATTATTTGTATATCACGCGATGACAGAGGATGAAGCAGGAAAAGAGCGTTTTAAGATTATGGAGCGCAAACTTTACCGCGGCATTATGACGCCCAGTGCCTTACTGACGCTTATTTTTGGGGTGTGGTTATTAAGTTATTATTCTCTGGAACAGATTGCATCAATGGGCTGGCTACATGCAAAACTTACGCTGGTGTTATTGCTGTTTGCTTATCATGGTATGTGCGGATCTATGGTAAGAAAATTTGCTGCAGATAAAAATGAGCGATGTCATACGTATTATCGTTGGTTTAATGAGTTGCCAGTACTGGCGCTTATTGCGATTGTTATTTTGGTTGTGGTTAAACCCTTCTGATACAAAAAAGGGCTCGTAACGAGCCCTTTTTTTTCACTAATAGAAAGTATTAATCCGTGTATTCAAAAACTTTCACTACACGCTGAACACCGGCAGAATTTCTGACAATATTGACGGCTTGTTCCGCTTCAGCATGACTTACCATCCCCATTAGATAAACAACCCCACGTTCTGTTACCACTTTGACATGGAAAGGATCGGTATTTTCATCTGTTGTCATTTTCGCTTTGATTTTTGATGTAATCCAGGCATCACTGCTACGTGAAGGCAAAGCGCTTGGGGCGGCAATCGCTAACTCGTTATAGATACGTCTGACTTTAGGAATCGCTTTTACTTCTGCAGTCACTTTTTGTTTTAGTGACTCGCTTGGAGTTTCTCCGGTCAGTAAAACAACACCGTTATAGCTGGTGACATTGATATGACTCTGGTTATAAATTTCTTTATTGTTGTAGATGGCGTAAGACGCTTTAAATTCGATACCTTGATCATCAATCACACTACCTGTCGTACGACGATCGTAGGCAACAGATGCGCCTGTAGCTGCTCCTGTTGCCACAACAGGCACACATGCTTGGAGAAACAATGTGGCGGCAGGGATAACTAAGCCTAACCAAGCTGCTTTTTTGATGTTGAGCATAATGATTTTCCTTGTAATAACGCTATGTACTAATATTTTTTAGCTAACTAAGCTGGAAAGCGTTTTTTATCCATTCAATCTGTATGGATGAGTCAGCAGGTGTTACCGCCACAACATCAAATCGATAGTGCTCATAGGGAGGTGATGTTGTTTGGATGTAGTGCTGCGCTGTATGAATAATTTTAGTCTGTTTTTGACTATTTACGCTTTCCAGTGCTGAACCAAATCGTGCATTTTTCCGAAACCGTACCTCGACAAATACCAAGGTATCTTTTTCTTTCATAATTAAATCGATTTCACCTCCACGGCAATGATAGTTCTGTTGTATCAGACGCATACCATGCTTTTGTAGATAGCTGGAAACCTGTTTTTCTATCTGCTGGCCTTTTTCCCTGGCAAACATAATTATTTAATGAGCTTTAGCTCTCCTTGTTCAAATTGTGCCCAAAGCATTTTACGAATGACATGTCCTTGTGAGTCGATCGATAAGGTGCCGGTAGCGCCTTCCATTGAGCTGGTTGGATCTCGGCTTAGTGTATTAAGTTGTGGAATCAACTTATAAGCATCTGCACCTAGAGCATAGAGTCGGATTGCACTGGCAAAGTTCTCCGAAGACTGGTTTTTCAGTGCTTGATATACCGGATCTTCAGCGGCGAGTTGTTCGAACACCCATGGAATATCACAAATAATCAGATCATTCAGATCAATATTTTGCTGAGGATCTGGCTGGCCACTATAGACATGAGAGGTCGCCAATAAGGGCAATTGACCGGAACGATGATATTTCAGCTGTGGTACGAGCTGACGCGCTTTAAGTGGACGCGCCACTAAAAATAAGAAATCTACGCCTCCACGACGACGTGGTTCGAAGTCGAGCGAGCGCCCTAATGTTCCCTGCAACGATTTATAACGTTGCTCACTTTGATCTAATCCCATTAATGGAATGAGCGTATCGCGGAAGTCATTTTCAGTTTCATTATAATTTGAGACTAATAATGTGGTGCCACCATCTTTTCGCCATTGATTTGTGAAAGCGGAAGCGATGCGTTGACCCCAGTCATTATAAGGCGCAAGCACAATGCTGCGTTTGTAACCCAATTGTTTGGCGTAATCAGCGACAGCGACAGCTTCGTCTTCCGGTGCTAAGCCAAATTGATAAAGATTTTTGTAATTCTGATCATCATCAGTACGGTTCAGAGCCAGTACCGGCACACTTAAGTCAGAATGTGTTGCCAATATTTCAACAGATGATTTTTGTAGTGGACCTATCACCACACCGGCGCCATTGGCAACCGCAGCATCATATTGTGATATCACATTACTCTGACCACTTACCGCATCAGTTTGTATATCGTAAAAGTGTAGCTGAGCCGATGAACCACTCACATATTGCGCAGCAATAATGGCATCTTTAATCGCTTTAGCTGCTTCCACAAATGGCCCTGAGTTTGGCAGTAAGACGGCAATATTTTCGATGTCTTTTGGTATATGAGTGCCGGCTGCCAAAGTTTTTTGATAGAGCGCTGGATCAGCAGGATGATTTGGGTAGCTTCGCTTCCAGTCTTCAAGTGCGACAGCGAGCACTTCCGGGTTATCTTGATAAGCTTTAATATTATAGGCAAGTGCAAACCAACCACTGTCTTCAGCGGGTGGATAGCCTGGATTAAATAGATCTAAGGCTTGTGGCGTCATTTGCATTAATGCCTGCCACAGAGCTTCACGGTTGTTTTTCAATGACTCAGGATCTGTCAGAATTTTTTCTAGTTTCAGGTGAGTATTAGCTTTTTCCAGCCAATTACCAGTCAAGGTATAAGCATCAGCCTTGAGCTTTAGAACATTTTTCAGATTCTGAGCGGATAAGTCTTTTTCCTGAATAGCGCTAAGTGCTTTTAAGGCATTCTCACCATCACTGTTAAAAAGCGCGATATTGGCACCCAGGATCGCTGCGTCATAGCGTCGACTTTTATCCAGTAAACTGAGTTTGATTTGAGCAAGTTGTTGTTGGCTTTGTTCAACTTGGCCTGACTGCCAATACATTTGAGCTGCCTTCAACTGATATGCCGCTTTTTCAGCACCCTCATTTGTCAGTGCCAGTTGGGCATATTCATCCGCTGCCTGCTGGTATTGTCCGGATAACTCTGAGGCTACCGTTTCAATTTGAGCTGGCTTTGTCATACTGATTGGCGATTGAACAGGCTGACAAGCCGTCAAGCTCAAGAGGATAATGGCGGATAACCAGAAGCTGTGTTTCAGGAACATAAGGTCATTCTATCTATTAGTCATAGGAGGCATCATCTTACCTGTTCGCGTATATTACGACCACACTGTATTCAAGATTTAAGGAAAGACTGTGAACGAAAGTCAGGCAGGTCAATTATTCATTGTCGCCACACCCATTGGTAATTTAGCTGATTTTTCAGCCAGAGCGGTTGAGGTTTTAAAAAGCGTTGATGTGATTGCTGCTGAAGATACCCGGCACAGTAAGTATTTATTACAACATTACGCTATCCAGACATCGACGATTTCTCTGCATGAGCATAATGAACAACAACGCAGCGATGCGCTTTGCCAACGCTTACTTGCAGGAGAGTCTGTGGCATTAATCAGCGACGCCGGCACGCCACTAATCAGTGATCCGGGATACCGGCTGGTAACAACAGTCAGGGAAGCAGGGATTCGCGTTACACCGGTTCCAGGAAGTTGTGCCTTAATTACCGCCTTATCTGCTTCCGGTCTCGCTTCTGATAGATTTAGTTTTGAAGGTTTTTTACCTGCCAAATCATCAGCTCGCAAACAAGTGATGGAATCCCTGAAGTCAGATGCCAGAACATTGATTTTTTATGAAAGTCCGCGTCGATTGTTGGCGGCACTGGAAGATGCGGTTTTGATTTTCGGTGAACAGCGACAAGCCTGCCTGGCACGTGAGTTAACCAAACTCCATGAAACCATTGAAACCCGACCATTAATCGAACTTATTGAGTGGGTCAAAGCCGATGATAACCAACAGCGTGGCGAGTGCGTTTTATTGATAGGTGGTAGTCAACATGAAGCAACGGCAGATGAACAGGAAGTAAACCGGCTACTACAAATCTTGCTGACTGAGCTTCCCGTGAAAAAAGCGGCGGCGATGGTAGCTAATATTACTGGTGGCAGTAAAAATGAAGCCTATCAGTTGGCGTTGAAATTACAGCAGAAAACCTAGCGTTTAGGTAGAATAGCGCACTGAGACGACCTGGCAATCGCACTGATAGTAATATCGGTGAGGAAAGTCCGGGCTCCATAGGGTAAGGTGCCAGGTAACACCTGGGGGGCGTGAGCCCACGGCCAGTGCAACAGAGAGTATACCGCCGAAGCGATTCGGTAAGGGTGAAAGGGTGCGGTAAGAGCGCACCGCGCTTCTGGTAACAGAAGTGGCATGGTAAACCCCACCTGGAGCAAGACCAAATAGAGGAACGTCTGCTTGCAGACATGTGCGACCCGTACTGTTCCTGGGTAGGTTGCTTGAGGCTGATGGTGACATCAGTCCCAGATGAATGATTGTCCACGACAGAACCCGGCTTATAGGTCGTCTCAACCTTATATGTAATATCTAAAATAACTGTTGCAGACAGAGCTAAAATTTCTGTCTGAGCAGTTATTTTTTTGTCTTTTAGATGAGTATTCTAGAATTTACTTTAACTTCACATGCCAGTTTTTTGATAAGAAAGACCTCCTTCAGAAACACCTTCAATCTTTTTCTCCCACTTTTGTGAAAAGTCTCTAAGTCATTGTCATAAAAAGAGGATTTTGTTTATTCACAGGCTTGACTTCGGACATTTGCACTCCTATAGTGTCGACAAGTGGGGGGAAGTGGATCTTTGTGGATCGTGTTTTTTGAGGATGACAAGTGTTTCGAGGTGTTGCAACTTTCAATCTGGATGCAAAAGGACGGATGGCTGTTCCAGCCAAGTTCCGCAAGCATCTTGACGTCTGTTGTGAAGGCCGCTTAGTCATTACCATCGATCATTCTGACCATTGTTTACAGCTATACCCATTACCAGAATGGGAAGTTGTTGAAGAAAAACTTTCCGCATTACCCAGTTTGAATCCTCAAGTACGTCGATTAAAAAGAATGCTTCTCGGTTATGCCACTGAATGTGAAATGGATGGCAATGGCCGTATTTTATTACCCGCTAAATTACGTGAGTTTGCAGGCCTTGATAAAAACATGGTGATGATTGGTCAAGGTAACAAGTTTGAATTATGGAATGAGCAAACTTGGAATGAGCTCATGGATGAATGTTTAGAAGAAGATTTTGGCGAGATTTTACCGGCTGAATTAGAAAGCCTGTCAATATAAAGGCGGAATTATGACTGAGAACTACTCGGAACATCTGCCAGTCTTGTTAAGCGAGACCATTCAGGGCTTGTCAGTTAAGGCAGATGGTAAATATCTTGATGCGACATTTGGTCGTGGAGGTCACAGCCGTGCGATTCTGGCATTGCTGTCTGATGATGGCCGTCTACTTGGACTGGATCGTGATCCTCAAGCTATTCAAACAGGTCAGGCGTTGGCCGCTGAAGATCCTCGTTTTTCTATTGAGCAGGGTAATTTTTCTGAGCTCAGCACCGTCGTTCACTCTCGTCTCTGGCAGGGAAATATTGATGGTATTTTGATGGATATCGGCGTTTCGTCACCTCAGTTAGATGATGCAGAACGTGGTTTCAGCTTTATGAAAGATGGGCCTCTGGATATGCGGATGAATCCGGATGCTGGTATGAGTGCAGCTGAATGGCTGGCAACAGCCGAGATGGATGAGATTGCAGATGTTATCAAAACACTGGGCGAAGAGCGTTATGGCAAACGTATAGCCAGAGCCATTGTGGAAACACGCGATGAGACTCCTATTACTACTACTAAACAACTGGCCGATTTAGTCGATAAGGCGAGTCCTTCTCGCGATAAATTCAAACATCCGGCAACCAGAACATTTCAGGCTATCCGGATTTTTATTAATAACGAGCTGGAAGAACTTACAACGGCATTAGAGCAGGCTTTGGATGTGTTGGCTGTAGGTGGTCGTCTAGCTGTTATCAGTTTTCATTCTCTTGAAGACCGTATTGTGAAGCGCTTCTTCCGTGACGAAGCGCGGGGTGATGACTTGCCATCTCATTTCCCGATTACTGTGGATCAATTAAATCCACGTTTGAAAGTTATTGGCAAAGCGATTAAAGCATCAGAAGAAGAAACCCGCTCAAATCCTCGTGCTCGTAGTGCTGTACTTCGTATTGCGGAGAAGCTGGCATGAATATAAAAGCACTGCTGGAAACCATTAAAATCGATACGCCATTATTTGTGATGGTTTTTGTCGTTTTGGTTTCGGCTGTGTCTGTGATTTATACCAAGCATTTGAGCCGGAACGAATTTGTGCAACTTCAACAGTTAGAAAAACAACGTGATGCTTTGAACGAAGAGTGGGGACGTCTGTTACTGGAAGAAAGTACCTGGGCGAGTCCAAGCCGTATTGAACAGGAAGCGAAGAGCCGTTTAGGTATGGTTATACCAAAATCAGACATGACAGTGGTGATAAAACCATGAAGTATCGCGGCCAGAAAGTCCATCCAGTCGGTGCATGGCGTCTAAACTTGGTTCGCATCATGTTTGTTTTGATGGTCGCTGGTTTGTGCTGGCGTCTGGCAGATATTCAAGTTGTTAATCCTGAGTTTTTGCGTCATCAGGGTGATGCACGTCATCTTCGTCAGGTGCCAGTTGTAGCTCATCGTGGCATGATTTTGGATCGTCATGGTGAGCCTTTAGCAATCAGTACACCTGTGCATTCCGTCTGGTTAAATCCTCAGGATGTACTTGCTAATGATCCCCGTTTACCAAAACTGGCTAAATTACTCGATTTATCCACACAAACAATCAGACAGAAGATTGAACAGAATCAATCTCGTGAATTCGTTTACTTAAAACGTCGTATCACACCTGAGCTATCAGCTAAGGTTAAAGAGTTGGGTATTCAGGGCGTTGCGCTCCAACGCGAATACAAACGTTATTATCCGGCTGGTGAAGTTGCTTCTCATATCGTCGGCTTTACCAATATTGATGATATCGGTCAGGAAGGTCTTGAGCTGACGTATGATGCGGTGTTAACGGGCCGACCAGGCCTGAAACGTATGGTGCGTGATAGCCGTGGTAACTATGTAGAAGGTGGTGAACTGATTCGTCCTGCAAAATCAGGTGAAAATGTTCAGTTAAGCATCGATCTGAGATTACAGTATTTAACTTATCAGGCACTGAAAAAAGCGGTTAGCGAACATCATGCTAAATCGGGTACGGCAGTTATTCTAGATACTCATACCGGTGAAGTCTTAGCCATGGCTAACCAGCCATCCTATAACCCTAACAATAGAGCGGGTCTGAAACCGAGTGATTTAAGAAACCGTGCCGTGACAGATTTATTTGAACCTGGCTCGACAGTGAAACCCTTTACGGTCACCAGTGGCATAAAATCCGGTCAGTTTGATACATCAACGATTATTAATACACATCCCGGTTACTATCGAGTCAGTGGTCATCCCATCAGGGATTTTCGTGATTATGGCGAAATTGATTTAGCCACCCTTATCCAAAAGTCCAGTAATGTGGGTGCCAGTAAAATAGCCTTGGCACTTGATCCTGCTGCGTTATGGCATGATTTTGCCAGCTTTGGTTTAGGTGAAGCGACGGGTGCGTATTTCCCTGGCGAAGCAATGGGTACCATGCCCGACCCACAATCCTGGCGTACCCTGGATATTGCCACAATGGGTTATGGCTATGGCTTATCAACCAGTGCCATGCAACTTGCCAGAGCTTATACCGTATTAGCTGATGGCGGCATTCTTAAGCCGGTAACGTTTATCAAAACAGATAAAGTGCCACGAGGCCGTCGAGAATTTTCAGCAGATATCATGCATGAAGTCGTGCATATGATGGTGAAAGTCACTGAACCTGGTGGCACGGCTACACGTGCGGCGGTAGCTAATTATCATGTTGCGGGTAAAACCGGTACAGCCAAAAAAGCGATTAGCGGTGGTTACGCCGATAAACGTTATCAATCTGTCTTTGCTGGCATTATCCCTGCCTCTGCGCCTCGACTGGCGATGGTGGTGATGGTTGATGAGCCACAAGGCGAATATTACGGTGGCGCAGTTGCTGCGCCTGTGTTTGCAGAAGTGATGACAGGGGCAATGCGTTTGCTAAATATTCCCCCTGACGATTTACCGATGACCCAGATGCAGGTGGCTCACAAATGATGACTTCAATCGTAAAACCTCAATCGTTGATGGCATTACTCAGTGATGTTGTTGTGGACAAGTCGGTTCTACAAGAATGTTCGCTGACCGACATCAGTATGGACAGTCGAAGAGTCGCCGCTGGTGGTTTATTTTTAGCCTTGGCTAAAAATACGCTGGATAGAGAAAAGCATCTTCGACAAGCTCTGGAAAAAGATATTTTTGCAGTACTGATTGATGAGCAGCAGCCCTTAACAGAAACTGAGCAGGACATGCTCAATGAAGCGGTTGTGATTGCTTACTCAGTCGATAATCTGGCGGCGAAAGCAGGGTTTATCGCCGCCCGTTTTTATGACCATCCCTCAGCAGATATGACAGTGATTGCTGTAACAGGCACCAATGGTAAAACGTCGGTGAGTCAGTTTATTGCTCAGGCACTTGAATCGATAAATAAACCTTGTGGGGTTATCGGTACAATGGGGGCGGGTCGTCTATGTGATCTGGAAATGACAGGGATGACGACACCCGATCCGGTCACCATGCAAAAACTGCTGGCAAGATTTCAACGTGAAGGTTGCGATTATGTAGCGTTGGAAGCCTCATCACATGCACTGGCACAAGGCCGTTTAAACAGTGTCGAGATTAATGTTGCTGTATTAACTAACCTCAGCCGCGATCATCTTGATTACCATAAAACGATGGCCAATTACGCCGCAGCAAAAAAACGGTTATTTGATATGGATATTGTGCAATATGCTGTGATTAATGCTGATGATGCTTTTGGTACGGATGTCATTTCCAAACTCAGAAAAGATGTAGCCTTATTAACCTACGGTGACGCCGAAAGTAATATTCGTGCTGAACACATTTCATATAAACGTGATGGTGTAGCGTTTGATGCCCAGATTAATGATAAGTCAGTTTCAGTCAACTTACCTGTTTTAGGCGAGTTTAATGTCGATAATATTCTGGCAGCAATCGGTGTGTTAACCGCATTAGGGCTGGATTCAGAGCCATGTCGTGATGCCATTAATCAGTGCCAGGCAGTAAGTGGCCGTATGCAAATCTATACTCAAGCCGAGCAGCCGACGGTTGTGGTTGATTATGCTCATACCCCCGATGCATTACATCAGGCATTAAGAACTTTGCAGGTACATCTACCGGATGCGGGTCAGCTTTGGTGTGTGTTTGGCTGCGGTGGTGACCGGGATAGAGGTAAGCGCCCACTTATGGGCAAAGTCGCTGAACGTGAGGCGGATCAGGTCATAGTTACTGATGATAACCCACGTACTGAAGATCACTTACTGATTATTGAAGACATTCTTGCTGGCTGCGATGAGCCACAAAAAATCCATGTTGAACATGATCGTAAGTTAGCGATCACCTATGCGATAAATCATGCTGAAGCAAACGATATTGTCTTGATTGCTGGTAAAGGCCATGAGTCCTATCAGGAAATCAATCATGTGCGTTATCCATTTAACGATGCAGCTGTTGTTGCGGCTGTGTTTGATGCTTATGCCAATGGTATAAAAAACGTGGTGGGAGGACATTAATGGGTCTGCAACTACCACTTAAACAAATTGCTGAAATCATTTCAGCCGATATGCCTGCCGTTGATGTTACCGTCACCGGTGCGGTGATTGATTCACGCAAGGTGATGCCAGGTGATTTGTTTATTGCCTTTAAAGGTGAGCATGTTGATGGTCATGCTTATTTAGCCAAAGCCAGAGAAAATGGTGCGGTTGCAGCATTAGTCAGCGAATATCAGGATGATGAATTACCGCAGATTAAGGTCGATGATGTCCGGCTGGCATTTGGGCAAATAGCTCATGCCTGGTTATCTGAATGCCAAGCAAAAGTTGTTGCTATTACGGGTAGTAATGGCAAAACCAGTTTGAAAGAAATGGTCAAAGCTATTTTGTCAGAAGTGGGTACTGTATCGGCTACACAAGGTAATTTGAATAATGATCTGGGCGTACCGTTAACGGTATGTCGTATAGATAAAAACGATGATTACGCTGTGATCGAGATGGGCACAAATAATCCTGGTGAAATTGCTTATCTGATGAGCATTGTGTCACCGGATGTATCCATTATTAATAATATTGCTTCAGCTCATCTTGAAGGTCTGGGCAGTGAAGAAGGTATTGCTAAAGAAAAAGGCAGTATCTATCAGGGCTTGAAAGAAAACGGTGTGGCGGTGGTGAATTCCGACATGCCGTATGAGTCCATCTGGCAGCCCTTAATTGCCAACAGAAAAACCATCCGTTTTGCATTGCAGAGTGAAGCAGATATCCATGCGGACTATATTCAGCCAGAACCGGCTTCAAGTCATTTTCTCGTACATATTGATGGTGTAAATCATCATGTGACATTGCCTTTACCCGGTTTGCATAACGTCAGCAATGCGCTAGCTGCCATTGCCGTTTGTGTTGCATTGGATATTCCAGTTGATGCCATGGTCAGAGGACTCAACAAAATACAGGCAGTCCCTCATCGACTACAAATGCGTAAAGGCCTGTCTGGCAGCCGTTTGATCGATGATACCTACAATGCTAACCCTGGCTCATATCTACGGGCATTAGAAACATTAGCCGGGTTTGAAGAACCGCGTTGGCTGGTACTCGGTGATTTTGGTGAGTTGGGCGAGGATGGCGATGCCATTCATCAAACCATGGGATTACAAGCCAGATCTGCCGGTGTGACCTCCTTATTCACCGTTGGAGAAAAAAGCCAGCTCGCTGCAGCAGAGTTTGGTGAGAATGCTATTCATTTTGAGGATGTACAAACATTGCAACAACTTTTGCAAAACACATTAACTGCAGATGTGACCTGTTTAATTAAAGGGTCTCGCTTTATGCAATTGGATAAACTGGCCGATGCAATAGCGGAGGCACAGTAATGCTGCTGTTATTAAGTGAATACCTAAGCCAGTTTTATAGTGGTTTTAATGTTTTCCAGTACCTGACATTAAGAGCCATTCTGGGGGTGATGACAGCCCTTGGCATTGCTTTGATTATTGGGCCAACCATGATCCGTCATTTGAGTTTCAGGCAGATTGGTCAGGTTGTCAGACAAGATGGTCCTGAATCTCACTTCAGTAAGAAAGGTACGCCTACAATGGGCGGGGCACTAATACTGGTCGCTATTGCAGTGAGCACATTACTGTGGGCGAATCTAAGCAATCGTTATATATGGGTTGTTCTGACTATCACACTGGCCTTCGGTTTGATTGGTTTTGTTGACGACTACATTAAATTAGTCCGTCAGGATCCTCGTGGTTTGCTCAGCCGATATAAATATTTTTGGCAATCCGTGTTTGGCGGTGGTGCAGCTGTATTTTTATACATGACGACAACAGTGCCAGCTGAAACGCAATTGATTGTGCCGTTTGTAAAAGAAATTGTTATTCCTTTAGGCGGCTGGTACATGCTGCTGACCTATTTAGTTATTGTCGGCAGCAGTAATGCAGTTAACTTAACTGATGGTTTAGATGGACTGGCTATCATGCCGACGGTGATGGTAGCAGCTGCTTTAGGTTTATTTAGTTATGTCGGTGGTCATTTCGAGTTTGCTACCTATCTGCAAATTCCTTATATCCCAAGTGCTGGTGAACTTGTTGTCTTTTGTGCAGCAATGGTGGGTGCCGGACTGGGATTCCTCTGGTTTAACACTTATCCAGCACAAGTCTTTATGGGCGATGTTGGTGCTTTGGCTCTTGGCGCAGCGTTAGGCACCGTTGCTGTACTGGTCAGACAAGAATTAGTTTTACTCATCATGGGCGGTGTGTTTGTTATCGAAACATTGTCAGTGATGATTCAAGTGGGCTCATACAAACTGCGCGGCAAACGCGTATTTCTTATGGCACCGATTCATCATCACTATGAACTGAAAGGCTGGCCGGAACCACGCATTATTGTACGGTTCTGGATTGTCACTGTGTTCCTGGTGTTGATTGGCTTAGCGACGTTGAAAATACGATGACATACGGCATGAATAGTCTTTCACACAAAAATTGCCTGATTATCGGTCTGGGGCAGACGGGTATGTCATGTGCGCGGTTTTTAGCGAATAGAGCGCTGGGTATTGCCATTATGGATACCCGTGAGAATCCGCCTTCGGTGCAGGATGTAAAGAATGAATATCCACAGGTATTAATTAAAACGGGTGGACTGGATCAGGACTGGTTATTAAAAGCCGATCTGATTGTGTTGAGCCCTGGAATTGATCCACGTTTACCTGAAATTGAAATTGCGCGTCAGGCGGGGATTGAGATTGTCGGCGATATTGAACTATTTGCCCGTTATGCTGATGCACCAGTGGTTGCTATTACAGGATCTAATGGTAAAAGCACGGTAACCACATTACTTGCATTGATGGCTCAGGTCGCCGGGAAAGTAGTACGAGCCGGTGGTAATTTAGGCACACCTGCCTTGGATTTGCTGGAAGAGTCTGCACCTGATTTTTATATTCTGGAGTTATCCAGTTTTCAATTAGAAACGGTTCGTTCTTTGAATGCTTTTGCTGCAGTAGTACTTAATGTCAGTCCTGATCATATGGACCGATATGATTCACTCGAAGCATATCAGCAGGCTAAACAAACCATTTTTAATGGCGATGGTGTCATGGTCATTAATCAAGATGACCCTATTGTTAATGGCATGCGTCAAGCTGACCGGAATACAATCGGATTCAGTCTGCAACAGTCCCATGGTGTTGATTTCGGTCTGATGCAAGCTGACGGCCAAACCTGGCTGGCGGAAGGTGAATATCCACTACTTCCTGTTGAGCAAATGAAAATCGTCGGCTCACACAATATTGCGAATGCTTTGGCTGCATTAGCACTTGGCTCAGCCATGGCTTTACCGATGTCATCTATGTTGTCTGCCTTGCGTGAATATAAAGGACTGCCACACCGTTGTCGTTTAGTCAGACAGCTGAATGGCATTCGTTGGTTTAATGATTCTAAAGCAACCAATGTTGGTGCATGTGTGGCGGCAATTAATGGTCTTGCTGAGTCAGGCAATATTATTTTGATTGCCGGAGGGGTTGGAAAAGAACAGGACTTTTCAGAACTTACGCCAGTGTTAAAACAGTCGGTTAAAGCCGTTGTTTTGATTGGAGTTGATGCCGATAAAATTGCAAAAGTAATTCCGTCTGGGGTTGAACAAATTCAGGCAAATGATATGGCTGATGCGGTAAATATCGCACAATCTATCGCCAGTGAAGGTGACAATGTTTTGCTTTCACCTGCTTGTGCCAGTTTTGATATGTTCAGCAATTATGCCGATCGTGGTAATTCATTTGAGCAAGCCGTCAGGGAGATTGCAGCATGAGTGATTCATCACTGCAATTTGATAAAAGCTTGTTATTTGCGACAGGAGCATTACTGTTCATCGGCTTGGTGATGGTGTGTTCTGCGTCTATCACGGTGGCTGATAGCCGACTTGAACAACCGCTTTACTTTTTTATTCGTCAGTTTGCATTTGCGATGATAGGGCTGGCTGTGGCCTGGGCATTTATTTCTGTCCGTTTGGCCGTATGGCAGCGTATTGCACCACAATTGTTGATGGCCGGTGTAGCGATGCTGATCATGGTATTAATTCCTGGCATTGGTAGAGAAGTGAATGGTAGCTCTCGTTGGTTACCGCTGGGGCCGGTCAATTTGCAGGTGGCAGAATTAATAAAGCTGTTTGCCATTATCTATATCGCTGATTATTTACAGCGTCATCACGGTCAGTTACACGTTTCATTCTTAAAGGTCTTAGCACCGCTTACCCTTTTGGGTGTCGCGGCGTTGTTACTGTTACTACAGCCTGATATGGGATCGATGGTAGTGATTATGTCTACCGTATTGGCTATGTTGTTTTTGGGCGGCGCAAGGCTGGATGTCTTTGCCACATTGATCGGTGTGATGGGGTTACTGTTCGCGATGCTGGTCTGGATTGCCCCTTATCGTCTGGAACGTTTACAAAGTTTTATGGATCCATGGGCTGACCCTTTTGGCAGTGGTTTCCAATTGACCCAGGCATTAATTGCTTTTGGTCGTGGTGACTGGTTTGGTGTCGGACTCGGAAGCAGTATGCAGAAATTATTTTATTTACCAGAAGCACATACCGATTTTCTCTACTCGATTATTGCTGAAGAGTTAGGACTGGCAGGCGCATTAACCGTGATTGCTTTGTTCTTTGTGTTTATCTGGAGAGCCCTGGCTATTGGCCGTGCAGCAGAGCAGGCAGGCCAGATTTTTGGTGCACAGATCGCCTATGGAATTGGTATCTGGTTAGGTTTACAGGCTTGCGTCAATATTGGCGTCAATATGGGGGCCTTACCTACAAAAGGTCTGACACTGCCTTTGATGAGCTATGGCGGTAGTAGTTTAGTGATTGTCTGTGCTGCTATTGCACTGTTATTCCGTGTCGATATGGAAACACGGATACCTGAGAAAGCTTCAGCGAGGATCAGACGATGAAAAGAGTCATGATCATGGCCGGTGGTACAGGTGGACATGTTTTCCCAGCACTCGCGGTAGCTGATGAATTACGTCAGAGAGATGTCGAGGTGTCTTGGATTGGTACCGCTCATGGCATTGAAGCGAAGTTAGTGCCTGCAGCTGGATATCTATTATCAGAAATTAAAGTGAAAGGTTTACGTGGAAATGGTGCGCTGGGTTGGTTAATGGCGCCATTCAAAGTAGTCAAAGCTGTTCTGGAAGCCGGTTCACTTATCCGTCAGTTAAAACCTGATGTGGTGATGGGCTTGGGTGGTTTTGCTTCAGGCCCTGGCGGTTTGGCTGCGTGGTTAATGAGAAAACCGTTAATCATCCATGAACAAAATGCGATCCCTGGCCTGACGAATCGTTTATTAGCCAAGTTAGCAGACAAGGTGCTGACAGGCTTTCCTAATAGTTTTGATAAAAAAATCGATGCTGAGTGGGTAGGTAATCCGGTCAGAAAAACGATTGAAGATTTACCCATGCCACATCTTCGTCAGACAGAAAAAACAGCTCGGTTAAAGCTGTTGGTTCTAGGTGGAAGTCTGGGCGCTCGCTCGCTAAACACCTATGTACCGCAAGCCTTAGCCAAGATCACAGATGAACATCGTCCGGAAGTGATTCATCAGTGTGGTAGCAAACATAGTGATGATTGCCGTCAGTCTTATAAAGATGCCGGTGTAGAAGCTAACGTTAAAGAGTTTATTGAAGATATGGCAGAAGCTTACGCATGGGCTGACTTAGTGATTTGTCGCGCTGGTGCGCTAACTGTGGCCGAAGTAGCGGCGGCGGGTATTGCCTCTATCCTGGTGCCATATCCTTACGCCGTAGATGATCACCAAACGCATAACGCGGCTGTTTTGGTTGATGCCAATGCGGCCATTTTAATGACAGATCAAAGCTTAGATGCTGATGTGATTGCCAATACTATCCGTCGATTGGATGGTGATAGAGATGGGTTATTAAACATGGCAAATGCGGCAAGACAAGTCGCAAAAATTGGTACTGCGGCTTATATCGCAGACGTATGTATGGAGGCTGCTAATGGATAGACTAACCTCAGCCATGCAAAGTCGCGTCAAGCATATTCACTTCATCGGTATCGGTGGGGTAGGTATGGGCGGTATCGCCGAAGTATTGTTAAACCTTGGTTATCAGGTCAGTGGCAGTGATTTAGCTGAAAATAGTCTGATCAAACATCTTCGCAGTTTAGGTGCGACCATTATGATTGGTCATAACGCATCATATCTTGAAGGTGCTGATGTGGTGGTGGTAACCACTGCTGTCAGTGAAGATAATGTTGAATTAATCGCTGCAAGAGAGCAGTTGATCCCTGTAGTACCGCGAGCTGAAATGCTTGCTGAGCTGATGCGCTTTAGTTATGGCATTGCTGTAGCAGGTACACATGGCAAAACCACAACAACAAGTTTGATTGCGGCCTTATTAAGCGAAGGTGAACTGGATCCAACATTTGTTATCGGCGGAAGGCTGAATAGTGCCGGCAGTAATGCCCGTTTAGGCACTGGCCGATATCTGGTCGCTGAGGCTGATGAGAGTGATGCATCATTCCTCTATTTGCAGCCGATGATTGCTGTTGTAACTAATATTGATGAAGACCATATGGCGACATATGACGGTGATTTCAGCAAGCTAAAAGCGACATTTATTGAATTTCTTCATCATCTTCCATTCTATGGACTGGCCGTTTTGTGTCTGGATGATCCTGTCATTCAATCACTACTGGCTGATGTCACCAGACCGTTTATCACTTATGGGCAGCATGACGAAGCTGATTATCAGTTAGTTGAACTCACTCAGCATCAGGGACAAAGCTTTTTCACCGTTATTGAGAAACGCTCAGGGCAGAGTTTCCCGGTAACGCTTAATATGCCCGGCTTACATAATGCGCTGAATGCGACTGCAGCTATGGCTGTAGCACGAAATCTTGATGTCAGTGTCAATGATTGCCAAAAAGCATTATTGAAGTTTGATGGTGTTGGTCGTCGCTTCAATTTATTAGGTCATGTCAAAGCCGGACAAGGTCAGGCTATGCTGATTGATGACTATGGTCATCATCCAACGGAGATTGCCGCTACTTTGGCGGCCACACGCGGCGGTTGGCCAAATAATCGTTTGGTTTTGGTGTTCCAACCACACCGATATACGCGGACACGTGATCTGTTTGAAGATTTCGCCCATGTGTTGTCTGGTGTTGATGTGTTGGTGGTATTGGAAGTGTATCCGGCGGGCGAAGCAAAAATTGCTGGTGCTGATTCTCGTAGTTTATGTCGAGCAATCCGTTTACGTGGTCAGGTTGAGCCGGTGTTCGCAGAAGACAAAGAGGAGTTATACGCCTTATTACCAGGTTTATTGGAAGACGGTGATGTGCTGTTGACCTTAGGCGCCGGTGATATTGGTCGTATGGCGCAAGCTTTGCCTGAGATATTGAATGATGGGGGTGCTGAATGATGGCGCTACCACAAACGCTGAAAGGTGAATTGAAATTAAACGAGCCATTATCCCGATATAACTCGTGGCGGGTTGGTGGTCCGGCGAAACAACTATATCGCCCTACAGATAAATATGACCTGGCACAATTTTTACAACAATTGCCTGAAGATGAGCCCGTTTTATGGGTGGGATTAGGCAGTAACTTACTGATTCGGGACGGTGGCTTTACCGGTACTGTGATTGTGACGGCAGGGACATTACAAACGATCGATATTCAGGACAATGAAATCACTGCTGAAGTGGGCCTCTATTGCAGCAAACTGGCTAAACAAGCGGCTAAAGCAGGCTTGAAGGGTGCAGCCTTTTGGGCCGGAATTCCCGGTACCTTGGGTGGGGCTTTAGCGATGAACGCTGGTGCGCATGGTACGGAAACATGGGACTCGGTAGTCGAAGTGACTACGATTGATAAACAGGGTGCACTTCATCAGTATCAGGCCGAAGATTTCAATGTACGTTATCGCCATGTCAGCTTGCCTGAAAACCAATGGTTTGTTGCAGCAAAAATGCAGTTCGAACGCGGTGACAGCGATACCGAGCTTGAACTGATTCGTGAGTTATTGAAAAAAAGAAATAACAGTCAGCCCACAAACCAACCCTGTGCTGGTTCGGTATTCCGTAATCCACCAGGCGATTTTTCTGGTCGCTTAATTGAAATCAGTGGTCTGAAAGGACTCACTATTGGTGGCGCCAGTGTTTCAGATAAGCATGCGAACTTTATCGTTAATAACGGTGAAGCGACTGCAGCAGATATTGAAGCACTGATTTTTGAAGTGCAGCAGCGAGTGGAGCAAGAGCACGGCGTCAAGCTCATTCCAGAAGTACATATTATCGGAGAGCAGCTATGACAAAACGCATAAGTTCTGCTGCTGATTTTGGTCGTGTTGCTGTATTGATGGGGGGACGCTCTGCCGAACGTGAGATTTCGCTGATAAGTGGTAATGCTGTATTAGCTGGTCTGCAGCGTAAAGGGATCGATGCTTACGGTATTGATGTCAGCTTTGATATTTGTCAGAAGATCGCCAGTGGCGAGTTTGATCGCGCCTTTATCGTATTGCACGGGCGAGGCGGTGAAGATGGTGAGATTCAGGGGTTCTTGCAGGCAGTTAACCTGCCGTATACCGGTAGTGCAATTACTGCCTCTGTTTTATCAATGAATAAACGACTGAGCAAATTAGCGTGGATTCAGCAGGGCTTACCAACGGCGATTTTCGTTGCTGTCACAGAGCAGACAGACACGAAGGCGTTAGTGGCTGAATTGGGACTACCTCTTATTATCAAACCTGTTAATGAAGGCTCCAGCATTGGCATGTCTAAAGTCAATGACCACGAAGAGTTAAAGCAGGCGATTGATTTAGCGTTGAAATATGACGCTGATGTTATTGCTGAACAGTGGATACATGGCGAGGAATATACCGTTGCCATTTTAGATGGTGAAGCCTTACCGGCCATTCGTTTAAAAACGCCACATGAGTTTTATGATTTTGATGCCAAGTATCATGCCAACGATACCGAGTATTTATGTCCATGTGGTTTGGATGCTGACGTTGAACAAGGTATGCAAGACATCGCTGTAAAAGCCTTCAATGCACTGGATATGAAGGGGTGGGGGCGCATTGATTTTATGCGTGATACACAGGGTAATTTGTTTTTACTGGAAGCGAATAGCGTGCCCGGTATGACTGATCACAGTTTAGTGCCTATGGCCGCCAAGCAGGCTGGAATGTCTTTTGATGATTTGGTCTGGCGTATTTTAGAAACCAGTTTTAAGGATGAGAACTGATGGCTAAACAACGCAAAGGAGCCGTGATGCAACAAGCGCCTAAGGTGAAACAACCTAGGCCGCCCGTACCATGGAAAAGTGTGTTCAAACATTCTGCTGCGTTGTTATTAGTTGTTGTATTAATCGCTGGTGGTGTGTATCTGCGAGAAGCAGATACCTTACCTGTGAAACATGTGACGGTGGATGGCAGCCTGCTTCATACCGATAGAAATGAATTGGTTAAAGCGGTTATGCCTTATGTCAGAGGCAGTTTTTTAAACGTTGATGTAGCCAGTATTCAAAAAGCTGGTGAGACATTGCCTTGGGTAGAACAGATACAAGTAAGACGTATCTGGCCAGACACGCTACACCTGATTGTGGCTGAACAAGAAGCCGTTGCCCGTTGGAATGATGACGGTCTGGTTAACCGGCAAGGCAAGGTATTTAAACCGGGTAAGGAAACGATGCCGGAGGGTTTGATTCAGCTTAATGGACCAGATGGAATGAGTGAAATGATGTCTCGCCGATTGGTCGATATTCAGCAAAAAGTGAATGTGCTGGGTTTACGCGTTATCAAGATGAGCATGGATAAACGTCGTGCCTGGCAAGTGGATTTTAAAGATGGCCTGCACCTTAAATTAGGCCGAACCGATGATGGCGAACGCTTAGACCGTTTTGTCACGGTGTATCTCGGTGGCTTGGGTACATTTAAAGAACTGATTAAAGAGATTGATATGCGTTACACCAATGGGCTGGCAGTGGTATGGAAATCCGGCCAGCAACCTGATTTTAATGGAACAGTATGATGTCGAAACGAACTGAAAGAGAACTTATCGTTGGATTGGATATCGGAACATCCAAGGTAGTGGCTATTGTCGCTGCTCCCGTTCTGGATGCCGGTCCAAATGATAATGCGCTCGAGATTATTGGCATTGGCTCTCACCCGGCCAGAGGTATGAAAAAAGGGGTCGT
Organism: Methylophaga sulfidovorans; assembly: GCF_900114205.1. Classification (GTDB taxonomy): domain Bacteria; phylum Pseudomonadota; class Gammaproteobacteria; order Nitrosococcales; family Methylophagaceae; genus Methylophaga; species Methylophaga sulfidovorans. The sequence continues at coordinate 59,034 of NZ_FOSH01000008.1, forward strand.
CGTCAATATTGAATCGACAGTACAGTCGATTCAACGTGCGATTGAAGAAGCTGAGTTGATGGCTGGGTGCCAGATTTATTCTGTTTACGCAGGGATTGCCGGTAGCCATATTCGTAGCCTGAATTCGCATGGCACTGTGGCTATTCGCGATAAAGAAGTCACACAAGGTGATCTTGACCGGGTTATGGATGCGGCACGTGCGGTTCATTTCCCTGGTGACCAGCAGTTACTGCATGTGCTACCGCAGGAATACATTATTGATAACCAGGAAGGTATTCGTGAACCCATCGGTATGTCAGGCGTACGTTTGGAAGCCAAAGTTCATCTGATTACCGGAGCGGTGAGTGCGGCACAGAATATTACCAAATGTATTGAACGTTGCGGATTAACCGTTGATGGCATTGTGCTTGAGCAAATGGCATCCAGCTATTCCGTATTAGATCAGGATGAAAAAGAATTAGGCGTTTGCCTAGTGGATATTGGTGGGGGCACAACAGATATTGCCGTATTTGTTGACGGTGCTATACGCCATACGGCTGTGATTCCGATTGCAGGTGATCAGGTCACTAATGACATTGCTGTGGCGTTACGAACGCCGACGCAATATGCCGAAGAAATCAAGATCAAATACGCCTGCGCGTTAACACAACTGGCACGAGAAGATGAAACCATCGAAGTGCCGAGCGTAGGCGATAGACCGCCACGTCAGCTTGCTAGACAAACATTAGCTGAAGTGGTTGAGCCACGTTATGAAGAATTATTGATGCTAGTTCAGGCTGAACTGCGTCGTAGTGGGTTTGAAGAGTTACTGGCTGCCGGCATTGTGCTGACAGGTGGTAGTTCGAAAATGGAAGGCGCTATTGAGCTTGCTGAAGAGGTCTTCCACCTTCCTGTGCGTTTGGGAGTGCCACAACACGTCGGGGGACTTGTGGATGTGGTACGAAACCCAATTCATGCAACAGGTGTTGGGTTGCTGTTATTCGGCAATCAGGAGCATGCCCCAGGGCATGGTGAAATTAAAGTAAGTGACGGCTTAAAAGGCATGCTGGCAAGGATGAAAAGCTGGTTCCAAGGGAATTTTTAAGCTGAGTAATTGAGCAGTTTGTTTTACAAATTATTTTTGGGGGAGAAGTTATGACTTTTGAATTAATTGATACATACAGTGAGAATGCCATCATTAAAGTGATTGGTGTTGGTGGTGGTGGCGGTAATGCGCTTGAGCATATGGTCATCAACCAAATAGAAGGGGTGGATTTCATCAGTGCGAATACGGATGCACAAGCATTACGTAAAAGTTCAGCCACTACCCAGTTACAACTTGGTGGCGATATCACCAAAGGTCTGGGTGCGGGTGCTAATCCTGATGTAGGTCGTCAGGCAGCATTGGAAGACAGAGAGCGCATCATGGAAGTGATTGATGGTGCTGATATGGTGTTTATTACCGCTGGTATGGGCGGTGGTACTGGAACAGGTGCTGCACCTGTTGTTGCTCAAGTGGCGAAAGAAATGGGTATTTTGACCGTGGCCGTGGTCACGAAGCCTTTCCCATTCGAAGGTGCCAAGCGTATGAAAATTGCGCAAGCAGGTATCGAAGAGTTAGGACAACATGTTGACTCACTGATCACGATTCCTAACGAAAAATTATTGAAAGTATTAGGTAAGGATATGACCTTACTGAATGCGTTCAAATCAGCGAATGATGTCTTATTAGGTGCTGTACAAGGTATTGCTGAGTTAATTACACGTGAAGGTATGATTAACGTCGACTTTGCTGACGTAAGAACCGTCATGTCTGAAATGGGTATGGCAATGATGGGAACCGGTCATGCAAAAGGTGAGAATCGTGCACGTGAAGCAGCGAAACTCGCGGTTTCAAGCCCACTGTTGGAAGATGTTGATTTAGCAGGTGCTCGTGGTGTGTTAGTCAATATTACAGCTGGCCTGGATATGAGTATCGGTGAATTTGAAGAGGTGGGTAACACCATTAAAGAATTTGCTTCAGACGACGCTACAGTTGTTGTAGGAACTGTTATTGACCCTGATATGACAGATGAGTTGAGAGTCACAGTTGTAGCAACTGGTTTAGGCGCACCGAGAGCTGCTGTTGCAAAAGCACCTGAAGAAACGGCACCGCAAATTGAGATTGTCAAAAAGCCAGTTGAAATTGATTATGATGAACCAACGGTAATTCGTAACGGCAAAGATAGTCAGCAGAAACAAGTTGCCAATGGTGATGTCAATATGGATTATCTGGATATTCCAGCTTTCCTGCGTCGTCAGGCTGATTAATTTAGTGTAGCTGCTGATATTCTGCTTGTGATATTATGCTTTGATCTGTAACTGTTTAAGGGGGTAAAACACCGTGATAAAGCAACGAACATTGAAGAATGTGATTCGTGCGACCGGTGTCGGTTTGCATAGTGGTGAGATGGTTTATCTGACCCTGCGACCTGCCGCCCCTAATACAGGCATTATTTTTCGTAGAGTAGATTTAGATCCGGTTGTCGAAATTCAGGCGAAAGCTGAGAATGTCGGTGAAACGGCTTTATCTACTACGCTGATAGAACATGGTCAGCGGGTTTCTACAGTAGAGCATTTATTGTCGGCTTTTGCCGGATTGGGTATAGACAATGCCTATATTGATTTAAATGCTGCTGAAGTACCTATTATGGACGGTAGTGCCGGTCCATTCGTTTTTTTGGTGCAGTCAGCGGGCATTGAAGAGCAGAATGTTGCGAAACAGTTTATTCGTATCAAAAAACCAGTGATGATGGAAGATGGTGATAAATGGGCTAAGTTTGAGCCATTTGATGGCTTCAAAGTGTCTTTCACGATCGATTTTGAGCATCCTGCTTTTACTGGACGTCCCCAACAAGTTGATGTTGATTTCTCCTCCACATCGTTTGTCCGTGAAGTTAGTAGAGCTCGAACATTTGGTTTTATGAAGGATATCGAAAAGCTACGCGAAAATAATCTGGCATTAGGTGGCAGTATGGATAATGCCATTGTGGTTGATGATTACCGTGTCTTAAATGAAGATGGCTTACGTTATGAAGATGAGTTTGTTCGTCATAAAGTATTAGATGCCATTGGCGATTTATATTTACTTGGACATAGTCTGATTGGCGCATTTAAAGGTCATAAATCAGGCCATGAAGTAAATAACAAGCTGTTGCGGAAATTATTAGCTCAGGAAGATGCCTGGGAGTTAGTAAGCTTTGAAGACGATAAAGATGCCCCCATTCTTTTCAGTCGACCTGCAGCTTCTATCTCTAGTTAATTATTTTGCTTGGTTTGACGTTTAGCTAATTTATTCAAGGCGGCCTTTAACGGGCCGTCTTGCATTTCAGCAGCTGTACTTTCGAGAAGGTCTGCTGTTTTTGCTGAAACACGAAGTGTATTTGGAAGTGTTTTTTGCTTGAGAGGTTCAGATTGCGGTCTGACTTTTACCTCAAGTTTTTTGATTGGTTTAGGTAAATGTGCTGATAAAGTACTGCAGATAAAGGCCGCCTGAAAGCGCAACAGGCTCGCATAATTGGCCTTGTCGGTGAGGATGATAATGCTGTCTTCAGTGATGTTTGCCAATATACAATGATTACTAAATTTTAAAGGCAGGCTTTTTTGCAAAATGGTGTTAAGCTTGTTGAGTTTTTGGGCGCGAATTGATAACCATTTCATCTGGTTATCATGTTGATAGACTTCGTTAATGCGCTCAGGTTTTTTTGACATATTTAAGTGACTGAAAAAGGATAACAATGCAGGTTATCATTATATCCTCAAACAGCAAGACCCATAAGCATTGGCATTTGACGCGATCGACGTTATTGATACTCATGCTGATGTTGACTTGTTTAATCAGTGTGAGCAGTTATAGCCTCGCTAAATGGCTTTATACCGACCGTGTTATAGAAACCCCTCTTCCTGTTCCTCTTCTCTCCTCAACTTCAATACCAACAGATACTAATCAGAATCTGGTTAGCAAAAATCAAGAAGAAAATTTACAAGAATTTTATGCAAAGCAATTAGGTGGCTTGCAGGCGGAGACAATTCGTCTGAAGATGTTTAGTGAACGTTTAGCGCAAATTGCGGGGTTTGATACAGAAGATTTTTCTCTGGAAGAACATCCTGGCCAGGGCGGTATTGAGCATGATGGTTCACCGCTAAGCAGTGAAGCATTAGATCGTGGTATACAACAACTTTCCAGCCAATTACGTGGTCAGAGTGATACGCTCAGTGCACTGGAAGAATACCTGATCACAAAAGAAAACATTGCAGCTGGTATTCCTGAAGGTAAACCAGTTAAGAATGGTTGGGTATCCTCATTTTATGGGAACCGTATCGATCCTTTTAATGGTAAAAAAACCTTTCATGAAGGTATTGATATTGCTGCAAAAGAGGGTAGTCCGGTGATGGCTGTTGCTGACGGTATTGTAAGTTGGGTAGGTGAGCGTGGTGGTTATGGCGGTTTAGTCGAAATCGATCATGGCAATGGTTACGTCACGCGTTATGCACATAATAAAACTATTAAAGTCAGCAAGGGCGTACGTGTAAGTAAAGGTGAAGTTGTCGCATTAATGGGATCTACCGGACGTTCAACTGGACCACACGTCCATTATGAAGTCTTACGTGACGGTAAACATATCAATCCCTATAGTTTTATCAAGTAAATTCTTTTTAGCTCTTGTTTTATCCGTGGGAAGTCTCCACATGAAACAGTGTGATCTACAAACGCTGACTTTGTCCGCGTTATAATCACAAATTCATTACTTTTTTTATCGGTGTTCACGCCGTAGTCAACACAGTGTAAGGCGAAAAAATGGTTAGCAAGTTTTTCAGTAAGATTTTTGGTAGTCGTAACGAGCGCGTATTAAAGAAAATGCGTAAGTACATAGATGAGATTGCCAAGTTTGAAACCGAAATAGAGCAACTTGATGACCCGGCATTACAAGCTAAAACCCAAGAATTTAAACAACGCCTTGCCGATGGGCAGAGCACTGATGATTTACTGACCGAAGCTTTTGCCGTAGTACGTGAAGCCAGTAAACGTGTTCTCGGTATGCGTCATTTCGATGTGCAGTTGATCGGCGGTATGGTGCTGAATGATGGCAAAGTCGCAGAGATGAAAACCGGTGAAGGTAAAACCCTGGTGGCTACGCTTGCTGTTTATTTGAATGCACTTGAAGGTAAGGGGGTTCATGTCATCACGGTCAATGATTACCTGGCAAAACGTGATGCCACCCAGATGGGCAAACTGTATGGATTTCTCGGACTGACAACAGGCGTTATTGTTGGTGGTTTAGGCAATGATGAACGCCGTGAAGCCTATAACAGCGATATCACTTACGGTACGAATAATGAGTTTGGTTTTGACTACCTGCGTGACAATATGGCTTTCCGTCTGGAAGAGAAGGTTCAGCGAGAATTACATTTTGCTGTTATCGATGAAGTTGACTCGATTCTAATCGATGAAGCCAGGACACCGCTGATTATCTCTGGTCCCGCTGAAGATAGCTCCGAGTTATATCAAAAAATTAATACACTCATTCCTAGCTTGAGCAAGCAAGAGGGTGAAGGTGACGATGTCACTGTGCCTGGTGATTTCACTCTGGATGAGAAAAATAAGCAGGTTCACTTCACCGAATCTGGCCACGAAAAAATTGAATCAATGCTGACTGATATCGGTTTGTTATCTGCCGATGCCAGCTTATATGATGCGACGAATATTGGTCTGATGCATCACGTAACTGCGGCGCTGCGTGCGCATGTACTGTTTCAACGAGATGTCGATTATATTGTTCAAGATAACCAAATTGTTATCGTTGACGAATTTACCGGTAGAAGTATGCCGGGACGTCGTTGGTCTGAAGGCCTGCATCAAGCCGTTGAAGCTAAAGAAAATGTGAAGATTCAAAATGAGAATCAAACATTAGCGTCAATTACTTTCCAGAACTACTTCCGTTTGTATAACAAACTATCAGGTATGACAGGGACTGCCGATACTGAAGCTTATGAGCTTCAGTCTATTTATGGTTTGGAAGTGGTGGTTATTCCGACACATAAAGAAATGCTACGTAAAGATGAAGCGGATCGTATTTATCTCACGGCAAAAGAAAAGTACGACGCTATTCTGGAAGATGTAAAAGAGTGTGTAAAACGTGGTCAGCCTGTGTTGGTGGGTACGGCATCAATTGAAAGTTCAGAATACCTTCATAGTTTGCTTAAAAAAGCAAAAATTCCACATGAAGTGCTCAACGCGAAGTTCCACGAAAAAGAAGCACATATTATTGCTAATGCCGGTATGCCTTCGGCAGTTACTATTGCAACGAATATGGCGGGCCGTGGTACAGATATTGTACTGGGTGGTAGCTTGGAAGCTGAATTAGAAGCACTTTCCGAAGAGACAAGTGAAGAACAAAAACAAACCATTCGTCAGCAGTGGATGAACCGCCACGAAGCGGTGTTAGCTGCAGGTGGTTTACATATCATCGGTACAGAGCGTCATGAGTCGCGTCGTATTGATAACCAGTTACGTGGACGTTCTGGCCGTCAGGGTGATCCAGGTTCAACACGTTTTTACTTATCGCTTGAAGATAATTTAATGCGTATTTTTGCCTCTGAGCGTATGGCTGGTTTGATGCAGAAATTGGGCATGGAAGAGGGTGAAGCGATTGAGCATCCTTGGGTGTCTCGTGCCATTGAAAATGCTCAGCGTAAAGTAGAAGGTCATAACTTCGATATTCGTAAACAATTACTCGAGTTTGATGATGTTGCAAATGATCAGCGTAAAGTTGTCTATGAGCAACGTAATGAACTGATGGCGGCTGATGATGTGTCAGAAACCATCACATCAATGCGTAGTAGCGTGATTAATGATGTCATCAGTTTATATATTCCGCCTAACAGCATAGATGAGCAATGGGATATAGCTGGTCTTGAAGAAGCATTACGGGAAGAGTTTGCTTTAGAAGCGCCTGTTAAAGAATGGTTGGAACAAGATAATTCTCTGCATGAAGAATCATTACGTGAACGCATCGTAGAAGAAGCTGAAAAAGCCTACAAACATAAAGAACAGACGGTTGGTGAAGAGTTGATGCGCCATTTTGAAAAAGCCATCATGCTACAAACCTTAGATTCTCAGTGGAAAGATCATCTGGCTCAAATGGATTATTTACGTACAGGTATTAATTTACGTGGTTATGCGCAAAAAGATCCTAAGCAAGAATATAAACGTGAGTCATTCAGCCTGTTTAAAGCCATGTTAGACAATATTAAGCATGAGGTCATCAAGCTGATTTCACGCGTTCAAGTTCGTGCAGAAGAAGATGTAGAAGCTGTTGAAGAACAACGTCGGCAAACAGCTGAAATGGAATATCAACATGCGCAGGCTGAGCAATTAGCCAGCGAAGAGAATCAGCAAGAAGAAGATTTAGCCGCACATCAGCCTTACACACGTGAAGGTAATAAAGTGGGCCGTAATGATCCTTGTCCTTGTGGAAGTGGTAAGAAGTTTAAACAGTGTCACGGAGCGATTAGTTAATGGCAGTCAATTTGTCAGCACCTAATGAAGAAGATTTATTACCCGTTAAAGGTATCCGGCTTGCCACAGCCAGTGCCGGGATAAAAAAGCCCGGTAGACAAGATGTTGTTTTGCTTGAACTGGCGGAAGGTACACAAACGGCTGCTGTCTATACAAAAAATGCGTTTTGCGCAGCACCTGTTATCGTTGCTAAACAACACCAAAACAGTGAATCGCCACGTTATCTGCTGATCAATTCTGGTAATGCGAATGCAGGTACCGGTGATGCTGGCATGTTAGCAGCCAAGTCATGTTGTCAGGCTGTTGCCGATGTGGCGGATGTGAATCAAGCCAGTGTTTTACCTTTCTCAACAGGCGTTATAGGCCAGCCGCTACCAGTCGATAAAATCAGTGCTGTATTGCCAGAAGCGTATAACCATTTGTCTGAGGATAATTGGCTGGCTGCTGCACAAGGCATTATGACGACAGATACCATTGCAAAAGCAAAATCTGTTCAGTTACAGCTTGCTGATAAAACAATTACTATCACAGGCATATCAAAAGGATCAGGCATGATCCGGCCTGATATGGCCACTATGCTGGCGTATATCGCGACTGATGCCAACATCGACTCTGCGGTATTAAAGACAATGCTTAATAACGCAATGGGGCAATCATTCAATCGAATCACGGTGGATGGTGATACCTCGACCAATGATGCTTGTGTGTTGATGGCAACCGGACAGGCTGGCAATAGCAAAATTACCCAGATTACTTCTGACGAAGGCGAAGCCTTACAGAAGGCGCTTAATGATGTGTGTCGTTACCTGGCTCAAGCGATTGTGCGTGATGGCGAAGGCGCTACCAAGTTTATTACGATCAATGTTGAACAGGGGCAAAGCCAGGAAGAATGCCGACAAGTGGCTTATACCATTGCTCACTCGCCATTAGTAAAAACTGCATTATTTGCCTCTGACCCTAACTGGGGTCGAATATTAGCAGCTGTTGGTCGCAGTGGTTTAGTGGATTTTGATTTATCAGGCGTATCTATTTTTATAGGTGATGTCTGTATCGTTGAATCTGGTCAACCTGAAAGTCACTATACCGAAGAAAAAGGTCAGGCAGTTATGTCTGAAGCTGAGATTGTTATTACTGTAAAACTGGATCGTGGTGCTGCATACGATCAAGTCTGGACCTGTGATTTTTCTTACGACTACGTAAAAATTAACGCAGAGTATCGCACCTAAGTTAGAGCAATAAATGAGCGAAAATACTATTACCACCCTGAGCGAGTTTTTGGAGCAGAGTGGCGCCCATTATCGTGTCTTTGATATGGGCCGTAGAGTCACCAAACTTAGCGCTAAGAAATTTACACGTTTTGAAGCGGCTGAAGTGCCTTATCCCTTTCCATTTCAACGTACCGCTCTGTTTGGCATTATTTTTTGGCATCCACAATTTACCGATAGACACTATGTCTGGTTTCTCAAGTTCCCGCTTGATGAACAGGGTTTATTGATCCAGGCTGCTCGTGATGAGTTTCTGGTGATGGTTTTGGATAGAGTCGGTGAGTGTTTACTGGCGGCTGCAGATGGCAATTATATTGAAGGCGCCTTAAAAGACAGTCCTTATAGTTTTAATCCACGCGAAGATCGCATGGCAGCATTTAATGCTCAGGCAACAAAAAATCTGAGCCTGAAACCATCATCATTTTATGATGCTGCCTATAACTACTTTACCGGACAAAAAGCGTTTGATAATTGGCAGGTACTGGGCATGCAGGGTGTTGCTGATGTCGCTGTCAGAACCGATGATAAAGCGCTGACAAAAGCACTAATATCAATCCTGCCGCAATTGCCTGCACAGCCATTTCATATGCTGACTTCCTTTATGGAAAATGCTGAGCCTGCAAACAATATGGTGGAAGCTCTGCAATGGCGGCTTAAAAATGAGTTAGAGCAGAATCAGCCGGATATGACAGAAATTTGTGCCTGTTTACGAGCGGTTTCAAATAGCTCTGCTCAAGGCATAGTCGAAAGCATGGTTAAGCAAGTGCTTATGTCTGATGTCAGCCGCCATATCGAAGTACTGGCTGTTATTGCAGGACGTTGCTGGAAAGTGCTTGAGACGCCGGAGCTGTGCCAACTATTTGTTGAAAAACTCGCTATCAATGAAGCTGATTACGAAGGCTTTAGTCATATCCTGGCAGATTTAATGTTTATGCCCGGTATGCGTGACTTAGTGATGACAGCATTACGAAACCCTAACCGTTCAACCGAGTTGACACAGCAAGTTGGCAGGATGTTCGGCACCTAAGTTTTCAGACAGGTCTTATTGTTTGTCGCTGTTGTCCCACTAAAACTTATTCACCCACAGGTCTTATAGGATTGTTAATATTAACTTTCTTAATTAGAAGAAGACGGATATGAAAATCTTGTTATTAAGGATGATGGGCTTAGGTGATGTGGCGTCAATATTATTGCCTGCAGCAAAGATAATGCGGCAACGTTATCCTGATGCTGAGCTGGATGTGATGACATTTAATGTCGGCGCAGAACTGATGGGGTTGATGCCAGAAGTGGATAAAGTCCATATGGTGACTTCAGAGCAGTGGCCGTCTGAAATGCAGGAAGCCTTACCCCGATTTATTGATTTGGCAGAATATCTTGCTTACGAGCAATACGATCAGATCATTAATCTTGATACGTGGTTTATGCCTTGTGTGCTGGCCAGATGTCTTAAAGATATGGGCTTGCCGGTACTGGGCAATTATCTGGAAATATCGATGCAAGAGCTTTTTTCCTCATTGCTTAGCTTTGATATTCAGCAGTCATATGTAAAACAACCCTGGCAATACATAGAAAGTACCTTTCCTAATATGCCCCAATGGTTTGACCGCTGGTGGGATAAGCCTGAATTCGCTGAAATGGATTATCCACAGTTTTACTTAAATCACTGTTGTCAGTTCCCTGAAACTATCGATATTTCCTTAGATAACTTTGATAAAACGGTGAGTTTTCCATCCAGCGAGCATCAAAGAATTATTGCTTTATCCACATCTGGTCGCGTTGCCAGTAAACAATATCCCTATAAAGATGAACTCATGCGTTTATTGGAAGATGAAGGCTATTATGTCTGGGGCGAGTTTAATGGTGAAGTGAGTATGGATGTCACGCTGGGGCGTCTAGCTAAAACCGATTTATTAATTACTGTTGCGACTGCGACACAGTGGTTAGCGAAGCTGGTTGCTTGTCCTTCTTATATGATCACCGGGCCTTTGCCTCCCTCTATTCTGGGAGCAGAAATTTCAGCTGAAAAACATATCGATTGTCAGTACTGTGCACAAAGTGAGTGTCATTTGGATACACCATTTGCCTGTATGGATATTAAACCTGAGCTTATTGTGCAGCAGGTGAAAAGCTTCTTTAATGACCGCCAGTAAGCTCTCGTTAACCTGCCAGAGCAGGGAACAGACCTTTTAAACCATTAGCAATAAATTCTACTGCAATGGCGGTGAGGATAAGCCCCATGATACGTGTGGCAATGTTAATACCATTACTTGACATACGGCGTGCTATCCAGGGTATGAGCAGTAATAAAATCCATAACAGCAAGCCAAGTAAGACAATATCCAAGGCAACCAGGCTGTAATGGGCGATACCATGTCCTTTATAAGCGGTAATAATTACAGTACTGATAGCACCAGGACCGGCGAGTAGCGGCATGGCAAGAGGCACGACTGCAATTGACTCTCCAGACTGTTGTGCCAGTTCGTGATTTTGTTTTAAGCCTTTACTGGTATTGTGAAGCATGCCAATCCCCATCAGTAACAGCAGAATGCCGCCACCAACGCGAAATGAATTAATACTGATACCAAAAAACTCTAAAATCCATTGGCCTAAAAAAACGGTGACTAAAAGAATAGTTGTGGCGGCAATAATAACCGTACGTGCAATCTTTGCACGCTCAGCCATACTATAGTCCGCCGTGAGGCTGATATAAATTGGAATGATACCCAAAGGGTTAACAATGGCGATTAATGACACCAGGAATTTTGTATATTCAGTATAGTCGAGCATGATTTAGCTTAAATTCTTATCTTCAATATGTGTGGCGATGCCATCAATTGTTTTGCTATTTTTTTCACGCCAATAGTCTTCAATTCCTGCATCACCTTTTTTCTCTGCCCAGTTATTGAGCTGCTCACGCTCACCTTGATAGTCAAAATAAGGTACAGCCATACCACATGAGGTTTGGACTAAATCAATGTTTAGATCAAATATTTGTCGGGCACCCGGTAGTGGATCAAATAAAGGGAATAATTCATTCCATTCTTTATCATTTTGATAAATCACGCTGGCAGTACCATAAAGTCGTAAGATTATTGGTTTACCATTAAATGCACAAAACATAATGGTCATTCTGGGGTGTTGCTGGATATGTCCTGCTGTCTCATTGCCACTGCCAGTCACATTGAGCCATATGAGTCTATTTGGCGTTAATACGCGAAGTGAGTCCATACCTTTTGGCGATATATTCACTCGGCTGTCTTCTGTTGCGGTACCAACAAAAAAGAGTTGTTGTTGCTGAATAAACTCTATTAAACGGTCAGATAACGCATCAAACTTTTGTCCCATAGTTGTTTCAGCCTTTTCTTTTTTCGACGATTTGCTTTTGCCATTCCTGTTCCATCATCACATCGTAAGTCGACTCGACCCGATCAAGAAACACATGTCCGTGCAAGTGATCGAACTCATGCTGAAACACGCGGGCTAAGAAATCATCATAGTGAGTTTCAACCCATTCAGCCTGGCGGGTTTGATAGCGAACCTGAATCTGAGTATACCGAGGCACCAGACCACGAATACCGGGTAAGCTGAGACAGCCTTCCCAGTCTTTTTCCTGTGTGTCTGAGGTAGAAATGATTTCTGGATTAATAACAAAAAAAGCGGGTACATCCGGCGCATAGGGGTAACGAACATTTGGATGGGAGGACATGATAAAAAAACGCTGCGAAATACCGACTTGGGGTGCGGCTATCCCCATGCCACCTTTTTCTATCACAAAATCCATCAATTCATCTAATTGAGACTGGAAGGCTGGATTCAAAATATCTTCAACCTCTTCAGTAGGGTGACGTAATATCGGATGGCCTAACTGAAGAATGTCGAAAAGTGTTGTCATATTAAAGGTGCTTGTAGGGGATCAAGTAATCGGAACCAACCTGCAATACTGTAGCGATCTCGGTAGCTTTTGGCTACTTCGTGTGGAAACTGCTCGCTAAGGAAAATGACAAAGCAGCCAAAATTTGGATTAACTGTTTCAATCACCGCGTCTGAGCCTGGTGCATAGATTAATAACTGTCCGCCATCTTCTTCCCGCCACTCTGGGTTGAGATACAACACCGTAGTTAATACCCGGTTAGATTCACCTTTAAAGGCATCAACATGTTTTTTATAAAAAGCACCGGGCGCGTAATGGGCATAATGAGCTTCATAATCAAATAAGCCCATAAACAAACGTCGGTTTATAGCCAGACGAAACTCGGCCATTTGGTCGAGGTAAGTTTTATCAATCTTATTGTCCAGAGTTAGCCAACGGGTTTCATCACGACGAATAGCGTTATTCAACTGAAAGTCCTGTTCACGACCAATACCAGCACGTCTGAAGTCTTCATCATCCAGATTCATTACACGTTGTTGTAATGCATTATTCAAATTAGCAGGGAGAAGTTGTGGCAGGACGCAATAGCCTTTATCTGCTATGGCATCAGCAATATGATCATAGGTGGCTTCTGTGGGATGAACTAACGCCTTCAAGCATGTAATCTCCAAGCGGACAAATAAACAGACCGATTACTTTAGATGGAGAGCTTAAAAGTCAGATGACCGCTGGTTCCATTGAGGTAAGGGGTTGAACAGGCAGCAAAATTTAGCAAACTTTTGCTGTTAAGGTATGTTTTTTTTCTGATTAGCCGAAAAACCAATAGGCCACAGTGATAGCCGCTAAAATTCCGGCAAAATCTGCGGCAAGTCCACAGCCAATAGCGTGGCGAATATGCTTGATACCAACAGAACCAAAGTAGACGGCAAGCACGTAAAAGGTCGTCTCCGTACTGCCTTGAACAATGGAAGATAGTCGTCCAGCAAATGAGTCGGCACCATAGGTTTGCATGGTATCAATCATCATGGCTCTGGCACCGCTGCCACTGAAGGGTTTCATTAATGCGGTGGGTAATGCTTCTATAAAACGATCATCCAGGCCGAGACTAAGCACTAGATGACGTAATCCTTCAGCCAACATCTCCATTGCCCCACTGGCCCGAAAAACGCCAATGGCTACCAGCATAGCGACAAGATAGGGAATGATGGTGACGGCAGTTTCAAAACCTTCTTTTGCCCCTTCAATAAAAGCATCATAGGCATTTACTTTTTTTATCCATGCAGCAGTGATAAAGACAATCACCAGGGAAAATAGAATCACATTACTGATTAACGATGACTGGTTCACCATCTCTTGTTGCGGTAGGTTTGAAAAGTAGAATAACAAGCTAAAAACGACGGCTGTGAAACCGCCAAGATAGGCCAGCACAATACGATCCAGAAGGTTAATTTTTTGGACCCAGGCCACACTGAGTAATCCCACCAAGGTAGAGATATAGGTGGCTATCAGAATGGGAATAAAAACATCGGTTGGGTTAGCTGCTCCCATCTGTGCCCGATAGGTAAATATGGTCACAGGAAATAAGGTGACGGCGGAGGTATTAATCACCAGAAACAGTATTTGCGCATTACTGGCGGTATTTTTGAACGGATTTAGTTTCTGCAATTCTTTCATGGCTTTGATGCCAAGAGGTGTGGCCGCATTATCTAAGCCCAGCGCATTGGCAGAGATATTCATTACCATGGCACCAATAGCAGGATGGTTTTTGGGAACATCAGGCATCAGGCGTTGAAATAATGGTGTCAGTGCATAGGTCAGTAATTGTATAAAGCCGCTGCGTTCGCCAATTTTCATAATACCTAGCCATAGAGCCAGCACGCCAGTAAGCCCTAGAGCTATTTCAAAGGCAGTTTTAGCCAGCTCAAACATGGCTTGCATCAGTTGGGTAAATATCAATTGATCGCCCAGCACCAGTAATTTAATCAGTGCGACAATAAAGGCGATAAGGAAAAAAGCCATCCAGATGATATTTAGCATAGCGCTATTGTGGCATGAGTGAATTGTTTGCGGAAGTGAGTGAGTTAATGCCATAAAAAAAGCCCGCGCATGTCAGACATACGCGGGCTTTTAATGCGTGTTTTTTAGCTTAGTCGCGATTCGCTTTTCTTTGCTTTTTCGCAGCTATGGCTGGACGTTTTTTTGTTTTGCTAGAGGCTGGTAATCCAACATGACGAGGTTTTCTCTCTGCTCTAACTGCAGCAGTGTCACCATCTCCATCAGGAAGACTAATTTCAAGCTGTTTATTGTTGACCCAGACTTTTCTTAAATGCTGAAAAATATCTTTTGGCATACCATCAGGTAAATCAACCAGACTATGATCCTGATTAATCGTAATACGGCCAATCATGCGACTATCCATACCGGCTTCATTGGCGATAGCGCCAACGATATGTTTAGGTTCAACATTCTGTTCTGTGCCGACTTCGATTCGGTATGTTTTCATACCTTCTTCAGCCTGATGAGAAGCCTGACGACGAGGGCTACGTTCTGCTCTCGGTGGTCTTTCTGAACGCATACCACGTTCACCACGATTCGCTCTTTCAGGACGATCGCCACGTTCAGCGCGCTCAACTCGTTCTCTGGGTTGTTTACGTTCTGAATGAACAACCGGAGGATTCAGTGGGCGTGTTTTTTGTACCTGAAATGCTAAGGCTGCCGCCATTTCAATCGGATCCGCATTATGTTCTTCCTGGTACTGGCGAATCAGATTTTCAAAAAAGGCTAAATCCTGAGATTCAATAGTTTGCGTTAGCTCTTGTTTGAACGTCATCACACGGCGATCAGCAATATCTTCACTGCTTGGCAATTGCATACGGGTGATGGTTTGCTTGGTGGCTTTTTCAATCGCGCTCAACATGCGTTTTTCGCGTGGTGATACAAATAAAATCGCTTCACCTTTACGACCTGCACGACCTGTTCTGCCAATACGGTGAACGTAAGATTCGGTGTCATAAGGGATATCGTAATTGACGACATGACTCATGCGTTCGATATCCAGACCACGTGCGGCAACATCGGTAGCAACCAGAATATCAATTTTGCCGGCTTTCATTCTTTCAATGGTTTTTTCACGTAAGGCCTGATTCATATCACCGTTTAATGGTGAACTGGCATAACCACGTGCTTCCAGTTTTTCCGACAGATCCACTGTCGCATTTTTAGTGCGGACAAAGATGATCATGCCATCAAAATCTTCGACTTCCAGAATACGGGTTAACGCATCAAGCTTGTGTAAGCCAGTCACTTGCCAGTAGCGTTGTGTGATGGTGTCTACCGTCGATGTTTTTGACTTAATGTGCACATCAACTGGATCTTTCAGATAACGTTGAGCTACCCGGTGAATAGGTTTTGGCATTGTTGCCGAAAACAGAGCAACCTGACGGTTTTCTGGTGTTTCTTTCAGGATGGTTTCAACATCATCAATAAAGCCCATGCGTAGCATTTCATCAGCTTCATCCAATACCAGCGCTTTCAGATCTTCAAGTGGCAATTTACCACGACGAATCAAATCAAGAATACGGCCAGGTGTACCTACGATGACCTGTGGGCTACGTTGTAACTGACGAAGTTGAATGCCCATGCTTTGGCCACCATAAACGGGTAACACATGGAAGTTTTTCATGTGACGGCCATAGCCTTGCATGGCTTCGGCGACTTGAATAGCTAACTCACGTGTTGGAGTGAGCACCAGAATTTGAGGTGTCTTTTGACGATCATTTAAACGACTTAATAGAGGCAGAGAAAACGCGGCAGTTTTACCTGTACCGGTTTGGGCCTGACCAAGCAAGTCACGACCTTCTAATAACGGCGTGATACTCTGTGCTTGAATGGGTGACGGTGTTTCGTAACCGGCTTCTTTAATTGCTTTGACAATAGCGGGAGCGATACCCAACTCACTAAATGAGGGGATCGAGTCAAGTTGTTCTGTGGACATGCAAAAACCTGTGAATGTCAGTTTTGAACGCAAAACTGAGGAGCGGGATGATAAACGGCATATTATACAATCCTGCAACAGCAAAAGATAGAAAAATCATTTGTTTAATGTGATATAGCACATTTCTGGTAATGTCGGGTTTTAGGTTTTATGATGGCTTAAAACGATATTTCTGACACGCAAAGGAGCGAGTGATGAGTGAACATACATACAAATTGATTGAATTAACCGGTAGTTCCAGTGAAAGCTCAGATCAGGCCATTCAAAATGCCATCAAAAAAGCCAGTGAGAGTGTTAAACATATGCACTGGTTTGAGGTCATCGAGACTCGGGGCTATATTGAAAACGATGGTGTGAAATATTGGCAGGTCACGATTAAAGTCGGGTTTAGGATCGAAGACTAATAAACATAGCTCCAAAAGGACAAGCATGACAAAATCAACTCAGACCGATGTCATTATCATTGGGGCAGGTACAGCCGGCTTAGCGGCCCTCAAACAAGTACAGAAGGAAACCGATGATTTTTTGTTAATTAATGAAGGCGAGTATGGCACCACCTGTGCCCGGGTCGGCTGTATGCCTTCCAAGCTGCTTATTGAAGCAGCAAATGCGTATCATCACCGCCATACCTTTGCTGAGTTCGGTATTCAACACGCGGACCAACTGACGATTGATATCGCTGCGGTATTCGAGCGGGTCCGTCATCTGCGAGATTATTTTGTATCGAGCACCTTATCATCCATTCGTGATATTGAAGATAAAGTCATTACAGGGCGAGCTTGTCTTACGGGGCCCAATACGATCAGCGTCAATGATCAGTTAATAAGCGCAAAAAAAATTATTATCGCCACCGGTTCCAGACCTATCGTGCCAGCTGACTGGGAGCAGATAGGTGCCGAAAAAATACTGACGACAAATACCCTGTTTGAACAAAAAAACCTGAAATCCAGAATAGCGGTAATAGGTCTTGGGGCAATTGGTATTGAAATGGCTCAGGCCTTGTCACGATTGGGCATCAAAGTGACAGCGTTTGGTGCAGAATCATTATTAGCGGGGCTGACGGACAAAAAAGTCAGTGATGCCTTAAAGCAAGCTTTGACGGAAGAGTTTGATGTCTACACTGACGCCAAAGCAGAGCTTGTAGAAACAGAAAATGGCGTGAAAGTAGTCAGTGAGCATATTGAAATAGAGGTTGACCAGGTTCTGGTCGCCGTAGGTCGTCGGCCTAATCTTGATGGTATGGGATTGAATAGACTAGACGTTGCCCTTGATGACAAAGGCATGCCTGAAATTAACCCAAATACCACCCAGGTTGAAGGCACAGCGGTCTTTATTGCCGGAGATGCCAGTGCGGATAAAATGCTATTGCATGAAGTCGCCGATGAAGGACGCATAGCCGGTCACAATGTATTGAGTGAAGGCGTTAATGCCTATTGTCGCCGTACTCCCTTAAGTATGGTCTTCAGTGAGCCGGGTAGTGCGATGGTCGGTTTATCCTACGCAGAGCTTGATGAGCAGGATATTGTTATTGGTGAAGTGGATTATGCCGATCAAGGTCGTGCCAGGGCGGCACAACGAAATAAGGGATTGATGCGTATTTATCTGAATAAACAATCAGGCAAAATTCTTGGTGCTGAAATGGTTTGTCCTGCGGCTGAACATATGGTTCATACGTTAGCTTTGGCTATCAGTCAGGAGCTGACTGCGACACAGGTTTTGGCTATGCCCATTTACCATCCGGTATTGGAAGAGGGGATGCGTACCGCTTTACGGCAGGCGAATAAACAACTACAGATATCTCAAGGCTTTGATTTATCACGTTGCGATGAGTTTAAAGCTGAAGCTTTAGATTAAGTCAGCTGAGGTGATATCACCTCAGCTGATATTAGCAATGACTAGTTAGTGACGCCCAGACTTTTTAGATATTCGTCATAGCTGCCACGGAAATCAGTAATACCATCGGCTTCCATATCAAAGACTCGAGTCGCTAATGAAGACACAAATTCACGATCATGACTGACAAAAATCAGTGTGCCTTCAAACTGTTCTAATGCCATGTTTAACGATTCAATCGATTCCATATCCATATGGTTAGTCGGTTCGTCCATGACCAGAATATTAGGACGTTGCAGAATCAGTTTGCCGAATAACATACGACCTTTTTCACCACCGGATAAAACGTTGGCTTTTTTGTCGATGCTATGGCCTGAGAATAATAAGCGACCCAGAGTGCCTCTGATGACTTGTTCATCATCTTCTGGCCCTGCCCATTGAGACATCCATTCAAACAGAGTTAAATCATCTTTAAATAGATGATCATGATCCTGCGCGTAATAACCAATATTGGCATTTTCTGACCACTTCACTTCACCTGATTTAGGCGGTAGTTCACCGACTAAGGTTTTGACTAAACTGGTTTTACCAATACCATTGGGGCCAATGATCGCAATTTTTTCACCAACTTCAGTCATGAAACTAAAGTCTTTAAACAATGAGGTTTCATCAGTTTCATAGAACTGGGTGATTTTGCTCACTTCTAATGCGTTACGGAATAATTTCTTATCCTGCTCAAAGCGAATAAATGGGTTTACCCGGCTGGAAGGTTTGATATCTTCCAGCTGAATTTTTTCCATTTGTTTCTGGCGGGAAGTCGCTTGTTTCGCTTTTGATGCATTAGCAGAGAAGCGAGCGACGAAGCCTTGTAGCTCTTTAATCTGAGCTTTTTTCTTGGCGTTATCTGCCATCAGGCGTTCACGAGCCTGTGTTGATGCCAGCATATAATCATCATAATTACCGGGATAAATGCGTAACTCACCATAATCCATATCTGCCATATGGGTACAAATACTGTTGAGGAAATGGCGATCATGCGAAATGATAATCATGGTGCTGTTACGCTGATTAAGCGTGTCTTCCAACCAGCGGATAGTGTTGATATCCAAGTGGTTAGTCGGCTCGTCAAGTAACATAATGTCTGGATCAGCAAACAGTACCTGTGCCAGTAAAATACGTAATTTCCAACCCGGTGCGATTTCACTCATCGGACCGTAGTGTTGTTCAACTGGAATACCAACACCTAATAAAAGTTCACCAGCACGCGACTCAGCGGTGTAACCATCCATCTCAGCATATTGACCTTCCAGATCAGCCACTTTGAGGCCATCTTCTTCACTCATTTCTGGGAGATTGTAGATGCGGTCACGTTCAATATGGACTTCATACAGCTCAGGTTGCCCCATGATCACCACATCAATGACGCGCTCGTTTTCATAGGCGAACTGATCCTGTTTTAATACGGCGAAGGATTCATTCACATCACGCATAACGTTGCCTGAGGTTGGCTCAAGCTGTTTAGCAAGAATTTTCATAAAGGTGGACTTACCACAACCATTAGCGCCAATAAGACCATAACGGTTGCCGTCGCCAAATTTGACGGACACATTTTCAAATAGGGGTTTGGCACCAAATTGCATGGTGATATTTGCGGTACTAAGCAAGGGAATATCCTGTTATTTAAGTGCGACGAGAATGACGCTGAAAAAAAAGCGCCATTATACAGATTGTTAGCGTGTAGCGATAAGTGCTAATTTTGCCTGACGGCTGAGTTTTTTTATGGCAGCTTCACGTTTAGAGGCTGTGCTTCGATCAGGGTGAGTTTCCTGATAGACAATTTTTTTTGCCTGGCTGGTATGAAAGAATCTGGCGCCGCCTTTGCCTTGCTGGTGTTGCTGAAAGCGGCGGGACATATCTGTAGTGATACCGGTATAAAGATGACCGTTATCTGCTTCGATAATATAAACCGTCCAGTCAGTTGTTGTCGTCAAAATCGAGAGCAACCGAATTAATACAGTAACGAAGTCCTGTAGGAGCTGGACCATCATCAAAGATATGACCTAAATGTGCGTCACAGGACTGACAGCGAACTTCAGTGCGATCCATGCCATGACTGTGATCAGCCAAATGATTCACTACCCCGTGGGATATTTGCGCTGAAAAACTCGGCCAGCCACAACCTGCATCAAATTTATTGTCGGATGAAAATAAAGGCTGCTTACAACAGATACATCGGTATACACCTTCATCATCATGATCAACATAGCTACCTGAAAAAGCGGGCTCAGTACCGGATTGACGTGTTACATAGAATTGCTCTTCACTGAGTTCTTGTCGCCAGTCCGCATCGGATTTTACAAGTTTGTTGGGCATTTTATTTTATTAAGTCATACCTATAAAGCGGACTATTGTAGGCAAAACATGCTGAAAAATCAGCCTAAGTTAGGAATTTTTTTGAAGAAGAGGTGCGTGAAATCAGAGAAAAAAAGTTGCCAGCCAAAAGACTGGCAACAAACTCGGTTTTCAGATTTAAGAGAGAGGGAGCAGGTCAGTCTTTGTTACTACAAATTCCTATCAACTCCATCGGTTAATAATGATAATGATTATTATTAAGATTGGCAAGAAATATGTTTAACTTATTTTATAAATCTGTTTTTTCTTTTTAATTCAGTTTGTTATTTATTTTATGAAAAAAGAATATCTGAGCAATAGCTGACATTATTTATAAAAGTTGCGTGATAGCACAGGGTGTTGTGTGCAGAATTTTGTTCTTTACATGCTTTTACATAGGTTTACTTTTTCC
The DNA here is from genome assembly GCF_900114205.1 of Methylophaga sulfidovorans. Lineage (GTDB taxonomy): Bacteria > Pseudomonadota > Gammaproteobacteria > Nitrosococcales > Methylophagaceae > Methylophaga > Methylophaga sulfidovorans. The sequence continues at coordinate 80,340 of NZ_FOSH01000008.1, forward strand.
TATCTATTATCAATAAGTTAAAAGAAATATAGTGTTCTCAATATTAGTGACATAGCGGGAATTTTATCGTCATCGTTAATAGATGATAAGGATGCTGTGATGAGTGTAAACAATATAAGCAGTGTGTCGTCTCAGTATATAAGACAGCCATCTAGAACGGCGTTTTCTGAGAAGGCCAATGCTATTTATGCCAAGTTAAATGAACACGAACAAAGCTTTCTTGATAAAGATACGGTTGAGAAAGCACTTCATGCTTTTACTGATGTTCAGTCAGAAGTGTTTTCCTTGGGTAAAACTGAGCCGGACTCAGAAACGAATAATAAGGCTACATTAGCGAATCAGTATGACCTTGCATCTGAACTGGCTATCCGCATGCAAGGCACAAGGAGTCAGATTCAACAACAGCCTGTCCTGCAACTAATGGTTGATGACACAGGTGTTCTAGTCAGTGAAAAAGTGAAAGGAAATACAGTTGTTGAGGAGCCTGTAAAAAGAACGCCAAACCAAACAAACAATAACTATGAACAAAAAAATATGGCTGATGAACAAGTCCAGCAACATATTTCAATCACCGCATAGTTATATTTTTTCATCCTAGTTCCCCTGATAAAGATTCAATTGTGTTTATCAGGGGTTTTTTATGTCTGGAATATGACTAACTGAGTAAATACATCACGGCCTAAGCGAATAGATTCTTGCTGTTTAACCGTTGAGAAAAAACGTTCTACCAAGCCCAATTAGCGATTAGCAGCGTAGTTATTGCTTATATGGCAAACTGACTTCAACACGGAGTCCGCCTTCTTCTCTATTGGATGCTTTTATTTCACCACCATGACTATCAATAGCCCGGTAAGCAATCGCTAAGCCTAAACCGATACTATCGTTTCGTTCAGTCAAATGACCGCGAAAGAAAGGTTTAAAAATTGACTCTAAATCAGTTTCGGCAACGCCTGGGCCACTATCTTCAATCGCAATCAGTAGCCGGTCTTTTGCACTGTTTGTTGATACTGTCAGGTTTACCTCTGAGTCTACTGGCGAGAACTTGATGGCATTGCGCACAATATTTTCGATCGCGCGATGAATTAATTCACTGCGTACGGTGATAAAGATATCTTCAATCGCAGTGTAGTGGACCTGAATGTTTTTGCTGCTGGCCTCAAAGCGTGCATCACTGATAATTTCATCAAGCAGATCATTCAGGCAGATTTCGGTCTGTGCATTATCTGTGACACCGGTTTCTAAACGCGATAATACGAGCAGCTCACCGACGAGATCGCTCATTCGTTGTGACTCACGCTCGATACGCGTCAGTATTTCATGTGCCTTTTCCGGTTGTTGCTCAGCAATGCCGATGGCCGCTTGCATACGTGCTAAGGGGGAGCGTAGTTCATGTGAAACATCATGTAGTAAACGTTGTTGCGCTGACATCAGGTGGCCAATTTTTCCGGCCATATCATCAAAATTTTTCCCTAGTTCAACTAATTCATCATGTCGCCGCCCCATTTTGTTACCGATACGAGTTTGCAGCTCACCTTCAGCAAGTCTTGCAAAAGATTGGCGTAACAAACCAATGGGTTTGGTGAAGTACCAAGCTAATAAGGCACTAAAAAAGATAGCAGCAATTAACCCCGAGCCAATGAGCAACATTAAAGGATAGGGCACAGTCTCATCGGCTGGTGGAGGCAGACGTCTGGTTTCAAATGATGGAGCGGGGAATGGCTCATTTAACATTGGTGCTGGCCCAAACTCATGTCGCTCATTAGGCGGACCAATAAATAATGTTTCGGAAATCCCTGTTTTTATGGGAGAGAAAAGAAGTAATGAATGGCCTTCATTATCGGTAACATAGCGAATCGCTAATGGAAACTCGCCCTGCAGGAATAAGGCCTTTGCATAAGCGACTTTTTTAGGGTCGATTGAGCGACGAAGGATGTCATTGCCATTGTCATCAATGGCATACACTTTTGGAAAGGGTGCTTGTTGCGCTTTCTGCAGAAAAGTAATGAGAGCCTCTTCACCACCATAACTAAAAATATCTGCGGCCACTGAGACAAAGGCATGTGCGTGGACATCAATTTCAGAATCCGTTTTATTCGCCTGATCCTGAATAGATTTATGGTGTAACCAGACAACAGTGCCAACACTGATGCCAGCAACTAAAAGCGCTAGCCAAAATACGATAAAGAATTTCCAGAATAACCTACTCATCCTCATTCCCGAATAAACTGGTAGCCCTTACCACGGATGGTTTGGATATACGATTGTCCGTCCTGCTGATTTCCCAGTTTTTGACGAATACTGCTCATATGGACATCAATGCTGCGATCAAATCTGACCAGGGGACGACCCAAAGCGCGTTGAGATAACTCATCTTTACTAACAACATGGCCGGCTTTGCGGACTAAGGTTTCGAGTAAGTTAAATTCAGTACTGGTGAGATCAAGTGGTTTATCAAACCATAAAGCCTGGCGTTTTTGAGCGCTTAACTGTAAAGGACCTATCTGGATATCCTGAGTTTGTATATCGACTATCGCTGCATCCATTCGACGCAGAATGGCACGAATCCGGGCAACGAGTTCTCGTGGTGTGCAGGGCTTTGGCACATAATCATCAGCGCCGGACTCAAGTCCGATAATCCGATCAATATCATCGCCTTTGGCTGTAAACATCAGTACTGGAATCAGGCTGTTTTGGCGAATCTGTAACAGGATTTCTGTACCGGTAATATCAGGTAACATCATATCCAGAATAATTAAGTCATAATCACCCGTTAATGCCATTTCCAAACCAGCTTTGCCTGTCAAACTGGCACTGACCTGAAATTGCTCCTGTTGTAAATATTCCTGAAACAATTCAACCAGTTCAGCATCATCATCAATGATGAGTACATTAGCCACATTAAGCTCCTTATCCTATTTATGTTGTCATGATAGTGCTTACTCGCTGTCCGCTCCAGAGTTAAACGACTATCTTTACTCGTTTTTACCTTTAGCTAACCCTCATTAACATACTGATACTGGATACTACGTCATAACTGATGAGCTTAGGTAGGCCTAAAGACTTAGTTGGAGCTGGAGCTAGCGGATGAAGAAGTTAATATTTTTGATACTGTTATTGCCTATAGTGGCTATCGCGAATCCTATGATGGATAAAGATGTTCCACCACCTCATAGTGATAACAAAATGCCGCCACCTGCAATGCATATGTTAGCCAGACCTGACGATGTGGGCTTTTTCTTACATAACCTCAACTTAACCAGTGATCAGAATGCCAAGATATTGATGCTAGTAGAAAAAGAACGTGATTTGATGGAAGAAGATCGTGATAAAGCTCGTAAAGTCAGACGTGATATAGAGGAACTGACACTGTCTGATGATTTTGATAAAGAAAAGCTGGAAAAGTTAGTTGATCAGTCGCTGACGATTCATAAGCGTTATGCACTCAAAAAAGCGGAGTTTTCTCATGAGCTTTATAGTGTTTTAGATGAACAGCAACGACAGGCTTTAAAACTTAAAATGTTGAGTTTTAATACGCCATTCCCCGGTTAAAAAGAACATGCACGGCTCTCCCCGACCAATCCTCTCTCTCCCATCCCAGTGATGGGGAGGGCTGATGCATTTATTTAAGTTTGGATAGTTGGGTTAAGGCATAACCTTGGTGATATCCTTTGGCACGTATATTAAAGTAGTACTGACAATACGCTGAAAAATTATGGGGCGTACCTTCGGTCGGCAGATGAGTAAACATATCAATCAGGCTGACAGCACTTTCTTCAATGCCAATTTCTAATAACATGTCTTCTAATTGAACCGCCCTGTTGGCAATCATGCGTGGGCTCTCACGGAAGTGATGTGACGCATGTTGTAAAATCTCAATCCGATGCTCACGATCGGTTACTTCACCTCTTAATGCGGCTGCACTACGTAAAATCAACCAGTCTTCAGGAGCCAGACTATCGTAAGGCTCCAGCCACTTAGGAATATCGTCTTTTTCTAAAGGGGATGGAACTGTGCTGTCTGAAGCGGTGAGATCATATTCTTCTTCATTGTCACCACAGGCGCTTAACAGACCAATAAAAACAAGACAGAGAATAAATGGGATACGTATTTTCACTCGTGCAACACCATATTAGTGACTAAATACTTGTAGGCTAGCATCAGAGTAAATATCACCCTATCGGAGATTCTCCTGATTTATTTTAGGAAATTTTTCCAGTGTTTGGTTTTATAAGCTGAATTTGGCTATTCAATAAGTGAATTCGGTATCATAGCGCTAGATTTTCTAGTAAGGAATAAACATGGTTCTGGAACAAGCGCCAAGTTGGCAGGCCGTCCTGGCTGCAGAGTTTGATGCACCTTATATGCAAAACCTGAAAGCCTTTTTGCGTCAAGAGAAAGATCAGCATAAGAAAATTTATCCTCATTCCGCTGATTGGTTTCATGCATTAGAAACTACACCGCTTGATAAGGTAAAGGTCGTTATTTTAGGGCAGGATCCCTATCATCAGCCAGGGCAGGCTCATGGCTTATGCTTCTCAGTCAAACCTGGCGTCAAAGTGCCGCCGTCACTGGTTAATATTTATAAAGAGCTGGAAGCTGATGTTGGGGTAACACCTGTTAAACACGGCTATCTGGAATCATGGGCTAAGCAGGGCGTATTATTACTGAATGCCGTATTAACCGTAGAAGATTCTAATGCTAACGCGCATCAGGGAAAAGGCTGGGAACAGTTTACCGATAAAGTCATAGAAACCATTAATGCACAACGTGAGAATGTGGTGTTTATGTTGTGGGGCAGTTATGCCCAGAAAAAAGGCAGCGTGATTGATCCGCAGAAACATCTGGTTTTAAAAGCACCGCATCCATCGCCTTTATCAGCGCATCGCGGCTTTTTAGGCTGTCGCCATTTTAGCCAGGCTAATGATTATCTGATACAACATGGTCAATCACCGATTAACTGGCAATTAGCCGAGGCTGTGTCATAAGAAATTCTGCTAGACAGGCCCCGGCCTTGATACAATTCGCGCCATGATAAAGTTCAATCAAGTCTCTCTTCGTCGCGGCACACAATTACTGTTTGAATCGGCCAATCTTATTGTTCACCCTGGACAACGTGTTGGTTTAACTGGGGCAAACGGTACGGGTAAGTCCAGTTTGTTTACCATGTTACGCCAACAACTTCATGCCGATACCGGTGAGGTATCGATTCCTGAGGTGTGGACCATCGCACATGTGGCTCAGGAAACACCAGCCGTCGACACCTCTGCACTGGATTATGTGCTGGAAGGTGATGCTGAATTAACCCAGTTAAATCAACAATTGGCTGAGGCAGAAGCGAATCATGATGGTCACCTAGTCAGCGTGTTACACGATAAGTTGGCCGCAATTGATGCCTACACAGCAAATAGCCGGGCAGGAAAATTGTTACATGGGCTGGGCTTTACCGCTGAGCAGGAAAGCTGGCCAGTGACAGCTTTCTCTGGCGGCTGGCGGATGCGACTTAATCTGGCACAGGCATTAATGTGTCGGTCTGATCTTTTGCTGCTGGATGAGCCAACAAACCATCTTGATTTAGAAGCCGTGTATTGGCTGGAAGAATGGTTACGAGCTTATCCAGGCACATTAATCGTGATTTCACATGACCGTGATTTTCTCGACAGGGTAGTCACGCATATAGCGCATATTGAACAACAGCGGGTGAAACTCTATACCGGTAGCTATTCTGATTTCGAATTAGCACGGGCTGAGCATCTAGCCAATCAACAAGCGGCCCACCAAAAACAACAGCGTGAAATTGCTCATATGCGCAGTTTTGTGACGCGGTTTAAGGCGAAAGCGACAAAAGCCCGACAAGCTCAGAGTCGTGTTAAAGCCCTCGAGCGAATGGAGTTAATTGCACCGGCGCATGTGGATTCGCCTTTTAATTTCGAGTTTTTCCCGCCAAGTCGTCTTGCCACACCTCTGTTGGATTTAGATAAAGCATCGGTCGGCTATGACGAAAATAAGCCACTGATAAGCAATATCAAAATGCGTCTGGTGCCGGGAGATCGAATTGGATTATTGGGGCCGAATGGGGCAGGTAAGTCGACGTTAATTAAGCTTATTGCTGGTGTATTAGAGCCTCTGACTGGTAAGCGTAAAGAAGGCAAAGATATCCGTATTGGTTATTTTGCCCAGCATCAGCTGGAACAACTAAGACCAGACGACAGTCCGTTAAAGCACATCCAACGTCTGAATAAAATGGCATCAGAACAAGAATGTCGAAACTTTCTTGGTGGTTTTGGTTTCCACGGCGACAAAGCATTAGAGCCGGTTGCACCCTTTTCCGGTGGTGAAAAGGCCAGGCTTGTACTTGCGATATTGGTCTATCAGAAACCGGCAGTATTGTTACTGGATGAGCCGACCAACCATCTTGATCTGGAAATGCGTTTGGCTTTGACCGTCGCGTTACAGGACTTTGAAGGTGCACTGGTTGTGGTCTCGCATGACAGACACTTGTTACGCACAGTAACCGATGATTTATGGCTGGTGTCGAATGGACAGGCGATAGTCTTTGATGGTGATTTGGATGATTATCGTCAGTGGTTATTAAATAAAGATAAACCGGAAAAAACAACAGAGTCGTCGTCAGCAGTTAATAATAAAAAACAAGACAGACAACTCGCCGCACAGCAGCGGCAAAAGCTGCAACCATTACGCAATACTGTGAAAAAAGCAGAACAACAGATGGATAAGCTGAACCAAGCCTTATCTTCGATGGAAACGCAGCTTGCCGATACAGAACTTTATACCGATGCTAATAAGGATAAGTTAAAAGACTTATTACAGCAGCAGGCGGATCTTAAAACACAGCTGGATGAGACTGAAATGCAATGGTTTGATGCCAGCGAACAATTAGAAGCAGCACAAGCTGCTGAGGAATAACTGTGGCATTACTGTCATTAAAACAAATCACTGTGAGTTTCGGCGGCCCGAATCTATTAAATAAAGTCGATTTCCAACTTGATCGTGGTGAACGCGTCTGTTTAGTTGGGCGAAACGGTGCTGGTAAATCGACACTGATGAAACTTATCGCAGGCGAAGTCACCGCTGACTCCGGCGAAATGGTCGGCATTCAGGACCTGGTGATTTCACGGCTGGAGCAAGAAGTCCCCAGCGGTACGCATGGCAAAGTATTTGATGTGGTCGCAGCGGGCTTAGGCCAGGTTGCACCTTTGCTGGTGGAATATCACGATATTATTCATCAATTACAAACAGATAGCTCACAGGCGCTGTTAGATAAACTGGAAAAAGCTCAACATAAGATTGAAGCGGCAGATGGCTGGTCATTAGAGCAGCGTGTCGAAACTGTTATTTCCAAACTATCTCTCGATGCTGATATGGAGTTTGATAGTTTATCTGGTGGTAAAAAACGTCGTGTATTACTGGCGCAAGCGCTGGTGAAGCAACCAGACATTTTATTGCTCGATGAGCCGACTAACCATCTGGATATTGAATCTATCACCTGGCTTGAGGGCTTTTTAAAAAGCTATGGTGGCACAGTCTTGTTTATCACCCATGATCGGACCTTCCTGCAGGCATTAGCCACACGCATCGTTCAATTGGACCGTGGCAATCTGGTCAGCTTTCCAGGTGACTATGAAAACTACCTGAAAAAACGTGAAGAACTGCTGGCGGCTGAGGCTGAACAAAATGCCCAGTTTGATAAAAAACTGGCACAGGAAGAAGTGTGGATTCGCCAAGGTATCAAGGCTCGTCGTACCAGAAATGAAGGCCGGGTCAGAGCTTTGGAAGCCTTGCGTAAAGAACGTAGTCAACGACGTGAACGCCAGGGAACAGCCAATATTCAATTACAAGAAGCTGACAGAAGCGGCAAGCTGGTATTGGAAGCCGAACATATTGGTCAGAGTTATGATGGCAAAACGTTGTTTGACGACTTTTCTATCGTCATCCAGCGTGGTGATCGTATTGGGATTATCGGTCCGAATGGCTGTGGTAAAAGTACGTTGTTATCCATCTTGTTGCAACGAGCCGAACCAGAACATGGTTTCGTGAAATCAGGCACAAATCTGGAAATTGCTTTTTTTGATCAATTACGCAGCCAGCTTAATGAAGAAGAATCTGTGGTTGAGAATGTCGGCCAGGGCAGCGATCACGTAGAGATTAATGGTAGCCGCAAACATATCATTGGCTATCTGCAGGATTTTCTGTTCACGCCTGACAGAGCACGCACACCAGTGAAAGCATTATCTGGTGGTGAGCGAAACCGACTGTTATTAGCAAAACTGTTTACTCAACCTGCTAACTTGCTGGTGATGGACGAACCGACCAATGATCTTGATGCTGAAACTTTGGAACTGCTGGAAGATTTATTACTGAACTATTCCGGTACCTTACTGTTAGTCAGCCATGACCGTTCATTTATTAATAATGTGGTGACCAGCAGCATTGTTTTTGATACCGATGGTGAGTTGCGTGAGTATGTCGGTGGTTATGATGACTGGTTGAGACAACGTGATGCAACGCAAAAGAGCAAGCCAAAAGCTGTAGCTAAATCGGCTACAGAAAAGCCTACGAGTAATCAGGCTAAAAAATCAACACTGACTTATCAGGAAAAACTGGACCTGGAAGCATTGCCCGCTATTATTGAGAAGCTGGAAATGGAGCAGGAAACCTTAACGGCGAAGATGTCTGAGCCAGACTTTTACCAACAAGACGCCGACAAAGTCAGCCAAGCTCAACAGGCTTTGTCTGAATTAGAAGCCAAAATGTCAAAAGCCTTTGAGCGTTGGGAGCTATTGGAAGAAAAAGCTAACAGCTAAACTCATTTATGAGACTGATAGATTTTGCTCTAACAAAGTCATGACATGTTTTGCTGCTATTGACCGGCTGAAATAATACCCCTGATACACATCGCAGTGGTGTTGTTTGAGGAACTGTAATTGTTCCTGATTTTCAACACCTTCTGCGATGACTTCCAGACCAAGGCTTTTCGCCAGGGTAATGATGGCCTTACAAATCGCAGCGTCTTCCACATTGACGCTACATTCTCTGATAAAGGCCTGATCAATTTTCAGCACATCCACAGGGAATTTTTTCAAGTAGCTCAAAGAGGAATAACCTGTCCCGAAGTCGTCTATTGATAGTCTGATATTGGTTTTTTTCAGCGCTTTTAATGCGGCGATGCTTTCTTCGGTATTACCCGTTAACACACCTTCAGTAATTTCAAACTCCAGCAATTCGCCACTGATGCCATATTGGGCCATCAGTTTTTCGACATAGGCCGTTAAGGTGTTTGAATGCAGATGATGGCCAGAAATATTAATGGCGATAGGTAATAATGTCGCGCCAGCATCACGCCATGCCGATAATTGTTGGATAACTTTTTCAATGACCCATTCACCGACATCAATAATCATATTGGATTCATCGATAACAGGAATAAAATCACCGGGCATGATTAAGCCATGCTCTGGATGCTCCCAACGTAATAATGCCTCAAAACCGACTACTTCACTGGTTTCACAAGAGACCTTTGGCTGATATTCAAGAAAAAACTGATTGTGTTTGATAGCATCCGGCAGCGCATGTTCAAGTTGAAAGTGCTGTAAGGATTTTTCGACCATCTCTTCCAGATAAACGCGGTAAGTGTTGCGTCCGGCTTGTTTGGCTTTGTACATGGCGATATCAGCATGTTGTAACAGTTGTTCCGCCTGAATCTGTCCGTTTTCTGATATTGCAATCCCGATGCTGGTCGGTACAACCAGGTTTTGCTGAGCAAGGGTAACAGGAGCACGCATCACACCGAGGATATCCATCGCCTTTTGTTCAGCAGTTGTGAGCGAGATATCACCGGATAAAACGATAACAAACTCATCACCACCCCAGCGTCCGACTAAATCCAGTTCACGTGTGACTTTACCCAGACGCAGAGCCACTTCACATAACAGTTCATCACCGGCTTTATGTCCCAGATTGTCATTAATTTTTTTGAACTGATCCAAGTCCAGAAACATCAACACAACAGAACCTGGTGTTTGTTGGTGATAATTGATGAGTTGCTTTAAATGGCTCATGAAATAGGTACGATTATAGAGCCCGGTGAGCGGATCGTTATAGGCCAGCTGTTTTAAACGGTTTTGCAGTTTTATTTGCTGAGTAATATCACGGATATGTAAGGTGTATTCGACACTAGGCTGTGTTGTGTCTGTTGTTTGTGTGATGACCACCTCAGCAGGGAATTCCTCACCATCACTTCGCGTCAACTCAGCAATATTATGGCGTTTAAGTACCAGTCCATCGCCACTAACAAAACCTTGTGACAGATTATTCATTGCTGCTGGACGAGACTGCTCAGTGATAAATAACACAAAAAAGTTTTGTCCGAGTACCGAGCGTTTGGACATCCCAAAACACTGTTCTGCAGCAGGGTTAAATTCTATAATTTCGCCGCGAGCATTGATGGTAACGATGCAGTCCATCGCCGCTTGTAAAATAGCGCCTTTGCGGAACTCACTTTCTTTATAAGCTGAGAATGCCTGATCGCGTTGTTCTATCTCTTTATTGACCTTATCAATGACGCGATTGTACTGTTGGGCAATTTGACCTACTTCGGTGAATGGCTCGACGGGAACAGTCGATGAGAAATCAGATTTTTGTTGCTGATGATGCATGGCTGAAAGTAAATCAAAGACTTCAGTACTGACACGATGTTCAGCCACATTAAGACCAATTAATTCGGCATTGGCGTCAACACGCAGTGGATAAAACCGGTTGATAATTTTAAATACCACATAGGCAATAACAAAACTGTAAAGACCGATAGTCCCAATGCCTAACAGTTGTACCTCTAATTGATCCAGTCGACTAAGCCCTGTTCCAATTTGTGCTGGATCACCTAATAGTGCAAGTGCAATGGTGCCCCAAATACCAGCAAATAAATGAACTGGAATAACGCTGATAGCATCATCAATTTTTTTCCATTCCAGCAGTTTGTCACCGTAGAACACGATAATCCCACCAATAATGCCGATCAAAAACGCCTGGTCACTACTCACCGCATGGCAGTTTGCTGTAATAGACACTAAACCACCTAACACACCATTAATGATCATCAAGACATCAACATAGCCATCAGAGAAGTATTTCAGTAGCGTTGTCGAAATACCACCCCACACTGCTGCAACCAGAGTGTTAAGCAGGATGCTGGGTACATTGTCAGACCAGGCGAGCGTACTGCCGCCATTAAACCCAAACCAGCCAAACCAGATAAGCATTGCGCCTAACACGGCCATAGGCAGGTTACTGCCTGGAATACGACGATCACTAACATCATAGCGGCCGATACGTGGCCCAATAATCAGTATGGCGGCTAAGGCAACCCAGCCACCGACAGAGTGGACAACGGTTGAACCGGCAAAGTCAACGAACCCTAGCTGTTCCAGCCAGCCTGTTGGATTACCATTATAAATACCTGCCCATGCCCAATGCCCAATGACGGGATAGATAAGTAGGGTAATGGTGATTGTAATAATGACATAACCGATATAACTGGTGCGCTCAGCAACTGCACCTGACACAAGCGTGGCTGCGGTGCCACAGAACATCATCTGGAAAATAAAAAAAGTGGTTAGACTAGCTGTTGGCTTTTCACCAAACATAAAATGACTGATTCCAAAAAAACCGGAAACACTGTCACCAAACATAATGCCAAAACCAATTAACCAGAAAATAGCGCTGGATATAGTGAAGTCAGTGATGTTTTTTGCTGCGACGTTAATGCTATTTTTGCTGCGGACCAGGCCACTTTCCAAACAGAGAAAGCCTGCTTGCATGGTAAATACAAGGCAAGCAGAACAAAGTAACCATAAAGTATCCACAACCAGAGTCGCCTATATAAAATGAGATCTATGTATTTTTGTACGATATTTCAGAAAATAAATCCATACGTTATATGACGAAATGGAATAGTTTCCCGTTTGTCTTGATGAGATTGTGATAGTGATAAAACAAAAAAGCCATTTCCCTAAGTAGGTAAATGGCTTTTTTATGCGAGATACAGAGTATTTAATTATTCATCTAATAAAGCATCACGGTCATCTCTGTGACGACGTGGCATAATCCACATTTCATACATAGATACACACCACATAAAGGCAAAAGACATTGCCATTGCGCCACCGGCAATAATCACCAACCATGCAAAGTTCGGATTAAGTTTTGTCAGCCACCAGGAGCTGATGTCGACAATCAGGAACGCATAAGGTGTGACAATGGCTATGACTTTTAATGGTTTTGGCACGCCCGAAGCCAAACTGAATATCAAACCAACAAACATAAAGATAAAAGCGATACCAAATAAATGAATATGTGAAACGCGGGCTAAAGATTGAAATGAAGCCCCGGTGTCGACAACGGCACGTTCTTTAATGTTTTTGAAATCAGTGTAATCAGGAATTGGCATACCTGAATCGGCATTGTGACAAGGAATACAGTTAGCTTCAAAGATTTGTTTAATCCCTGTACCTTCATAAGCCGCTTCTGTTGCCCCCCTATGGACCCAAGTCACAATAGCTGCGCGATCTTCATCACTTGCCATTGGTTTCATTGAACCACTTAATTTATTTTCTAATAAAGAGTTATTTCGGTTGCCATAGTAACTATAGACAATATCTTCGACAGAAAGACCATACTTACCATCAGCCAAGCCATGAGTTAACTGTATCTGAACAAGTGCCATCAGGTAACCAACAGCGACTACCATCAGGTATCCACTAAATAGTGCTTTTAATGAAGTGCCTTGACTGGCGAGATTCAGATTGTGCGGGTGAGCCATGAATTTTTCCTTTATTTTCTATGCAGGCGCTATGTTATTACATTCATTCGTTCAATAGTAGCAATTAACTCAGATTCATTATTTAAATACTGTTTTGAGCAATTCGGTTGTTCTTGCGGCTGGATTTTCCCGAATCTTTTTCTCTTCTGAGGCTAACATCGTAAACAAGCCATCGAGCGCTTCTTCGGTTACATAATCGGGTAGATTGATATTGATATTCTTTCCTACCACCGGAATGTCAGCAATTTTATCTGTTAATTGATTGTAATATTGAGTGGAACCTACCTGATCCAGGCTTTTATCAATAGTCGGTTTAAATAAAGCACGTAATTGATCACTGGTATGAGACCTGAAGTATTGTGTTGCAGCATCATCCGGGCCATTCAGTATGTTTTTCGCATCATCAATGCTCATGGCTTTGATGGCATTGACGAGAATATCTGTTGCTTGTGGTGCCGCCTTCTCAGCCGCTCTATTGAGACTTGTCTCAAATTCATCAGCAAGACCACCCATGCCATACTGACGCATTAATGAGCCGACCTTCTCTATTTGAGGAGGGAGTGGAATATGAATATCTGCATTTTTTAGATACCCACCTGGTTTACTCACACTGGCAACAGCGCGTTCGCTGCCTACTGTTAACGCTTCTTTCAGACCAGAGATGATGGTAGCAATATCCAGATTTGATGCTTGTTTACTTGATGTGGCATCAGAAACGGATGAATTTAATAAGGTCTTACTATTCTCCTGGATGTCTTTCAGTAAACCTCCCCAGTCTGCCATAACAGCTGGAGTGCTGATTGTTAAAACTAAGCCTATGGTGATAGCGGTTGGTTTTGTTTTCATGAGAGTCCTCTGCTGCAAATCAAACTTATTATGCTATGAGAGTGCGTTGCACAGTTTGAAGCGATGTGTTGGAAGAATGCTGAAAATGAAAAAGGCCGAACAGTAATTTCTGAACGACCTTTTAGAGATACTTTATATAGTTAATCAACCGGGGACTACATTTTCTGCTTGTGGACCTTTTTGACCCTGAGTTACCTCCATGGTAACTGTTTGACCTTCTTTCAATGTTCTAAAGCCTTCTGACTTAATCGCAGAATGATGGACAAAAACATCTGGACCATCAACCTGCTCAATAAAACCGAATCCTTTTGCATCATTGAACCACTTAACTTTACCTGTAACTTGCTCTGCCATATCAACCTCAATTTAATAACTACATCGGCACAACTCCTTGTTGACCGATCTACACTTCTAAGAAGCTTACCCGCATTGTAACCATATAAAACAGAAAAAGAACACTATATTTTTGACAAAAAGCAATATTTTTTTTGTTGTATAACATGGGTTAAGTTTTTGTTTCTGAGTATTTCTGCTTTTATTGTTTTGTTTTGTATATATTTATCTGCGAAGTTAAACATTTTCATATCAAATAAAAAAGGGATGGTTAAATTTAACCATCCCTTTTTGCTAAAATAATCTGCGCTTATTTTTTGCCATTTCATCCTTTTGGAACAAAATCCGCAGGTGGGGCAGAGCCTTCTCCAAAGAAGAATTTTTCCATTTCAGTTTTCAGGAATGCCTGTGATTTTGGATCAGCAAGTGACAGTCTATATTCGTTAATCAGCATAGTTTGCTGGCTTAACCACATCTGCCATGCCTCTTTTGAAACAGATTCATAAAGGGTTTTTCCCATTTCACCTGGGTAAGGAGGGAAGTCTAAACCTTCGGCTTCTTTGTTGAGTTTTACACAATGTATTGTGCGTGCCATATTTGCCTCTATTGTAATGTGTGTAAAAAAGAACGCACTGGCGCCGGAAGACCCAGTTGCATAATATCGTTTATTTTATACCAGTTGCCGGTACTCTTGTCGGTCACACCGTTAATACGTGACTTTATTAAAAGTGGTCGAATCATTAATCTGAAGTGACTGAATACATGGGTGATTTCAGATAACTCTTCAATGCTATCGACAGAAAAATGGAGTGTGCGCTCACAATAAGAAATCAGCTCCTGTTTTTCCTGCCGTTCTGGAAAGCTCCACAAACCTCCCCAGATCCCTGTTGAGGGTCGTTGTTCCAGAAATAGCTCATCACCATTCTGACAGACAAGCCAGTAACATGTTCTGGTAGGAATCGTTTTTTTTGGCTTTTTCTCTGGATAAGCGGTCGGAGTGCCATTGTTATAGGCTAAACAATCGCTTTGCAGCGGACAATGTGGACAGTCTGGTTTACTTCGCGTGCAAAGTGTTGCCCCTAAATCCATTTGTGCCTGAATATAATTAGCAATACGTTTGTCAGGAAGTAGTAATTCCGCTTTTTCCCATAAACTATCTTCTACTTTTTTATTTCCAGGCCAGCCATTTACTGCAAAAAATCGTGTCAGTACACGTTTCACATTCCCATCTAAGATAGGATGTTTCTGATGATAGGCAAGTGTCAGGATGGCACCAGCGGTAGAACGTCCAATACCTGGTAAATTTATTAGCTCTTCTAAGGTCTCGGGGAAATATCCAGCATAGTCGGTGCTGACTATTTGTGCGGTTTTGTGCAAATTACGGGCACGGGCGTAATAACCTAAACCAGACCAATATGCTAAGACATCGTCTTGTTTTGCTTCTGCTAATGAGTGCACATCAGGAAAACGATGAACAAAGCGGTTGTAATAATCAATGACGGTAGAAACCTGTGTTTGCTGCAGCATGATTTCAGACAACCAGACGTGATAGGGCGTTGGACTTTGTTGCCAGGGCAGATTCTTACGACCGTAGTGATCGAACCAGTCGAGTAATGCATCAGCGAAGTTAAAAGGTTTTGTCATGTTTTACAAATTAAAAGCCCGCCTGACAGTGTATCAAGGCGGGCATAGATTAAAGAGTCTTTAGCGCTTAGAAGAAATTTTTCAATTTATCTTTGACAGCATCTTCTAATTTTTTATCAGAGGATTTTTCTTCTTCAGATTCAGCGTCAGTCGCTTTCTCAGCATCTGTTGAGTCGGCTTTAGATTCGGTTTTTGAACCACCTAATTTGCCGCCAAGAAGCCCACCTAAATCATCACCCAGTTTTTCTTTGAGTTTTTCTTCTGCTTTTGATTTCAGCTCTTGTTTGGCTTTATCTTTCACAAGATTAGCGAGATCCACAGTTGGTTTAGGTTCTGAAAATGTACCTGTGATTTTGATGGGAATGGTGACACCTTTCAGGTCATCAAGCTCTTTTCCACCTTGACCTTTGCTGGTACCAACAATGGCAACTTTCAGACCATAATCAATCTTTTCTTTTGGAAGACTGGCTTGACCTGCACCGTTAATACGAAGAAGGGGAGATTTAACTTCCAGATCCTGATTATTGATAACACCGTTAGTCGCGGTAAATGTGCCCGATAAACTAGAAAAGTCAGTTTGTACTGGCGCATCAGATTGAGGCAATTTTTCACCTTTTAAAGCCGCTTTTGCTTTACGAATGATTTCTGCAATATTGATACCTTGCAAAGCCCCATCAGTAAAAGCAAAACCACCATTACCCGTTAAGGTTTGTTTGATTTGCGAGACAGTGGCGCCATTACCAGTCAGCTTGGCATTAGCATTAGCTGTACCACTGATCTTAGCGTCCCCAGTCATGTCTTTAAGTAAGGGACCGGCCTGAACATTTTTTATTTGCTCATTCAACGATAATTTAAGTGCATCCTGGCGGGCATCCAGGATGACATTACCGTTATATTGTCCTTTATATAAGTTTGCGCTCATGGGAGTGAGCTTAACTAAACCATCGGCGGCATCAATGGTGATATGGATGTTTTCACTGTTCAGTCCGGTGGCTTTCATTTTTCCAATATCAATGGTGCCTTTAGCATTGATTTGGCGTAAAGCGTCAAGAGGTAATGCTTCCTCAGGTTTGGCTTTATTGTCTTTTTCCGTTGCAACAGGTGCTTCAGTGGTTTCTTTGTTTTCTTTAGCTGGGGGCATATAGCGATCAGCATCAATCTGATCCAGTTTCAAATTGAAATTGAATGCTGGTTTACTGAAGTTGCTAACGGCAAATTGTCCGGTCAGATTGCTCTGATCCAGAGTTAAAGCCAGTTGTTTCAAGTTGACTTGATTGGTTGAACCACTCAATTCTGTACGAAGTTCAACTTTCTCCAGTGTTGATTCATCACTCATCTCAGGTAGCTCAATTTTCATATCGGATGCCAGCTTTCTTAAGCTGAAAGGTTGGACATGAATGCTGCCTGCAAAGCTTGGTTTTTCTTTCAGAATATCTTTTGCCTGAATATCGCCTTCAAGCAGTAAATCCTGCAGTTTTAGCATAAGTGCTGAAACGGTGAGGGTTTGTTGCTTTAGATCGGCTTTAATGCCGCTGGTGAGGTGAAGTTCAGCTTTTTTATCCGGCAGACTTGGATCTTCAATGGTAGCCGTAAGATCTAAATTATCAATATTAGATTGTTGTGAAGCCAGATTGGAAGTAAGTTGTCCTGTTAATTTTGCATCAATTGTTTGCTGATTATTTGACGCTTTGGCAGTAAGGGCTAAATCACTTACTTCTAGCCATTGTTTAGCCATATCAGCTTTGATATCACCTTTAAGTGATAAATCAGCTTGATTGAAAGCCAGCTCTTTACCCTCGGCAATGGCTGAGAATGACAGATCTTCTAAGGCGTATTGTTGTTTTTCCATATCCACAGATGCATTTGTTTTCAGCGTCACATGTGCTTTGGCTTCTGGTTTGGTGCTGATCACATCAAAGTCCATATCAACGGCAGTTGGGACACCCGGTTCAAGAGGATCTGTTGTTAGATTAAGATTACGTAACTGGTAACTTTCCCCTTTTGATGCATCGGACCAGAGGATATTGGCATTTGAGAGTTTGACACCAGCAACAGTGATGGTTTGCAAGGCTGGTTCAGATGCGTGCTCAGGCTGATTTGTCGACTCTGCCGCAGGTTTTGAATCTTGTTCTGCTGTTTTGTTGATTAAATCGTCCCAGTTGGTTTTACCATTTTTATCGGTCTCAAGATTCAGTACCAAGCCATCAAGGACAATGGTATCCATTTCTAGCTGCTTTTTGAGTAGCGGAATAAGCTTAATGCGAATTTCGGCGGCTTGAACCTTGGCAAAGGCGTCGGCTTTAAAACCTTCAGCATTGCTGAGCGTTAAAGGACCGAGATCTAAGGCAATCCAGGGAAATACCGATAGGCCAATATCACCTTGCAGAGTCAGGTTTCGGCCAGTCGCTTTTTCTACTTCACGGGAAATTTCATCTTTGTAGTCGTTAGGGTTGATAAAAAATGGCAGTGCAATTAAAGCTGCTACAACCAGAACGATAATGAAAACGATGATTTTTATAAAAGTACGCATATTGGTATCCGTTTTGAACTCTTATCCTGAGAAATTGCATTCATGATATGCGATCGAGCCGCATTTATGAACCGAGATTAAGGTTATAGTTGAAAATTTCATAATCCAGACTACTATCGATGAGTCCGTTGGCAATGATTGAATAGACTGTGGATTGTCCGCTTATCTGGAGCTTACGATTAGGTGAAAATATCCCTTTTTCTGTCAATATTATTTTTGTATTTGCTTGAGTAACGATATCCGTCTGTAACAGTAAAGCAGGGTGTTGTTCTTGTTCATCAACAGGCTGACACATAACAGGTTCTGGTTTACCAATGATACGTTCCAGCCCGATTTGTACATCATTATTAATATCTATTTGTAACCATTTGATGACAGCAAGTGTGACATTCTGATGGCTATCAAAGAGACCAACAAAGTCGCCAATATTTAAATGATAGCAGTCTGCATGTGCACGTTTTGCCATCATGCCACCATTACTGAGATTCACAAGTTGCCAGTCCAGTGCATTTACCAGATTACCTTGTAAGCTCTGGTGGACAGATTCTAGTCCTAATGTGATTTGTATGTGTTCGTCGGTCTCTTGTTTTATACGCTGAAAACGTCTTTCGTAGCTGGTATTAAGTTGGGGAAGAATATGTCTGACCAGCCTCAATTCGGCTGACATAATTGTATGGGTACGATGGCTTTTTGCTTCACGTAGTGTGGTTTCGATAGATTTTAAGACTGCTTGGGCATCAAATAAACGACTTGTTTCTGATGCCCTGATTTCTCTTGGTATCTTATGCATAGGTTGAGGGCAATGATCCTGCAGTGCATCGATACAAAAGTGTCCGAGAAGTAAGAAGCGACTGTTTACTTTGCTTTGATGTTCATTGAGTCTAACAATGACGATTTTGTCAGTAAACTGCGACAGCAGCCTGAATAAGCGTAATACATCAAACCGCATTTGGCTGTAGGGATCGGTAAGTGCTGTTAAAACAATCTGTCCATAAATCTCAAAAAAACTGCGACTTTGGTAATACGGTTTGACGGTGACTTCCTGATGTAGCGTCTGTGCCTGTTCCTGATAGATATACAGTTCATGCAGTAATTGCCAGACGCCTGCGGGGGCAACACGGTAATATTGGAAGCTGTGCAATAGTTGTAAACCAAGCATTTCTGCTGTTCGGTTAAGGGCTAACAACATAAGCGGATGTGAAAAAGGCGTTTTGCCACGCTGATAAAAGAAACGGATGATTTGTTGGTAGGCGAGGGCCAACAAACCAATAAGCTCATTGATTAAACCTATCGTTCGTACACTTTCCGTGTTCATGTACAGATCTCGTTTTACTGCGGCAATATCACGTGTGAACAATAACTCGTTTATCTGAGAGCGATACATTTCCAGTAATTGCAGTAATAAGTCTGGTTTGATTTTTTGCTGAGTCAGGGCTTTCAGGTTAGCGAGTAATGAAGGAACGCGCTGATATGTATCGTTTGGCAGCTGGTTTAACCAGATTAATAATAAAGCCGGATCTTTGATAGTTGAGGCTGGCTTTTCATCCTGAGAAACCGTATACAGGTTTAAAGCAGGCAGATGAGCCGCGGGCTTTTTTGTATAGCTGACAAATTGATTAAATGTACTTAACCAGCTTTTTTTTACTTGCGGATTAAGTGAAGTATTCGTTTTTTTAACAGATTGATGTTCTAATAATTTTTGCTCAGCTAAATTCAGTGTTTCAGCAAATTGCGTTTTATGTAGTGGTTTTTTGAAGATAATATCGATGGGTTCATCACAATCTGTCTGATGCGTTAGTAAACCTGTCAGAGTGGCCGAGCGTTTTTGCCAGGCTTTGCGACCTGCACTTGAATCAAAACTATAAATGATTAAATCAGCTTCATTACTATCTGTGATGCTCCACTGACTAGTGAGCAGTGGAGAGGCTATACGAAGTAATGATTTTAGGGAACGACATTCGTTCTCGCTCAGACCTAATAGTTTTAGATATCTGAGCGTCAACGTTATTCTTCCTGTTCCAACTCAGGCTGTAAATGTCTGATACGGACTGTTTTGATGGCATTGTCCGATGTCTGAATAACCTCAATAACATAATCACCCATACGTACGCTGACGCCGGGATCTGGAATACTTTCCAGATATTCAAGTACAAGACCGTTAATAGTTTTTGGTCCATCAATAGGCAAATTCCAGCTATTATTTCGGTTAATTTCACGAATATTAGCTGTACCATTAATTAAATAACTACCGTCATTTTGAGGGTGAATATCTTTATCTTCGTCGATAGTATCGGCTGTGAATTCACCTACGATTTCTCGAAAAATATCTTCCAGTGTAATCAGGCCAAGAAGATCACCATACTCGTCAACGACTAAACCTGTGCGACGTCGATTCCTTTGGAAATTGATAAGTTGGGTGTTTAGTGGTGTACCTTCGGGAACAAAATAAGCGCCTTTAATAATGCTACGGAGACTTTCCAGTGTCAGATTGTTTTGTGAGATAAGATGCAGCGCTTTACGCAAATGCAATATCCCCACAATATTATCCATACTATCTTCATAGACAGGCAGTCTGGTATGACCACAATGGGATAATTGGTGAACAATTTCCGGAAAAGGTGCATTGATATCCAAGCCTTCAATTTCAGTTCTCGGCACCATGACGTCATTGACAGTCACTTTTTCTAAATCAAGGATACTCATTAACATATCCTTGTGACGGGTGGGGATCATACTGCCGGCTTCCATCAGAGCGACTTTCAGTTCTTCTGTATTGATAGCCGATGTTGCTGCTTGTTCAGGTGATACGCCAAATAATCTGACCAGATTATTGGTTATGCTATTCGTGAACCATACGAGTGGATAAAGTATGAATAACAATGGTTTAAGGATAAAGCTGGCTGGAAAGGCCACTTTTTCCGGATGCAGCGCTGCCAGTGTTTTTGGGGTAACTTCGGCAAAAAGCAAAACTATCAAAGTTAGGGCGAAAGTTGCTGCAACAATTCCGTTTTCCCCCAGCAGTTTGATACCAATGACGGTGGCGATGGCTGAGGCCAGAATATTGACAAAGTTATTGCCTAACAGAATCAAACCAATCAGCCGATCAGGACGACTCAGTAACTGACTGGCAATGATCGCGCCACGGTTGCCTTCTTGTTCTAAATGTCTCAGACGATAACGGTTCAGTGACATCAATGCTGTTTCAGAGCTTGAGAAAAAGGCGGACAGAAACAATAAAAAAAACAGGATAAGAAATAGAACCAATAAAGAGGTTTCTTCTAACATAAGCGATTAGCTCATCAAATATTCAAGAACGAATTTACTGCCCATATAAGCAAGTAATAAAAAGGCCGAGCCCGCTAAAGTCCACTTTACTGCGGTTTGTCCTCGCCAGCCATAACGTATGCGTCCCCATAACAAACTAGCGAATACACACCAGGCAATAATCGATAATACGGTTTTATGCACCAGATGCTGGGCAAATAAATTATCAACAAACATCAGGCCAGTGATTAAGCCTAAAGTGAGCAATATAAATCCGCTGGTCAGGAGTTGGAATAAACCGCGCTCCATCGTTTGCAAAGGTGGCAGTTTACGCATTAAGCCATTGAGGTGTCGCTGATGAAGCTGTTTCTCTTGTATCGCAAGGATAATCGCTTGTATTGTAGCGAGCATAAAAAAGCTATAAGCAGCCAGTGATAATAAGACATGCCATTCTAATGCGGGGTCAGGCAAAGAGGGTGGCTCGGGAGATGGTAGCTCTACTTTGAGTAATAAACTCATAGCAACTAATGGGTAGACGATAATACCCGGATGAGCGTTAGGTAAACGTATACCGACTAATAATGCGATGAATGACATCAACCAGGTAGTGAGCGTAAACGTGGTGAATAACCCTAGTTCCCAGCCTCCAGCATTTTTCATCGTGAAAAATATATCTGTCGCATGAAACAACAGTGCCATAGTAATTAAAATCCCAACCGGAATGCTGGCATTGACGCTGTTTGGATCTTTTTGTACAAAACGTCGAATAAGAATAACGCTACTGCAGAGATAAAGTAGAAATGCTAAAGCATTCGCAATTGCCATAATGGTGTGTGATCCTTGAACCTGTTTTATTACCTTAATACATTAATAATATAACGATGTAGCAATGACTGAAACAATATATCAGTTATAATGGGCAATTAATTACTAATCCTAAATTTCTTAAATTAGGACATCATTAGCTAACAAGGTGATCTATGTTTGATAGCTTAAGCGATAGACTCGGCAGTACACTCAAAAAAATTCGTGGTCAGGGCCGTATTACGGAAGATAACGTCAAAGAGACACTTCGAGAAGTGCGAATGGCGTTACTCGAAGCCGACGTCGCTTTACCAGTAGTGCGTGAATTTATCGATAACGTCAAAGAACGCGCTATGGGGCAGGACGTTTTGCGCAGTCTAACCCCTGGTCAGGTATTGGTTAAAATCGTTAATGACGAACTTGTAGCGGTGATGGGGGATGACTCAAGTGCACTAAACTTGAGTACTCAACCGCCTGCAGTCATTTTGATGGCCGGTCTACAAGGTGCAGGTAAAACAACCAGCGTTGCGAAATTGGCTCGATGGCTAAAAGAACGGGAACGTAAATCCGTAATGGTAGCCAGTACTGATATTTACCGACCTGCGGCGATTGATCAGTTAGAAACCTTAGCAAAAGAAGTTGATGCACGTTTTTTCCCCAGTCAGTCTTCACAAAATCCGGTTGATATTGCGCGTAACGCAATAGAGCAGGCTAAACGTGATTATGTTGATGTTGTCATTATCGATACTGCGGGTCGTTTACATATAGACGATGACATGATGGATGAGATCAAGCAGATTCATGCGGCGATCAATCCTATAGAAACATTATTCACTGTTGATAGTATGACCGGTCAGGATGCGGCGAATACCGCAAAAGCCTTCAATGAGGCCTTACCTCTTACCGGTATCATTCTTACCAAAACTGATGGTGATGCCCGAGGTGGTGCTGCATTATCAATAAGGCATATCACCGGCAAACCAATCAAGTTTATGGGCGTAGGTGAAAAAACCGCTGCTCTTGAACCTTTTCATCCAGATCGCGTGGTCTCCCGAATTCTTGGCATGGGTGATGTGCTGTCATTGGTTGAAGAGGCTCAACGTAAGATGGATGTTGGCTCAGCCGAGAAACTGGCCAACAAACTGAAAAAAGGCAAAGGCTTTGACCTGGAAGATTTTCAGGAACAGTTACGTCAAATGGGCAAAATGGGTGGGATTGGTTCTTTGATGGAGAAAATGCCTGGCATGGGAAACATTCCGGCTGCGGCAAAACAGCAGGTGAATGATAAAGAGATAGCCAAGCTTGAAGCTATTATCAATTCCATGACAAAAAAAGAGCGACAAAAACCTGAAATTATTAAAGGTTCGCGCAAAAAAAGAATTGCGGCAGGCAGTGGAACCCAAATCCAGGATGTGAATCGTCTTTTGAAACAATTTAGCCAAATGCAGAAAATGATGAAGAAGATGGGCTCAAAAGGCGGAATGGCTAAATTGATGAGAGGTTTAGGTGGAAAATTTCCTATGGGCGGAGGCCTCCCTTTCTAATAAGTGTCAAAAGGACTTTTCAAACTCCGGAGACTTGCGTAGAATACGACGGTTTTCCGATCCAGTTTTCAACGGGCTAAATTATGGTAACAATTAGATTGACTCGCAGTGGCGCTAAAAAACGCCCTTTTTACGGTATCGTAGTAACTGATTCACGTAGCAAACGTGATGGTCGTTATATCGAACGCGTTGGTTTCTTCAACCCGATTGCTCGTGGTCAAGAAGAAAAACTTCGTGTTGATTTAGACCGCGTTGCACATTGGATTAGCCAAGGCGCACAGACATCTGAACGCGTTGCTAAATTGATTGCAGAAGCACAAAAAGCCGCTTAATAAGTAGGTCGTCAGGGTATTATGTCAACATCCGAGGAGTTTATCCCGGTAGGTAAAATATCCGGAGCCTTTGGTGTCAAAGGTTGGGTTAAAGTCTATTCTTTCACCGAACCTCGTACCAATATTTTGCAATACTCACCGCTATTTTTATCCAGACGCGGTGATTGGATTGAGATCAAAGTGTCTGGTGGTCGATTGCAAGGTAAAGGTGTGGTGATGGGAATTGAAAACGTCACTGACCGTGATCAGGTTCAGCCTTTGGTTGGCGCTGATTTAGCGATTAAAAAATCGCAGCTGGAACCCGTTGATGAAGACGAGTTTTACTGGAATGATCTTGAAGGTCTGACAGTTATTAATCTTCAGGATCAGGTTTTAGGTAAAGTCGACCATCTGCTTGAAACTGGTGCAAATGATGTACTGGTTGTCAAAGTTGATGGGAAAAAAGCGGAAATATTGATTCCATTTGTAGTGGATGAAATTGTTAAGCTGGTCGATTTGGATGAAGAAATCATTCAGGTTGATTGGAGTGAAGATTATTGATGGAAATCGGATAATGCACTTAGGTGTCATATCCCTGTTTCCTGAAATGTTTGATGCGGTTACCCAATATGGAGTAACAGGCAGAGCGGTGAAGCATGGTCTCCTTAAATTAGACTATTGGAATCCGCGCGATTTTGCTTATGACCGACATCGAACAGTAGATGACAGGCCCTATGGTGGTGGCCCTGGTATGGTAATGAAAGTTGCGCCTTTAAAAGAGGCGATCACGGCAGCAAGAGAAAAGCTGGGTGATGAGGCAACCGTTATCTATTTGTCACCACAAGGCAAAAAGTTGGATCAGAAAAGTCTGGAACAACTGGCAAGTAAACAGAAATTGATTTTACTGGCCGGCCGTTATGAAGGTGTTGATGAACGCCTGATAGAAAAAGAGATTGATGAGGAATGGTCGATAGGTGACTACGTCCTCAGTGGTGGAGAACTGGCAGCCATGGTCATGATTGATGGTATGTCCAGATTGATACCCGGTGTATTAGGTGATGAACAGTCTGCTGAGCAAGATTCTTTTGTGGATGGCTTATTAGACTACCCTCATTACACCAGACCAGAAGTTTTAGATGACCAGTCAGTACCCGAGGTATTGCTGGGAGGCGACCATGAAGCGATTCGTAAATGGCGTCTCAAACAGTCCTTGGGACGAACATGGTTGCGACGACCTGACTTATTAGACAAAGAGACTTTGACTAGTGAGCAGACTGCGCTATTAAAAGAGTTTATTGCCGAGAGCGGGCAGGATTAGTTGGGAGTTAACAATGAGTAACATTATCGAACAGCTTAACGCTGAACAAGTAAGACAGGATATCCCTGAGTTTTCAGCGGGTGATACTGTTGTTGTTAAAGTTAAAATCAAAGAAGGCGACCGTGAACGTGAACAGGCGTTCGAAGGTATCGTTATTGCTAAACGTAACCGTGGTCTGCACTCAGCATTCACTGTTCGTAAAATTTCTAGCGGTGTTGGTGTTGAACGTGTATTCCAAACACACAGCCCTGCCATTGCAAGTGTTGAAGTAAAACGTCGTGGTGATGTGCGTCGTTCTAAACTTTACTATCTACGTGATCTGACTGGTAAAGCAGCACGTATCAAAGAAAAACTATAATCCGAATCGTCATAAACGACGATTGGAAAGAAAGGGTAGTGTGTATACACTGCCCTTTTTTATTGCTTAGTTGTTACTATTAAATATCGGATATTTAACAGTAGTTATATGAGCGAGCCACAGCCCTCTTATTATCTTGAACCTTTCCTTGACAGCCTATGGCTAGAATCTGGATTGAGTCAGCATACAGTTGATGCTTATCGACGAGATTTATTAGCATTCTCTGCCTGGTTGAGTCAGTTTGATATTGATTTAGTCGCAGCCACTCAGCTGGATATTCAACGCTACCAAAGCCAACGTTTACGAGAAGGAAGAAAAGTCCGCAGTGAAGCTCGGCTTTTATCATCGTTACGACGGTTTTACCGTTATTTATTACGTGAAGACATACGAGATTCTGATCCGACGGCACAACTTGACTCACCCAGACTCGGTCGTTCCTTACCGGATAGTCTCACCGAAGCAGAAGTTGAATCGTTACTGGCACAACCTGATACCACTGATGCTTTAGGTTTACGAGACAGGACTATGCTGGAATTACTCTACGCAGCAGGATTAAGGGTCTCTGAATTGGTATCGTTGCAGTTCGAACAAGTTAATCTTCGGCAAGGTTTAATTCGCTGCATTGGTAAAGGAAATAAAGAGCGTCTGGTGCCTATCGGCGAAATTGCTCTAGATTGGTTACAGCAATATCTATACGAAAGTCGGCCTGGAATATTAAACGGGCAAATAACTGATGATTTATTTCCTACCCGTCGTGGCAAGGCGATGACAAGACAAGCCTTCTGGTACATTATTAAACGTTATGCTGGCCAAGCGGGTATTGAAAAACATTTGTCACCACATACCTTAAGACATGCATTTGCGACACATTTACTCAACCATGGTGCTGACTTAAGGGTGGTTCAGTTATTACTCGGTCATTCTGATTTATCGACGACACAAATCTATACCCACGTAGCTAAAGAGCGCTTAAAACAACTACATGGCCAACATCATCCACGTGGTTGAAAGTGATAAGTCTGAAGTTATACGACACAAATGCTAAACTTTCTCGAATTTCTATAATGATTTAGGTGGATAGATGCCTTCTTTTGATATCGTTTCTGAAGTCGATAAACATGAACTCGCCAATGCCGTGGATCAGACAAATCGTGAATTAAAGAATCGGTTTGATTTTCGTGGAACTGACGCCAGAGTGGAACAGTCTGACAAAGTACTTACCATGCATGCTGATAGTGACTTCCAGCTTGATCAACTTCTTGATATCTTACGACTCAAGCTAGTTAAACGGGGTGTCGATGTCAGCTGTTTAGAAATTAAAGATTCTGTTGGTAATGGAAAAATGCGTAAACAGGATGTATTAGTAAGAGAAGGTGTTGATAAAGATTTATCCCGAACTATTGTTAAGCTCATCAAAGAAAGCAAAGTGAAGGTGCAAGCAGCTGTTCAGGGAGAGAGTGTCAGGGTAACAGGCAAAAAACGTGATGAATTACAAACGATTATTGCTATGTTAAAAAGTCACGATAAAATCGATATGCCATTGCAGTTTAATAATTTTAGAGATTAAAAGTCCCATGTTGAAATACGCTATATTAGTAATGTCTCTGTTAGGTGTCAGTGTTGTTCATGCAGATAATGATGAGCTACGTAAAAAAATAGAAAAGTCATTACCAGATGTGAAAGTAACCAGCCTAAGAGCCGTTGACGATACAGGACTATATGAAGCGATTATCAATGGGCAAGTTTTATACTTCTCTAAAGATGGTCGTTATGTGATTCAGGGTGATATGGTGTCTTTGGACTCAAGAACCAATCTAACCGAGCAACGAAGAGTCAGCTTACGCAAAGACGCAATTGCTAATCTTAATGAAAAAGACATGATTATTTTTGGTCCTGAAAAAGCTAAGTACACCATTACTGTGTTTACTGACATCGATTGTGGTTATTGTCGCAAGATGCATTCGGAAATAGAGCAATACAATGATTTGGGCATTCGAGTGCGTTATATGTCTTTCCCTCGAGGCGGAATAGGCTCGAAGTCTTACGATGATGCTGTTAATGTCTGGTGTGCGGCTGATAGACAAAAAGCCATGACCGAGGCAAAACAAGGTGAAGAATTAGCTACTAAAACCTGTGTTAATCCAGTCAAAGCAGAATTTGAGCTTGGGCAACAGTTGGGTGTAAAGGGCACACCATCTATCTTCCTTGAGTCTGGTCAGATCCTGCCTGGCTATTTGCCACCTGAGAAGTTAATCCAGGTGCTGGATGAAAACTCAAAAAGATCGTAAGGATTGTTGCTGATTATCGAGTCGGTGATCATGTAATGTGAGTTGCTGATCATCGACTAAAAGATAGCTGACTTTATCTTCCCAATCACCTAAGACAATACGATAAGCATCGCTGTTGTTTAATGTGACTTGGTGAATGGCTGGACGATGGGTGTGACCGTGAATCAGTAGTTTGACATTATTCTCAAACATGACTTTTTCAACTTCAGCTTGATTCACATCCATGATCTGACTGGATTTATATTGTTTCTTTTGCTGACTTTGCTGTTTTATCTTGTCGGATATTTTCTGGCGAAAGCGGGCAGGTAATTTTAAAAAACACCACTGTAATAATCGGTTGTTTACCACTTTGCGATAACGTTGATAGCCGACATCATCAATACACAAACTATCCCCATGTAATAACAGTGCTGGTTTGCCAGCAAGTTCTAACAAGTAGCCATCTTGAATTAATGTGGCATTAACTGAGTCAGCAAATGCTTTTCCCAGCATGAAGTCACGGTTACCGACCATAAGGTAAAGGTTTATCCCGGCCTGCGTTAATGAACGTAGCGTATCGATAAAGTCAGTAAACTCATCTGGGACTAAGTCATCACCTAACCAGGTATTAAAAATATCACCCAGAATATAAATCTCAGAAACAGCATCAACCTGTTGTCGAAGAAACTGACAGGCAAGGGCCGTTAATTCAGGCCTTGCCGGATTTAGGTGAAGATCAGAGATAAACAGTTTGGTCATAGGAGAAAAACCTGCTTGTTTAATAACAAGCAGGTTGAGTGTGATTAATTTATGACAGTCGCTTTGATGATAATAATATCTTCTGCAGGGACATCTTGATGAGGACCGCGCATGGTGGTGTCAACTTCTCTTATCGCATCAACAACATCCATACCCTCAATGACTTCACCAAATACGGCATAGCCCCAGCCGCTGGGTACTTTACCTTGAAAATCAAGAAACCCATTGTCGACAGTATTAATAAAAAACTGAGCAGTGGCAGAGTGTGGATCATTGGTTCTCGCCATAGAAACAGCGCCTCGCTTGTTACTCAAACCATTGTCAGCTTCATTCTCAATGGCTGACTTTGTGGTTTTTTGTTGAAAGTCTTGAGTAAAACCGCCACCTTGAATCATAAAGTTTTTGATAACACGGTGAAAAATCGTACCGTCATAGAAACCCTCGTTAACATAGCTTAGAAAGTTGGCAACTGTGATCGGTGCTTTATCTTCATTAAGTTCGATAACGATATCACCAAGACTGGTTTCAAGTTTGACTTGTGGCATTTTGGATGTCCCATCTGCTTGTATTGAAAAAGAAAAAATGGCAAATACCCAGCATAGCATTTGCATAAAACGTCTGATCATAAGGAAGTGTCCAGATCAATTTTAAAGTCGACATGATAGAGCAATATGCATTCGTGTGGGAATAAACAGGCGAGTGTTGTAAACCTTTTGTGACAGATTATGCATAAAAACAAAGGACAAGATGATTCGCTGTTTGTTATTTATCAGCATAATAATCAGCCAGTATTTAACCTGTTAATAAAGAGCGATTAAAAACAGCGCTGTTACCCAGCCTAGCTGACAGCGTATAATGCGCGTTTTCATATAAATTTGTCATTCGATATGTCCGAGTCTGCTGTTAATCATAATTTTATTCGTCCTATTATTCAGGAAGATCTTGATACTGGGAGAGTGACTGGAAAAATCGTCACGCGTTTTCCACCTGAGCCCAATGGCTATCTGCATATTGGTCATGCTAAATCCATTTGTCTGAATTTCGGTCTGGCTGAAGAGTTCGGTGGCGACTGTCATCTACGCTTTGATGATACCAACCCAGCCAAGGAAGAACAGGAATACATTGAAGCTATCAAAGAAGACGTTCAATGGCTTGGCTTCCAATGGGCAGGCGATGTGCGTTATGCATCAAATTACTTTGAACAGTTTTATAACTGGGCCATTCATCTGATCAAACAAGGCAAAGCCTATGTCTGTGATCTGACTGCTGAGCAAGCTAGTGAATATCGTGGCTGGGCGACCAAGCCGGGTAAAGAATCGCCATTTCGCGATCGTAGTGTTGAAGAAAATCTGGCTTTATTTGAAAAGATGAAGCAGGGCGAGTTTGATGAAGGTTTTTGTGTATTACGGGCGAAGATTGATATGGCTTCCCCCAATATGAATATGCGTGATCCTATTTTGTATCGCATACGTAAGAAAGCACATCACCAAACAGGCGACAAATGGTGTATTTACCCCAGCTATGATTTTGCTCATGGACAGGGCGATGCTATTGAAGGGGTGACCCACAGTATCTGTACATTGGAATTTCAGGATCACCGTCCTTTATACGAGTGGTTTATTGAAAATCTGCCAGTACCTTCCAAGCCTAAGCAATATGAATTTGGACGTTTGAATCTGAATTATACGGTGACCAGTAAACGTAATCTGAAACAACTGGTTGATGAACAAATTGTGGCAGGCTGGAATGACCCCAGAATGCCGACAGTTTCTGGCATGAGAAGACGGGGTTATACCGCAGCGGCTTTACGTGCATTTTGTAATGGTCTTGCCGTCGCTAAAACAGATGGTGTGGTGGATATTGCACAGCTGGAATTTGAGATTCGTAATGATCTGAATGAAAACGCGGCGCGTGCTATGTGTGTGCTCAACCCGTTAAAAGTCACTATCACCAATGCAGCTGATGATGCCGAGTGGCTTGAAGTAGCGAATCATCCGCAGCAGGAGTCTATGGGACACCGGTCATTACCTTTCACTAAAATGATTTATATCGATGCGTCTGACTTTACTGAAGACACCAGTTTGAGCCGGAAAAAATTCAAGCGCCTGGTGATAGGTGACTACGTTCGCTTACGTGGTGCCTATGTGATCAAAGCTGATGAAGTCATTAAGAATGATAATGGTGACATTATTGAAGTGGTGGCCTCATTAGTGCCAGATACAGTGGG
Organism: Methylophaga sulfidovorans; assembly: GCF_900114205.1. Taxonomy (GTDB): domain Bacteria; phylum Pseudomonadota; class Gammaproteobacteria; order Nitrosococcales; family Methylophagaceae; genus Methylophaga; species Methylophaga sulfidovorans. The sequence goes on from NZ_FOSH01000008.1 coordinate 111,380, forward strand.
CCAGAATCCACCTGCTGAAATGAAACCACGCGGTGTGATTCACTGGGTTTCAGCGACAGAAGGTAAAGAAGTTGAGCTACGCTTGTATGAAAGATTGTTCCTGGCTGAAGCTCCAGGTAAAGCAACAGGCAACTATCTGGATGATGTGAACCCAGACTCTCTGAAAGTAATTAAGGCGATTGCAGAACCGGCCATTGTTAACTGTGAGCCAGAAACGGCTTTCCAGTTCGAACGGGAGGGCTATTTTGTCAGTGACCGTTACGATCACACTGTTGATTCACCAGTATTTAATCTCACGATCAGTTTGAAAGAAGATACGTCAAAGAATAACTAATATGCTAAAAATTTATAACACCCTCACCCGACAGAAAGATGTGTTCAAACCCATAGTAGAAGGCAAGGTCAATATGTATGTCTGTGGTATGACCGTCTATGATCTTTGTCATGTCGGCCATGCTCGCGTGATGGTGGTTTTTGATGTAGTCACACGCTATTTACGTGCCTTAGGTTATGACGTCACTTACGTTAGAAATATCACTGATATTGATGACAAAATCATTAAACGAGCTGCAGAAAATGGTGAGTCCATTCAATCATTAACAGAACGTTATATTGATGAAATGCATAAGGATGCTGAAGCCCTAGGTGTGCTCAGACCGGATATTGAGCCTAAGGCGACTGAGTCAATGGCCGAAATATTGGCGATGATTGAGACCTTAATAAGCAATGGTCTTGCATACAAAGCTGATAATGGTGATGTGTATTATGACGTAAGCCAATTCGAGAGTTATGGCAAATTATCTGGTCGCAATATTGAAGACTTACGCGCCGGTGAACGTATTGCGGTGAATGAAGCAAAAACAGATCCACTCGATTTTGTTTTATGGAAAGCGGCCAAAGCTGATGAACCTGCCTGGGAATCGCCTTGGGGAGCAGGACGACCTGGCTGGCATATTGAATGTTCAGCGATGTCAGCGCATTGCTTGGGTGAGCACTTTGATATTCATGGCGGCGGACAGGATTTACAATTTCCACACCATGAAAATGAAATCGCACAATCTGAAGGAGCCCACGGTTGCCAGTCGGTGAATTACTGGATGCATAATGGTTTTGTGCGTATTGATGATGAAAAAATGTCTAAGTCTTTGGGCAACTTTTTCACTGTGCGTGAAGTTCTGCAGCAATATCCTGCAGAAGTGATTCGTTATTTTATTTTATCCAGTCATTATCGCAGCCCATTAAATTATGCTGATGACCAACTGGAACAGGCGAAAGCTGCGTTAACGCGTTTTTACACGACCTTGCGTGATGTTGAAACCACTCAAAGTGTGAATTGGCAGGATGATGAAGAGTTTGGCAAGCGGTTTAAATCTGCTATGGATGACGATTTCAATACTGCCTTAGCACTGTCGGTGATGGCTGATGTTAGGCAAGCGCTAAACAAGGCTAGAGATCAGGGGCAATTAGAAAATGTCGCTTATCTAGCTGGTCTATTGTCATCATTTGGCGATGTGCTTGGTTTATTTCAGCAAGATGCGGATAAATTCCTGACTGGAGATAACTCAGCCGATCAACAAACTATCGATATCGATGGTTTAGTGGCTGAACGTAATCAGGCCAGAGCGGATAAAAACTGGGCTCGTGCTGATGAAATTCGTGATCAATTGACGGAAATGGGCATTGTTCTTGAGGATGCGGCGGGTAAAACGAGCTGGCGTCGGGTGTAAAATATCTGCGCCTGCTTTTTTTAGCAGGCGCTTATATTTCTAGTTTTTATGTAATGTTTCAGCAGCAAATAAGGTATTTTCCAGTAATGTTGCTACAGTCATAGGACCAACACCACCAGGCACTGGTGTTATCCAGCTAGCTTTTTCTTTGGCTTTTTCAAACTCAACATCGCCGGTCAGTTTGCCATTCTCAAGACGATTAATACCCACATCAATGACAATCGCGCCCTGTTTTATCCATTCACCAGGAATAAATCCAGGTTTACCGACGGCAACTACTAATAGGTCAGCGCGGCGTACTTGTTCTTCGAGATTATTCGTCCAGCGATGACAAACGGTGGTTGTGCAACCGGCAAGTAATAATTCTAACGCCATAGGACGGCCAACGATGTTTGATGCGCCTACCACAACCGCTTCGAGGCCTTTGAGGTCAACACCCGTCGTGCGCAGCAAGGTAATAACGCCTTTTGGTGTACAAGGTCTGAGTTGTGGATTACGTTGAGCAAGACGACCAATATTGTATGGGTGAAAACCATCGACGTCTTTATGTGGCGCAATTCGTTCAATCACGGTTTCCGCAGAAATATGCTGTGGCAGAGGTAGTTGAACGAGAATGCCATCAATATCGTCATCCTGATTTAGCTTATCAATCAGAGACAGTAACTCTTGCTCGGTCGTTGTTTCCGGAAGATCGTAGGCTTCAGATTTAAATCCGATTTCTTCACAGCTTTTACGTTTACTACCCACATACACCTGTGATGCCGGGTTAGCGCCTATCAATACGACCGCAAGACCTGGACGACGTTTACCTTCAGCTAACCGTTCTGTCGTTGCTAATTTCAGTTGTTGTTTGAGGTCAGCAGCAACTGCTTTGCCATCGATAATCTTTGCGCTCATTCATCTTCCCGCTTTTGCAAAAGCGGCTATGATCGCATGATGCGAGCCGAACAGCAAAAAAAATCAAAACAGTGATTGACTCTTAAATTCTAACCACGTATTATTTCGCCTTCTTCGGGGATGACTTCTCGAATTAAGTCGGGGCATAGCGCAGTCTGGTAGCGCATCTGGTTTGGGACCAGAGGGTCGGGAGTTCGAATCTCTCTGCCCCGACCACTTCTTAACCTATGTCCTCGCTTAGTAACAATCATATGCGCCCGTAGCTCATCTGGATAGAGCATCGGCCTTCTAAGCCGAGGGTAGCAGGTTCGAGTCCTGCCGGGCGTACCATTTATTCAACGCTTTCAGAGATAGTAGTCACTAACTACTTTCGCCATTCTCCCGTTTTACTTTCGCCATAATGCCATTATTCAGCATTTCGTGCGACTCTGTTTCTTCCCCTAAATAGTCCCTAATATAGCTGCGCGTTTGCGCCTCAGTTGAGTGACCTAAGAACTTACGTGTCGCCTCAATTCCTTCTTTTCTATATCGCTCAGTTGCGGCATAAGGCCGTATATCTTTTAATTGCCAGCGTCTCTCCAGTGCTGCATCATCCCGCGCTTTACCAAACCAATACTTGATAGTGCCGTTTAGCGTCAGCTTTTGCCCCTTATCATCAAAGAGGATAGGCGGATTAATCATTGTTACTTTAGCTGACTTAAGTAGCTTTTTACGCTTTATTATTAACTTTCTTAAATCTGTGCCACAGCTGAAGCAATTCAACACAGGAAACTACGTGATGCAGAAAATGAAATTGATCAGCTTCGCAATGATGTTGCTTCTGGGGGTAAGCGGCTGCTCGTCAATGCAACCTGTCCAGCCGATAGCGATAGATTGCCCGAAACCAGCGCCAGCACCAGCATGGATAATGGAGACGCCCCCAGACTTACAGAAGATGCTGAACGCAATTATTACGCCCTCAGAAATGGAATAGAGCGAGTAACCAGCCAGCTGCTCGCTTGTCAGGCTAGACTAAGATAATATATCTATTGCTTTTTGTTTTATCTCTTGAATTCTTGATTCATGAACAGCAAAATAATTTGTTGTTCGCCTAGGGTATTCGTGTGAATCCAGAAATCCGTCAAGACTAAGTGGTTTTGCATTGTGAGCTAAGCGGTTCGGAATAAAAATCTTATAACCAATGTCATCAAAAAATTGCCACATTTGTTTTTTTGTATAACCCAAAACTTCACTAGGCGCTGATTCAAACATAATTGTTGGATGACATTTATTGATTAACTTTAACCCACCCCTTAAAGCACCAAGCTCAGCCCCCTCAATATCAATCTTTATTACATCAACATTATCATCATCGACTAGTGTGTCTATAGTGCTAACATCAACATCAATTTCAACTGTGTCAGTAGATTTATTCAACGAGCTATATCCGCTTAGTTTTTCGTTTATATAAAACTTAGCTTTTCCGGAAGCATCCGATACAGCATAGTTAAAAACGGTAACGTCTGGAAATTTTTTAATTAGATTTTTTGCTTTATTTGGTATTGCCTCAAAAGCCATTATTTTTGATTTTCTGTGGTGCTTTACTTCTGATATTACAGATCCTATATGTGAGCCAACATCAAGAAACGTCTTATCATTATCACACAATCTGACAAGTAAATAAGTTGCTAAATAGTCATTAAGCTCAGTACCTATTGATGGCGATGATTTCAATGAACTAGCAACTAAAGACAATCGCGATCTCATCTCAAGTAGAAAGCAATCAAACCCAGTACCAATAACCAATTCCTTAAACATATTAAATCCTTATAATTTAGTGCTTAATTACTTTCGCCACAAAACAAATAAGCATTATTAAACAAAATGATAAAAAAATGAAACACTAACTTTGGCGAAAGTGGATTAGTTACTAACTATCTAATTTTGTGTGAATACTTGGCGGCCTTCTAAGCTGAGGGTAGCAGGTTCGAGTCCTGCCGGGCGTACCATATTCTTTTCTCTCCATCACTAGACCTTTATTCTCAAAAAATCAACCAAATATGATGGTGGTTTGATGTGGTATTCTATTACCAAAATTTAATACGTTGACTTATGTAAAAAGACGGCTTCTGCGTTGCTTCCAAGTCCGACTAATGCTACTTTTAGCTGGCAAATATTCAATTCACTCAAATAGAAGAGCTATCTGTGTCAAGGAAAACACTTTTTGTTACTGGGGGGGCTGGATTCATTGGTTCAGCTTTAATTCGTCGTCTTATTCAAGTCAGTGATTACCACATTGTTAATATTGATAAACTGACCTACGCAGGTAATCTGGAATCGCTTCTTTCTGTTGCAGACAATGCTCGTTATCACTTTGAACAAGCTGATATATGCGATGCTGAAAAAATGACTGCATTGTTTAAACAACATCAACCTTCTGCCATTATGCATCTAGCAGCTGAGTCTCATGTCGATCGCTCGATTGATGGGCCGGCTGATTTTGTGCAAACTAATTTAGTGGGTACCTACGTTTTATTAGAAGCCGCGAGACAGTATTGGAAAACACTCGATAAAGAAGCGGCGACGCAGTTTCGTTTCCACCATATTTCTACCGATGAGGTCTATGGCACTTTAGGTGAGTCAGGATTATTCGAAGAGACAACGCCTTATCAACCTAACTCGCCATATTCTGCAACCAAAGCAGGTAGTGATCATTTGGTTCGTGCTTGGCATCATACTTATGGCCTGCCTGTCGTTATGACCAACTGTTCCAATAATTACGGGCCTTATCAGTTTCCTGAGAAATTGATTCCACTGATTATTAATAATGCCTTGGTTGGTAAACCCTTACCGGTTTACGGAAAAGGCGATAATATCCGTGACTGGTTATTTGTCGATGACCACGCTGAAGCCCTACAAGTTGTTCTGGAAAACGGTAAGTTAGGGGAGAGTTACAATATTGGTGGTTTTAACGAACACACTAATTTGGATGTGGTACACCGCGTTTGTGACATCTTGGATGAATTATTGCCAGACTCTGAGTTCTGCCCTCATCGTAATTTGATTACCTTTGTTACCGATCGGCCAGGTCACGATCAGCGCTATGCGATTGATGCCAGCAAAATTAATCGTGAGTTAGGCTGGAAACCTAGAGAAACATTTGCCACAGGCTTAAGAAAAACAGTTGAATGGTATATCAATAACCGTGAATGGAATGAACGCGTTATGGACGGTAGTTATCAGCAAGAACGTCTTGGTCTGGGAGAGCATGAATCATGAGTCAGCGCAAAGGTATCATCTTAGCCGGAGGCAGCGGTACGCGTTTACATCCTGTCACGCAATCTATTAGTAAACAGTTATTGCCTGTTTATGATAAACCTATGATTTATTACCCGCTGTCGACATTGATGCTGGCAGGAATGAGAGAAATCTGCATTATTTCAACGCCTCAAGATACACCACGACTACAGCAATTATTAGGTGATGGTAGTCAATGGGGGCTTGAGTTAAGTTATGTCGTACAGGAAAAACCAGAAGGTATTGCTCAGGCATTTACCTTAACAAAATCGTTTATAGGTGATAGCAGTACTGCCTTAGTTTTGGGTGATAATGTCTATTATGGACATGACCTTGCAGATTTAATGTCTGAAGCGGACGATAGACAGGATGGAGCAACCGTATTTGCCTATCCTGTATTTGATCCTGAACGTTATGGCGTTGTTGAGTTTGATGATGCTGGAAAAGCGTTAAGTATTGAAGAAAAACCGACCAAACCTAAATCCCGTTATGCCATTACCGGACTGTATTTTTATGATAATCAGGTTGTTGATATCGCAGAAAGTCTTAAACCGTCAGCGCGTGGCGAATATGAGATAACGGATGTTAATCAGTGTTATCTCGACATGGACAAGCTACATGTAGAAGTAATGGGCAGGGGAATGGCCTGGCTGGATACAGGTACACATGATTCTCTACTAGAAGCATCACAATTCATTCAAACCATAGAAAAACGCCAAGGTTTGAAAGTGATGTGTCCGGAAGAGATTGCCTATCGCCAAGGTTATATTGATGCTGATCAGTTATTAGCCTTAGCAAAACCCCTGGTAAAAAGTGGTTATGGCGATTATCTGATGAATCTAATTCACGAAAAGATTTATTAAATGCAAGTGATAGAAACGACTCTAACTGATGTAAAAATTCTTAAACCCAGAGTGTTTGGTGATGAACGTGGGTTTTTTATGGAAAGCTTTAATAAAAAACAGTTCGCAGCCCTCACTGGCGTAGAGACTGAATTTGTTCAGGATAATCATTCACGCTCTTCACAAAATGTATTGCGTGGACTGCATTATCAGATTCAACATGCACAAGGTAAATTAGTACGTGTTACCGCCGGTGAGGTTTATGATGTTGCTGTCGACCTGCGACAGTCATCATCGACATTTGGTCAGTGGGTCGGTGTACACCTTAAGGCAGAAAACCATGAGATGCTATGGGTACCACCAGGGTTTGCCCATGGCTTTTTTGTGTTAAGTGAATCTGCTGATTTTTTATATAAAACCACAGATTATTATGCGCCTGAGCATGAACGCTGTTTGTTATGGAATGATCCTGCTTTAGATATTGATTGGCCTTTATTAGGACAATCGCCCTCCCTATCTGCAAAAGATCAGCAGGGATCACATTTTAACGAAGCGGAATTTTACGATTAATGCGTATTTTAATAACTGGAAAGAATGGTCAGGTTGGTCATGAGTTAATAAGAAGTCTGTCGTGTCTTGGTGAGGTTATTGCTACAGACAGTCAAACGCTTGATTTAAGTAAGATAGATGAGTTAGCTGAAAAAGTAGAACATCTGGCGCCAGATTTAATTGTAAATGCTGCAGCTTATACGGCTGTTGACAGAGCAGAAACTGAACAAGAACTCGCTTATAAGATCAATGCACTTGCCCCCCAAATATTAGCTGAAGTCGCCAAAAGTCGTGATATCCCGCTTATTCATTACTCAACCGATTATGTATTTAATGGCAGTGGTGATAAAGCCTGGATCGAAGACGCGGAAACGCAGCCTCTCAATGTTTACGGCAGAACTAAACTGGCTGGTGAGTTAGCTATCAGCAGCGTGGCAGATAAATATCTGATATTCAGAACCAGCTGGGTCTATGGTGAGAGAGGCGCTAACTTTCTTAATACTATGAAAAGATTAGCGATTGATAAAGTTCAGCTATCTATAGTTCATGATCAAATAGGCACACCAACTTGGTCTCGACATATTGCAGATGTGACGGCACAAGTGATTTCACAAAGTTATCAGCAAGCGGATTTTTGGCAAAAGCATAGTGGTATATACCATTTATCTGGTGCAGGTCGCGCCAGTTGGTTTGATTTTGCCCAGCAGATATTTAATTTGATGGCTGCACAGGGACATTCTGTGCCTCAAGTACATCCAATTACTACTCGTGATTATCCTACTCCGGCCAATCGTCCTGCTCATTCGTTATTGGATAATACAAAGTTAAAACAGCATTTTGGTCTCAACTTACCAGACTGGCGAATCAGCCTTGAGTGGGTGATGAGCGGACAGAACTGATAAAATTCTGCTTCTGCACGTGTCAGTAAAACTTATTTGAGTGTATTACTTTGACTTATCCTTCAATTCTTAAAAAGCTGGGTTTATGGTTTTTGAATAAACCTCGACCAATAAAAAGAACGATCAGTGTCATACTGGACTTTTTAGCCATTCCATTCTCATTATGGTTAGCTTTTTCTTTACGATTAGGTGAGCTTTATATTCCACCTAGTAAGCAGTTGTGGATATTCTTTCTTGCACCACTTATAGCTATTCCAATTTTCATAAAATCAGGTTTATATCGGGCTATTATTCGCTATATCGGTATGGATGCTATATGGACAATTGCCAGAGCGGTGCTACTGTTTACCTTGATTTTTTCTGTCATTGTTTTAACGGCAAATGATCTGGCAGGGCTTGTTCCAAGAACAGTTTATGCCATTCAGGCAATTATCTTAATGTTGTTTGTGGGTGGTAGTAGAATGATGGCAAGATGGTTGATTGTTAAAAGCGATCACCACCTCTGGAAAGAGCTCAATTCGGTTCGTTATATTCCCCCTGTCCTGATTTATGGTGCTGGGCGGGCGGGGGCACAAGTGGCAGCGATGATGAAACTAAGTAATCAAATGCGTCCTGTGGCTTTTATTGATGATAACGCAACATTATGGCGACAACAAATTAACGGCATGACGGTTTATGGTGTTGATCAGCTTGCCAAGTTGATTGAACGTTTTAAGGTCAGAGACATCTTGCTGGCGATGCCATCGGCTGGTCGTCGTCGTAGGAGTGAGATATTAAAACTGTTGGAACATTATCCGGTTCACGTCAGAACATTACCTGATTTGATGGATATTGCTGAAGGGCGTTTGGAAGTTTCTGATATTCAGGAAGTCGATATTGCTGATTTATTGGGGCGTGAACCTGTCGCGCCGAATAATGATTTACTAAGTGAAAATATTACTGGGAAAGCGGTTATGGTGACCGGCGCTGGTGGTTCTATTGGCTCTGAGCTCTGTCGGCAAATTATTCATCTATCACCATCGTGTCTGGTTCTTTACGAAGCCAGCGAAATTAATCTTTATCAAATCGAACGTGAATTGGAATCATTGAAATTAGATATTCCTGTTTACTCAATTTTGGGATCAGTGCTGAATCAGCAGCGTGTTGAGATGGTATGTCGACGTTTTGGGATTAATACGATTTATCATGCTGCAGCGTATAAACATGTTCCTATTGTAGAAAGAAATACCAATGAAGGTATCCGCAATAATGTGTTTGGCACATTGCATTGTGCTCAGGCTGCGATTGATGCTGAAGTTGAAACCTTTGTGCTGATCTCAACCGATAAAGCTGTGCGACCAACGAATACTATGGGCGCTACTAAACGCTTGGCAGAGTTAGTACTACAGGCTTTTGCCGAATCAAAAACGTTGTATAACAAAACACGTTTTACCATGGTGAGGTTTGGTAATGTATTAGGGTCATCGGGATCTGTGGTGCCATTATTCCGAGACCAGATTGCCAAAGGTGGCCCGGTAACAGTTACTGACCCTGAGATCATTCGTTATTTTATGACCATTCCTGAAGCTGCAGCTTTAGTTATTCAGGCAGGCGCCATGGGCAAAGGCGGCGATGTTTTTGTTCTTGATATGGGCGAACCGGTTAAAATCCTTGATCTAGCCAGACGCATGATTCATTTAAGCGGTTTTACCATACGAGATAATGATAACTCTGATGGTGATATTGAAATTGCCTATACCGGTCTCAGACCGGGTGAAAAGCTTTATGAAGAGTTACTCATCGGCGATAATGTGTCAGCAACCAAGCATGAAAAAATTATGCGGGCAGAAGAATGTGTTATTGAGTGGTCAGCACTGGTGTCAATTATTAGAGAACTGGAACTGGCTAATAAACATGATGATAGTCAAAAAGCGCGGGCTATATTATTAGACACGATTGACGGCTTTATCCCTCAATGTGAGTTAAGTGATTGGCTTGGGGAAAGGTAAAGGCAAGATCATTCTTTATGATTAGAATCTCAGTTAAACTCTATATAGTGCTATATTTCAAGAGGATTTAATTAAGTGTGTGGAATAGTCGGCGGAATCGCTGAAAGAAATGTTAGCCCTATCTTGATGGAAGGGTTACGAAGACTGGAATATCGCGGGTATGATTCGTCTGGAATGGCGCTACTCGACGATACCAACGCACTTCATCGTGTTCGATCTCTAGGTAAAATACAGCAACTACAGGATAAGGTGGATCAGTTAACCGAGCCTTTCACTGGTCGAATCGGTATAGCTCATACACGTTGGGCAACGCACGGAATACCTTCTGAAAATAATGCACATCCCCATATTTGTAATAACCAAGTGGCGATCGTACATAATGGAATAATTGAGAATTACCAATCATTAAAGCAAAAACAGCTCACACAAGGCTACCGCTTTACTTCTGAAACGGATACAGAAGTCGTTGCCCATGAAATCCATGCTGAACTGCAACAGGATAATGATCTTTTACAGGCGGTTCTGCGTTCTCTGAAAGTTTTTGATGGGGCATACGCTTTAGGCGTAATGGATAAGTCTCATCCTGATATGTTAGTGGCTGCCAGAAAAGGTAGTCCGCTGGTTATCGGTATCGGCATAGGCGAACACTTTATAGCCTCTGATGTTTCGGCATTGCTTCCCGTTACACAGAATTTTATTTTTCTAGAAGACGGTGATGTTGCCAAGTTAACCCGGGACAAGGTCGAAATTTATAGTGCGGCAACAGGTGAATTAGTTGAGCGCCCTGTTAAACAGTCAAGCCTCAATATTACGTCGGTTGAGCTGGGTGAGCATCGCCATTACATGCACAAAGAGATCTTTGAACAGCCCCAAGCTGTGATTGACACGTTAGAAGGGCGTATCACTCAAGAGCAGGTTTTGGTATCGAGTTTTGGCCCCAAAGCTGAGCAAATCTTTAAAACGGTTGAACAAATTCACATCATCGCTTGTGGAACAAGCTATCACGCAGGTATGGTCACCAAATATTGGATGGAAGACATTATCGGTTTGCCATGTCAGGTTGAAGTGGCCAGTGAGTTCCGTTATCGCAATCCGGTGATTCTGAATAACACCTTGTTTGTAATGATAAGTCAATCAGGCGAAACCGCTGATACACTGGCTGCACTGCATCAGATTAATCATTACAGAAAAGCTCATGAACTTGATGGCATTACTACATTGAGTATCTGTAATGTGGCTGAGAGCAGTCTGACACGTGATGCTGATATGACTTATCTGACGCATGCCGGGCCCGAAATTGGTGTGGCGTCAACCAAATCATTTACTACTCAGCTTGTTGTACTGGCTTTACTACTCACCAGCTTAGGTAAAGTCCAAAAAAGATTAAGTAAAGAGCGTGAATCTATGATCGCAGGTGGTTTGCAGAAACTACCTAATTTGATTCGTATGGCCCTCGAACATGAAGAGGAGATTCGTGATATCTCCCAGTTATTCGCAGATAAACAACATGCTTTATTTCTAGGGCGTGGAACGATGTTCCCCATAGCTCTGGAAGGGGCTTTAAAGTTAAAAGAAATCAGTTATATTCATGCAGAGGCCTATCCTGCAGGTGAATTGAAGCATGGTCCTTTGGCTTTAATCGATGAAACCATGCCCGTTATTGCTATCGCCCCTCTAGATGATTTATTGGAAAAGTTAAAATCCAATTTACAGGAAGTCAAAGCGCGTGGCGGGCAGATGATTGTGTTTGAAGATGAACGCAGTGATATCAGCTCAGAAACCAGTTTCAAAGTCGTGAAAGCCACGACCAATGTCGGTCGTATTACCGCACCAATCACATACAATATCTTATTACAGTTACTGTGTTACCACGTTGCCTTAATCAAAGGCACTGATGTGGATCAACCGAGAAATTTAGCCAAATCCGTTACAGTTGAGTAAAAATATGAAAATAGCAATCGCAGGGACAGGGTATGTTGGCCTCTCTTTGGCCGTCTTATTAGCTCAAAAGCATCAAGTCGTGGCGTTAGATATTATTGAGGAGAAGGTAAACCTACTCAATAACAAAAAATCGCCAATCGTTGATGCTGAAATTGAAGATTTTTTACAAAATAAAACCCTAGATTTTAGGGCAACACTGGATAAAGCGGATGCCTATAACGGTGCTGATTATGTCGTCATTGCCACACCAACCGACTACGACCCAGATACCAACTATTTCAATACAAAGTCTGTAGAAGCGGTTATTCAGGATGTAAAAAGCATTAACCCTGATGCGGTAATGATAATTAAGTCTACTGTGCCAGTTGGGTATACTGCAGAAATCAAGCAACGATTTGGTGTTGAGAATATTTTCTTCTCACCAGAGTTTTTAAGAGAAGGGAAAGCGCTTTACGATAATTTATATCCTTCACGGATTGTGGTGGGAGAGAAAAGTGAGCGTGCAGAAATCTTTGCTAATTTACTTGTTGAAGGCTCGCTAAAACCTGATGTCCATGTTTTGGTGACTGATAGTACCGAAGCCGAAGCGATTAAGTTATTCTCGAATACTTACCTTGCTATGCGGGTGGCGTACTTTAATGAGCTTGATAGTTACGCAGAAGCCCACGGTTTGGACTCACGTCAGATTATCGAAGGTGTCGGTTTAGATCCACGCATTGGTAGTCACTATAACAATCCTTCTTTTGGCTATGGTGGTTATTGCTTGCCAAAAGATACTAAACAATTATTGGCCAATTACGAAGATGTGCCTAATAATATTATCAAAGCAATTGTTGATGCCAATACTACGAGAAAAGACTTTATTGCCAACTCTATTATCAACAGAAATCCCAAAGTTGTCGGCATTTACCGATTAGTGATGAAGTCAGGTTCTGATAATTTTAGAGCTTCAGCTATTCAAGGTGTAATGAAACGTATTAAAGCCAAGGGTATCGAGGTTATAGTTTATGAGCCTGTACTTGAGGATGCTGAGTTTTTCAGATCAAAAGTCGTGAATGATCTCAATCAGTTTAAATCTCAGGCGGACGTAATTTTAGCTAATCGCGTCACTGAAGATATTATAGATGTGAAAGATAAAATTTATACCCGAGATTTATTTGGTGGTGATGCTTAGAATGAGAAACTCATCACTGAGTTAATATTTCACTGGTCATAAAATATTTAATGGCACGGATGCCAATACGAAATATCTGAGTAGACTGCCATGGATGGCGGGGAAAGTTTATTTCTGGCATCTGTGCCACCTTCTTAAATCATCAAGTCAGCTTATCCTAATGAGTTGGCGCATGGATGAGTCTAGAGTCTACACTTCCTTTTGAAGTTATTAATTAATTTTTTTCTGCCAGTCAATTATTAAAGATTTCTACTTATCCTCGGCATGATACCTGAATCGAGTTTCGCAAAAGTACATTAAGACGACATGTTTTTGTGATGGCTTTAGTCTGATTTTAATTTTAAATAGATCATAACTATCTATTTTGTATATAAATATGAAGTTAAAACTTGATTGTTAGGAGGTATTATTAATACTAAGTTCTGTATGATAGAGTCTTTCCGTTTATACTTAGCCGTTATTTTTAATAAGTTTCAGAAGAATAATCAGGATAGTCAATGAGTAAAGTCGCATTAATCACTGGCATTACAGGGCAAGATGGATCTTATTTAGCCGAGTTTTTACTTGAAAAAGGCTATATCGTTCATGGGATAAAACGACGTGCGTCAAGTTTTAACACACAACGTGTCGATCATATCTATCAAGATCCTCACGTCGACAATAAAAACTTTATATTGCACTACGGTGATTTAACAGACTCCTCTAACCTGACTCGTATCCTGCAACAAGTTAAACCTGACGAAGTCTATAATCTTGGCGCCCAATCTCATGTCGCAGTCTCTTTTGAGTCACCTGAGTACACAGCTGATGTTGATGCGATGGGTACGCTTCGACTCCTGGAAGCTATCCGATTGTTGGGGCTTGAAAAGAAAACACGCTTTTATCAAGCCTCTACTTCTGAACTTTATGGTTTAGTTCAAGAAATACCCCAAAAAGAAACAACGCCTTTCTACCCTCGATCTCCTTATGCTGTTGCTAAACTCTATGCCTACTGGATTACGGTCAACTACCGGGAGTCTTATGGTATGTATGCCTGTAATGGCATTTTGTTTAATCATGAATCTCCCCGTCGTGGTGAAACCTTTGTCACCCGTAAAATTACCCGTGGTTTAGCGAATATTGCTCAGGGGCTCGAAAAGAAACTCTATATGGGCAATATGGATGCATTACGTGACTGGGGGCATGCAAAAGATTATGTGCGGATGCAATGGATGATGTTGCAACAAGAGCAGCCAGAAGATTTTGTTATAGCGACCGGAGTGCAATACTCTGTCCGTCAATTTATTGAATGGGCAGCCAATGAGTTGGGTATCACTCTACAATTTGAAGGTGAAGGTGTTTCAGAAAAAGGTATTGTTGTTTCTATAGAAGGTGACCATGCTCCTGCTCTCAGTATAGGTGACGTCATCGTTGAGGTCGATGAACGTTATTTCCGACCTGCAGAGGTGGAAACTTTACTAGGTGATCCTGGAAAGGCTAAACGAGATTTAGGCTGGGAGCCTGAAATTACCATACAAGAAATGTGTGCTGAGATGATTGTTGAAGATCTTAATATTGCTAAGCGTCACGCATTACTTAAATTACATGGGCATGATATTCCCGTTAGTATCGAGTAAACAAATCAGTAGATTTTTGTTATTGCTAAACAATATGGCGTTGTCAGTCAGCCCTAATTGAGTTTAAAAATGAATAAAAAAGATAAAATTTATGTGGCAGGTCATCGCGGCTTAGTTGGTTCGGCATTAATGAGAAGGCTTGAACAACAAGGCTATGAAAATTTGATCGTGAGAACTCATAATGAATTGGACTTGACAGTTGAATCAGACGTTGCAAGTTTTTTCCAAAAAGAAAAACCTGACTATGTATTCTTAGCTGCAGCTAAAGTCGGTGGTATTCATGCGAATAATACTTATCCGGCTGAATTTATCCGTGATAATTTGGCAATTCAAACTAATCTTATCCACCACGCGTATCTAAATGATGTAAAACGTCTACTTTTTCTTGGCTCTAGTTGTATTTACCCTAAAAATGCTCCACAGCCCTTAAAAGAAGAATGCCTCCTAACTGGTCCTCTTGAAGAAACTAATCGACCGTATGCTCTGGCCAAAATTGCCGGCATTGAGATGTGTTGGAGCTATAACCGGCAGTACGGAACACAATTTCTTGCAGCTATGCCAACTAACCTTTATGGACCTGGCGATAATTATGATCTCAATAATTCTCACGTTTTGCCAGCACTCATCCGTAAATTTCATCTGGCTAAACTAGCTGGAGAGGGTAATCAAAACGCAATACTGCAAGATGAGAAAAATTACGGAAAGCTGCCTGAGCCTCTTAAAACAGAGTTACTCGATTGCTGTGCCTCACAACGTTTGCCAAATGTGGTCATATGGGGAACAGGCACCCCAAGACGAGAGTTTATGTATAGCGAAGACATGGCTGATGCGTGTATACACTTAATGAATCTTGATGACGAACGTTACAAGCCGCTATTGGGGGGGGATCGTAATGATGGTGTGGCGCCGGTAGTGAATATTGGTGTAGGTGAAGATCTCACCATTAAACAACTGGCTGAAATGATTAAAGATGTAGTTGGGTTTGAAGGTAATTTGAGGTTTGATGAAACGAAACCTGATGGAACTCACCGAAAGTTAATGGATGTTACAAGATTAGAAAAAATTGGTTGGAGCCAAAGATGCTTTCTTTTTGAGGGGATTTCTCAAGCCTACCATGAGTATGTGAAATACTTTAAATAACATTATTAATGTTAGAGCTAATTTGATACGCATTAATGTCAAGATTTTGTAAACGTATAAATGAAAGCTATAAGCAATATTTCAAGGGAATTTAATTGCAATCAGAAAAAGATAGTTATAAGAATTCCGGAAACTCAAAGATAGATCATGCTTTGATATCTCATGGGGCTAAAAAATATTTGTCTAATGCTTTTTTATCATCAATAGAGCAAGTCCTTAGGCTAGTAGTTTCGTTTTTCATATCAATTCTCATAATTCGTCAATTAGGGCCAAGTGATTTTGGGCTTTATGCATATGTCACTTCTTATGTGGCAATATTCAGTATTTTGGCTAGACTTGGATTGAATAACCTGATAGTTAAAGAGCTTGTTGAACAAAATAAACGTGTTAGCGAAATAATGAACACGGTTTATACACTCAGAGTATTAGGTGCACTACCAATTATATTTTTAATGGTAGCTGTATCGTATTTTATTGAAGATGATATTAATACAGTAATTTTAGTATGCATAACAAGTATTGGCTTGATATTTCAGAGCGCAGAGATCGTTGATTGTTTTTTTCAATCTAAAGTTATCGCAAAACCTGTTGTGGTGCTAAAAATTGCTCAACTAGTGATATCTAGCCTCACAAAATTATACCTTTTGACGATAGATGCTGGTGTTGATGCATTTTTATATTTAGTGCTGTTCGATGTGATCATTTTAAGCATTTTTTATTTTGTATCTTATCGTAAACAAACCAACCAAAACCTTTCTTTTAACTTCAACTGGAAATACTTCAGGCAACTTCTTAAATTAAGTTGGCCAATTGCGATTTCAAATTTAGCTATGATCGCATACTTTAAAATGGACATGATTATGTTGTTTTCAATGGTGGATAATGAAGCTGTTGGAATTTATGCTGCGGCAAGTCGTATAAGTGAGGCTTGGTATTTTATTCCAACTATTCTGACTACTACACTCTTCCCCGCAATATTGCATGCCAGATCTCAGTCCATTTTAGATTATAAAAAGAAAATACGAGGACTCTTCAGTCTTTTGATATGGATGGGAATTACGATTGCCATTTTGGTAACATTAATGGCTGACTGGATAATAAACACCCTATATGGTGAAAGTTTTGAGGAGGCTAGTAAAGTATTAATGATTCATATATGGGTAGGAATTTTCATAGCGCTTGGTATGGCGGCTAGTAGATGGTTCATTGCAGAAAATTTACAACATTTATTTGCATTAAGAACTTGGTCTGGTTTAGTTGTGAACATTTTTCTAAATATGGTTCTAATTCCTAAATTTTCGATCATTGGAGCTGCAATTGCTACTTTGATCTCGGTAATATTCGCTAACGTAATTTCATATACATTCAATAAAAAACTA
Source organism: Methylophaga sulfidovorans (assembly GCF_900114205.1). Taxonomy (GTDB): domain Bacteria; phylum Pseudomonadota; class Gammaproteobacteria; order Nitrosococcales; family Methylophagaceae; genus Methylophaga; species Methylophaga sulfidovorans. Next base: position 128,808 of record NZ_FOSH01000008.1, read on the forward strand.
TGGCCAATTTTTAATTTAACAATGGTTTCTTTTAACCCTTGGCATTTGGTGAAATCACTTAAGGAACTGAGATGAAAATGTTTATTTTTGGCATTGATGGCCTTGGGCACGAATCAATCAAAGGGCTTGGTCTAAAAAAACTAGCTACTCGGATTGAAAGTGGGATTATAGGTACACCAAAGATTCTCAATGTGGTAAGCAGAGGATGGCCAGAAATATATTCAGGAAAAAATGCATACCAAACTGGTGCATTCTATCAGGTTCCTGAATACCAAGATGGCAAAATCTACGCTAGTCAACGAACAGGTTTATCTCTAGTAAAAAAAACGATTGGAAGTGGCGAGCTATTATGGAATAAGTTGGAGAAGCTTGGTTATAGTGTTGGTATATTTTCAGTTCCAACGGTGACTGCCCCAGAAAAACTAAATGGATTTTCTGTTGGGGCGACTGGTGCTGGGAAGTTTGGAAATAGTATGTCTGATGAAGATGTTTTTCCGAGTGAGTTGCTTAAAGGTCTTCACATAAAAGATATCGACCTTGGTTTTAGAATGGGGTATGGGGCATTTATCCCTCAATCAATATCAGAGTTTGAAGCTACTGCGAATAAACATTTAGCAGATTATTTTTACATGCTTGAGAGACTTTTAGATAAGAATCCAGTGGACATATGTTTTGCTGCAACAAGATTTATTAACGAGATGGCTTATAAATTCTTAGGTCTTTGTGAGAGAAATCCTAAAAATGAATTTGAGAAACAGCTAAGAAATACTGTATTGGATCTGTGTGAAAGTTTTGATGAACAGCTTGATGCTCTGATAAATAAAATTGAACCACAACAGTTATTCATCGTTTCTGATCATGGCATTGGTAAGTTTGAGTATGAGCTAAATTTAAATGAGTTGCTTGTAGATATTGGTCTGCTTAAGCGAAATAGTGAAAGGCAAAATATCAAAGATTTTATCAGGCCAGCTTACCATTGGTTTCGTCGAAAATTGTTGAATAACAAGATTCCAAAATTTGCACCACGATATTTACTTGAAGATTCAAAGCTGTTTTCGATTGGTTTTACCAATGTACTCTATTTAAATGACCATCGCTTTGGAGGGTGTACATACTCAGAAAAAGAGCGAGAAATACTAATAAAAGGATATGTTGAAGAGCTAAATAATCAAGTTAAATTGTTGTCACTTGATAGCCTAATAAGCTTTAGAGCAATAAATAATATTAATAGAATGCTAGATGAAGTAAACATTACTATTCCAGATATTTTATGTGAGATGTCATCAGGAATAACGAATACTCAGAGACAAAGAGAAGTTTTTACACCAAAACAAAATGACTTCGAAAGTATGTTCGTAAAAGGCTTTCATGGTGAGTATTCGGGTTGTAAAACTGAGGATACCATTGCGGCCTACATTGGAGGTTCAGGTTCATCTATTAATTTTAGCAATTTGACAAATGTTTATGATTCTATTATCGCAGTAGCTGAGGTGACACTTGATTAGGACGGTCCAAATAGTCAGTTTTGTAAAGGGCGGGAATCATGGACAGTATCTTCAAGCGCTGGGATTGAAGGTGTTATTGCAAAGTGTTCTGCCTGAATCTAGTGTGAAGCACTTGAATTATGAAAACCATTTTTGGAAAGAGTTAAAGCAGCAAACAAAGACCGGAATGTTGCCTAAGTTTATAATGATGAGATGGTTCTGGCAGAGAAATTTCTGTTTTGGTCAGATGGGTGAGCAAATAGATTTAGCGGTTTATGGCTCGGATATGATATGGCATATGGGATCGACACTTTTTCCACTGGATAGAAACTTCTTTGGTTTTATGCAAAATGCAAAAAAGAAAATTTCATATGCGCCATCTGTGGGACCAAGAGTCTCAGATGAACCATATTGGCTTGGAAACCAGTTTAAAAATTTCTTCGCGCTGAGTGTTCGTGATCACAATACTCAAAATTTAGTTTTGGAACATTCGAATATACATGCTGAATTAGTAATAGATCCTTGTTTTTTTCTAATTGACTCACCTTACTCTGAATGGTTTGTTGGCCAAAAGAGGTATGATAAGGTTTCTGTTTACTCACCATCTGCAGCCGTTATTGCCGAAGTTATAAACTCTAACAGTGCTTTAAACAAAACGCTCAATCTAAAGAGTCTCAAACCACAACTCCTTGGTTATTTCCCCAGAAAAAGTTTTTTTCGCCACTTAGTGAAACAATTGAAAGATCCGCTTTGGACAGTCCAACAGGTTGCACAGTCAAAGTTATTAGTTACCTCTACTTTTCACGGTGTCATGATGGCACTAATGACAGGAACGCCTTTCATTGTAATTAAAAATCCAAGTTTGGTGGCAAGGCTAGAAAGTCCAATAAGTAAAACCTTTTCTTCAGAACGAGTTTTGAATATTGATGAGCTGAGTGTCATTGACTCTAAGAAATTGGACCTTCTAATGAGTACAGATGATCTAAATTTTCAACTTATAGATAGTTATATCAAAAGTTCAAAGGCCTGGATTTTAAGTGTGTTAAGTAGAATCAAAGAATGAAAATAATATTTGACAACCAGATTTTTAATACTCAAGTTCATGGAGGCATTTCAAGGTATTTTTGTGAGCTAGTAAATAACTTGGACAAACTTAATTCAATGTCACATATTTATGCTGGTATTCATATTAATCAATATCTGATGGGACTATCGCGAGACTTATATACGGGTCAAAAGATAGAGTCATATTTGCCAATGACTAGGCGTTTTTTTCGGTACATAAATGCTTTATGCGCAAAACGATTTGCAAAAAAATATCTTCCAGACATTGTTCATGAAACTTACTATTCTCCTAATACAATCGCTCCCAAAAGCGTAAAAAAAGTGGTCACCGTCTATGACATGATTCATGAGAAATTTCCAAATCAATTTTCATCAAATGATAGAACTAGTGAATTAAAAGCGGTTTCAGTTTCTAGAGCTGATCACGTCATCTGTATTTCTGAGCAAACGAAAAAAGATCTAATTTGTTATTTTGGCACTCCTGAAAATAAAATATCGGTTGTGTATTTAGGTCATGAGTTATCTGTGGATAAAAGTGACGTGCCCGCAAATTTTACACAAACATTACGCCCTTTTTTATTGTATGTTGGGCAACGAAATGGTTATAAAAACTTTATGACGTTTATAGAGGCTTATGCTGAATCTCAAGATTTGAAGACGAATTATGATGTTGTATCTTTTGGGGGAGGATGCTTCAACGATGTGGAAAAAAAAACATTTGCAGATCTGGGACTGTCTGAAAATCAGGTTAGACAAGTTTCAGGTAATGATGAATTATTAGCCTCTTACTACAGTCAAGCGAGTTTATTCGTTTATCCATCATTATATGAGGGGTTTGGGATTCCTCCACTCGAAGCAATGAATTACGACTGTCCCGTAGTCTGTAGTAGTACTAGTTCTTTGCCAGAAGTAGTTGGGAATGCTGCACATATGTTCATTCCAGAGAGTTCAAAATCTATAAGACTAGCGATGGAATCCGTCATTAACGATCCCGAGTATAGAAGTCAACTCATTAACCTTGGCAGAGAGCGAGTTAAAATGTTTTCTTGGGAAAAGTGTGCTTTGGAGACTGCTGCTGTATATAAGATGGTGACGTCATGAGGGCGCTTATTTGTGGTATTAGTGGGCAGGATGGCAGCTATCTAGCTGAGCTATTGCTAGGAAAGGGCTATGAAGTTTGGGGCAGTTCACGTGATGCTCAAGGAACGGGTTTTTTGAACCTAAAAAAACTCGGCATTTATGACAAAGTCAGGCTTGTTAGTATGGTCCCAGAAGATTTCAGAAGCGTTTTAGTTGCGTTGAATCGCTCAGAACCGGATGAGGTTTATTACTTAGCCGGACAATCATCAGTCGGACTCTCTTTTGAGCAGCCAGCAGAAACAATTCAAAGCATCGCATTGGGCACGTTAAATGTGTTGGAAGCATGTCGCATGCTTAATCCTTCACCCAAAATTTATCATGCTGGTTCGAGTGAATGTTTTGGGGATACTGGCCGTTTATCAGCAAATGAATCCACCCCCTTTCATCCACAAAGTCCTTATGCTGTGGCAAAATCCTCGGCATTTTGGTTAGTGGATAATTATCGAAATGCGTATGACATGTATGCCTGCACCGGTATTCTTTTTAATCATGAATCGCCACTTCGACCTAAGCGTTTTGTTACACAAAAAATAGTTTCTACAGCGTCAAGGATTGCCAATGGCTCAAATGAGGTCCTTGAACTGGGACGAATGGATATTTCAAGAGACTGGGGATGGGCACCGGAATATGTGGAAGCAATGTGGTTAATGCTTCAAACGGATAACCCCGAAGATTACGTTATTGCTACCGGTGAAACAAACACGCTAGAACAGTTTGTTAGTGCGGCATTTGCATATTTTAATCTTGATTATAAAGAGCACGTGAAGCAAAACGATGCATTTATACGTCCATCGGAACTGTTATACAGCGTAGGCGACCCAAGCAAAGCAAAAGAGAAATTAGGTTGGGGAGCACGATTTGATATGCAGGCTGTAATAGCAAACATGATCAAAGGTGGCATTGATGATAAAGGCTGAGTAGGACGTCTCGTTGAATGAAAATTTATTTCGATCATCAAATTTTTGCTTGGCAAAAATTTGGTGGAATATCGCGTTATATTGCTGATTTGTCGGTGAGTCTCAGTAAGACTAGTCATAAAATTTCCGTTATTAATCCTTTATATGTCAATCATTATCTAGATGAATGTCGTAAAAAAGCAGCATTAAGTGTAACTGGTTTGAAGGTGCCGGTATTTCCGATAAGTGGTCGTATCTATCGGCTCATTAATTATGTTCTAACTGCGCCTTTTTATTATTGCTTTCCCCCAGACATTGTTCATGAGACATATTATTCCGCATTACGCGTGGCTAAAAAAAAGACAAAAACAGTTTTAACTGTCTACGACATGATTCATGAGCGTTTTCCAGAAAACTTTTCGCAAAAAGATCCAACCTCAAGAGAAAAATATCAAGCGGTTGAAAGAGCGGATCATGTGATTTGTATTTCGAATCAAACCAAAAAGGATTTGATTCGTTTTTTTCATGTGGCAGAAGAAAAGATTTCGGTTATTTATTTAGGGTTTACACCACTCCCCACGCCATCGGCTCAGCTGAATAGAAAGCCTTATTTACTTTATGTGGGCAGTCGTAAGACATATAAAAACTTCAAGCAATTCCTAGTTGCATATTCATTGTCTAAATTTTTGAAAGAACAATACGAAATTGTTTGTTTTGGCGGTGGTGCGTTTACTCAAGATGAACTTTCTTGGGCAACGCAGCATGGAGTCAATATCAATTCTATGCATCATGTTTCCGGGGACGATAAATTACTTGCAAGTTATTATGCGGCAGCATCTTTATTTATTTATCCTTCCCTATACGAGGGGTTTGGAATTCCGCCATTAGAGGCGATGAACCTCGATTGTCCGGTAGTATGCAGCAATATTAGTTCTATTCCAGAAGTGGTAGGAGATGCAGCAGTACTATTTGATCCTGAGAGTCATGAGTCAATGACGAATGCGATGGAAAAGGTTTTGACAGGAAAGAAATTAAGAGAGGCATTGATAGTTAAAGGTAAAGAAAGAGTGAAACACTTTACGTGGCAGCGATGCACACGAGAAACGCTGCAAGTCTATTCCGAAGTTCTTCGTGATAATTAAATGATTAAATTTACAATCATTACATCAACCTACAATTGCGCTGATCTCCTTCGTAAAACGGCTGATTCAATACGAAATCAAACTTATCCATTTAAACAGTGGATTATTGCTGATGGTGCCTCTGAAGATAGAACGCTTGAGGTGGTTAACCAAAATAACGATGTTGTTACAAATTTAATTAGTGAGCCTGATACGGGAATTTATCAAGCATGGAATAGAGCTTTAAAGCTCATTGAGGGAGATTGGGTCATTTTTTTAGGGGCGGGGGATTATTTTTATAGTCATCAGACCTTGGAGAAGATCGCTGGCAAGTTGACGAATATCGACCAAAATATTCATCTTGCATATGGTGATGTGCATTTAATCGATAAAAATGACCAGCAGTTATGTGTTTATGGCCAGATATCGGAGGGATGGGAGTTCTTGCGACCTAAGCTTCCGCCCCATCAAGGTACCTTTCAGAGAGCAAAGTTATTTGAATCTGAAAAGGTGTTTGATGAGAGCTATAAAATTGCGGCAGATAGTAAATTTCTAATTAAAGCCTTGGTAATTTCAACTTTAGAGTATTTATCTGAACCTATAGTTTGCATGGATGCTTCGGGGGTTAGTTCGAATATTCCTAACACTAGGAATACTTATATCGAGTTGAATAGGTTACGAAAGGAAATGAATCTGTCTACACCCTATTCACACCGGATTTTTTTCTGTACATACATATACGCAAAAATATTGGCTTATAGAATTTTCCCTAAGCGATTGTGTTCCATGTTATTACAGTTAAAAAGAAGGATATTTGGGTTTCGGTTTTAAATAAATGTTAAAAATATCTATCATTACTGTCTGTTTCAATGCCGCTGAAACAATAAAGTCCACGATTGAATCAATCGCTTCACAGAATTATCCGATTATTGAGCACATCATTGTTGATGGAGGATCTACAGACGGTACACGGGAGATAATCAATAAATCTACATCCGTTTCAAAATATATTTTTGAACCTGATGATGGTATCTATGATGCAATGAATAAGGGGATAAAAGCTGCTACAGGCGATATTGTCGGTATTCTCAATGCTGATGATTTTTATGAGAATGAAAATGTACTCAGTGATGTTGCTGCCGCCTTTTTTGATCCCTTAATTGACGTTGTATATGGTGATCTTGTTTATGTTGATAAAGAAAATACGGATAAGATCATAAGATACTGGAAGTCACGATGCTTTGTTCCTGGGCTTTTCCAACGAGGCTGGATGCCAGCACATCCCACATTTTTTGTTAGAAAACATTATTTTGATGAGCTTGGGTATTACGATACCGAATATAAAATTCAGTCTGACTTTGAGCTCACCATGCGCTTTTTAGAAATTTACCGTCTTACATCAGTGTACCTTCCTAATATAATGATAAAGATGCGAATAGGTGGAGCGAGTAATAACTCGTTAAGAAATATTATTAAAGGGAATATCGAGTCTTTTAAGGCATGTAAAAAAAATAACCTGAAAATTCCTTTTTATTTCAATTTAATAAAAACAGCATCACGACTACCTCAGTTCTGGCAGCGTCCATGAGACATTTATTGAAGCGTTATGGTTTTTTTGGCTCTATTAGGTTAGCGAGTGCATTAGTCGTAACCAAGATTTTTTATAAACCTGCTCGCCTTATACGCTTGCCTTTTTATATTCGCGGACGTTCTGCCGTTAAATGGGGGAAACATTTTACAACGGGTGTTGGGGTCCGAATTGATGCGCTTGGAACAAAACCACATCAGATCGTAATTGGTAATCGAGTGCAACTTAATGACTATGTTCACATTGGTGCTGTTGATCAAGTGGTGATTGGTAATGATGTTTTGATTGCAAGTAAGGTCTTCATTACTGATCATAATCACGGCTGCTACAGTAATGAACATATTGAATCATCACCAAGTGAGAATCCAACAGACCGGGAACTGTATTCTGCCCCGGTAATTATAGAGGATAAAGTCTGGATTGGAGAGTCTGTGTCAATCATGCCTGGAGTAACAATAGGTCAAGGTGCCGTCATAGGGGCTGGTTCAGTTGTTACTAAGGATGTTGATAAAAATACTATTGTAGTAGGTGTTCCAGCTAGAATAGTCAAAAAATACTGTTTCAATACAAAACGATGGATCAAAGTAAGAAATCAGGATGAATCTACCAAATAAAAAAGTAGCAGTGCTTCTGGCTACTCATAATGGAATAAACTGGATTGAAGAGCAAGTTCATTCAATACTGGAGCAAAGGGATGTTGATGTCAGACTGATCATATCTGATGACGGTTCAACTGATGGGACATATCCCCTTGTAAAGCAGCTTGCAAAAACTGATGCAAGAGTGACTCTGTTATCAGACCATTCTGCAGTAAACGGTGCCGGGAAAAATTTTTATCGGCTAATTAGGCAGGCTGATATTTTAGATGCTGATTTTGTAGCTTTTGCTGATCAAGATGACATATGGCTGAGTAATAAACTTGAATATCAGATTCATACATTAATTAAACGAAGTGTTGATGCGACATCTGGCAATGTGGTCGCGTTCTGGGATGATGGGCAGCGCGCTTTTATTAATAAAGCACAACCTCTCAAGCAATTAGATTATCTATTTGAGTCAGCTGGACCTGGCTGTTCCTTCTGTGTAACTAGAGCATTGTTTGATGAGCTTCATAACTTTGTTCAGAAACATGCAGATGAAAATCTTCCAGATCTTCATGATTGGCTAATTTATGCGTATGCAAGAGCGGCTAATTATCAATGGTATATTGAACAAAGACCACTCTTAAAATATCGACAGCATCAACACAATGTGGTGGGTGTACATAAAGGCTTCCGAGCATCTATAAAAAGATTAGTAACTGTAAAGCAGCGATGGTATAGAAATCAGGTTCAATTACTTTCATACTTACTTTTAAGCTATTGTCAGGAAAAAAAAACATCTTCATCTCTTATGCAGCGTATGGTTAGATTAAATTTCTCTGACAGGCTTGTACTGGCATTTAATGTCAGTAAGTTCAGGAGGGAACGCTCTCATCAATTAGTATTATCATTAATGCTAATTACATATGTATTCTGATGAAGTTATTTGATTTTATTAGTAAAAACTCATTGTGGAGTTTATTGGGTGGTGTTTTACCCGCATGCGCAGCTGTTATTTGTCTGCCTGTATTAGCTCTTCTACATGGAACTGAGATTTTTTCTTATGTTTCTCTTTTGTGTTCTATTTTTTTGTTCTTAGTTGTGTATGACTTTGGTTTATCGAGAAGCCTTCATCACTTTATACCCTCATTAGAGTCAGAGAAGGATATTAGTGAGTATCTCAAATCAGGGATGTTTATCGGGGGGCTCGTAGGACTCGTAGGAATGGCAACAATTTATTTCTTCTCTGAGCCTTTTATAACTGGCTGGTTAAAACCTGCCGAAAAAATTCAGAATGAGTTGATTAACTCATTCAAGATTGTTGCTCTTGGTCTCATCCCATCAATCTTAATTTCGGTGTATAGGGGAGCTTTAGAGGGAAAAGGTGAATTCAGAGTAGCTAATATTGCAAAAATGGTGTCTGGATGTAGCCTTTTTTTATTTCCCCTTCTTGTATATCCGCTCTCATCTTCGGTTTTTGCAGTAGCTGTTGCCTTGGTGACCTCTCGAATCTTTTCTTTCTATTTTTATTATTTATTATCCAGTAATTATTTACCTTCAATATTTAGGGTGGGAGGTGTTAAGAAGTTAAAAAATATAATTAATTATAGTTTTTATGCCGCGATAGCTGGATTTATATCATCAGGTTTTATTTTCTTAGATAGATTCTTTGTCGCAGGATATCTTTCAACGAGTGAATTATCTGTTTATATATTAAGTCAGGACATTATGAGCCGTTACCTTCTTTTACCTTGGTCTCTCGCTATTGTTTTAGTGCCCATTATGGCTAAGCCTGATAAGAGTCGTGAACAAGCGTATGCAGTTACTAACTGGTATAAAAAGGTTAGCTTGCTCAACTTATTTTACCTTTTAGGATTACTGTTGTTTTCTTTCATTATCACCACTGTTTTTGCTATGGAAGTGATTGATAAATCAGCTAGTATTATTGTACTTGTCTTAGCTGTCGGTGTTATGGCTGCGGCCTATTCGCAGTTACCTTTAGTCAGTTTGTTTGCGAAAGGTAAAGTTAAATTACTCATGTTCGTTTTTTTGTTTGAGAGTTTTCTATATGTGTTGATCGCACCTAATGTATTTCAGACTTATGGCGTCCTAGGTGCTAGCTTTGTATGGTCAGCGAGACTCGTTTTTGAAGCTTTGCTTTTGCGTAGCATGCTAAATAGATATATCCGGAATAAATAAAGTGGAATTTATAAAGTTTCAATTAAAGCGAAATCAAGTACTAACTAATACCATCTATCTCACCTTGGGTCTTATTGCATTTTTATTAATGATCTCTGCGTCAAAAGACTGGAAAGATTACAAATGGTTATTTTTGTTTATTGAAGAAAAAAGCTGGATGGACTTGATTCTCTCATTTTCATTAACTCATGAAGTTGTATATTTCTGGAGCAGTAAGTTTTGGGGTGAGTTGATCGGTTTTAAATCATTTATCTTATTGACGACGAGCGCCCTGTTAACGCTAAAGTTAAATTTCTACCAGAAAATGAGTGATAGAGCATGGCTAACCATTTTCTTTTATTGCTGTTTCTACCTTTTTTTATTGGAAGGAACTGTTCTCAGAGTTGCTTATGCCACCGCTCTAGTGATAATGGCGATTTATACTTTGTACGATAAGAAGCCAGTATTAAGCTTCTGCCTAATTCTCTTGTCATCACAAATTCACTTCACTTGCTTAGTTTTCTTGATTATATTTCCAATTTTCTATAGCAAACATTTTTTTACTGCTTTGGTAATAGTCTTCGTGCTATCACCCTTATTTATTTTTTTTAATATTTCACTCTTCCAGATAATAGAATTATTGTCGGCTTATATTAATCAAAAATATTTATTTTATGCTGATCCTACTATCGTTAGTGAGCAGAACCGCACTGGGCTATTCTTCTACTTTTTAGCGATATTTTATGCATTAAACCTTTTTGTGGTTTATACACTTAGAAACTCTATTTTTTCTGACCCTAAAAAGAGAGTTTTAGTTGGAACAGGACTTATGGGTATTATATTTATGTCAACGATGTATACTCATGTCGCTCCTGCCACGCGGTTAGCGGAGTTGATGATGATTACGCTACCACTCTATTTGACGAGTGTTTTTTTGGAGTGGCAGAAAAATAAATATTATTGGGTATGTTATTTAATAATCACCTTTGCAGTGCTTTACGCTTTAGCAAGATTTGTTTATCTGTACCCCTCACTAATTCCTTTTCTCAAATAAAACAGTTGTTACATTAAATAAATGCGAATTTTAATTACGGGTGCAAATGGCTTTATTGGGCAGAATGTACTTGCTTCATGGTCTAAAGAGAAGGAAGTTGAGCTTGTCGCATTACAGCGAACAGCCTCAGATAAATCTATCCCCGAAATTGAATATTGGCTTTATCCAGAAATAAACAGCGAAACTATTTCATCACTGGATTTGAGTTCAATTGATGTGATTATTCATGCCTTGGCTGCTATAGATATTCCGAATAAAAACGAGGATAAGGCAAGAGCCGTATATCAAAAAGTAAACGTGGAGTTAACTCGAGTTTTAGCAAGTAGAGCTGCTATTGTGGGGGTAAAACACTTTATTTTTATAAGTTCAATCAAGGTAAACGGTGAAGAAACGAGTGATACATTAAAGCCTTTCTGTGAGACTGACATACCATTACCTGAGGATGAATACGCTCATTCGAAATTAGCCGCCGAAAATCACTTAAAAACTATCTGTCATGCATCCAATATGGCATACACGATAATACGTCCACCTTTGGTTTATGGGCCTGGGGTTAAAGGTAATTTCGAGAAACTGATAAAGCTTGTAGGAAAAGGAGTCCCACTTCCTTTCGCAAAAATGAAAAACTGGCGATCAGTACTTGCAATTGACAATTTGACTGACTTTATATGGACCTGTATTGAAAAGCCAAAAGCAAAAAATGAGACTTTTCTGATTGCTGATAAGGATGATGTGTCTACAACGGGTTTACTCATTGCCATTTCTGAAGCCTACAAGAAGTCGCTAAGGCTTTTTTATATACCAAAAACGCCGTTGCGATGGTTACTGGTATGTATAGGAAAAAACAACATATATAGAAAGTTATATAGTTGTCTAATAGTCAGAAAAGACAAGGCAAAGGTGTTACTTGGCTGGGAACCGATCTCTGATTTACCTAGCCAATTAAGAAAAATGGTAGAGAGAGAGAAATGATAAGAATTTTAGATGTTTTTTTTGCTTTAACTGGACTGATTATATTCTCTCCTTTACTTGTCATATTGTTGTTTTTGGGAATTTTTGATTCTGGTAGCCCGTTATTTTTTCAGCAAAGGGTCGGAAAACAGAAAACGATTTTCACATTGGTTAAGTTCAGAACTATGCGGAAAGACACGGCTCATGTGGCCACACATTTGGCGGCTGAGTCTTCAGTGACACCTTTCGGGCGGTTCCTCAGAAGGACTAAACTCGATGAACTTCCTCAGCTTTGGAATGTATTAAAAGGTGATATGAGTTTGGTTGGTCCAAGGCCATGCCTGGAAAGTCAGCATGAGTTGATTGAAGCGAGAAACAAACTGAATGTGTTCTCAGTACGCCCTGGTATTACTGGCTTAGCTCAGGTCAATGATATTGATATGTCGACTCCTGAGTTACTTGCTGAAACAGATGCCAAAATGATTGCCTCGTTTTCAGTCAAACAGTATTTCTATTTAATTTTTCTCACTTTGACTGGCAAGGGAGCGGGGGACCGTATCAGGAAATGAGTTGTGAGCCAGCTCACACAATGCAAAAAGTTTGTTTGATTTCCGTTTGTTTTTTCATCTAATCTAAAGCTTCAGTTTCAGGAGAAACTGTTTATGGACTTAGTTTTAACACGGAGTATGGATTATGTTACGAAAATCACTTTTTGCATTGGTATTATCTCTTTTTCTAAGCAGCTCTTTTGCTTTTGCTGCCGACAAGATTGATCTCAACACGGCAACCTCTGAACAGTTGCAGATGTTAAATGGTGTTGGGCCGTCGACTGCGGAGGCCATTATTCAGTATCGTGATGCTCATGGTGAGTTTAAAACCGTTGATGAACTCACCAATGTCAAAGGTATCGGCGAGAAGAAACTACAACAGCTTTCTGAAGATCTGATGGTCTCCAAAAAGTAATAGTATCTGATGCAGAAAACGGCATGTCATACATGCCGTTTTTTATTGGGACAGACTACTCAAAAGTTGCTCTTTAAGTTCATTTTCTTCCAATTCATCAAGTGCATTTTCATTGGCTGTGGTGATAAAAAAGATGTCTTCCACCTGGTCACCTAATGTATTAATTTTGGCGTTGATTAATTGCACTTTGCATGCCAGAAACACTTGTGCGATAGCTGATACCAGACCTGGTCTGTCATGCGTATGTAAAGACATCACTGTATGATTTTGCTGAAGGTTTGTTTCGAACTCAATATTTGGTTGTGTTTTAAACAGCTTCATGGTTCTGGGGGTAATGGTTGGACTATATGGCTTCACATGAGAAGTATTGGCTAATTGCTTTTCAAGCGAGCGGGTAATCTGTCTGGTATCAAGCCTGTCACCGTTCACGATGAAGGTATTTAAAGCATCATGTTCATTAGTGACGTTGATTTTAGCATCGAGAACATTCAGTTGGCATTGCTCCAGAGCAGCCGTTATAGCAGCAAAAATACCGGCTCGATCATGAGTGACAATAAAAATTTCCAGCGTCTGTTGATCGTTGTGTTTTCTTAGTGCAATTAATGGATCTTCATCAATATGGTCTAAGCGTTGTTCTGATTGCCAGACAAGTTCGTCGACGGAATGCCGTAGAAAATAATCCAAATCATACGCATGCCAGAGTTTGCCGATATCTTCCTGGATACGGCCTTTAGCAAGCAGTTTTTGCATTGCTTCCTGATATTTTTTGTAACTTTTCTCGCGGGTACTTTTTGCCTGAGCCTCGGTGTGTTCAATCCATTGATGAGTGCTGTGATAAAGCTGTTTCAGTAAAGAGTCGCGCCAGCCATTCCACAAGTTATTATTGGTAGCTCTTATATCGGCAACGGTTAATAGGTAGAGATAGTTGAGTCGCTCTGTGGTTTCGACTAACTCGGCAAATTTTTTGATGACGTTTGGATCTTCCAAGTCACTTTTTTGGGCTGTGGTTGACATAGCGAGGTGCTGGCGGATCAGAAAAGCCACAATATTCGTATCATAATCACTGAGATTATGGCGTTGACAAAATGCTTTTGCATCAACCACACCTAAAACGCTGTGATCACCGCCTCGGCCTTTGGCAATATCATGGTAAATGCCGGCGATATAGAGTATTTCCGGTTTAGGAAGTTGCTTGAATACTTCTGAACAGAAAGGAAATTCTTCTCTGTTCTCTTCACAAGAAAAACGTCTTAAATTACCAACCAGAAACAGCGTGTGTTCATCCACCGTATAGGCATGAAATAAATCATGTTGCATCTGGCCAACGACGCGACCGAATTCAGGCAAGTAGGCGCCTAAAACACCTAATTCATTCATACGCCGAAACTCATGGGTCACACCTTTAGGCTGACGGATAATTTCCATGAATAAGGTTCGGTTTTTTATATCACGGCGGAAACTATCATCAACTAGGTGTAAATGGGCATGAATCTGACGAATAGTAGAGGCTCTGACTCCTTTGAGTTCAGGGTTCTGCTGAAGAATAAGAAAGACTTCTAGCAGTGCATAAGGGTAGTAAGCAAAAATGCCAGGATTGATTGTTTCAAGATAGCCATTATGAGACTGAAAGCGGCGATTAATCACTTTCACTTCACGGGGCTCATCAGCGAGGATAATCGTTTCTTCAAATAGCTGCAGTAATAGGCTATTCATTTGCCGGACGGAGCGGGCACAACGATAATAATCTTTCATGAATTTTTCGACGGCAAGCCGCGAGTCATCGTCTTTATAACCTAGCTTTTTAGCTAGTTCACGCTGAAAGTCGATCATCAATTTTTCTTGTTTACGACCAGCAAGGTGATGTAGAGCAAAACGAATTGTCCACAAAAAGTTTTGTGCTTTTTGTAAGGTTTCATATTCGCTATTGGCTAAAAAGCCTTTTTGACGTAGTCCTTCCAGGTTTTTGACATCAAAATGTTGTTGAGCCACCCAGTTTACGACTTGAATATCCCTAAGCCCGCCCGGCGATTCTTTAATATTCGGTTCAAGATTATTGGCAGTATCGTTGTAGCGTTGGTGGCGATCTAACTGTTCTTGTCGTTTTAATTCAAAAAAGCGTCTTGTATCCCAGGTTTTATTGGTAACAGTCAGTTTTTGTAGTGATTCGAAGAGTTCACAGGCACCACACAATAAACGGGCTTCAAGTAAATTAGTGGCAATCGTGATGTCATCTTCTGCTTGCTGACGACACTCTTGTATGGTTCTGACACTGTGGCCAATTTCCAGTCCCACATCCCAGAGTTGGGTCAGAAAACTCGAAAGAGAATCTGGCGGAGTGTCAGAAATAGACTCATCAAGTAAGATTAAAACATCAATATCAGAAAAGGGGTGAAGTTCGCCGCGGCCATAACCACCTACAGCAATTAAACTAACTGGTGTGTCATCAGAAATATGTTGTTGCCAAATCTGATTAAGAATTTCATCAACAAACGAGGCACGTTGATACACTAGTTCTTCAATTGGGCTACCAGAATCAAACTGTTGCTGAAGGTATAGCTGACTTTGTTTTAAAGCTTCCCGACAAATTTCATTGGTTACCTCTGCATCAGAAGGAATAACTAAGTTACCAACTTCCCAGATAGATAGATTCTGCTGAGGCATACAACACCTTATAGATTAAACGGTTTCTTCTTCACGTAGAGTCAGAATCTCATAACCGTTATCAGTCACTAAAATTGTGTGTTCCCATTGTGCTGATAAGGAACGGTCTTTTGTCACCACTGTCCAGCCATCAGGCAGTTGGCGGACGTGGCGTTTACCCGCATTAATCATCGGTTCGATAGTGAAGGTCATGCCTGCTTTAAGTTCAAGTCCGGTATCTGGTGTGCCATAGTGAAGTACTTGAGGATCTTCATGAAAGACTTGACCGATGCCATGACCACAGTATTCACGAACAACTGAGAAGTTTTCTTTCTCGGCATAAGTCTGAATAGCGTGACCAATATCGCCCAGACGAATACCAGGCTTGACCATTTCAATTCCCACAAACATCGATTCACGAGCAACACGACAAAGACGTTGAGCTAAGATAGATGTTTTGCCAATCTGAAACATTTTACTAGTATCACCGTGGTAACCGTCTTTGATGACGGTGATATCGATATTGATAATATCGCCATCTTTCAGTTTTTTATCACTGGGAATGCCATGACAGATAACATGATTCACTGAGGTACAGATGGAACGGGGGAAACCATGGTAATTTAACGGGGCAGGAATGGCTTGTTGTTCGTTGACAATATAGTCATGACAGATTTGATTGAGTTCTTCGGTGGTAATTCCAGCCTGAACATGTGATTCAATCATTGTCAAAACGTCAGCGGCGAGTTTTCCCGCTACACGCATTTTTTCAATTTCTTCGGCAGTTTTTATACTGACAGCCATTTAAATTCCCTGCTAATTTTGAAATGAAGTTTCTGATATCAGACATAGTTTGCCGTAAATCAGCTTTAGTCACCAGTGATCATTCCTGATGATACTGTTAATTGTTCTTTTAGCTTTGTTTTGTTGCTTAAGTATGGAATAATATGCGCGCCGAAAGAAGGCAAAATCACACATGTGCCGTCACAGGTGTCGGGGTGCTATTAGGTCTGACCTAAATTAGTCGACAGCTGGGGTACGTGGAGGATCAACCCCATACTATAAAGGTATACTCATGGCTAAAACAACAATGCGCCAAATGCTTGAAGCAGGCGTTCATTTCGGGCACCAAACCCGCTACTGGAACCCAAAAATGGGCCCATTCATTTTTGGTAAACGTAACAATATCCATATCATCAACTTAGAACATAGCTTACCTATGTTTAACGACGCCCTTAACTTCGTAGGCAAAATTGCTTCTAAAAAAGGTCGTATCATGTTCGTTGGTACTAAACGTGCAGCACAAGATGCGATTCGTGAAGATGCTGAACGTGCGGGCATGCCATACGTTAACCGCCGTTGGTTAGGTGGTATGTTGACTAACTTCCAAACAGTACGTCAATCAATCAAACGTCTGGATGCAATCCAGGAAATGATCGAGTCTGGTAAAACTGAAGGTCTGAAGAAAAAAGAAGTTTTGGATCTGGCTCGTGAACAAGAAAAATTAGAAAAAAGCATTGGTGGTATCCGCAAAATGGGTGGCTTACCAGATGCAATGTTTGTTATTGACGTTGAACACGAACGCATTGCTATTCAAGAAGCTAAAAAATTAGGCATTCCTGTTATCGCTATCGTCGATAGTAATAGCAACCCAGATGGCGTTGATTACGTTATTCCAGGTAATGATGACTCAATGCGTGCAATCCGTCTTTACACTGCAAATATTGCTGATGCAATTCTGGAAGGCCGTGCTTCTGTTACAACTGCAGATGCAAAAGAAGAATTCGTAGAAGTTGCTGAAGAAAGTGCTGAATCAGCCAGCGAATAATTTCTACTAGTTTAATTCAGCAGGCTCGCCCGAGGGTGGGCCTGTGTTGTATATGAGCTCAGTGATGAGCATTCATAAAACAATTCAGATTAAAAGGGTTAGAGCAATGGCAATTACTGCAGCTTTAGTAAAAGAACTACGTGAGCGTACAGGCTCAGGCATGATGGAGTGCAAAAAAGCACTTGTTGAAGCAAATGGTGACATTGAAGTCGCTATCGAAGAAATGCGTAAATCAGGTTTGGCAAAAGCCGATAAAAAAGCAGATCGTATCACTGCTGAAGGTATTATCGGAATTGAAGTCAGTGCTGATAAAAAACACGCTGTGATGGTTGAAGTGAATTCTGAAACTGACTTCGTAGCAAAAGCAGACGATTTTGTGAACTTCGTTTCTGCTGTAGCGAAAAAAGCGTTGGAAGCTCAGCCAGCTGATTTAGATGCTTTAAAACAATTAACGCTAGACTCTGGGGATTCAGTTGAAACTGTGCGTCAGGCACTGGTAGCTAAAATTGGTGAAAACATTCAAGTTCGTCGTTTTACAACATTAAATACTGATGATGGCATTATTGGTTTTTATCGTCATGGTGACCGCATCGGCACAATGGTTCAGTTGAAAGGTGGTAACGAAGAATTAGCTAAAGACTTAGCTATGCATGTTGCGGCTAATCGTCCACAAGCGATTTCTCCAGATGAATTATCACAAGAATTACTGGATAAAGAACGTGATATCGTGGCGACTCAAGCTCGTGATAGCGGCAAGCCTGAAAACATCATCGAAAAAATGATTGAAGGCCGTATGGCGAAATTCGTTAACGAAATTAGCATGGTTGGCCAACCATTCGTAAAAGATCCGGATGTGACAGTTGAAAAACTGATCAAACAAGCTGGCGCTTCAATTGACGCTTTTGAGTTCTTTGAAGTCGGTGAAGGTATCGAAAAAGCAGAAGATAATTTTGCTGAAGAAGTAATGGCACAAGCCAGAGGGAAATAATTTATGACACAAACGGGAAGTCAGCCAGTTTATAAGCGTGTCTTGCTCAAACTGAGTGGCGAGGCATTAATGGGGGATGCGGAGTATGGCATCCAGCCAGAAGTGATTTCCCGTTTTGCCAAAGAGATATCTGAGCTGAGCGCGCAAGGCGTTCAGCTCGGTGTCGTGATCGGCGGAGGGAATATTTTCCGTGGTGCGGGTCTGGCCGCTAGTGGTATGGACCGCGTCAGTGCTGATCATATGGGCATGTTAGCGACAGTAATGAATGCCCTGGCCTTACAAGACGCTCTGGAGCGTAATGGCACATTCTGTCGTGTCATGTCAGCAATAAGAATTCACGAGGTTTGCGAAGATTATTTACGTCGTCGCGCCATCAGACATCTGGAAAAAGGACGCGTAGTTATTTTCGCTGCCGGTACCGGTAATCCTTTTTTCACCACAGATTCAGCGGCAAGTTTACGTGCTGTAGAAATCGGTGCTGAATTGATGTTAAAAGCGACGCAGGTAGATGGGGTTTATAATGCTGATCCCCGTAAAGATCCGAATGCTGTTCGTTATGATGAACTCAGCTACGATGAAGTCATCAATAACCGCCTTGCTGTAATGGATACTACAGCTGTCGTCATGTGTCAGGAACAAAAAATCCCTTTACGTGTGTTTGATGTACACACAAAAGGTAATCTGACAAAAATTATCTATGGCGAACAAGTTGGAACATTAGTGAAATAGGATTGATCATGATTGAAGATATCAAGAAAGATGCTGCTGATCGTATGAAAAAGAGTGTTGCTGCTCTTGGTACAGCAATGGCGAAAATTCGTGCAGGACGTGCTCACACCAGTTTACTGGATCACCTGCAAGTCCCCTATTATGGTTCTAATGTCCCGTTAAGCCAGATAGCTAATGTTGGTGTTGAAGATTCAAGAACATTGACTGTAACACCTTGGGAAAAAGATATGGTCTCTGTTGTTGAAAAGGCCATCATGACATCTGATCTTGGTGTTAATCCTAACAGCGCCGGTATGACTATCCGTATTCCTATTCCACCGCTGACAGAAGAACGTCGTCGTGACTTGGTTAAAGTGGCAAAAAACGAAGCAGAAAATGCACGTATTGCAGTACGTAATATTCGTCGTGATGCAAACAGTACACTTAAAGACCTACTGAAAGAAAAAGAAATCTCTGAAGACGAGCAACGCGGTGCAGAAGAAGATATTCAGAAGCTCACCGATGCTACCATCAAGCAAATTGATGATGTGCTTGCAGAAAAAGAAACGGATTTAATGGAAGTGTAACCTTGTGGTTACACTCTCATTGACCATTCTTGAATGAATACCCCCCCCAAAGACAATATTCCTAAACACATTGCCATCATTATGGATGGTAATGGCCGTTGGGCAAAACGTCGATTACAGCCACGGTTTATGGGGCATCGTGCTGGTGTGAAAACTGTAGCTGATGTTGTAAAACGCTGTGCAGAACTTGGCGTCGAGGTTTTAAGCTTATTTGCTTTCAGTAGTGAGAACTGGCGCAGACCTGGTAAAGAAGTATCACTATTGATGGAGTTATTTAGCCATGCACTGGATAATCAAGTTAAAAAGCTACATGACAATAATATTAGATTGTGCATTATTGGTGATATAGATAAGTTTTCGCCGACATTACAGCAAAAAATAGCTGAGGCGCAGACACTCACTCAAAATAATACTGGGTTGATAGTCAATATCGCTGCTAACTACGGTGGCCGTTGGGATATCACTCAATCAGTTCGCCATCTTGCACAGAAAGTCGCTGCTGGTGAACTGAAGCCGGAAGATATCAATGAAGAGGATATCGGCGCGTCATTATCGACTTCAGCATTACCTGAACCCGACTTGTTTATTCGTACCGGTGGTGAGCAACGTGTGAGTAATTTTCTGTTATGGCAGATGGCGTATACAGAATTTTTCTTTACAGACGTCTTATGGCCCGAATTTGATAGCAAACAATTAGATGCTGCTATCAGCTCATTTTCAAAACGTGAAAGACGTTTTGGCCGTACTTCTGAGCAATTGCAAGGTCAATCTGATGCTTAAACAACGTTTAATCACTGCTGCTATTTTAATTCCTCTTGTTGTCTGGGCAGTTTTTGCCAGTTCATTAACTACTTTCACTACATTGATTGTTGCTGTTGCATTATTGGCTGCCTGGGAATGGCATCAGATGATAGGTATTCAAAGTCCTGGTATGCGCGTGATGCTGGCTGCCGATCTTCTTATCGTTTTATATCTTGCTATCACTCAACTCAATCCTTATTTCATTATCAGTATTGGCATCTTTATCTGGCTTATTGCATTAGTTGTGATCCTTGGCTTTTCAAGTAAATCACTGTCAGCGTGGTTGTCACAGGTATTCAAAAACAAGGTTTTCGGGGCGATTAGCAGTATTCTGATATTAACCGTCTTTGTGGTTTCATCCATTACACTCAAAGCCTTTAGCGAGATGGGCGCATTTTTATTCTTTTTTGTGATGGTCTCAGTGTGGTTAGCTGATACTGGTGGTTACTTCGCGGGTAAACGCTATGGAAAACATGCCTTAGCACCCGCAGTCAGCCCAAATAAAACATGGGAAGGTGTGGCTGGAGGTGTAGTGCTCGCTTCGGTTTGGGCCATCGGTTTTTATTTGGTAAAAACACCAACAACAATAACTTTGTTTGAATGGCTTTTACTTTCCGTAGTTACAGTGGCGGTATCCATTATTGGTGATTTGTTTGAGAGCCTGTATAAGCGTGCATTTTCAGTAAAAGACAGTGGCAGTTTATTGCCTGGGCACGGTGGGATATTAGATAGAATTGACAGTTTAATAGCGGCAGTGCCTGTTTTCACCTTCCTTGTCTTATTGATGGGCGGTTATAAATGAAATCAGTGACGATTCTTGGGTCGACTGGTTCAATAGGCTTAAGCACACTTGATGTATTAAGTCTTCATCCTGAAAAATTCAAAGTCTATGCTCTAACAGCCAATCGTTCTGTCGAATCGATGCTGCAGCAGTGCCTCCAGTTCAAACCAGAAATTGCTGTGATGTTAGACGCTGCAGCTGCAGATAAACTGGCTGAAGCACTTAAAAAAAATCATTGTAAAACCGTTGTTAAAGTCGGTGATAAAGCGCTTGAAGAGGTATCCTCTTCAGCCAATACCGATATTGTTGTAGCAGCAATTGTTGGTGCAGCGGGCTTATTACCGACCTTGGCGGCAGCAAAAGCAGGTAAGCGTATCTTACTTGCCAACAAAGAGGCACTAGTGATGAGTGGTGCCTTATTTATGAAAACGGTTGCCGATAATGGCGCAACTTTACTTCCTGTAGATAGTGAACATAATGCTATCTGGCAGTGTCTTCCTGTGGCAAATACTCAGCATCATGATTTCAATGGTAAAGGTGTGAGAAAAATTATTCTTACAGCCTCAGGTGGCCCATTCAGAGATTATGAGCTTGAGCAGCTAGAAGATGTCACTCCTGAACAAGCGGTTGCACATCCTAACTGGTCAATGGGACAAAAAATTTCAGTTGATTCAGCGACGATGATGAATAAAGGGCTGGAAGTAATTGAAGCGCACTGGCTGTTTGGTTTGGAAAGTCAACAAATTGAAGTGGTATTGCACAGACAAAGTGTTATTCATTCTATGGTGGACTATGAAGATGGATCAGTGTTAGCACAGATGGGTAATCCCGATATGCGTACCCCAATCACGAATACTCTGTCTTGGCCTGAAAGAATAGCATCAGGTGTGGAACCACTGGACTTAGTAAAGGTTGGCAGACTGGACTTTAGTGCGGCTGATTTTGCACGATTCCCTTGTCTACGCTTAGCTTATAAGGCGTTAAATGATGGTGGTACTGCGACGGCAATTTTAAATGCTGCTAATGAAATAGCTGTGCAAGCCTTTTTAGATGAGCAAATTCGTTTTACTGATATTGCCAGAATTATCGAAGAAGTTTTAGCCGAACTCCCTGTTAATGACGCCAACACACTTGAGCAGATCCTGGCTGATGATGCCGCGGCGAGAACGTTAGCTAAAAGTAAGATTGGTTTATGCATTCATTAATTTTCTTTTTAATCGCTTTAGCTATCCTGATTATTATTCATGAATATGGTCATTTCTGGGTAGCCAGACGTTGTGGTGTTAAAGTCCTGCGTTTTTCTGTCGGTTTTGGTAAACCTATCTGGCAAAAAGTAGGTAAAGATGGCACTGAATATGTGTTAGCACCTATTCCGATGGGTGGTTATGTCAAAATGCTGGATGAACGGGAAATGCCCGTGAGCGAAGAGCAAGCTCAGTTTGCTTTTAATCGTCAGTCTCTGGCGAAGAGAGTAGCCATTGTTTCTGCCGGACCAATCGCAAATCTGCTTTTTGCCATCGTTGCCTATTGGATTTTATTAGTTGTCGGTGTTTCAGGTATTAAACCGTTCATTGATGATGTTCGACCTGCATCAATCGCTGCAGAAGCCGGATTACATGCGGGAGATGAAATCCTGCAAATAGATGGTAGTGATACACCAACATGGAATAGTGTTTATAAAGCGCTGATTCAAAAAGCTGAGTACGGCGAAAAAATTGCGATTACTGTCAGTTCTACAGGTATTAAACAAGAGTATTCACTTACTCTCCCTCAAGTTGGTCTTGATCAAGTTGGCAATATTCTCCAAAAAATAGGGATTGAGCCACTTCGTCCTGCGGTGAAACCAATTCTCGGTGAAGTGATGCCGGACTCGCCTGCAGAAAAAGCAGGATTAAAGCCGGGAGATACACTTCTGTCAGCACAACAAAAAACGATTCCAAACTGGAATCAATGGGTTGAGTTGATTCAGCAGAGCAGCGGTAAAAAACTGGATATTGAAGTTCAGCGTGATGATGAGCGCTTGGGGCTGACCTTAGTGCCGGAAACTGGCGAGGATGGTAAGGGCCGCATTGGTGCTGCTGTGGATGCAAGTAAAACCGCCATACCACAAGATCTTAAAGCTGACTTACGCTATGGACCTATCGACGCCGTCAAATATGCGGTGATTCAAACTTGGGATTTTTCCTCATCGACATTAAAAAGCTTGTGGGGAATGATTACCGGAAAGGTTTCCACAGATAATTTAGGTGGCCCAATCAGCATCGCACAAATCGCTGGAAGTTCTGCTGAGCAAGGTGTGATGTCATTTATCAGTTTTCTTGCCATGATAAGCATTACTCTTGGAATCCTGAATTTATTACCCATTCCTATGCTGGATGGCGGACATCTGGCCATGTTTGCATTTGAAGCAGTCAGAGGTAAACCGCTTTCCGACACTGTACAAGTCCAGATTCAAAAAGTGGGCTTCCTTGTTTTGATAATGGTAATGTTTATTGCCTTTTTTAATGATCTATCAAGAGTGTTTGGATAATCAGATTAATTGCAGGTACACTTACTCTTTCGTCGACGGATAGTTATTGCTGATAACAATGAAAAAATTACTGCCTATACTCCTGTTCTTGTTTATCTCAGTCGTAAAAGCTGAGCCCTTTACCATCGAAGATATCCGTATAGAAGGATTACAGCGTATTTCAGCTGGCACAGTCTTTAACTATCTCCCTGTGAAAGTAGGGGATACGATGACCGATAATGATGCTAAAGGCATTATTCGTTCCTTGTTTAAATCAAAGTATTTCAACGATGTTGAATTAGAACGACAAGGCAATGTACTGGTCATTAAAGTAAAAGAGCGTCCAGCGATATCCAGTATCGAGCTTGTTGGTAACAAAGACATGGATTCTGCAGAGTTACTGAAATCACTTCGTGAAATAGGCTTTGGTGAAGGCCAGGTATTTGAGCAAGCCATGCTTGAACGTGTCGAACTGGAACTGGAACGTCAATATTTCAGCCGTGGTAAATATGGTGTTGCCATCAGCTCAGAAGTGACACCGCTACCAAGAAACCGAGTTGCTATCCGTATCACCATGGCAGAAGGTGTCGTCGCTACAATCAGTGAAATTAACATTGTCGGTAATCATGCTTTTGATGATGAAGAGTTGATGACAGATTTTCAGACGACGACCGGTTCATTACTGTCTTTCCTGACAAAAGATAATCAATACTCTCGTCAAAAATTATCTGCTGACCTAGAAACACTACGTTCTTTTTATCTTGACCGTGGCTACGTTGACTTTACTGTTGAGTCGACCCAGGTATCGATTAGTGATGATAAAAAACACATGTTTATCACTATCAATATCAGTGAAGGTGAAAAATATAAAATTCATCAGGTGCGTCTGGCAGGTAACTTGATCGTCCCTGAAGATGAACTATTCAAATTAGTTACGATTAGAGAAAATTCTGTATTTTCGCGTAAGGCGATTACAAAGAGTACTGAAAATTTAACTAATCGTTTGGGTAATGATGGTTACGCCTTTGCCAACGTGAATGCGGTACCTGAAATTGACCGCGAAAACCGCGAAGTAGATTTGACCTTCTTTATCGATCCGGGTCGCAGAGCTTATGTCAGACGTATTAATATCTCAGGCAATAGCAAAACACGTGACGAAGTCTTACGTCGTGAATTCCGTCAACAAGAATCTGCCTGGATTTCAACTGAAAAAGTAGAGCAGTCAAAAGCACGTGTATCTCGTCTTGGTTATTTCGAGAATGTTAACGTTGAAACCATTCCGGTCGCAGGTGTTCAGGACCAGGTTGATTTAGACTTTGGTGTCACAGAAACACCGTCTGGTAGTCTTTCTGCCGGTATCGGTTTTTCTCAATCAGATGGTTTGATTTTCAATGCTAATGTGACGCAGAAAAACTTCCTGGGTAGTGGTAAGCATATCCGATTTGGTTTTAATAACAGTAGTATCAATACCGTTTATAGCTTCGGTTACACTAATCCGTTTGTAACCGTTGATGGCATCAGTCAAGGTTTTAATGCTTTTTATCGTAAAACCGATGCTGATGAAGCGAATATAGCTACCTATACACTTGATGCCTTTGGTGGTGATATAACATTCGGTATTCCAATTTCAGAAGATAATCGTATTAATCTCGGTGTAGGTTATGAGCGTACTGAAATTGACTTGCCATCAGACAATACCATTTCACGGTATTCTGATTTTATTAAGCGAGAAGGCGATTCTTTTGATACTGTCACATTGAATCTGGGGTGGTCGAGTGATGATCGTAATAATGCCTTATTACCTACAAGTGGTATCTTGCAAACACTGACTGGTGAGTTTGCTGTGCCAGGCCCATCATTGCAGTACTACAAGTTAAAATATAAAGCTAATGCTTATCACCCTATTAATGACACATTTACTTTCTCTCTGAGAGGTGAGTTCGGTTATGGTGACTCCTATGGTGATACAAAAGAATTTCCTTTCTTCCAGAATTTCTATGCCGGTGGTATCAGAAGTGTCCGCGGCTTCCAGGCAAATACACTGGGTGTGAAAGAAGATGATGAACCATTAGGTGGTAATATGCTGGTGAGTGGTGGTGCTGAAGTGATTTTCCCAGTACCTTTTATGAAAAAAACGTTAAAATCTTTCCGTCTTAGTGCGTTTACTGACTTCGGTAACGTCTACGATGTTAATCAAGATTTTGATGCAGGTTTATTGAGATATTCAGCCGGTCTATCAGCTATATGGATTTCACCATTCGGTGCAATGTCGTTTAGTATAGCTGCACCGTTGAAGAAAGAAGACGGCGATGAGACTGAAGCATTCCAGTTCTCATTAGGTTCGACGTTTTAATTAATTATTTGGAGTTGAGTGTGAAGAATTTGAAGTTTATTTGGCTAGTATTTGCATTGTTCATCGCCGCACCTTCTGCTTATGCAGCAGATTTAAAAATCGGTGTTGTAAATGCAGGCGTGGTGCTTGATAAATCACCGCAGAAAGCAGCAGCACTCGCAAGGTTAGAAAAAGAATTTTCAGCAAGAAGTAAATCTTTAGAAGCAAAACATAAAGCATTAAGAGCCGCTCAAGAAAAATTGAAAAAAGACGGCGCCATTTTAAGTGCTGATCAACGTCGTGATAAAGAACGTGACTTATTAAGTGACCAGCGTGAGTTACAACGTCTTCAGGATGAATATAGTGAAGATTTATCTATTCGTCGTAACGAAGAATTAAGAAAGCTTGAAAAAGACATCGCAGAAACTATTGTTGATTTAGCGAAAAAAGAGTCCTATGACCTTGTTCTTTACCAAGGTGTTATCTTTGCCAGTGATAAAGTTGATCTGACTGATAAAGTTCTGGAAATGTTAAAAACTAAGAAATAGAGTGCGCCTGTGAGTTTGACTCTTGCTCAAATAGCGGAACATATCAATGGTAATGTTATCGGCGATGCTAATTATATAGTTAGCACCGTCGGTACATTATCAAATGCTAAATCAACCCAGCTTAGTTTCTTATCCAATCCAAAATATAAAAAATTCTTAACTCAGTCTCAGGCTGGTGCCATTATCGTTTCGAATGGTATGGCCGAGTATGTCACGACCAATGCTATTGAAGTTGATGATCCCTATGTTGCATATGCAAAAGCAGCAAGTCTTCTTCACCCCACAGAAAAAAAACTGCCTGGTATTCATCAGTCGGCATCAATTGATCCTTCTGCAAAGATTGGTCGTAATGTCAGCATTGGTGCAAACGTCGTCATCGAGCAAGCAGCCATCATAGAAGATGATGTCGTGATTGGAGCGGGCTGTGTTATCGAACATGATGTGATTATACGCAAAGCCGCAAAACTGAGACCCAATGTGACATTATGTTTTGGTGTGGTCATTGGTGAACGGACGATTATTCATCCTGGTGTTGTCATTGGTGCCGATGGTTTTGGTATCGCCAACGACAATGGACACTGGATAAAAGTACCTCAGGTCGGCTCTGTTAATATTGGCAATGATGTGGAAATTGGTGCCAATACTACAATTGATAGAGGGGCCATCGAAGACACGGTTATTGCTGAGGGTGTGAAACTCGATAATCAAATACAGATTGGCCACAATGTCACCATCGGTAAACATACAGTAATTGCCGGTTGTACAGGGATTGCGGGTAGTACTTCTATTGGTGAATATTGCGCTATAGGTGGTGGAACCGGCATGGCAGGGCACATCAATATTGCTAGCGGCGTACAGCTGACAGGAATGAGTATGGTCACCAAGTCTATCAATGAGGCAGGAATCTATTCCTCTGGAATTCCTGTTGAACCTGCAAAACAGTGGCATAAAAACGTGATTAGATATCGCCAAATGGATAAATTATTTGATCGTGTTAAACAGCTTGAACAACAAACTAAAGATTGATTCCAGTGTTGTTTTGCTTTACCAAAATGGCGACTCAAAGTAAGATTGTCGGTCTTTATTAATATAATAATAGTCAAGGGATATTAGCTTGAACACGATTGACATACATGAAATTCAACGCCTGTTACCTCATCGATACCCTTTCTTACTGATCGATAGAGTCATTGAGTTTACACCTGGCGAGCATTTAGTCGGCATCAAAAATGTCACATTCAATGAACCGCATTTTACAGGTCACTTCCCTCAGCGCGTTATTATGCCTGGCGTGTTAATCCTTGAATCCCTTGCTCAGGCAACTGGTTTATTGGCATTTAAAACAGCTGATGAGATTCGATCAGATGAGGCCTTATATTATTTAGCAGGCATAGACAACGCCCGCTTCAAAAAACCAGTTGAGCCAGGCGATCAATTAAGACTGGAAGTTAAACTGGTAAAAAATAAACGTAACTTATGGAAATTTACAGGTGAAGCAAGTGTTGATGGCGAAGTTGTTGTCAGCGCAGATATCATGTGTGTTAACCAAGAAATGCCAAAGTGATTCATCAGACAGCTATTATTGATTCAACTGCCGTTATTGCTGATAACGTCAAGATTGGTCCTTTTTCTGTAATCGGCCCAAAGGTCGAGATTGGCGAAGGCACTGAAATTGCTTCGCATGTAGTGATTAATGGACCAACAAAAATTGGGAAAAACAACCGCATATTCCAGTTTGCCTCAATAGGTGAAGAGCCCCAGGATAAAAAGTTTCATGGTGAAGATACTTTACTTGAAATCGGTGATAACAACCTTATCCGTGAATCTGTGACTATTAATCGTGGAACGGTCCAAGGCGGTGGAATAACACGTCTTGGAAGTAATAACTGGATTATGGCGTATGTGCATATCGCACATGATTGTCTTATCGGTAACGATAATATTTTTGCTAACAATGCTTCGTTGGCAGGTCATGTCATCATCGACGATTTTGTTATTTTAGGTGGCTTTACTTTAATCAGCCAATTTAACTATATGGGATCTCACTCTTTTAGTGCGATGGGTAGTGTTATCTCGAGAAATGTTCCACCTTATGTTTTGGTTTCAGGACATATGGCGAAACCTTTTGGTATTAATGCTGAAGGTCTGCGTCGACGTAATTTCAGCGATATACAAATAAAAAATATTCGCCAAGCCTATAAAGTTTTATACCGTTCTGGGCTAAAACTTGAAGAGGCGGAATTGCGTATTGATAGCATAGAACAAGAATCAGATGAGATTTCTTTATTAGCTGATTTTCTGAAGAAGCAGGAAGGTGGCATAATCCGATAACAACGGATTATGCCTTATCCAATTTAAGCTAATCGTTATTGGGTGTTGCTGTAATTTTATGAATGCTTAAGTCCGCACCTTCATACTCTTGTTCTTGAGATAATCTCAGTCCAAGTAATAGTTTGAGTAAACCGTAAACGATAAACCCACCGACAAACGCAATCATAATGCCAAGCGTCGTGCCAATAAGCTGAGACATCAAGCTGACACCACCCATACCACCTAGAGCAACCTGGCCGAATATCCCCGCAGCTATACCACCCCAAACACCGCATAGTCCATGTAGTGGCCAAACACCTAAGACATCATCTATTTTCCATTTATTTTGTGTCAGGGTGAATGTGAAAACAAACAATGAACCTGCAACAAGCCCAGTGATAAGTGCACCTAGCGGATGCATAATATCTGAGCCAGCACAGACAGCAACAAGACCAGCTAACGGTCCATTATGAACGAAGCCAGGGTCATTTTTTCCTGCTAAACATGAAGCAAGTATGCCGCCAACCATCGCCATTAATGAGTTAATTGCTACTAAACCACTTATGCCTTCAATGGCTTGCGCCGACATAACATTAAAGCCAAACCAACCAACAGTTAAGATCCATGCACCTAATGCCAGAAAAGGTATATTCGAAGGTGGGTGAGCAAAAATCTCTCCCTTTTTGCCATAACGCCCATGCCGTGGACCTAAATGTAAAACAGCCGCTAGAGCAATCCAGCCACCGACGGCATGTACGACAATTGAACCAGCAAAATCATGAAAGTTGGCACCATAGGTAGAATTCAACCAGTCCTGAATACCAAATGCACCGTTCCAGCTGATCCCTTCAAAAAAAGGATAAATAAAGCCGGCAATGAAAAAAGTAGCGATTAATTGAGGATAGAATTTTGCTCTTTCTGCGATACCACCAGAAACAATGGCAGGAATAGCTGCTGCAAAAGTCAGTAAGAAAAAGAATTTCACCAGGCCGTAGCCATAGTTCTCATTAAGTGTGGGGGCCGCATCAAAGAAATGTAAATTATAGGCAATGCCATAACCAATAAAGAAATAAGCGATAGTCGATATAGCAAAATCAACAATAATTTTAACCAGCGCGTTGACCTGATTTTTTTTGCGAACTGTTCCGACTTCCAGAAATGCGAAGCCAGCGTGCATGGCCAGCACCATTATGGCGCCAAGTAATATAAATAAAACATCATTTGCAGTATGCACTATCTTATCCCCTCGTTGGTTTAGATATAAAGCACCAAAATAGCAAGACTCGCACCAAAATTGAAAGATGTTTTAAATCAATGGTGTAGATACGGTGATGTTCGATTATGGACTGTGCGGTGATTTATTTTGGTGCGAAATCAAAGTTTTAAGCACTATATTGGTGCTATTGATGAATTGCATGAAAATTGTTCATTGAATTGTTGATCCACAAGCTGCTGATAAAAACGTATAATCAACCGCTTTATATTGATGATAAAACTGATGTTGAGGAGACCGCATGGATATCTATGCATCTGATGAAGAAAAAGCAGAAGCAATAAAACAGTGGTGGCGTGAAAATGGTCGCTCTGTGTTTATAGGCGTGATTTTAGGGATCGCCGGTATTTTTGGGGTCCGTTACTGGATGAACTATCAACAGGTTCAAGACCAGCAAGCTGCTTTAACTTATCAGCAAGCCATTGTCTCGGTAAGCAATCAAGACGATGCAGCTGCTGAAATGAGCACTGAAAAGTTAATGCAGGATAATAAAAATAGTGCATATTCCGTATTTGCAGCATTACAAATGGCTGAGAAAGCCAGTGAAGCGGGTGAGTTTGATAAATCAAAAGATTACCTGACATGGGTAATTGCCAATGCAACATTATCAGGACATAAAGCGTTAGCAAAACTCAGACTGGCAAAGGTCGAATTTGATCATGGACAGTTAGATGAAGCATTGAAGCAAGTGACATCCAATGATGCTGCAGCGTTTGATTCACTATTTGCTGAGTTGGAAGGTGATATCAAAACTGCACAAGGACAAGCTGAAGAAGCTCACGCTGCTTACCAAAAAGCATTAGTTGGTCTTAATTCAGGTGAGCCGAGACAGACCTTAATTGAAATGAAATTAGATGACGTGGCAGCAGCACATGAAAGTTAATTTGCGTTTACTGACGATAGGTTTATCTCTAAGTATTTTCTTATCAGCATGCAGTACAGTGAGTGGTTGGTTTGCTGATGAGTCCTATGAAGAACCGCCAGAACCATTAACTGAATTTACCAGTGAAATTAGCCCAAAAATTTTATGGGATAAAGGTGTTGGAGATGGTGCCGGTGACAATAAAGTCAAGCTGTCATCATGGTGGCAGAATAATAAAATATTCGCTGTTGATCATGAAGGTGAGGTGACGGCATTAAATGCTGAAACAGGACGTGAACTCTGGGATGTAGATCTTGATTTCAATGTAGTTACCGGTATTGGTGGCGGCATGAATATGATCTATGTTGGTTCAGACAAGGGTGTGGTAGTTGCCCTGAATGAGGCCGATGGGAAAGAGTTATGGCGTAGCCAATTAACCAGTGAAGTCTTAGCACCTGTGACATCGGCAAATGGTATTGTTGTCAGCCGAACATCAGATGGTCGTGTTAGCGGCATTTCAGCTGAAGATGGAAAAGTACTCTGGTCATACCAGCGTGCTGTACCGTTGTTGAGTTTACGTGGTGCTGGCCGACCAGTGATTGCTGGCAGTGAGGTCATTGCTGGATATGATAATGGTAAGTTGGTGGCATTATCGTTAAATGACGGCAAAGTGTTGTGGGAAAATAGTATTGCTATCCCACGTGGTCGCACGGAATTGGAACGTTTAGTTGATATTGATGCTGATCCTGTTGTTATCGATGATACGGTTTATGTGGTGACTTATCAGGGACAACTTGCTGCCGTTGATATTAATTCTGGTCGTGTTTTATGGTCACGTGATATGTCTTCACAAGTAGGGCTGGATGCAGCTTATCATGATGCCGTGTATGTAACTGATGACGAAGGTTATGTCTGGGCTATACAGGATGGTAGTGGTGATGCTTTATGGCGTCAGACAAGATTGTTAAGACGCCAGCCGACAGCACCTGCGATCGCTGGAAACTACATTGTCGTTGGCGACTTTGAAGGATATATCCATTGGATTGGCAGAGATGATGGCCGTTTTGTGTCACGTCAGCAAATTAGTGACGGACCAATCTACAGTAAGCCATTGGTTGTTGATGGTGTTGTTTATATTACTGCAGCTGATGGCAGTATTACCGCTCTGAGAGTACCCGAAAATTGAAACCTGTAATCGCGCTGGTTGGCCGCCCCAATGTTGGCAAGTCAACGATTTTTAACCGGCTGACACGAAGTCGTGATGCATTGGTCGCAGATTTTGCTGGCCTGACGCGTGATCGTATTTATGGAACGGTGAAAGAGCCTGGCTTTGATTTCATATTGATTGATACCGGTGGACTCACTGATCAAACTGACAATATGTCAGACTTGATGCGTAAGCAAGCTAAGTTAGCGATTGATGAAGCTGATCTTATTTTATTCATTGTTGATGGCCGTGCAGGCCTGATGCCAACTGATTCAGATGTGGCTCAGCAGTTACGAAATGATGGAAAACCTGTTTGTCTTGTTATCAACAAAACAGAAGGGGAACGCCGCGAAATTATATCGGCTGAATTTTATGCATTAGGCTTGGGTGAACCTCAAGTGATTTCTGCGACTCAGGGCAGAGGAATTGATACCTTATTAGCTGAAATTAAAGAACGTATCCCGGCCGTTGAGAAAATTGAATCTGATGAAGTAGCGGATACCTTTGATGAAAATGAAATCCGTCTGGCAGTATTGGGTAGACCTAATGTTGGTAAATCAACATTAATTAATCGGCTATTAGGTGAAGAGCGTGTGGTGGCTTTTGATGAGCCTGGAACAACACGCGATAGTATCCACATTCCATTTGAAAAAGACGGTGTTAATTACACATTAATCGACACGGCAGGTGTCAGACGCCGATCAAAAGTGTCTGAAAAACTTGAAAAGTTTAGTGTTTTAAAGACATTGCAAGCCCTGGAAGATGCCAATGTAGTGATGTTAGTGCTTGATGCTCATGAAGGAATTGTAGAGCAGGACTTGCATCTGGCAGGACTGATTATCGAAAGTGGACGTGCGGTTGTTATTGCTGTCAATAAATGGGATGGTCTAGAAAAAAGTGAACGGGAGTGGGTCACGACCAATATCGAACGTCGTTTACCTTTCCTGAATTTTGCCAAGACACATTTTATTTCGGCATTACATGGTAGTGGGGTCGGCCTATTATTTAAGTCGGTGAGACAGGCATTCCAATCAGCCATGACCAAAGTGCCAACGTCACGTTTAACACGTGTATTGGAAGATGCGATTGCTGATCATCCGCCGCCGTTAGTAAGAGGTCGACGCATTAAGTTTCGCTATGCGCATTTGGGAGGAAAAAATCCACCCAGAATTATTATTCACGGTAATCAGACAGAATCGACTCCAAACAGTTATAAGCGATATCTGGAAAATACATTCAGGGAAGCACTGAAATTACAGGGAACGCCAGTGATGATTGAGTTCAAAACCAGTGATAATCCATACCGTGATAAAGCAATAAAAAGCGCTACTCAGAACACGCCACAAAAAAAACAGCGCCCACCTAGAAAGAGTCGCAAAAGTTAGAGTAATCCGGGATCATCACTCATCAGGTCTTCAAGGCTATTGAGTTGATCCCTGACTTTTTCACGATTGGCTAGTTTTTCTCTTGCAGCAAGAGGCAAGTCAGTGAATAGAATGACTTGTTTATCGATCAGAGTATTGATTAAATCTTCTAGTACCCTTATTAATGATAGGTCTGATGCGCTTAGCGCGGAGAGACTATCCTCTTTTTTTTCCGATTGTGTTAAATAATCCACTAATTCAGTTGAGTTTATTGATAATTTTTCTGTAGCATCAGCTTGAGGCCTATCATAGACAGCAACGATTTTTGCTGACTCATCTCTTTTTACGTAAACCATTTTATTTAAACCCTATAAACCCATGCATATAGCAGGTTACGACAAGCAATGCTTTACAGTAAACTAAAAAACTGTGAAACTCATCAAGTTTATTAATAACAACAAGTAATAAAGATGTATACGGAGCCTGTCATCAATACCACTGAAAATGAGCAATGGGATGCTCAGGATAGCTACCGTACGCATGATAATCCTCTATTGTCTTGTCTGACTTTGCTGGCCAAAATTTTGAACAAACCGCATAGCCCAGAGTCACTGGTCGCAGGTCTTCCCTTAGTTAATAATAAACTTTCACCATCATTATTTAGCCGTGCAGCGGAACGTGCAGGTTTATCTTCACGAATAGTAAAGCGAAAGCTGACAAAAATATCTAATCTGGTTTTGCCAGCTATTTTATTACTGGACAATGCGGATGCCTGCATTCTCCTTGAAATCAATAAAACAAAAGCCAGAGTTATTTTTCCTGAAACAGGCGAAGGGGAATCAGAGCTTTCACTTGATGAGTTAGAAGAACAGTATTCTGGATATAGTATTTTTATCAAACCTGTTCATCAATTTGATAAACGTACTGAATTTTCAGCTATACCACGGGCGAACCATTGGTTTTGGGGTACGATTATGCGATTTTGGCCTATTTATGGCCAAGTATTTATCGCCTCTATCTTAGTGAATAGTTTTGCATTAGCTTCACCGTTATTTGTGATGAATGTCTATGACCGGGTTGTACCTAATAGTGCTATCGAAACCCTTTGGGTATTAGCGATTGGGGTCGCTACCGTCTTCGTTTTTGAATTGTTACTACGCACGCTCCGTGCTTATTTTATTGATATCGCCAGTAAAAAAGCTGATGTCATTCTATCCTCCACCATTTTTGAGAAAGTGATGGCGGTGAAAATGTCTGCCCGATCCAATTCAGTTGGTTCCTTTGCTAATAGCATGCAGGAGTTTGAATCCTTCAGAGAGTTTTTTACCTCGGCAACGTTAACCACGCTGGTCGATTTGCCCTTTTCATTATTATTTATAACGGTTATCTGGTTAGTAGCTGGTCCTGTTGCTTTTATTCCTTTAGCGGTAATCCCTTTAACGATATTGGTAAGCTTGATTATTCAGATTCCCTTATCAAAAACGATTCAACACTTATTCAGACATTCAGGCCAAAGAAGCTCAACCTTGATTGAGACGTTAACTGGCCTGGAAACTATTAAAAGTATTGGTGCTGAGACACCTATACAAAGGAAATGGGAACAGACGATTGGCTTTATGACGAAATACAGTCAACGTGCCCGGATTTTATCTGCAAGTGCAATTAACTTTTCTTCATTTTTACAGCAAATGGCTTCTATCTCAGTCGTTGTTTTTGGTGTCTACATGATTACTGAAAATGAGCTCACGATGGGGGCTCTTATTGCCAGTACGCTGCTAACAGGCCGCGCATTAGCGCCTATGGCACAGCTTGCCGGGCTTTTAACTCGTTATCATCAGTCCAAAGCAGCATTAAGTTCATTGAATAGTCTTATGGCATTACCTGTTGAGAGACCGTCAGGACGCGAGTTTCTTCATCGCCCTGAATTTAAGGGTGGGATTGAGTTTAAAAAAGTGAGTTTTCGTTATCCTGAACAGCCTATTGATGCCTTAACCGATGTGTCTTTGTAGTGGTCAACTAATTCCGGACACGGGTTTAGACAGAACTTCCGCCTTTGCAGGTGGACATCCATCGTTAAATTGATGCGGCCGTTGCCAGT
>NZ_FOSH01000007.1 GCF_900114205.1 Methylophaga sulfidovorans
AGTAATCTATCTGCTCGCTTTATGCGATGTTTTTCTTTTGCTGGAGAAGCAATGCCTCTTCCCAATGCTGTGACGGTAGCTGAGGCACCGTTCAATAGACTGTCAATGGCATCGGTTAATGCACACCTTCGGCGTGAATGCATATCAGGCGTGACAAGTGACATTGTTTTCTTCAATATAGGATGAACATTCATGGTGTTTTCGGCTGGTTGTATTTGTTTGGCGATAGATCTGATCACCAAATGCCATGAATGTTCCCTAACGTATCAACTAGACCATTGATTATTAGTAATTATTTGTGGGGATAGCTCAGGGTCAGAGTGTTTGATTTCGCTGAGGCTCATCATTTAGTGGGATATTAGCTGTAAAGGAGTGTTTGAGCATTGATTTCACAACTACCAAAATGGGTAGAGCTGGGGGCTTTCATCCTGGCTTTGGTTGCAGGTTGCGTTAATGCTATCGGCCTACTTGGCTTTGAACACCAGTCTGTATCGCATTTATCAGGGATCGCAACTCTTCTTGGCACTGAACTGCCAATTCTGTCATTGCAAAATATATTGCACCTTACTGGGATTTTACTTTCATTTCTGGGTGGTGCTTCACTGGCTGGTTTTCTACTTCATGGTTCAGCTCTAAAACTAGGCCGACATTACGATACAGCGTTATTTATTGAGTTTATTTTATTGTGTATTTCTGCATGGCTTTTACTTTCAGGCTCGATTTATGGGCACTTCTTCGCTTCGGCAGCTTGTGGGCTTCAAAATGCACTGGCGACAACATACAGCGGTGCAGTTATTAGAACCACTCATGTTACCGGTATTTTTACTGACTTAGGCATTATGTTGGGTGCTATTTTCAGAGGCAAAGCTCTTGATCATCGAAAAGCAAAGCTATTTTTATTTATCATTTGTGGCTTTATTTTAGGCGGAACATCTGGTGCATTGCTTTACAGCGAATATGAGTTTAAGGCGTTATTTTTTCCTGCCGTTGTATGCCTGATAATGGCGGTAACTTATCGTGCATATGCTAAAAATCACAGCTAATACACCAAAAACCAGGAGGGCCAGAGTGTTTTGTTTTCGAGCAATGTAGTCCAGGCTAAATACCGTATCCAATTAATCGACTACTTCTAACGGTACGAACTTACTGTTATTCAAAATACTGAAATTTAAGCCCAACAAGATTTTCCACTCAAACCAGTCACTAACAGGCATAATTTGCAGAATAATTTCATTTACCTGCATAGGACTCTGCTTTGTTAAGTTATCGTCATTCATACCATGCGGGTAATTTCGCGGATGTGTTGAAACATATTGTGCTGATTGAGTTGCTTCAGCATATGGTGAAAAAAGAAAAAGCCTTTAGTTATATTGATACCCACTCAGGTGCGGGGCTGTATCACTTACGCTCAGATCATGCAGAAAAACTTCAGGAATATCAGCAAGGTATTGCTAAGTTGTTTAATCTCGACTGGTCAGAGCTGGCGGCTTATCAGGCAGCGGTAAAAGCTGTGAATACCGGCAATGATTTGACGTTTTACCCTGGCTCACCAATGTTGGCGACACAGTATTTACGCTCTCAGGATCAAGCTTGGTGTTTTGAGCTGCACCCGAAAGATAGTGTCTTTCTGACAAATAATTTGCGCCCATTTAAGCAGGCTCGTGTCAGAAGAGAAGATGGTCTGAAAGGTTTGCTGAGTTTATTACCGTCGGAGTCACGTCGGGCACTGGTATTGATTGACCCGTCTTATGAGATAAAGTCAGATTATGATGAGGTCTTTCAGACGGTGGTTAAAGCCCATAAAAAGTTTGCCACGGGAACATATGCGATCTGGTATCCAGTGGTCGACAGAGCGCGTATTAATCGACTGGATAAACAGCTGATAAGTAGTGGCATCACCAATATACAACGCTATGAACTTGGCTTAGAAGCTGATTCCTCGACACGCGGTATGACTTCATCTGGCATGTTTATTATCAATCCACCCTGGCAGTTAATGGAAACCATGACGGCATTATTGCCCAAACTGGTGAACGCTTTGGGCGAAAATACCGGTGCGTTTTATCGGGCTGATATTCTGGTGGCACAGTAAAGTAGTCAACCCGCCGAAATTCCAACGGGTTGAATGTGACCTATTGTTAAAAGTCTAGTTGAGCCCCTAATTTCACTGTACGTGGCATGCCCTGAGCCATGCCATTACTACCTGCTGAAGTCAGCCAGTATGCTTCGAAATTAACGGGCTTTAAGCATGTGCCGTTCAATGATATCAATGCGGTATTAGCCGCCATTAATAAGAACACGGTGGCAGTGATGCTGGAACCGATTCAGGGGGAAGCTGGCGTGATTGCTGCTGATCAGGCTTTTCTCAGACAACTACGAGAAATGACCAAAAAGCAGGACCTATTACTGATTGTGGATGAAGTGCAAACAGGGATGGGACGGACAGGTCAGCTGTTTGCTCATCAGCATGCAGGGATACAAGCAGATGTGATGACCTTGGGGAAAGGATTGGGGGGCGGCTTTCCACTTTCAGCGCTTTTAGTCACTGATCAAGTTGCCTGTTTTGACTTGGGTGACCAAGGAGGCACCTATAACGGTAACCCATTAGCTTCCGCCGTTGGACTGGCAGTTCTTACAGAGCTGACCCGACCCGGCTTTATGGATGCCGTGAA
Organism: Methylophaga sulfidovorans; assembly: GCF_900114205.1. Lineage (GTDB taxonomy): Bacteria > Pseudomonadota > Gammaproteobacteria > Nitrosococcales > Methylophagaceae > Methylophaga > Methylophaga sulfidovorans. Next base: position 2,673 of record NZ_FOSH01000007.1, read on the forward strand.
TGAAAAAAGTCAGCAACTTAGGCATGCCCTGGAAACACTTCAGCAGCAGGATAGATATGGACTTATAAAATCGGTAAGAGGCCAGGGTTTATTACAAGCGATTTGTTTTCATCGGCCGATAGCCAAAGCGCTGGTGAAACGTGCATTCGAGGCAGGGTTATTGATTAATGCTGCACAAGCCGATGTTATACGCTTTATGCAATCATTACTGGTCACCGAAGATGAAATTAAGCTGATGGCAGACATTATGTTGCAACAGGTACTTAACCGTTAATAGTAGGGAATATAATTGGCTAAACATATCGGATTTCGGCAAAGATCATAGAGCGCTGTTTCTTTCGTTTCTTTCTTCAACTATTCTAGCGATAACAATTATTTAGCGTGATCATTGTGATCGTCGGTGGGATAGCTGACAGATGTAAAGTGAATCAGCATCTCGGAAAGAAAAAGTTTACGGAGTATTCATAGTGCAGAAAGTAGCCATTTTGCAGCATGCAGAGGGTGAATGGATTGGCTCAATGCAGGGTTGGTTTGCCGATAAAGAGTTTGAATTACAGACCTACCGCCTGGATTTTAATGAAGCATTACCCACGATTGATACCTTTGATTGGTTATTAATCATGGGCGGCCCGATGAGTGTGAATGATGAAGACTCTTATCCATGGTTGCCTGATGAGAAAAAGCTGATTAAAGATGCGATTGAAACGGGTAAAAAAGTGTTGGGCATTTGCCTGGGTGGACAATTGATTGCCTGTGCGATGGGAGCTAAGGTCTACCAGAATGAGCAGCAGGAAATTGGCTGGCATACAGTCACGAAGACCGATGATACCGCGACCTGGATGCCGGATTCGTTTGAGCCTTTAAGCTGGCATGGTGAGTGTTTTGAACTACCTGTTAATGCGTTTCCATTTGCCAGCAGTTTGATTACGCCGTATCAGGGGTTCCATCTGGGTAAATATGTCTGGGCATTACAGTTTCATCTAGAGGCTGAGCACGGTACGGTAGAAGCGTTTTATGCTATCGAAAAGTCATTACCCGATGGCGAATATGTGCAGAGCGAAGCTGAGTTATTTGATGACGCGCCGTATTTGCAACAAAGCCGTGAAGCGATTTTTGCGTTATTACATCAAATGAATGATTAAACACGTCATGTAGTGAGGCTTCAGGCCTCACTTCATTGTTTAAGTAACTTTAAATGTCATACCTGACTGGATTTCACCATCACTCAATACATCGGCACGTAAACCACTTTTATGGGTAAAGGCTTTTACTACTTCTTTTTTGGTTAAAGTGTCATTACTTAATAATTTACCGAGGATGGCACAGGGCTCACACAACTCGACGCCTTTGAAACGCACATCACCTATCAAAAATTCTTTGCCAACCAGATCATTGAGACGAATGCCCTGAGTGATGACATTGCGGCGGGTATCGGCCAGTTGAATACGTTGCTGATAATTATTGTTGAAGGCTTCGATTTCTTCCATTTCAATAAAGGTAATATTCTGGCCCGGCCATTTTGCCTTATTAAAGTTGCGATCGCCGACAATGCCTTTACCTGTGATGAGGTTAATCTTATCGACCTGAAGCTGTTCTCCAAGACTTTTTTCAGCAATAAAAATCGTATGAATCATAGCTATGTCCTAAATAAAAAAGGAGTGAATACCTAAGTATCCACTCCAAGGAACAGATCGTTCAAAAGCATTCGATTACAGTTTTAGCACAAAGTGTTTAGTCACTGGTTCGATAATTTCCCAAGTACCGACGAAGGTTTTTTCAAATACCATTGATTCGCCAGCACTGAGTGTCAGAGGTTCACCACCTTCAGCTGTCACAATGGCTTTACCAGCCATAATATGGACAAACTCCCAGCCACCATAGGTTGCATGATAGGTGCCTTCAGTCGCTTCCCAGCGACCTGACAGTATGCTGCCATCTTCGCTTTTATATTCAATCCAGGTTTTCATGGTGGGGTTACCCGTCTGTTTCACCCAACCGTCCAGATCCGATTCGATCGGCTCGACGGTTTTATCAATAATCTTGGTGACGCTTGTCATGATGTTCTCCAGTTTAATATTTTATTTACGCTTCTTTAGCGACAGGAATTTCGCTCTTATCTGAGAGATAGGCTTCCAGCGAGTCATCCAGTGCATCTATCCATGGGGTGTGATGTTTGGGTGCCATCGTGCCTGTCATCAGTGAACGATATGAATGGTCACGGAAGGTCATAATGTTTTCTTTCTTGTGATGTTTCCATTCAAGGAAGGTTTTGTTGGTGGCCGGAATATCAAATGAAGGATAGTCGGTCATATCGATAAGTTGCTGGATGTAATTACCTTGATAGGTGTACATATCTTCGGCTGTGACCATTTTCAGTTCTTCTTCACGCCAGGCCATGCTGTCAGCTTTCATTTCTTCTTTTGATGGCAATGGGATACGACCCATAATCACATCACGGGCATACCAGGCTTGGGCATCAAACATATTGAAGCTGTACCATTGATCCTGCATACCAATGTAGAAGAATTTTGGATTGTCTTCCCACACCACGCCTTTATAGAGGCCGAGCGGCCATAAACGGTTGTTGGTGACTAAACGCAGATCATCATTGAGGAATGGGAAATGATGAATGTAGCCAGTACACAGAATAATGGCATCGACTTTTTCTGATGAACCATCTGCAAAATAGGCGGTTTCAGTATCAACACGTACCAGATTGGGTCTTTCGTCCCAGTTTTCAGGCCATTTATAGTCCATCGGTGCCGTACGGTAACAACTGATCAGTTTTTTCGCGCCATATTTATAACATTGCGAGCCGATATCTTCAGCTGAGTAACTGCTGCCGACCAATAAGACGGTTTTATCTTTAAATTCCAGTGCATCGCGGAAATCATGGGCATGCAGAATACGGCCGCCAAATTTGCCGAAACCTTCAAACTCAGGCACATAAGGTGTTGAGAAGTGACCGGTACAACAGACCACATAATCAAACTCTTCTGAGTAAATTGTGTCAGTGACGTGATCCTGCACGGTGACAGTGAAAGTCTGGCTGTCTTCGTTGAATTCAACATGACGAATAGCAGTATTAAAACGGATATATTTTCTGACACCGGCTTTTTCAACACGGCCTTTGATGTAGTCCCACAGCACTTCACGAGGAGGGTAAGAAGCAATTGGTTTACCAAAGTGTTCGTCGAAAGTGTAATCAGCAAACTCTAAACATTCTTTCGGGCCGTTTGACCATAAATAGCGATACATACTGCTGTGAACAGGTTCGCCATTTTCATCTAAACCCGTACGCCATGTGTAATTCCATTGACCGCCCCAATCAGCTTGTTTTTCAAAACAAACGAGCTCAGGAATCTCAGCTCCTTTTTCCTGTGCGGATTGGAATGCTCTTAGTTGTGCCATACCACTTGGGCCTGCACCAAGTATCGCAATACGAGTTGCCATAGTTGTTCTCCATCAGTCTTATTTAGTCAATCATGCTGTGAAAGTCGACAGCGCTTATAACCAAAATAGCTCGCTTTCTTAACGGGAGAAATCCTCTTGAGTGGGTAACCCAAAAGGGTAAAAATGGGGGTAGATTAGCCTGAAAAACTTAAGTTTAATCAGCTTCTTATCGTTTATTTGTTAATAGCAAAATGCCTTCAACACCAAGCACCATACCGCTTTTCGAATACAGGCCACGGCCTTTATCCTGAACACTGACTTCAGTGCCATCTGCTCGGGTTAAACGGTAGTGAATATCAAATGGTGAAAAGGTTTCCAGCGCTTGCTGCACATTCTCCCAGACGCGCGTTGCGTCATCCTGATGAATGATGGAACCAAGCGAAACTTGCGATTGGTTTAACATGCTTTCTGCACTGTAACCGGTGAGCAACTCGCAGCCCTCGCTGACATATTCCATGCTCCAGCTGGCATTATTTCTGGAGCGATAAAGCATGGCAGGCAAGCGATCGACCAGGCTTTGTAAACTGCGATGGCTGGCATGGCGAACTTCTTCGTTACGGACCTGCGGTGTGATATCGCATAAAGTGGCAGAGAGGGGATAGGGCTGATCTTTATTAACAGACTGAATACGCATTTCACACCAACGCAATTCGCCACTAGCACTAATCAAACGAAACCAGATGTTTTCATGTTGGCTTGGTGTGATCTTATTTAATAGTTGCGACCAGCTAGGGATTTCTTCCGGATGCAGAAAATCGGAAAACATGCGACCAAGTGTTTGTTCAACAGGAATACCGGTGATGACTTCCCAGTATTGATTAACAAATTGCACCTGCTGCTGTTTGTCGAACAATAACACGACCTCATTCAAACTATTAAACAGATGTAGCAGTTGTGACTCTTCTTCCTGTGCCTGTGAATGACGGCGAGGCCACTTCAGCAGTGTCATGTTTACACTTCCTTATCCAATAACTCAGCCGAGAGGTTACGATGTGCCCAGGCCGCCAACTCAAGCCGTGAATGCAAGTTAACTTTACGCAGCAGGCTTTTTACATAGACTTTGACCGTACCGTCGCTGATGCCCAGTTCTCGGGCGATCAATTTATTATTCAACCCCTTGGCGATATAGAACAAGGTTTCGCGCTCGCGCTCGGTCATATGAGACAGAATCGCATTGGATGGGCTATTTTCATCTTCTTTATTTTCACGAAGATGACTGGCTAATGAAGTGACAGCGCCAGCATTCATCGCCACATTGCCATGTAATACCGACATCAATTGCGACAAAATTTCATCGGGCGGTGTGTCTTTTTGCAGATAACCATTGGCACCATAACGTAAGGCTTCGAGTAATTTATCCTGTTCGTTACAGGCGGTGATAATGATGATTTTTAATTGATCATCATGCTCGCGTAGCTGTTTTAATACGCCGAGGCCAGACTTGCCGGGCATTTGCATATCGAGCAGTAAAATATCCGGGTAGGTATTTTCGATATTGTCGAGCAAGGCTTCTGCATTGTCATATTCGGCAATAACCGTCATCTGCTCGCTGTCATTCAGCAGCTCGACTACACCTCGACGAAACAATGGGTGATCATCGACCACCACTACAGAAATCGGGGTATCACTCATTCATTCGCCTCCAGATTCAGGCTGAGATCCACCCGGGTTCCTCCTTCCGGACGATTATTAATCATTAATGTTGCGCCGATACGATCAGCGCGTTCTTTCATGATTTGTAAACCAAAGCTGTCACTACGAGCCGCTTCGGGGTTAATACCGGTACCGTTATCTTCTATGTGGATTTGTAGCAGTGAACTGGTTTTGAGCAGTAACACCACACGCGCATGTGTGGCATGAGAGTGACGGACGATATTGCTGAGGCTTTCACGAACGATGTAAAGCATTTGCATCGACTGTTGTGGTGACAGCATATTCAGCGGCAGGCGGTTATCCAGCTCAAAGACGATGGCCGATTGATGTTCAAACTCTTTAATGGAATTAATCACGCCTTGTGACAGATTGTCACTTTGCATGGTCAACCGTGATGAGGTGATGAGTTCACGCGTCTGATGATAAGCACATTGTGTGTATGAGGCTAGATCTTCAGTAATCGGTTTCAGTGAACTGAACTCAGCTTGCTGACATAGTTTATCCAGTTTCAGACTTTTCAGTCGTAAGTAACCCAATACCTGTGCCAGTGAGTCATGTAGTTCAGCAGCATACATGGCGCGCTCAGATTCCAGCGCCTTTTTTAATTTACTTTCGTTGTGATACCAGGCTTGTAGACCTTTATATAGAGTAGTTTCAATGCTGGCCGTTTTCCACTTTAGTTGTTTGGCGCTGGGCGCAGCACCGTGGAATAAAAATAAGGACCAGACCGTTAGATTATCGTGCTCAAACAAACGGCTGGGCGCGATAGTCAGATCATCAACCACCATCATCTCGCTGGCATCAGGGGCTTTACCAACCGTGAATAAATGATGCAGTGATTGCATCAGTTTTGCTGCTGGAGCCTTGTCCAGGCCGTGGTGCATAAACGTTTCTGAGGTAGATGGGTTACTGAATAAAATGATCAGTTCTGCATGTTGTGCAGGTGGAAACAGATCGTTGATTAGCCACTGTAAGGATTTAAGTACGCCAGGCAGGGTTTCACTGATATTTTCAGCGGTAGCCAGTTTAAAGGCTAAATCGTTGAAATCGACTGATGGTAATTCCTTTTTCTTGGTAACAGCACGGACTGTTTCACCAAACCAGGATTGTCCATCTATCCAACTTTTGAGTTTGATATTGAGCATCTTTACTACCTTTGTAACATCCACGTCGGAAGGAGGTGGTCTGTATTACATATGTTTTGATCTGTAACAGCAGATTTTGTGCCATTTCATTCGACTTTTGCTGGTTTATAACCAAGGAGGTAACCCATCAGGAGGATTGATTTATGTTTCCTGAAGGTAAATATTGTTAAACCCAGAGAAATTTATTTTTTTGCCGGACAGAAAGCGAAACTGGGTGCACTTTTCTGGTTCAGAAACGCTCAGGTCTGCACCAGATATGAACAAAATTAGGCCGGCTTTTTGCTGGAAAACAAGGTGAATCATGCTAGAGATGATCAAAGAAGAATGGGAAGAAGACAGATTTTTGAATCTGCAATCCCCCATAGATAGTCAGCAATTTCGTGTTGAGGGCCAGCAGGCGATAAGGCTGCTTTTGCATACAGGTGATGTGCTTGAAATACGCAGTGTGGATAGCGAACAAGCTGCCGAGATAATTGTGCTGGATATGGAAGGAAAGTCAGCACCACAGTTATTAGACAGCCGAGCGCCGGTGACAGCTGACAATATTCAACAACAGTTGCAGGAAAAAGGCACAGCAGCCAAGGCCTTAGCTAAGCAGTTTGAGAACTGGCAGATTCAAGCTGAGGATTATCAGACGGTATTACGAGTCGAGGGTGATGAATCGTCATCATTCGTTGCTTATGCTGATTTAACGGTTGTTATTGTGGCTGCAGGGCCCAGCATGTCAATTGAAGAGCATACACCGCCTACTGAATTACAAGTGATGGTGAAATATGCTGAACCAGTAGCAGAAGTCTTGCCTGAACCTTTGGCTGAGGTCAAAAAAGAAATACGAATTCCCCGTGCATCAGCCCGCACCTATGAGGTGAAAAAAGGCGAGTGGATCCAGATCATTGATGTGTCTGGTAAGCAATGTTCTGACTTTATCGTGTTTGATAAACAGGCCTTGGAGCAAGGTAAAGAAGTGGGTCTGGATGCCACCGCAACACGTACGGTGATGGGATTAAGCAATCCTGTGCCTGGTTTGCACTCACGATTTCTGGGGCCGGATATGATGTCGATGGTCGAAGTCGTGCAGGACACGGTAGGCCGCCATGATAGTTTCCTGTTCGCCTGCACAGCCAAATACTACGAGGACAGTGGTTATTTTGGTCATATCAGTTGTACTGAAAACTTCAATAATGTGCTTAAGCCTTATAGCATCGAGCCTCGTGCAGGTTGGCCTGCGATCAATCTATTTTTTAACACCGGCATTGAACCTTGCGGGACAGTATTTATGGATGAGCCCTGGTCTCGTCCTGGCGATTATGTGCTGATGCGAGCTGATAAAGATTTGATCTGTGCTTCATCGGCCTGCCCGGATGATATTGATCCGGCTAATGGTTGGGTCCCGACAGATATTCACGTCCGCATTTATGGTGCTGAACACCATTTTCCACGTTCTATTGCCCACCGAATTACAGCTGAGGAGCACCCTCGTATGACCAAAACATCCGGTTTTCATAACCGTACATCTGCATTAACCAAGAAATTTATTGAATATGCCGGCTATTGGGTGGCTACTGAATATGAAGGTTGGGGAGCCAACGCGGAATATCTGGCCTGTCGTGAACGAGTGGCTGTGCTGGATTTAACACCGCTTCGGAAAATCGATATTACCGGTCCTGATGCCGTGGCCTTTTTACAATATGTATTGACACAAAATGTGCGTCGTATGGCGGTAGGTGAAATCGCTCACTCGGCGATTTGTCTGGAAACCGGTGGCATGATTGATGATGGCACTATTTTCCGTATGGCTGATCAGGTCTTCCGCTGGTTCTGTGGCGATAGTTACACGATGGTGTGGATGGCAGAAAAAGCCGAAGAAAAAGGCTTTAAAGTCAGTATTCGTAATGCCACGGAGCAGATTCATAATCTCGCCGTGCAAGGCCCAAATAGCCGTGAATTACTTAGTCAAATTATCTGGACTTCAGAGAGTCAGACCAGTGTAGAAAAGCTGAAATGGTTCCACTTTACCATTGGCCGCTTAGGTGGGCCGGATGGTGTGCCCGTTATGGTGTCCAGAACCGGTTATACCGGTGAACTGGGTTATGAAGTCTGGTGTCATCCGGATGCAGCTGAAACCTTATGGGATGCTGTTTGGCAAGCTGGACAGCCATTTAATATTGCCCCCATGGGTTTTGATGCACTGGATATGCTGCGTGTTGAAGCGGGTTTGAGTATGGCCGAATATGAGTTTGGTCCTGATGTAACTCCCTTTGAAGCAGGCACCGGATTTAGTGTGCCATTAAGTACAAAAGAAGAGGATTTTGTCGGCCGTGAAGCACTGGCTCGGGAGAATCCGGAAAGCCGACACAAATTAGTTGGCCTGATTCTTGATGGTGGAGAATCTGCAGCTCATGGTGATTTGGTGTATCAAGGTCGATTTCCAGTAGGTATTGTGACGAGTGCCATTCTCTCGCCTTTGTTAGGTAAACAAATTGCGATGATTCGTGTAGCCCCGGAGTTTGCAAAACAAGACACACGGTTGGAAGTCGGCAAGCTAGATGGTATTCAGAAACGTCTAGGCGGCGTGGTAGTTAAACTGCCATTTTATGATCCTAAGCGAGCACGATTGCTTTCATAAATCCAGCCTTCATAACCCTTAAAAGAGGAAACGTTGTATGGGGTGGAAGCTGTTTAATACTGGGCGATTACAGTCTGTTTCTGATTCAATTTTGTCGGTTGTTGATAAGTCAATTGAATCGCCATTTAACCGTGTTCCGCTATGGATGCAAGGTTATCTGCAAGCCCCGATAAAGCGTATTGGTGATTATCTGTCATCTCTGCAAAAAGAGCATCAGGCTGAAGTAGAACGGCTGAACCATGCCCATCAACAACAGCTGATACAACAGCGGGAAGAGTTTGAGCATGAGCTGAACGAACTTCGCCGGCAATCGGATTCGTTGAATCAAACTCTGTCTTCTGTATATTCAGAAATGGATCATTTGCAGAGTGAAAACCGGCGTTTGTCGAGCGAGCTGGATGACAACAATCTGGCTAAGTCAGCGTTGACCGAGGGGGTTTGGATGTTAACCCTGGTGAATGGTGATCCTGACGATGAAAAGAGTGTCATTATCTGGTCAGAGCAGTTCCGCCAGTTATTAGGGCATAAAAATGAGGAAGACTTTCCAAACGGCTGGGATAGCTGGTTAAAAGCTATTCATCCGGACGATCTTGATGTCACCTTGGAGGCATTCACCAAGCATATTAACGATAAAACAGGCATCACCCCTTATGTTGCTGAATATCGTTTAAAGATGGCTTCCGGTGATTATGTCTGGTTTCGCGAACGTGCCGCAACTATCAGAAATGAAGAGGGTATTGCCATCAAATCGGCAGGTGCGATTCGCAATATCAGCCATGAGCATAGTGCACGGGAGCTACATAATTTAGAGATGCAACGTGCTGAAACACGTATGACAGAAATCCTTACTGTGGCAGATGTGATCACGGAAATTACCCAGCAAACCAATCTACTAGCACTGAATGCCGCTATTGAGGCAGCTCGTGCTGGTGAGGCTGGACGCGGCTTTGCCGTGGTAGCAGATGAAGTGCGAAAATTGGTGTATCGTACGGAAGAAGCAAACGACAAAATACGGACAATGGCTCAGGCAGAGCACTAAGCAGTAAAGTGTTTTACATAACTTTACATGATTTTATTGAACCATATAGGTGATTATCATGCCCTACGCTATGAGTTTCACATATTTACACTCAATAAAAAGGAGAAAAAATGAGTACATTGAAAAAATCATTAGCCGTATTAACTCTTGCCACAGTCTTTTCTAGCGGTTTAGCCTTTGCTAAAGATGTCACTGTTCAGGCAGAAGGCACTAAGTTTGATCCACTGATTGTGAATGTGGAGCCAGGTGATACGGTCTATTGGACTAATATGGATATTCACAATGTTGACTTTAAATTTCAACCAGATGGGGCAAAAGACTTTAAGTCTGAAATAGGTCAGAACACGTCTCGTGAATTCACAAAAGAAGGTATCTATCTTTACCAATGTGATCCTCATATCGGTTTAGGTATGGGCGGTGCCGTTATCGTTGGTAAACCCAGTAATCTGGATACGCTTAAAGCAACTAAAATACATGGTGGCCTTGGCATGATTGCTCATAAAGTGCTTAAAGCTGAATCTAAGTAAATAACCACACCTTCTAAAAGTCTCTCTTCTAAAGGCGCTCAATTGAGCGCCTTTTTGTATGTTCAGCAGAAAACCACACGACTCAGTAAACTAATTCGCCTTTTAACTGACTTACACAGATGAATACTCAACAGTGGATTAGGATGTCTTGATGAAAAAAATGCTTATTGGTTTGTTGCTGGCAATCGTGGTGATCGCTGGTGGCGCTTACTTTTTTACTCAACATAGCACGGTGGACAAACAGGGTGATGTGTTGTCATTTATCAAAAAACAGGGCGTGACGATTATTGATAGTTTTGAGACGCCTTCAAAGTTAACGGGTTATGTTGGTACCTATAAAGACGAACCAATGAGTATTTATGTCACCCCTGATAAACGCTATGCCGTAGTGGGTGACTTAATTGATGCTGATGGCAAAAATCTCGGGGCTGATGCTATCAATCAACTGGTCACCAAACCAAAAAATGAAAAACTCTGGCAACAGTTAGAAGAGGCTGACTGGGTGCAGGATGGTGATAAAAATGCGCCGCGCATTATTTATACTTTTACCGATCCTTATTGTCCTTATTGTCATAAATTCCGGGAGATGGCCGAACCTTATATTGCCGAAGGCAAGGTGCAGTTTCGTCATATTATCGTTGGTATTCTTCAGCAAAAAAGTCTGGCTGCTGCTGCCACTATTATGGGATCAGACTCACCAGAAGAGGCGTTTCAGCAACATCGTCAGTTGAGTGAAAAAGGTGGTATTGCTATAGACAATGCCAAAGCATCTAAAGGTAACGATATTGTTTTGGCCAATAATCACTTGATGGAAGACTTACATATGCACGCTACACCAACCAATGTGTATAGAGATAATGACGGTGAGATTCAGGTAGTGGAAGGGATGCCAGTTCAGCAGGAGATTAAACGGATTTTTGGAGAATAAGAAATGCCATCCTTGGCTGGCAAATTAATTGTGTCGACGTGAAATGGTGATAGAAGGATTTTCACCAAACAGTTCGGTGTAGTCATGAGTAAATTGTCCGGCATGGGTAAATCCCCAGTGCTGGGCAACCATGGCGATGGTTTCGTCTTCCTGCAAGCCTCGAAGCAAGCGGCGTCTGACAGCATTTAAGCGTGCCATTCGAATAAATTTCACCGGACTGATATCCAGCACATCTTCAAAACTGTATTGCAGTGTTCGTCGGCTTACATGAGCCAGATCACAGAGCTCGGTAATAGTGACGTGTTTGCTTGGATTGGCATCAAGGTAAGCCGTGACTTTTGCAACAACGGCACGTCGTTTACTAAAACTGGGCTTTTCTGTTATCGGCCCATCTTGTTTTAAGACTTCAAGCATTGCCATCATCAGATTTTCCTCATGTATCTGCCTGGCGATATCACTTTGTACGGGTGATATCACCTCGTTTAATACTTGCCGAAGCTGATTGAGCTTATGTGATTCCCAGACTCTCAGCGGGGAATCGAATACGTGGGTATCCAGAAGGATGTCCTGTTTTTCAGCAATCTGTTGCAGACTATCCTGATTCACCACAACACCAAAAATATCAAAGTCTTCCGGTGTAATAAGTTCAAACTGGGTATTGCCAGGACGGATCATCAACTGATTTTTTTCCACCTGATGCCCATTTATCCGGCATGACTTCTCATCTGCAGCAAACCCCATCCAGATGGCATTTGGCCAGACATTACACTGCTGACGAACAGCACGACTGGTGTGTTCACGGAAAGCGTGAACATGCTCAAACATGACTTCTTCAATACGTCCATAAAATTGCCCCAGACTGATTTGGTCAAATTGTTGCTGCCAGGCTTTTAAGTTATGTGCTTGTTCATCCACATCTTCGGCTTCCAGAACGCACCAACGCGCAGCGGTTTTGCTCTGTTTTGGTGCAAATTTTATATTTTCTTCTTTCATTTGCTCCCCTTATTTATTTTTCAATATTCAATTTATGTCAATAAGTTGCTGAATAACAACCCAAAAAACTTTTGCCAATTTTCGATAGTCACCCGGTATAAATCTCGCAAGTTCACATTAGGAAACTTTGTTTACTTAAAGGCAAAATTTATTCCAAGTAATCGGAAATAAAGAAGTTTATGACACAGACATATCGTTACCAATTAGGCACCAAGACCTATCAGTTCGCTGATTTAGCTGATCTGATGGCAAAAGCCACGCCTGCGCGTTCGGGCGATCGCTTGGCGGGTGTCATTGCTGACAGTGCCGAGCAACGTGCTGTGGCGCAATTGCTGTTGTCTGAAGTGTCGCTTAAAACGTTTCTGAATGAAGTCCTTGTGCCTTATGAAGAAGATGAAGTTACACGACTGATTATTGATGAGCATGATGTGAATGCGTTTGAGCCCATTTCACATATGACGGTGGGTGATTTCCGTAACTGGTTATTATCAGATAAAGCCAGCAGTGAAATGCTGAGTCAGGTTAGGGCTGGGGTGACCCCAGAAATGGCCGCTGCTGTTTCTAAAATCATGCGTAACCAGGATTTGATTCTGGTGGCACAGAAGTGCCGGGTCGTGAGTGCATTCAGAAACACGATTGGTTTACCTAAACGCTTATCAACACGCTTGCAGCCCAATCATCCAACTGATGATGTGAATGGTATTGCAGCCAGTATTCTTGATGGTCTGTTGTATGGCTCCGGTGATGCTGTTATCGGTATTAATCCGGCAACAGATAATGTGGCTCAGGCAACTCGCCTGATGCAATTAATGGATGAGGTAATTTCTTTATATGAAATTCCTACTCAGTCCTGCGTATTAACCCATGTCACCAATACCATTGAATGTATTGAAAACGGTGCGCCAGTAGATTTGGTGTTCCAGTCTATTGGTGGTACTGAAAAAACTAACAGCAGTTTTGGTTTTGATTTAGCGACCTTGGCGGAAGCACAACAAGCCGCTTTATCACTTAATCGTGGCACGGTCGGCCAGAACGTCATGTATTTCGAAACTGGGCAGGGCAGTGCTTTATCGGCCAATGCTCATCACGGTCTGGACCAACAAACCTGTGAAGCCAGAGCCTATGCCGTTGCCAGAAAATTTAATCCTTTACTGGTCAATACCGTGGTCGGTTTTATCGGTCCGGAATACCTGTTTGATGGTAAAGAAATTACTCGTGCAGGCCTTGAAGATCATTTCTGTGCCAAGTTATTAGGTCTGCCGATGGGCTGTGATGTCTGTTACACCAATCATGCCGAAGCCGATCAAAATGATATGGATAATCTGCTGACCTTATTAGCGACAGCAGGTTGTTCTTTTGTGATGGGTATTCCGGGATCGGATGACATCATGCTCAATTATCAGACCACCTCATTCCACGATGCTTTATATGCTCGCCGAGTCTTAGGATTGGGTGCTGCCCCCGAGTTTGAGCAATGGCTGGAAAAAATGCAGATCATGACTGATGCCAGTCATGCCAAGTTATCAAATCAGTTACCGCCAGCCTTTGCCGGTACCTTGAGAGGCTTAGCCACAGGAACACATGATGGTTAAGGACGATCGACTCACTCATCTCAGGAAAAAAACTGATGAGGCTATCGTCACGGATAACCCATGGCGTCGTCTGCGTGAATTTACCGCAGCCCGCATTGGCCTGGGCCGAGCTGGTGTCAGTACGCCAACCCGGGAATCACTTGAATTTCAGTTAGCTCATGCTCAAGCACGTGATGCCGTGCATACCGAGCTGGACTTTGCCGGCTTACAACACGACCTAATCGCGTTAGCTGAAAAATACCCGACATTAAACAGTGAAAAGCCACTGATGTTGCACAGTCAGGCAACGGATCGAATGACCTATTTACAACGCCCGGACTGGGGTAGACAGCTAGATGAAACCAGTCTTGCGGCACTTGAACCCCACAAAGCAATAGAGCCCTATGATTTAGCCATTGTGATTGCCGATGGTTTATCTGCCACCGCTATTAAAGAAAACGCTGTGGTGTTTATTGAAACCTTAGTGCAAGCGATGCAAGGCAGTGAACATTCTTATTCTCTGGCCCCCATCGTTCTGGTCGAGCAAGGCCGTGTTGCTGTAGGTGATGATGTTTGTGAAGCCTTAAATGCCAAAGCTGTTTTAGTGCTGATTGGCGAACGTCCGGGCTTAAGTTCACCGGACAGCTTGGGCTTATATCTCACATGGGCTGCGAAACGCGGCCTGACCGATGACAAACGTAACTGTATTTCTAATGTAAGAAAGGCCGGACTTTCTTATTTTGCTGCGTCTCAGAAAAGCCTTTATCTGCTGACTGAAGCCCGCAGACTCCAGTGTTCTGGCGTTGCTATCAAGGATCGCTCTACCGATAAGATTATTGATAGCAACGCCGTTCAAACCAGCTTTTTGCTGGATAAGTAGCGCCAACCAATAAGGCGAATGTGTATTAATGTTAACTAATAAGAGGATAGAAAGATGGACAATGCGCCAACGCTAGAATCCTTGCAAGCGGCACTCGATGCCCAGCAAGCGGTTTTTCAAATGCATCAGTCTATGAATGTCGAAGTGTTCTATTGGTGGTGTACCGCCATTATGATCATGATTCATGCTGGTTTCTTGGCCTACGAAATGGGGGCTTCACGTAGTAAAAATGCTTTAGCAGCGGGTATTAAAAATATTCTCGCTTTAGCGGTCATTATTCCAACGTTTTATTTGTTTGGCTGGTGGATTTATAACGCTTTCCCGAACGGCTTTATTCCTATTGAGGCTGCTGGTGCCTTGCCATGGTCAACAAGTATGGGACCTGATGTCACTGATATGGGAACAGGTATTTTCTGGGCGGCGTTTGCCATGTTCGGTGCAACAACCGGTTCAATTTTATCCGGTGCCGTTATCGAACGAATTCGTGTCAGTGCGTTTTTAATTCTGACTGTATTCCTGGGTAGCGTGGTATGGATTCTAGCTGGTGCCTGGGGTTGGCATCCAGATGGTTGGTTACTGACTAAGTTGGGCTATCACGATGTCGGCGCATCAGGTGTGGTTCATGCTGTAGCTGGTTTCTTCACACTAGGTGTACTGATTAACTTAGGTCCACGTGTGGGTAAATTCATCAATGGTGTGGCTCAAACTATTGCTCCACATAGCTTACCTATGACGCTTATCGGTCTGATGATGATTATCTTCGGTTTCTTCGGATTCCTGGGTGGTTGTATCATCTTCAACGGTGGTGAAACAGGTTGGACAACTATCTATAACAACCCAACTAACTTATCTGCATTTGCATTCAATACGCTGATGGGCTTTGCTGGTGGTGTTATTGGTTGTTATATCGCTAGCCGTGACCCATTCTGGACGATGTCTGGTGGTCTGGTTGGTATTATCTCTGTAGCTGCTGGCTTAGACCTTTATGACCCTGAGTTAGCATTCATCATTGCTGTTGTAACCGGTGTTTTAGCTGTTAAATTTGCTAAATTGATCGAAAACTTCGGTATTGATGATGCCGTTGGTGCGGTGGCTGTTCATGGCTTCACTGGTGTATGGGCAGTATTCCTTGTTGGTGTGTTTGCCGCTGGTATGCCTAATGTTGGTGATTTACCGCCAATCAGCTTTGTTGGTCAAACAATCGGCGCTATCGTCATGGCTGCAGTCGGCTTCATTCCAGGATATGGTATTTCATTAATTCTGAAAAAAGCCAATGCGTTACGTGTACCTAAAGAAGCTGAAGAATTGGGCTTAGATGAAGTTGAAATCATTGCTAAGCCTTATCCAGAAGTGAATGGTGTCCCTGCTGTGACATCAAGTGATGTGCCAAATAAATTGGCTAATTCAGAACCAGGAGTGTAATTATGGGAACATCAATTAGTTCATGGGAAAATGTTGGCGCTTATTTTACTTTCGCTGATAATCCAGTTGCATTGGGACTCTTTACCCTCGGTGCTGCTGTAATCATTGTTGGTCTGATTGCCTCAATTGCTAAACATGAAAACGAAGCATTTGAGAAAATCGAAAAATAAGCCAGACCTAAGCATGACCTAGTCATGTATCAACAAATAACCCCGGTCTTGTATCGGGGTTATTTTTTGTTTTAAACAGTGACTTTAATATGACGTTTTACACGACGCCATCCCACCACAATGCCACTGATACAAATCAATAAACCACCCAGACTGAATGTCACAATTAAGCTTTCTCTCACTACAGGCCTTTCTAGCAGAGGTTGCCAATCCCAGCTGTGTAAAAGATTAAATAAATAACGTGCTATACGTCGCTGACTGTCTATCGACTCAAGAATTTCACCGGTCGCTGGATTGATATGTAACCAGGTTTGAGCATGATCATTAAATTTGACGCGAAGTATGGGTAAAGGCCGTTCACGGTCGCCAAACATACTTTGTTCTGCACGGTTGTAATAGTAAAAGTCATAATGAGTTAGCCAGATAAGATCACTCTCAGCAGATGTAGAGATAGTCTGAATAGCTTGTTTTAGCGTGATAAATGGAATTTGTTTATACACCCGGTCAGTATTAACTAAAGGTGTGACCAAACGCTTTCCATGCTGATCCTGTGCACTGACCCAAACCTGACCTTTCACCTGATGCCAGCTGAGTTCTCGTGGTTTAAACTCTCCAGCCTCAAAACGTTTCAATAACTGTGCGCTAGAAAAGGGTGATGACAGTAAGGATGCATTCTCTCCTGAATAGCGTTGAAGGGAGAGCTGTGAAGCATTACTAAATAAGTTCCATGGCCGCATCGACATCAAACCACTGAAAATCCACAGAATGAGCAGGACACCAAAAAGCATTCCGCCGATATGATGCCAGCGAGCAAAGCCTTTGCGATAGGGTGAATGAGAACCACTGCGATAGGTTTTAGAGAATCGCCAGCGTTTCAGACCAAGATACTGACCAAGTAAGGACATAATGGTTGCTGCCAATGACAGGTAGATAATCATATCGGCCCACCAAGGCATGGATCTCACCGGATAAATCCAGTGAAGCCAAGCGCCCAACCAGCCCCAGCTACGTTCAGTAAAGGTGGCATCTCTGACAATCATGCCACTGTGAGATGAGATATACAGTTGTGTTTGATCCTTATCATCCAGGCTGACCACATGTAATGGTCGCTCTGCATTGAGTGCGGATGATTGTGTCCAGGCATCCTTATCAATTAAACCTCGATAGTCAGCATGGGCATCAGGATACATACTCTTAGCTGATTGAATAGCTTGCTCAGCA
The DNA here is from genome assembly GCF_900114205.1 of Methylophaga sulfidovorans. Classification (GTDB taxonomy): domain Bacteria; phylum Pseudomonadota; class Gammaproteobacteria; order Nitrosococcales; family Methylophagaceae; genus Methylophaga; species Methylophaga sulfidovorans. The sequence goes on from NZ_FOSH01000007.1 coordinate 20,301, forward strand.
TCAATGTGATGAATGTTTTCACCGGTTATTGCATTAATAGCAATAACGGGCTGTTCAGGATAATTAAAAAGATAGACTGGCTTATTGGCAATAGAGCTCAATTTAATATCAGTGGGGAGCTCTGTTTTACCCGTTTGTCTAAAGGCATCATTAATGTTGATGTAGTTTCTGTCTGAAGATAAAACTGGCAAGGATTGTAAATGTTCAGCCAGGGTAAGCTTGGGATATCCGACAAATAACATCACCATGCCAGAGATAAACCATAGGGCCATGAAGATACATAGCCCTATGCCTAACCAGCGGTGCCACAAAAAAAGCTGGCGCATATTTAGTACTTAAAGTCTAAGGTCAATTCCACGCTTCGTGGTTCACCCACATAATATTGTGCATTAGATTGGTGAATAAATGTCGCGTAGAGCTTATCTGACAGATTACGACCACGCAGCGTCAGATCTAAGTGTGGATCGATAGCGTACTTAATATAAGCATCATATAAAGTATAAGATGGTACTTTGCGTGTATTGCTATAGTTTTGGTATACAGAAGAGACATAACGTGCTCCTACACCTGCTTCCCAGTTAGTTGTTGGTTCATAAATAAACCACAGATTAGCTAGACGGTTTGGGATATTATGTGGCCGTTTCCCATCATAATTACCTGAAGAATTAGAAAATTCATCAAATTTGGCTCTGACGAAAGCCGCATTGGCTTCAGTTCGTAACGTTGGAGTAATAAGGAATGATGTTGCTAACTCGAGACCTGTTGAGGTTTGTTGGCCGGCTTGCACGGTTTCATTTGGATTGGTTGGTGATGATACCGAAATATCCTTACGAACAATTTGATATGCGGCGATAGTCGCTGTTCCGCGTCCATCGAGATAGTTGAACTTGCTCCCTACCTCAATCTGACGACCACGGCTGATGTCAAAGTCCTGTACTTGTGATTCACGGGCGCTGGTCAATGTACCACCGGGTGGTTCAGCTGATGTGCTGTATTGGGCGTAGACACTGATATCTTCTGTGACATCAAAAACTAAGCCTAGGCGACCAGTAAAGGTATCCCAGTTACGCGTAACATTCGCAGCACCGGGGCTTGGGGTATGATGAAAATTAATATGATCAAAACGCAATGCTGAAATCAAAGCGAGTCGATCAGTGAGTTTTTGTCTGTTTTCAGCAAAAATAGAGAATTTTTTTACTTTATTGCTACGGCCTTTCTGCAATGCCCCCATTCCTGAAATATCGTAGAAATTATCAGGAGCGAAGTTGTCTGGGGTGACGGTATCAAAGACACTACTGATCGATGTTGGGTAAATAGTTTGTTGATTGACACTATAATCGAGGCCCATTGCCCAATCACTTTGACGACCAAATAATTCACCATTATGTGTGAGCTCGATACGGTTACCGTTGACTTCCTGATCATGACGTTGCTGATAAGCGCCTGCCCGATCAATTAAAGTATTGTTACTGTTGTATGTATATTTCTCTAGGTTACGGTAGTCACGTTGTCCATCATAATGATAGAAGGTGTTTCGTAATGCTGTTTTATCATTGAATTGATAGTCAGTGATCGAACGTAGCCAACGAACGCGCTGCTCATAACGGCCATCTTCTACGTTGTAGTTTTCAAAGCGATTATGTTTGTTGATTTTCAGGGTGCCAGATTGAGGTTGTAATGTGGGAGCTCCCCAATATGGGCTATCTTCTTTTTCTTCCAGATATTCCAGTGCTAAGGTGTGTGATAGCTTGTCGTTAATGTCAGTTAACCATGAAAAAGCCATGTTATCAGCACGATTTTCCTGACGGTCGATATAGCCATTAGTTGATGTATGACTATAATCGAAACGAATCCAGTTGTTAGCATTTAATGCTTTATTGATACCAATTGATGATTCTGTTGTGTCATAACGACCATAACTGAGCCGACTGGTGATATCTTGATCGCTGCGTTCAGCTATTTTGGTGATGTAATTAACACTACCCCCTACAGAACTGGTGCCATATAAAAAGGACGATGGACCACCAATGAGTTCAACACGATCATAAATCCAGGCACCGATAGGGCGGTTGGCAGAACTGTATGCGAGGCTGATGCCATTATATAATTGGTTAACTTGAGAGCCATTAAAACCACGGTAAGACACATTACCTCCCCAACCTGGCGGTGCTGAAGCATTGACGCCGGGAAGGATGTTGACCGCATCTTGAAAATCACGAGCACCGATTTGATCCATCAGTGTTCTATCTGCAATAGCGACAGAAGCTGGATTTTCTCTGAGTGTGAGTCCAAGTCTTGAGCCAGCTTCTGTAGGGGTGTCCAGATTAATCATTGTGGGTGCTGTTTTATCACCGGTCACAAGTAAAGGGGCTAACTCTTTTACATCATCTGTTGATTCACTGTCTGCATAGGCTGGTGTCATTAAACTAGCCAGAATAACGGACAGAGAAGTTATATTTCTCCGCATAAAATTTCTCTCCCAAAAAATTAGCAGCAAGGCTACATGGGATGAGAAAAGATAAAGTGCGTGATTTACATTACTGTTATGGCATATGACTAAAAATAGTGGCAATAGTCATATCGATAAAATAATTGTTTAGGCACAATCGGAAAATAAGCCCGGCCTGAGCATGACTATGTCATATATCAAAAAATAACCCCGAGCATATATCGGGGTTATTTTTTGTTTGAAACCGTGATGTTGATATGACGTTTTACATAGCGTCAACCCACCAGGTTGTCATTTATTGTGTCGCGTGCTGATCAATTTCGGGTAATGGCTCATTGTTTATAGACGCTTCAAACGATTTTAAACGTTTATAGACCGACAATAGTTCAACGATAGTTGTCCATGAGTTTACTAAATACTGGAATGACGAACTGACTTGACTGAATGCCGTTAAAATCTGCTGCAAAATACCAAAGGTAATCGCGCCTGCTGCAATAGTTGGTACCAAGATTACATAAGCAAAAATATTATCTGCTTGCAGGTATAAACTTCGCGCCACATTGAAGTACATATAATGAATGTACAAAGTGAAATAGTTTTTACGAACATTAGCAAAGAGTTCTCTTAAGCTCATTGGGTGAGCCCGCAGATGATCATCTTCACCATAAACCAGTTCTTTACGATAGGCCGCTTCAACACGCTGATTTTTGAATTCCAAGCCCGGTAACTTTATGCCGACCAATGCCAATAACCCAGTACCGAATATGGACCAAATAAGGGCGGCCACAAATAGTGGATGGGCGATTTCGCCGACTAAAGGTAATTCTTTCACGTATTGCGATAAGGACCAAAGCACCGGTAAAAACGCGAATAAGGTCATTAGAGCTTCAACAAGTGCTACGCCTAAATTTTCCATAATGGTTGCGAAACGCATTGTGTCTTCCTGAACCCGTTGCGAGGCACCTTCAATATGACGCACCTTGCTCCATTGTTCAGTGTAATAATCATTCATCGCCGTTCGCCACCGGAAAATATAGTGGCTGACTAAAAAACGTGTCATCACATAAATGAATACCGCTAGAAATGCGATTTCCGCGAAAATAGCAATTAAATCATATAATTGAGCAGTAGTAACACCGCCGTCGGGTGATAAGGCGTTTTGTACCGAATCAAAAAACGGCCGCCGCCAGTTATTTATTGCGACTGATACCTGCACAGAATAATAAGTTGAAAAGAAGATGACCGCGGAACCTACAATCGACCACCACTGCCAGCGACTGGGCGCCGCGATAAACCAAAATGCTGCAAATATAGCAACGGTCACAAAATAGAAGAGGTAGAAGGTTAAAAACTCATTGGTAACAAAATGCCGCAAACCGATGATTGGTTCTGCATCTGCATCTGCAGCAACCGGTAACCCAATAGCAGCAGATATGTCCGTGCCAAAAGCCACCCAGATAAAGGCGCAAAATGCTAACCACAAAATAACTGATGGCCAAAACCAGCCAGAGTTGGGAAAGAAAGATTTAAACATGATTGGCTTACTCTTATTTTTATGATTCAAATTATGGCATGTTGACAACATGTTGAGATGCTTTATTCATGCGCCTATGCAAGATATGTTTAGCTATTTGAAATTAAACATAAAAAAATCAGCTAAATTCAGACTGGTAATGCGTTTATCCACGTGACCGGCTGATAGCCGCATCTGTTTTGAAACAAATGTGATGAGATTTCCTGTCTAGGGTAGACATGATTTTATCTGGATTAATATGAATAAATATTTGACGGAAAAATAATGCTACACGGTTATTTCGTTTAATCTAAATGCATATGATTATTATTTGATGGTAATATCTAGGATTAATTGAGCCAAAAATATAAAAAAAGGAAAAATATTGCCCTTTTTTTAGGACTCATACGACATAGATAGTGAGAGCACGATCGTTCTCTTATCCTAAACCTGCTCTCAGACATCGTCTTGAGGGCAGATGCTTTATTCATAAGCTGTTAATACTAATATTAAATTCAGTAGCTTGAGAGTTACCTCTACTATGCAATTACCTTATCCGCTCAGAATAAATTTTTTGGTATTCGCTGCCACGATAGGAGGTTATTTATTTACCTCCGCAGCGATTATTTTCTTATCTGCCATTGTACCTATGGATAAACCAGATGCCATTGTGGCCAGCAGTTTATTTAGTTTTGCCATCTACACCGCTGCGGTGATTTGGGTATTTGTGGTCAGAGACAGCAAGCGTGCCTGGTTAGGCATGCTGATTCCGACGTTGTTATTGGGTGGTGCAGGCTTACTTATTTCAAGGATGGCGTCATGAGTGAGTTAACAAAGCCAGTGAAAGAGCAAGAATCTTTTCGTCAAGCCATGGGCTGGCTCCATACATGGGGCGGACTAGTCGCTAGTTGGGTACTCTTCACCATTTTTCTGACTGGCACCATTGGTGTGTTTGACGAAGACATCACGCATTGGATGAACCCTGAGGCAGCCGTTGTGTCAGATTTTGACCTTGCGTCTATGACCGAGCAACGTGTCGATGCGATAAAAAAAGGTCAGTCCTATCTTGAAGTTAATGCACCTGACAGTCATTCCTGGGCGATTGGTATGCCTACAGAAACTGAGCCGGGAATACGCCTGTTCTGGCGCGATGAGCAAAATGAGTTTCAAGAAACCTTACTCAACCTGAAGACAGGTGAACCGATGTCCGCAGCTGAAAACCGTGAAACGGAAGGCGGTCATCATTTTGTACATATGCATTATGAGTTTCATGCAGGTATGGCAGGTATCTGGCTAGTCGGCTTTTTTACCATGATCATGCTGGTGGCCCTTATCAGCGGCATTATTATCCATAAACGTATTTTCAAAGATTTTTTTACTTTCAGACAAAAGAAAGGTCAGCGTAGCTGGCTGGATGGACATAATGCCTCGGCTGTATTGACGCTGCCGTTTCAGTTAATGATTGCCTATACCGGACTGGTGATCTTTTTATCAATTTATATGCCTGCCGGTGTCTTAGCCAATTACAGTAATCCACAGCAGTTCTTTTCCGAACTGTTAGATGAGCCAATGCCTAGACCGGAAACAGGTGTACATGCGGATGTCGTGGATTTATCTGTTTTGTTCCAGCGAGCAGAAGTCATGCTGGGTAAATCTGCACGATTTATGAGAGTTGAGCATCCTGGAGACAGCAGTGCTGTTACCAAAGTGTTTGGTTGGTTTGATGAAGAAGATTATTACGGGCAATTACTGAGAGATGAAACCGGTAGTGTGCAGTTTGATGCGACCAATGGCGATGTGATGAATGTTATTCCGCCCGGTGAATACGATAAGGGTACGCCAATGGCAGCCCAGCGCGTGATGCGAATCATGCATTTTGCCAACTTTGGTGGTTATAGTGTCCGCTGGTTGTATTTTGTGATGGGGATGGCCGGTGCATTGATGATGGCAACTGGCGCTATCTTGTTTATGGTGAAACGTCGCCAGAAATCACTTAACGAGTTTGGCTCACAAACTGCTCGGGTTTACCGAGTGATAGAGGTGTTGAATATTGCTGCTATCAGTGGTCTGGCGGTGGCCTGTATTAGCTATTTCTGGTTAAACAGATGGATTCCGCTTGATATTACTGATCGAGCAACATGGGAAATAAAAGGCTTTTTCTATGTATGGTTAGTGATGCTATTCCATTCAGCCTGTCGCCCCGCTACTAAAGCCTGGTTTGAACAATGGAGCATATTTACCCTGCTTGCATTGTTATTGCCTGTGATGAACCTGCTGACAACTGGGCACTGGCTAGCATCATATTGGCAGGCTGGTGATTGGGGCAGCGTTGGTTTTGAGCTGACAGTGCTGGTGTTTGGTTTGATGAGTTTGGGGCTGGTGTTATTTTTACGCCGTAAAATGGTATCGCAAGTGCGTCAGCCTCAGCTTAAAACCCGGTCGGAGGCAGTATCATGAGTATGGCAATGATGATGAGCGTTGCCCTGTGTTATGCCGCGATGAGTGGTTTCAGTCTGGCTATGCCAAGGCATTTAATGGAGGTCACCGACCGACGATTAAGCAACACACAGATTCGTCTATTACGCTGGACGGCAAGTCTGATTCTGATATTGGCGTATTTGCCGATGTGGTCAGAGTGGGGCGCGGGAACAGGCTTTGTGGTATGGGTCTCGGTGTTATCTGTGACCAGTATCGTGTTGGTATTGCTTTTGTCTTATTGGCCTAAATGGGCAGTCAGAATTGCTTTTCTTATGATGTTGGCAGCCAGTTTATTATGGTTGATGCAGTAACGACCCGCGAGAGGTCGTTACTGATCGATTTGAATCTGTTTAACGTTTACTGCGTGCTTTCTGAATAGCGGCTTTCACTTGTTCTGGGGCCGTACCACCTAAGTGATTACGCGCTGCGACAGAACCTTCCAATGTCAGCACCTCAAATACGTCTTGCTCAATATTGGCAGAAAACTGCTGCAGTTCTTCCAGCGTCAGTTCAGACAGATCTTTTTTATGTTGGATGCCATAGGCGACAGATAAGCCAACCACTTCATGGGCATCACGGAATGGCGTACCTTTGCGTACCAGATAATCAGCCAGATCGGTGGCTGTGGCATAACCACGTAACGCTGCCTGACGCATATTGTCAGCTTTCACGGTGATCACCGACATCATATCTGCATATACACGTAATGAGCCTAATAAGGTATCGATGGTATCGAATAGGGGTTCTTTATCTTCCTGATTGTCTTTGTTGTAGGCCAGAGGCTGGTTTTTCATCAAGGTCAGTAAATTGAACATATTGCCGTAAACGCGACTGGTTTTGCCGCGGATTAACTCAGGCACATCCGGGTTTTTCTTCTGCGGCATGATGGATGAGCCAGTGCAAAAGGCATCGCCTAAATCGACAAAATCAAATTGCGCCGATGACCAGATAATTAACTCTTCTGAGAAACGTGATAAATGCATCATCAGAATCGATGCGAAGCTGTTGAACTCAATCGCAAAGTCACGATCACTGACTGCATCCAACGAGTTAAGGCAGATACGATCAAAGCCTAATAAGCTGGCGGTCATTTCACGGTCAATCGGGAAGGTGGTACCCGCCAATGCCGCCGCGCCTAATGGCAGGCTATTAACCCGTTTGGCACAATCTTCCAAACGCTCAGCATCTCTGACTAACATTTCATACCAGGCCATCATGTGATGACCAAACGTCACTGGTTGGGCTGTCTGCAAATGGGTAAAGCCAGGCATGATAGTCTCGGCTTCACGTTCGGCAACATTTAATAAGGCTTCTTGCAAACGATTAAGCTGCTGAGCAATAGGCTTAATCATATCTCGCAGATATAGGCGCACATCAGTGGCCACCTGATCATTACGTGAACGACCAGTGTGCAGTTTTTTACCAACCTCGCCAATTAAGGCAATAAGACGTGCTTCGATATTCATATGCACATCTTCCTGAGCAATCGACCACTCAAAGTCGCCACTTTCAATTTCTTGTTCGATTTGTTGTAAGCCAGCAATAATTTGATCGCGTTCGTCTACCGTCAGTACGTTCACTTCAGCCAGCATGGTGGCGTGCGCAATTGAGCCGCGAATATCCTGACGGAACATACGCTGATCAAATTGTACGGAAGCAGTAAATTCTTCGACAAACTTGTCGGTAGGCTGCGTCAGTCTGGCAGATGAGAGTTTTTTATTGGCTGTAGTCATATCAATCAGATTAGGCTCGTTGAAAACAGGGCGTCATTATAACGCGGATAGTCGAGAGTCAATGCGTGAAATGCTAGAATCGACACTATACTATTATCGACATTATATTAATGACAAAACTGAAGTGACCTTATTCCATGACTAAAAGAATCGTTCGTATTGCCACTCGCAACAGTCCTCTTGCCATGTGGCAGGCTGAATTTGTGAAATCACGTCTACTAGAATTACATCAGAATATTGAAGTAGAACTCATCGGTATGAAAACTCAGGGTGACATTATTCTTGATACGCCGCTGGCCAAAGTGGGCGGCAAAGGCCTTTTTGTCAAAGAGCTGGAACAAGGTATGTTGGATGGACGCGCTGATATTGCAGTGCACTCAATGAAAGACGTGCCAGTTGAGTTTCCGGAAGGTTTGCATCTTCCCGTTATCTGCCAGCGTGAAGATCCGCATGATGCGTTTGTATCTAACCATTATCAAAGTATCGATGAACTACCATTTGGTGCGCGCTTAGGCACATCCAGCCTGCGTCGTGAATGTCAGGTGCGTACTCATCGTCCTGATCTGGACGTGCTGCCTTTACGCGGTAATGTGAATACCCGCTTACGCAAACTTGACGAGGGTGAGTTTGATGCCATTATTCTGGCGATGGCGGGATTAAAACGTCTCGGTTTTGATGACCGTATTCGTAGTGCATTAACACCTGAACAAAGCCTGCCTGCCATTGGACAAGGTGCGTTAGGCATTGAAACTCGTGTCGATGATGAAGAATTGAACGCCTTAATCGCACCATTACACTGTGATAAAACAGCCATCGTACTGCGTGCAGAAAGAGCATTGAACAAACGTCTGTCTGGTGGTTGCCAGGTACCTATCGCTGGTTATGCGATGCTAGATGATGACAATGTCTGGTTACGTGGTCTGGTCGGTCAACCGAATGGCACAAATACAGTAACCGCGGAAGTCCGTGGTAAAGCGGCTGATGCTGAAAAATTAGGTATTCAGGTTGCCGAAATGCTGCTGGCAAAAGGGGCGGATAAAATTCTGGCAGATGTTTACGGTGAGTAAAACAGCTTTGGCAGGTCAGCAGATTCTGGTGACTCGCCCTCAGCATCAATGCCAAGCGCTTGCGGATTTGATTGAAAACGCAGGTGGAAAAGCGTTGATTCTGCCAGTGATTGATATTGAACATATTGCCCGAAAAGATTGGCAGACAAGCCATATTGACCATTTTGACTGGTTGATATTTGTTAGCCGCAATGCCGTAGAAAGTTTTATGGCGGGCTGGGGGCAAGCATTGCCTCAGCCGTGTCAGTTTGCCGCGGTAGGTGACGGTACTGCGCAAGCTATGCGTGAGTATGATATTCCTGTTGATTGTCAGCCAGAAATATCTAATGGCAGTGAAGGTCTTTTGCAAATGCCTTTAATGCAGGCGGATAAGGTCAGAGGTAAACATATTCTGATTGTGCGAGGTAATGGCGGCAGAGAGCATATGGCCGATACCTTAAAAGCCAGAGGTGCTAATATTAGTTATGTTGAAGTTTATCAACGTGTTTTAGCAAAACCGACGGTCACCATGCAAAAGCAAGCCGTGTTAGCCGATAAAGTAATCTGTACCAGCGTGGCTGGCGTTGATAATCTTTGTAGTATCTTTATGAATACATGGCCAGGTTTGTTAGATAAACCATTGACGGTGGTCAGTGATAGGATAAAACAGCACGCCTCAGCACGAGGCTTTAAAACGATTCATGTATCAGCCGATGCCAGTGATAATGCAGTTGTTGATACTCTGATTAATATGGACGATTAACATGGCAGATAAAGACGCAAAGCAAACTATAGATAAAAATGTGCAGGATGCTGAGCTGCTTGATAAGAATAAACAGGATGATGCTAAGGTCTATCGCTGGATTTGGATTGCTCTTGTTGTTGTGGTACTGCTTTCCGTTGTCAGCATTGGCTGGTTTTATCAGCAGCTCCAACAGCAAGAAACGGATATTCAATCTTCGCTGAATGAATTATCAAGCCAAAACGGCGACTGGCAATCAAAATTAGAACAACACAGACAACAGTTAGGTCGGCTCGATAGTGACCAGAAACAGTTAGCGGAAAAACTACAGCAACTAATGGATAAACAACAATTATCCAATGCTGAGTTGCAGAAGAGATGGGCTATGCAGGAGGTGAAATACCTGCTCAATGTTGCCAATCAACGTGCTGTGTTAGCCCATGATGTGACTGGGGCAATCCAGGCTCTGACCATGGCAGATAAACAATTAGAAACGCTTTCTGATTACCGGCTTCATCCTTTACGGGCCGAGATTGCAGAAGAATTAATGTCATTACAATCGCTGACAACTCTGGATATTCCGGGCATGGCGATTCAGTTACAAACATTGGCAGCTCATGTCGATAAGTTGCGTGTTAAAAAAGGACCAGAGGTCGACTTTTCTGAGTCTCCTGACACTGCCGAAATGGCCACCACAGAAACACCAGCATGGAAACAAGCTATCTCAGATATTTGGCAACAATTACGCTCTTTAGTGGTGATTCGTCATGATCAAACAGGTGATGCAGCCGTTCTTGCACCGGAACAACGTTATTTCCTCTATCAAAATCTGCGTTTACAACTGGAAAGTGCACGTCTTGCCTTACTCAATGCCGATAACAATAGCTTTCAGCATAGCTTAAAAACAGCGATCAACTGGCTGGAACAATATTTTACCGGTGATGAACGTGATGCCATGCTGGCTAACCTTAACGCATTGGCACAACAGAAAATTGACGTGTCGATTCCTGATATTTCTGGATCGTTGAACTGGCTAGAGGAGTATCAGCAATGAGAATGCTGATTATCATCGCTTTAGCATTAGCACTTGGCGTGGCAGCGATCTGGGCTGCCGATTTTGAACCGGGATTTGTATTACTGCAATACGGACAATGGAGTCTGGAAACATCGCTGGTTGTTTTTACAGCTGTTTATATCTTACTGATTGTGGCGGGGTATTTAGCATTACGCAGTCTGGTGTTGTTAAAACAAACGCCAAGGAAAATTAATGCCTGGAAGACAACACAAAGACAAAAGCGTGCTAATCGTGCTCTAACCCGTGGTCTTATTACGCTGGAAGAAGGTCGCTGGTCAGAGGCTGAACGTATTCTGGTGCGCCATGCCACACACAGTGAAACACCATTACTGCATTATCTGGCTGCAGCACGTGCTGCACAAAAACAAGAGGCGCCAGAGCGTCGTGATAATTATCTGCGTCTGGCTCATGAAACCACTGAAGGTGCTGATATTGCGGTGGGTGTTGTGCAGGCAGAGCTACAATTGTCAGCCGGCCAAAAAGAACAGGCATTGGCTACACTTCAGCATTTACGTGAAGTGGCTCCGAAACATCCTTATGTGTTGCAGTTATTACAGTCTTTGTATCAGGACATGGATCAATGGCAGGAAATGCAGTCAGTTCTGCCTGATTTACGCAAACGCCATGTGCTGGAACGTAGTGAAGTCGCCGCTTTGGATCAGGAAGCGGCTGTAGGTCAGTTACAAACCGCATTAGCCAGAAAAGACTGGCAAAAAATGTCGCAAGTGTGGGAAAAATCATCCAGCAGAGCACGTCAGACAGAAGCTATGCTGATGCCTTATGTACAAGGTTTGATTGAGCAGGATCAGGAAGAGCAGGCCATCGCCCAGATTGAGCAGTTCATGCGCGGTAACTGGAGCGATAAGCTGGTGTATATCTACGGGGTATTAACACAAGGAGATTTGCTGGCTCGTTTAGCGACGGCAGAAAAGTGGCTTAAAGCTAATCATGATAATGCCTGTTTACTGTTAACTGTAGGGCGTCTGGCAAAAACAAATCAACTATGGACTAAGGCAGAGGAATATTTACAACAAAGTATTCGGTTTGGTGCCAAAGGTGAGACCTATCAGGTATTAGCCGAAGTTCAACTGGCGCAGGACAAACATGAAGCTGCTGCTGAGACATATAAACAAGGACTGAATTTTATGCTCAGTTCTAATGCAGCCATATAATTAGACAAGGATAATTTGTGCAAGAAGCGGGTGGCGATTATCTGGTAGAAATTCTGGCCTTATTATTGGCCACAGTGATTATTATTCCTACATTCCACGCCATTCGTCTTGGCGCGATTCTGGGTTATTTAACAGCAGGTATGATTCTCGGCCCTTGGGGCTTTGGTGTTATTACTGAAGTCGAGGACATTCGGCATCTGGCTGAGTTTGGTGTTATTTTCCTGCTGTTTGTTTTAGGGATTGAGCTTAAGCCCGATAAACTCTGGCAAATGCGTAAAATGGTGCTGGGCCTTGGTCTTGCTCAGGTGCTGATTACCGCAGGTGCCATATACGGTATTTCTATCTGGCTAGGTCTGGATAACCACAGTTCAATTATCATTGGTTTTGGCTTAGCGCTGTCGTCGACCGCTTTCTGTTTAAAATTGCTGGCTGAACGTGGCGGTATCTCCACTGTGATGGGACGTATGTCGTTTTCTGTTCTGTTATTGCAGGATATTGCCGTGGTGCCTTTATTAGCCCTTGTATCCTATCTTGCGGTCGGTAATGGTGCTGAAGTAGTCGGTCCTGATGTGAACCCTTTGATCGGTATTCTGGTGATTATTGCCCTGTTGTTCGCCGGTCGTTATCTGCTCAATCCTGTCTTAGCCAGAATTGTTGCCAGTCAGGATCCCGAAGTCTTTATTGCCGTTGCCGTGCTTTTAGTCTTGGGTGTTGCCTGGATTATGCAAAGCGTTGGTTTTTCGATGGCGCTGGGGGCGTTCCTTGCCGGTGTGATGTTAGCTGAATCGCAATACAGGCATCAGATCGAAGCCGATATTTTGCCTTTCCGCGGTATCTTGCTGGGTTTGTTCTTTATGACCGTAGGCATGGGCATTGATTTCAGTCTGTTATGGGCCCGCCTCGGCGATATCCTATTGCTGACCTGGGGTCTGATGACGATTAAAACGGTCGTTGTCTACATTCTTGCTCGGATCGCTGGTGCTCGTCACGATATTTCCTTACAAACTGGGGCACTTTTATCTCAGAGTGGTGAATTTGGTTTTGTACTGTTCAGTTTTGCAGCATCGCTGGGTTTATTAGAAGCAAAAGTCAGTGACATTCTGACCTTGGTTATCGCCTTAACGATGGTGTTGACGCCATTTGTTGTGAGATCAACTAATTATTTATTACTGAAATTCTATACGCCTGATGCAGAAAACGATGAGGAAGACTACACCACGGAATTTGTTGAATATGATCAGGAGCACGTTATCTTAGCGGGATTCGGTCGGGTGGGTGCCCGTGTCGGCACATTGCTCGGTGCAGCTGGTGTGCCATACATAGCTTTAGATATGCGCCAGCACCGGGTGAAAGACGCCAGAGCTCAAGGCTTCCCGGTCTTTTTTGGTGATGCCAGTAAAGTCAAAGTGTTACAGGCAGCAGGAGCGGATCGTGCCAAGATGATCGTCGTTACATTGGATAATCCGACACAGGTAGACAGATTGGTAGCCCAGGTGCGTCAGTACTATCCGGATATGCCAATTCACGCCCGTGCGCGCGACAGAAAGCACTGTGCTGAATTGATTACTCAAGGCGCCACGACAACAGTTTCAGAAACTCTGGAAACCAGTCTGAGACTGACCGAAGAAGTCTTATTAGGCAGTGGCGTTGAAGATACTGTTGCTACTCGGGTTATTAATGAATTCAGGGATGACTATTATTCGAATGTAGTGAAGAAAGTCACCGATAATAAAGTCGTTTTGGGCGAATTAAAACATTAACGCATTGTTTCATTGTTAGCATTTCTGACAATCACAATGATGGTGTTTTATTTTGTATTTGCAAATGTAAATTATTATCAATAGTATTTGTGCACATTTTCTTTAATAAACTTGGTGCACCTGGTGAATACAAAAAAACGGCTCATTTCTTCTTTAGTCACACTCTGCTCAATCTATTCGCTGCCTTTATTAGCGGATGAGGCTGATAGCTCAGCAAAAACAATGAATCCATTAGTCGTAACTGGTCAGGCATATAAAGGCTATGCACAGTTTTCACCCACATCAGGAAGTAAGACAAATGCAGAATGGCTGGATGTGCCGCAGTCTGTTTCTGTGGTGACCGATACTGAAATTACCGATCGTGGAGCAGTACGTTTAGTTGATGCGCTAAATGGTGTAGCGGGTGTCAATAATACGCTTGGAGAAGGCAGCCGCGATCAGTTTGTCATTCGTGGTTTTGATGCATTGAATGATATTTATCGTGACGGTATGCGAGATGATACCGGTGTACAGTCTTATCGTAGCTTGGCGAATATTGAGCAAATCGAGGTGGTTAAAGGGCCTGCTGGGGCCTTATATGGTCGAGGTTCGACAGGTGGCTTGATTAACTTGGTGACTAAACGTGCAAATGGTGATGAGTTCACACGTTTGAATGCCAGTTTAGGTAGTCATGGAAAAATGATAGGGCGGGTAGATAGCTCGACCTCATTCTCAGACACGGTTAATGGCCGTATCAATGTAGAAGTCCGTAAAGCTGATTCATTCATCGATTATGTTGATTCAAAAGATTATTTTATTGCGCCCACACTGCGTTTCACCCCCAGCGATAATCACACCTTAGATGTGGACCTGGAAATATCAAAGCAAGATTTAGTACCTTATCGTGGTGTACCGTCAGTAAATGGTAAACCTGTGAATGTCTCACGCAGTACTTATTTTGGCAGTAGTAATGATTATCAAGAATCAAAAAGTGTGCGTTTCTCTCTGAATGATGAATTTAAATTTACGCCTAATTTAGTCTGGAATAATCGTGCTGTGATTAGCCGTCTAGAACTCGAACAACAAGGAACGCGACAAGGCAGTGTGTCAGGTAACACCGTTACACAAACAGTGAATGATTTTGGCTATGACCCGCGTCGTTTTAACGCCCTGCAGTCGGAATTGAAATGGTCTGTCGGTTCACATGAATTACTGTTTGGTGCTGAATACACACAAACCAAAATTGATTTAGATTTAAGTACTGTCTCAAAAGCAAGCCAGTCCATTTACGATCCGGTCACGGAGCATGTGGTTAACGGTGGTTTTAAGCCATTTAGAAAAAACGACACCAAAACCTACGGTTTATATCTGCAGGATATGTACACCATCGGTGATCTAACGCTGACTGGAAATGTGCGTCACGACAAGATGGATCTCGAACAACAGCGTGTCGGCAATCCGAAAGAAAATCTGGATGATGACAAATGGAGTTACCGTGTTGGGGCTAGTTATCGTCTGACTGAAGATTTATCGACGTATGCGACGTTTTCACGATCGTGGCAATTACCTAATGCCGGTACCTTTGTTAGCAATGGTGCGGCTGAATTCTACTCAGCTGATCTAAAAGAAATTGGCTTTAAAGCTTATATATTAGATGATGCTTTGATGTTTAATGCGGCTATATTTCAAATTGAACAAGAGCGACCTGTAACAGATACAACAACAGGCGATGTGATTGATAGAGATACCTCAAAACATAATGGTTTTGAATTAGAGCTACGTGGGCAGTTAACAGAGCAGTGGAGTACTACAGCCAGTTATACCTATTTAGATGCGGAAGATGAAGATACAGGTAAAAAACCAAATGATGTATCAGACCAGTTGTTCTCGCTGGGTTCCACATATCAAATTGATAGTCACTGGCGAGTAGGTGGCAACATCAAATATGTGGGTGAACGCTATGCTGGAAACAATGAAGCGGTTAAATTAGATAGTTATACCTTAGTGGACTTAATGGCAGCTTATCAGGTCGGTAAGCATAAAATTCAGTTCAATGCTTACAATATCTTTGATGAAAAATACTTCCTTGGCGCAACAGGTGGCGCGTCAGGTCGAAACCAAATTGGTTATGGAGCACCAGCAGAATATATGGTGAGCTATGGTTATGAGTTTTAGTCCTAATAGATTACAAGTCGATATTCGATAGACTATTAAAGCCATGTGGAATCAATTCCGCATGGCTTTTTTAATGGTGGGTGATTATGGTGTTTACGCGGCGATATTGTTATTAACGATGATTTTATTGCGACCTGAGTTTTTGGCTTTATAAAGCATCTCATCGACGGTTTTTAATAAACTTGATGAGTCCTGGTTTGATTCAAACTCTGTTACGCCAATGCTGCAGGTAACCGAAATATCCAGTCCTTCTTCATGACAAAAGTGGTGATTGGCAACATCGACTCTGATACGTTCAGCCAATATTTTGGCTTTTACAGTCTCGGTTTCAGGCATCAGCAGTAAAAACTCTTCGCCACCGTAGCGACCCACAGAATCAGTACTTCTTGATACTTTTGATAAAATATCAGCCACTTCGATGATGACGTTATCACCTTGTACATGGCCATATTCATCATTCACCCGTTTAAAGTGGTCAATATCGATCATCATGATTGTTAAAGGATGTTTATAACGAGTGGCACGATCCATTTCGTTTGTTAAGCCATTCATTAACCCTCCTCTGTTCATAATGCCGGTCAGTGCGTCAGTGTGAGCCAGTTTTTCAAGCTCTACAGTACGTGCACGAACACGCTCTTCTAGTAACTGATTGGATTCAATTAATTTTTGTTGTGTGAGTAATAGTTGCTCATTTTTTACCTTGAACTCCTGATTACTGGGGATAGCTATGATTCTTGGTAATAGATACCAAATCATTATGGTGGTCATAATGGAGACAATGCCCGTGGCTAATTTAGCAATACCACTCAGGTAATAATAACCATGCCATATATTAATAATGGCCATGAAATGCGTGACACCGCACAGAAAAATGAATGCTGCGGCCATCATGAATATCCAGTTGAAAGCCAGATCATTTCGTTTTCTGAACAGATGGATAAGGGCCAAAGGAATAAGGAAATAAGCAGTGGCAGTAAGCAAGTCACCAAAAAAGTGCATGAAAAGTAAATCACCCTGTCATTTCAAACAATGACCATGGGGCATAAAACTGCCATCAAATAACGCATTGATGAAATTCATAGACACTCCCCATCCTGGATTGAGAAGACTTGATCAGCAGCGATACTAGTATGTGTCTTCGAAGGCTTTACGTCATTAATAACATAGTGTTTTGGGTGCGTACAGGACTTAATCAATCGGTGCTGATATCGGCTGTTAATACCTATAAACACTAGGGAAATTGCAGTTCGGGCAGATAAAGAGGCATGCTGTCATTCTTAGTTAAGAGCACATTGAATCTTTAGTGGTTTTGACACCATTTTCCATAGCAATCAATAAAACTGAATCGTTATCGTCATATAATTTCTGGCGAAAGTTAATTAGCAAGATTATCGCTGAGTGTGCCCTTGAAGTTGCTGCTTATTGATATTTGGTCGATCACAAACTGGACAATATAACTGTTGTTTATTTCAGTATTAAGTCATGTGAGTTCATTCTGATATGTTGGTGAGGGTAAGCCGATTTTTTTTCGTTCCGATAGTGATCCACGACCTTTGTGTGGGGTCTGCCTATTAATGCAGGCAGAGTTTTAATATCCAGTCACGGAGTTTGATTAACTCTGAGTCACTAAGACCTTTATGTGCTTTTTGTAATAACCGAGTGAGTTGAACCTGGTCTACCTTGGGTAAACGATTCATACGCTCGGTTAGATTGGTTTCATGCAGTTCGGCAATCGAACGATCTGCATGGGTACGACGTAAGATCATTTCCAGAAAATCAACAGCACGACCCAACACCACAAAAATAAAAGTCAGCTCTTTCATCGGTCCGGCTTTTAATGTTTCACCCGCTAAGGGGATGCCATTAATTTTGAGGTTTTCTGGTTTGGCTGTCGCGAATAACGAGGCGGCGCCAGACACTAAGCCACCAAAAAAGGCACCGGTCATCAATGATGTGCCACCCATACCGACATCAACCACTGCACCAGCAGCGGCGCCAGCAGAGGCCGATAAAGCCACAATTTTTTGTCTGTCTAAACCATAAAGATACCAATGGCTGGTATCAAACAGATCTGGGTAATCTGCGGTGAGCTGTTGCACTTGCATCTGCATTTCAGGATGAGCAAACAGCGCTTGTAATTGCCGTTGCATACTGGTTTCAATATGACGCAGTGAACTTTGATAGTCGTGTTTTAGTTTGTCCTGTAGACGTGACTTTACAAAGTCTGCCGGTACTTTGATTTCACTAATATGACTGAGCATTCGTTGAATGTGCTCTGCCACGACAAATGCACCTTGCTGTTCCAGTGACTCGAAATACTGTTTGAGTAATTCAATGGTGTCCTCAATAGAAGGACGCCAGGGCTCATAAAGTTCAGCAAAGGCAGACAAAATGGTGAATTGTTTTTGATGATCAGCGGTCATCGGGTTAAACACCCGCACCACACTGAAATATTGGCTTAATGCATCCTGCCATTCTTGCACATAGGCTTCGCCACCAATCGGGTTAATCAATGCCATCCGCGGTTGTCCGGTCCATTGCAAAATGGTCATTTCCGCCTCAAATTCCGGGCTGTAGGGAATAGAACCATCCACCACATAAATAATGCCAGCACCATCCAATATGGGCTGCAACAGCTCTATTTCATCGTGGAATTTATGATTGCCTGCGGCAAGTTGCTCGTTGACAAAGGCCTGAATGGTATTTTTACGTTCGGCAGCATTAGGCGCATGTTGCTGACACCAGGACATCACCTGCCGTGGACGTTGAAAACCAGGGGTATCGACCAATGTGTACTGTGTCTCGCCATCAATATTGAGATCAAAGGTTTGTGCCGAGGTCGTTGTGCCAGAAATTTCAGATATTTTAATTGCATCCTGACGGGTCAAAGTGGCAACAATGCTCGACTTGCCCTTATTGGGATGTCCGACAACAGCAAATACCGGGTGTGATGCTGATTCAGACATGGGCATGTCCTTCTTTTAATGTAATAGCGTGCCGTTGAGCAAAGAATTGCCATGATTTTTGTTGCTGTTGGTAACGGGCATCATCTGTATTAACTGGATATAACACTAGACTAATCGGTTCATTATGCTGCTGAAGCAGCTCAATACAATCTGCCAATTCACCTGTGGGTGTCTGCATAGGATCAATGATGATCCAGACGGGTTTATCAAACTGGCTGGCCGTCGAATTTAGCCATTGTTCATCTTTTAGCCAGTCATCTGTACCGAGCTGTTTATCTATTGGAAAGTCCAGATCGGCTTGTTGCCAACTAATCAGTGCAGTATTCGCCGTGGGTAAACTGACCACGTTACTTGTCAGATTATTGTTATCAGATTGAATAGGATTACGACTGACTTGGTGCTGTTGCGCCACAATAAACTGTTCAACATCGCCACTGTTTTGGATATTACTACGCAGATAGCGGATAAATTGCTGGCGCAGTAATAATGCTAACAATAGACGAGGCAAAATACCGTAAACCACAATAGCCATCACCAAGGTCATCCACCAGACATTGTTTGCCGAAACAGCTAGATCACTGGCTTGAGCACTAAATCGTGTTTGTTGGATTAACTCAGCGCTGGGCGTGTCTATCAACCAATGCCAGGGCCAGCTGAGGGTCGTCATTAATTGCGTCATAGTGGCACTATCAGTAATCAGCGTTGATGACCAGCCAAATAGATAATCCTGAAATGTCGCCAGAATAAAAAATGACAGCAAAGCAGAAGCCGAAAATAAAATAGCCGCCGACTGTAATTGCCAGAATAACCATGGCAACAACAGATTTTTGTAGGGGATAAATTGTTGCAGATGCAGTTTATTGATGAGCCAATGCAACAGTGGATGATGATGCAAATTACTTTTAGCAGGTGATAAAAAAGAAAAATAAAAGCTGCTTAAGGTGAGTAACAATGGCAGAAACGCAAATAAGCCGAGTGGTACCCAGATATTGATAAATGCCTGCTCACGGACATTTAATACGCCTGCCATGGCCGTAAAACCAATTACTACGGCGATAACCGCAAGCAGTCGTAAAATGCCAGTAGCCGGTGTGGTCAGCGAGGTTTGCTGTTGCCAGATTTTGAGATAATCGGTTGCACTATGCGATGCTGAATTTATGTCATTGGAAGATGTTAATTTGGTATTTTTCTGGGAGACAAATAAACGAAAATCCAGCCAACGAAATAATGCCTGCGTGGCACCACCTTTGAAGAAAAATTGCTCGATAGCTTTAGCTGCGTGTTTAGAGGCCATAAAAGCTAGTATACAAAATACGATGAACTCAAGCTGAAATGAGTCTGTTCAGATCGATGCTGTTTAATAGAGCAATAGCAATAAGGCACCGAACACAATGCGATACCAGCCAAAGGCAACAAAGGTAAAGTTGGCCAGAAAACGGATAAATAACTTAATCACCAGATAAGCGGTGATAAAAGCGACAATAAATCCCACAATCAGCGGCAAAAAGGAGGTATTCGCAAAGTCCTGATAATGAGATATCAGATCCAGCCCTGAGGCTGCCGCCATCACGGGCAGGGCAAGCAGAAATGAAAATTCCGCACTGGCTTTGCGACTCAATCCCACAAGCAGTGCACCGATAATAGTGGAACCCGCACGGCTGGTGCCCGGAATTAATGCAAATACCTGAGCGATGCCGATAACTAAAGACTGTGTGTAGCTAACATCATTGATATCATCGACTTGCGGTGGTTTATCGCTGATATATTTTTCCGTGAGTAAGAATATGATGCCACCGACAATAAACATGATAGCTACGATTTCAACAGAAAACAGCGCTTTTATCTGATGATGGAATAACAATCCGACAAGGCCAACAGGGACAAAAGATAGGGCAACCTTTGTCCACAAACCGAAATACTTAGGTGAAAACCGTTCTTTATAGCTGGCAATTACTGCCAGAATGGCGGCTAACTGGATAATCACTTCAAAGGCTTTATTACTGTCTGTTTGTGCCAGCCCGAGCCAGTCACTGACAACAATCAGATGACCAGTGGAAGAAATGGGTAAGAACTCCGTCAGGCCTTCAACAAACCCCAAAATAATACTTTGAAGAATATCCATACAGTCATCACTCAGCAGACAAAATTCGTAGCATGATAGCTGACCCGAATCGAAAAAGGGGAAATCGTGTTATTCGTTTTCAGCAAGACTGCGTAAACAATGGTTCAGACTGATCGAGCAAGCCTGAAGCACGACTCGACCTATTAGCTCACCGAGCGTTGTGTGCTTGCCGCAATAAGCATGCTGCGGTTCAGCGTCGGGACAAAAAACGGCATGACTATCAGTACCTGTACCGCTGGCGGGAAGGCCTGAAACCGGACTGATAATCTCGGCATCGCGAATGGCGGTTACTTTACTCTCCGTGAGTAATATCAAGGCTTCGGCAAGTGCAGCATCGGACAGTGCCTGATTAATATATAAACAGATATTGATGGTGCCTGGCACTGCGTTATCATCGGCTTTATCGCCAACCCGTCTGACATTACTCAGGCCGCTTGTTACCCAGCACGCAACGGTTAAATCATCTTTGTGTTCAATCTGCTGACCTAATGACTGCATAGAAGCGGCGGTCATCATGCCGATAGTGGCGGCTGGTAGTGATAATTCTTCTACTTTTTTTAATAAGGTTTGTTCTGGTGCCAGACAATGCAACGGAGCATGTTTATCCACCCGCATATTGAGTAAAGCGTTGGCCTCTTGCAGTCCACCATTTAATACGGCGGAGCTTAAAACTTTGCAACGCTCTGCTGGCAGCAGGGCAATATAGTCTGGATGATGAATCAGTCTGACAGATGACACGCGATTATTTATTAGCAACCTTTGGTGATATCACTTCTTCAAGCTTCAGGCCGGTTAAATCATGAATGGTGCGCCATAAATAATAAAAGATACCAATCATCATTAGCATGGAAGGGATTGCGATAACTGGATAGCTATATAGTGTGAGTAAGCCCAGCTGCTCATTAAACTCCTCGCTGCCTGTTGGGCTGGTAACCAACCATTTCACCAATATGAAATTCATAATGGCTGAAAATAAAAAGGTGCCCGCTAATAAATAGGTCGCGTTGAGTAAGCGTTTTTCAAATAATGCTGTGCTATTTTTTTCTTCAAGATGATCTTTTATTTTATCGACATCCATTATTTCTCGGTTATATAAAATGGCTCTGATAAGTGGATAAGGCGTAAATGTTGAGCCGAGAACAGCAATACCAATAATCGCAGGAATAGCCGCCTCTTTAATCGCTAACCATTTGGTATCAAGTTCAAATAAACCAATGCCGCCGGTAAGTAATACACTCACTAAACCCAGTAAGGCGATAAAGTTAAATTTACGGTATTTAATCAGCTCGAACAGACCCCAGCCTAGCGGAAAAGCCAGTGCCGCCATTAATGCACCACTGGCACCCAAGTCTTCCGGTCCACTCATTTTCATTAAAATAAGTGATGGCAAAATAATACTGACCATCAGGTCTACAAACGGACGAGGCTTATGTGTGGGTGTGCTGTTTATCATCGTATTTTGTCTGGCTCTGTATAAATGAGTCAGTGATTATATAGGATGTAGATGATTGATGGGATTAGCTATTATTGATCATGGTTTATGTCGGCAGCGTTTTGGCTGTCACTATTTTTCATCTCTTTGTATAACCAAACCATACGATCCACAAACCAGGCCTTGAATACCATAATCCAGATATTACTGGCGATCAGTAACTCAGTATTTAAGCTGTATAAGCTATAAATGAAAAATGGTAAACCGAGTGCTGATAAGGTTTGCAGCAGAATACAAAATCGCTGATGATGAGCGGGAATCGGAACATTTTTACGATTTAAATAGAGCCTTTCCCCAAAGGTGCCCATGGACGCCCAGCTATGAGTTGATGATGGGGCGTTAAATAATCGTGGGTTAAGCCAAATCCAGGCAAGCGCCAAAACTATAGGTATTAAGGCATAAATTCCAATCCATTCTCGTGAATAAAAAGCCAGAGAAAGTAAGGGCAGGGTCGTAAAGCGTGAGTACACACTCCAGGGATTAGCATGGCGTTGCCAACTTTCCTCATCCATAGCCATCAGTTTTTCAGCCCATTTGATGATATCCATTTCAATGCCTTGTGTTTTTTAGACTGCTCTCAGTTAGCCCTGCAAAACTATGTCTGATTTTTCAACTGAGCCAGTTGTTCTTCTGTCAGGATAGTTGGTGACACAATTGGCGCGCCATCATCAGAAAATAACTCAGAAGCTTTATATTTACTGGTAATCAACATTGACAGTGCTATGCCAAAGAAACGTAATACATTGCCAAGCAGGCCACTTGTTTTTGCTTTAGGCCCACCTGTTGCTGATTCAGTATTTACTTTGGCTACGTTTTGACCAAAGTCGGTGGCTAACCATGTCTTATCAAGACAAGAGTGAACCAGGCCAATAAAGGATATTTTTGGATTATTAAGCGTGTTACCGATAGGCGTATTACAGCAGGAGGCATACCAGCGAAATAAGCCTTTCGAGCTTAATTGTAATAAAGCCAGATGTTCTAATCCGTCGCTGATATGCAGCCGAGGTTGGGCTAATTGAACTATATCGGTGCCGCCATGTGCATCAAGTACTTTTTCCGGACGTCCAAGATACTTTGCAAAAGCCTGACAATCTGAACAATAACAAATCACCCGGCTGGTGATGCCTCCTCCATCAATATGACCACGCAGACTGCCACATTCACATTGGATCTTATGCATCATGGTTCACTATCCCTTCTGTCTATCTACACCTATAAAATATCAGAATTGAGCGATTTTCAGATGATTAAAGATATCCATTATTTCATCACGGGCTTCTGGATCTTTTACGGGATAACTGGCGTTAACTTTTAACTCTTGTTTGTCCTTCATATAAGCACTTGCTTGAATATGATGGATGTCGCCTTTCTCGCTTTCTGATAGATACAACTTCACAGCGAGTTTACCAGCCTCAATAAAATCTTGACCTTCATGAGCCTTCTCAAATTCAGCACGACTTTGTGCCGACTTTTCTTTATTAAAACCAAGAGAATGCAGGCCATAGTCGTTTTCATAACTAAATAGATAGGCAGCGTTTTGTTGTGGAACATTGAGATTTTGCAGTGTGAAATCAGAATAGCGGATTTTGATTTCTACGGAAGGTATTTCATATTGATCCGGGAAAATACCAATATAAGGGTCTTGCCAGAAGCTATCATTACTGTTGGTGGTTTCCAGCATATCAACCGTAGCATTCTCCCAACTTTTAACATTGAGTTTTAGCTTTTTATTGATGTCTTTTAGTTTTTCAAGACAGCTTGCTTTGTTGTCGGTTTTGCAGGGGAAAGCCACCTCAAAGACCAGATTCTGGTTCTGATAGAAGCCCATCAGATACGTCTGCATATTACTGTTTACCCAGTAGATACCTGTTTTAGCACTGCCCTTATGGTCTATGACTTGGGTTGCTTTCAGACTGCCTGAATAGCTTAGTTCGATGTCCTGACTACCTGAAAACACCGGATTTCCCATTTCTGAATAAGAGGGTGATAAAAACAGTTCTTTGGGATCGTAAGCCAGTTGTGCGTAGGTGACGACTTCACCCCACTTAGGATCTTTGAAGACCTGCCAGGCTTCTTCATGGAGATCGCCATCCGAGCTTGTACGGTTTTTATTGTCATCATCAGCATTTTTCAACTTGCCGATGAAAGGGAATACTTGATGCAGATTGGTAATAACAATCGTGTTTTCTTTTTTATCCGCACTGGGCTCCCAGTGACCTTCAAAGGGGGCTTGTTTCAGCCATGCATCAAGATCGCCATTGGTTATTTGTTTGATGTCTTCCGGAAGCTCAACATCACGTGATTGGTCACAACTCGCTAAAACAATAAAAAATAAACTCAGTAGACCGACTAAAGTCCTTTTGTAAAAGGGCGTTAGTTTCATGCTGTTACTCTCTCCAAATCCTTCTACTGAATACAAATAAACTTGTATTCTTCTGTGGTTCTGACGCGAGTTAAGAATGTTTTTCTAGAACGTATCAGAGACGCATCGGCATCACAACATACTGACGTTCAAACTTTTCATCAGCAGGTGTGACAAGGGCACTGCTGGTTTCATCAGTGAAAAGCAGTTTCACTTTGTTATCCGGAATCGCGTTCAGTAAATCCAGCAGATAGGCATTATTAAAGGCGATTTCTAATGGGGCACCTTTGTAATCCACGCTGATTTCTTCTTCTGCGGATTCTTGTTCCTGGTTGGTGACGGTCGCTTTTAATTGATCGGTATCTAAGTTGATACGCACGCTACGGTGTTTATCATTAGACAAAATAGCCGCACGTGATAAGGCTTGTTTCAATTCATCGCGATCAGCTAAGACTTCTTTATCACCGCCTAAAGGCAGGACGCGTTCGTAATTAGGGAACTGACCGTCAATCAGTTTAGATGTGAAGTGGATATCGGGTAATTCAACTTTGATTTGTTGATTACTGAAGGCCATCTTGACGGTGTCATCACTGTCGTTAAGAAGACGGCCGAGTTCAATAATTGCTTTGCGTGGCACAATAACGCTGTTTTTCTCACTAACGGGTGTTGATGTAGTGAGACTGCCCAGCGCCAGACGGTGACCATCGGTAGCAACAGCACGTAATGTTGTGTCGTCTCGTTCCAGTAATAAACCATTCAGGTAATAACGTACATCCTGGCTGGCCATAGCAAAACTGGTTTCGTCGAGTAAGGATTTCAGTGCCGATTGCGGCAGTGAAATTTCATCGATGTAATTAGCGCCTTCGCTATCCGGGAAGTCATCACTGGATAAAGTGGCTAATGAAAAACGGCTTTTACCGGCTTTGACAACGGCTTTGCCATCATTGGCATTAACGCTGATGGTGGCATTACCGGGCAAGGCTCTGACAATGTCCAGCAACTTACGAGCTGAGACGGTGGTTTTGCCTTCTTCTTCAACGGCGACCGGCAGGGTAGCAATCATTTCCAGCTCCATATCGGTACTGGTCATGGATAGTTGGTCACCTTGAACACGTAATAAAACGTTAGACAGGATCGGTAGCGTAGCGCGACGTTCAACAATACTGCACACCAGTTGCAGCGGTCGCACTAAAGTATCTTGGCTGACAGTAAATTGCATGATGATTCTCTCGGGTTAACTCGACAGTGTTCGTAAAAGATTACGGTAGTCTTCAGCCACGCGGGGATCCGACTCTTTTAATTCAGCAACTTTTCTGCAGGCATGCAGAACAGTTGTATGGTCACGGCCACCAAAAGATTCACCAATTTCTGGCAGGCTGTGACTGGTTAATTCTTTGGCAAGCGCCATGGCTATTTGTCTTGGTCGTGCAATGGAGCGTGTACGTTTTTTCGCCAGTAATTCAGACACACGCACTTTGAAATATTCGGCCACTGTTTTCTGGATGCTTTCCAATGTCACCAATTTCTGGTGCAGGGCCAATAGATCTTTCAATGCTTCTTGTGCCATATCAATCGACATAGGCTGATTGGTAAAGCGAGAAAAAGCCAGAACGCGCTGCAATGCGCCTTCCAGATCACGCACATTCGATTTTATACGTTTGGCAATAAAAAAGGCCACGTCTTCCGGCAGTGTAATCAGGTTTTGTTGCGCTTTTTTGATCAGAATCGCCACACGTGTTTCAAGCTCTGGCGGTTCAATAGCAACGGTTAAGCCCCAGCCCAGCCGCGATTGTAACCGTTCATCCAGATTATCGACTTCTTTAGGGAAACGGTCACAGGTCAGAATGATTTGGCGCTGACCTTCCAACAAACTATTAAAGGTGTAGAAGAACTCTTCCTGCGAGCGCTCTTTTTTAGCAAAAAACTGAATATCATCAATTAATAATGCGTCTGCACTGCGATAGTGATTTTTAAATTGATCGATAGCATTGTTGCGTAATGCGGTAATCATGTCCTGAACAAAACGCTCTGATGACAGGTAAATCACCCGTGCTTTTGGATTGTTTTGTTTAATTTTATTACCCACTGCCAGCATCAAATGGGTTTTGCCAAGCCCAGTGCCACCATATAAAAAGAGAGGGTTATAACCGCTTGTTCCCGGTGCTTCTGCGACATGCAGTGATGCAGCGCGGGCAATCTGATTG
The DNA here is from genome assembly GCF_900114205.1 of Methylophaga sulfidovorans. GTDB lineage: Bacteria > Pseudomonadota > Gammaproteobacteria > Nitrosococcales > Methylophagaceae > Methylophaga > Methylophaga sulfidovorans. The sequence goes on from NZ_FOSH01000007.1 coordinate 47,569, forward strand.
GATTTACCTTCGACATAGCTATCAAAAGTAAATAGTGGATTGATAGGGCTGCCAAGTGCGGGTTCCGACTTTACCGTTTCCAGCTTTTCTTCTTTATCTGTTTTCGGGGATGCGGAAACGCTGGCAACACGTTTTGGTCTTTGCGGTGCTTGATCAATCGTGCCTACCTCAATCGAAATATGTTCGATAAGACCTTGAGTTAATTGATGAACCAGCTGGTTTATCTGTGCTTCAAGCTGCTCCTGAACCCATGCTTTGACATATGGATTGGGCGCAAGTAGGCGTAAACTCTCTTCGGTTTCGATCGCTTGCAGCGGCCTAAGCCAAGTGTTCAGCTGCTGTGCCGACAAATCACCTTCGAGATGGGACAGACATTTTTCCCAAAGGGGTGATGACACATTAACTCCTTGATTTATACCGGTTTAAACAAAAAATGAGGTGCGTTGGGTAGCTAGGTTTTTAGATAGTATAGCTGGTAACGCAGGAGGTCTAAAGTTATCCTTAAGCCAGCTTTTTGGCAAGTAAAATAACCACAGAAAGAATAAAGTCACTCTGGTTTGACTTGTTATACCTTAAAACTTTATAATCCCGTGTCTTTTGCCTTGGCGGTTTTTGCTGTTGTTAGCACCGTAGGCAGCAAAACAATCATTATTTCTGGAGTTGGTGAAATGAAAAGAACTTTTCAGCCTAGCAATCTGAAGCGCAAACGTACACACGGTTTCCGCGCACGTATGAAAACAGTTGGTGGTCGTCGCGTAATTAACGCACGTCGCGCAAAAGGTCGCGCAAGACTGTCAGTATAATCTTCTCTGACATCCTTCAGGGAGGGCATGACTTGGCAACATTCGGCCGAGCCATGAAAATGAATCGCCCGGGAGATTTTTCTCGGGTGTTCCGTCAAGGAAAACGCACTGGTGGTGGGGGCCTGACGGTTTTAACGGTTGAGAACTCAGTGGGACATCCCCGACTGGGACTAGCGATAGCTAAAAAACACGTGAAATTAGCCAATCAACGCAACCGCTTAAAGCGGATTATTCGCGAATCCTTTCGACAGAATCAGTCCGCCTTATCAAACATCGATATTGTTGTATTGTCACGCCCCGGTGTGACAGAACGAGATAGCACTCAAATATGGGCAGCATTGGAGCAACATTGGTTAACAGTGGTGGCGCAATGGCAAAAATTCTAATCAGCCTCGTCCGAGGTTATAGACTCTTATTGAGCCCTTTCATCGGCATGCATTGCCGTTTTCAGCCAACCTGCTCACAATACATGATTGAAGCAATCGAACGTCACGGCTCTATTAAAGGAACCTGGCTTGGTTTGCGTCGAATATCCCGCTGTCACCCTTGGCATGAGGGTGGACTTGATCCTGTACCTGAACTAAAAACAAAGAATCGTAATGGATAATCTCAGAACCCTATTTATTTTTGGTCTGCTCATCGTGTCATTATTGTTATGGCAAGCGTGGCAAAAAGATTACGTACATCCTCAACAAACCGAACAAAATACAGCATCGACTCAGATCGATGATTCTTCGGTTGCAGCGAACGACGCAGCGTTACCAGATATGCCGTCGGTTTCTGCTGAGGCCCTACCTGATGTACCTGAATCTGCACAATCTTCAGCAGCGACTAAACAAAAAATCCATGTAAAAACGGATGTGATGGATGTTGAAATCAGCACACAGGGTGGTGATATTCAAAACCTGGCGTTATTGAAGTATGCCGTTAGCTCTGAAGAGCCTAATACGCCTGTACAGTTTTTGAGCGATAAGAGCGATACATATTTCGTTGCACAGTCTGGTTTACGTTCAAATATGGATGTGCCAACACACTATGCTGTTTATAAAGCTGACGAGCAAAACTTTCAATTAAGAGACGGTCAGGAAGAAATTAAAGTCCCACTTTATTGGCAAGCTGATAACGGTCTGACAGTGGTGAAAACCTATACATTCAAACGCAATAGCTATGTGGTGAATGTGGACTATAAGATTATCAATAATACTGCGGACGCTTTTTCTGCTTACCCATACGCACAATTTAATCGTAAAAAACAAAAAAGCAGTTCACGATTCATTTATACCTACAATGGTCCTGTCTTCTCGAATACAGGTAATGAATACGAGAAAGTGAAGTATGATGATTTAGATGAAAAACCATTCGATCAGAAAGCGAAGGATGGCTGGGCCGCGATGATTGAACATTATTTTGTGGCGGCGATCGTGCCTGAACAAAATGATCAAGAAGAAGGTTATTACGCTCGTTCGCTTAATGGTACGAATTACACCGCCGGTGTCAGAATGCCAGCTATTTCTGTTGATGCCGGTAGTGAAGGCCATGCTGATTATGAAATGTATCTGGGGCCGAAAAAAGCCGAACGTCTGGAAAAAGTAGCTAAGAACTTACAGCTGACAGTCGATTACGGCATCTTTACCATTATTTCTGAGCCGCTATTCTGGGTGATGCAGTGGTTACATAAACTGACTGGAAACTGGGGTTGGTCAATCGTTCTTCTGACTGTGCTGATTAAGTTGGCATTCTTCAAGTTGTCTGCAGCAAGTTACCGTTCAATGGCGGCTATGCGTAAGCTGACACCTAAGTTGGCAACGCTGAAAGAACGTTATGGTGATGATAAACAGAAGTTTAATCAGGCCATGATGGATCTTTATCGTACTGAGAAAATTAATCCATTAGGTGGTTGTTTGCCTATTCTGGTGCAGATGCCTGTATTCCTGTCTTTCTACTGGGTGCTGGTAGAAAGTATTGAATTACGCCAAGCCGACTTTATCCTGTGGATTAATGACTTAACAGCCATGGATCCGTATTTCATCTTGCCAGTGTTGTTTGGTATTTCAATGTGGTTCCAACAAACATTAAATCCTGCGCCACAAGATCCGGCACAAGCGATGATGATGAAGTTCTTCCCGCTGGTGTTCACTGTATTCTTTGCCTTCTTCCCATCTGGTTTGGTGTTGTACTGGGTAGTGAATAACGTGTTATCGATTGCACAGCAGTGGTATATCACACGTAAGATGAATGCACTTTAAGCGACTTTAATGGATACGATTGTTGCAGTAGCCACCGCGCCAGGGCGCGGTGGTGTCGGTGTCGTTAGAATTTCAGGCAAACAAAGCGCTGAAATTGTGACAGCGATATGCGGCAAGTTACCAAAACCACGCTACGCCAAATTTACTCACTTTCGTGATGCCGATAATGGCGTTATTGATGAAGGCATCGCCCTTTATTTTCCTGGTCCGGCTTCATTTACGGGTGAAGATGTTGTCGAATTACAGGGGCATGGCAGTCCACTTGTTATGGACAGGCTCTGCCAACGCGCTGTTGATCTGGGGGCCAGAATGGCCAGACCTGGTGAATTTTCAGAGCGGGCTTTCCTTAATAATAAAATGGACTTAGCCCAAGCTGAAGCGGTTGCCGATTTAATTGAAAGCTCCACTGAACAAGCAGCTAAAAGCGCCATGCGATCACTGCAAGGTGATTTTTCCAATCGTATTAATGATTTCCTGCAAGAACTCACTCACCTGCGAATGTTTGTCGAAGCGTCAATTGATTTCAGTGATGAAGAGATTGATTTTCTTGCTGAAGCGCAAGTCGACAAACAACTTCAGAGCTTATTAAAAACCCTTGACGGAATTGCTGGTTCAGCCAAACAAGGCCGCTTGTTACGTGAAGGTATCAGTGTGGTGTTGGCAGGTCAGCCGAACGCAGGTAAATCCAGCCTGCACAACCAATTAGCTGGTCATGATGCCGCCATCGTGACAGACGTTGCTGGTACTACACGTGATGTGCTACGCGAGCAAATTCATCTCGGTGGTTTGCCATTACGTATTTCTGATACCGCCGGTCTGCATGATGCGACAAATGATATTGTTGAGCTGGAAGGTATCCGCCGCACCCAAAATGAACTGGCTCAGGCCGATCATATTTTGTTACTGATTGACGATAGTAAAGGCCTTACCGAGCTGGATAGAAAAATCCTGGCTGAGTTACCTGAGAATAAACCCCTCACTATTGTCCGGAATAAGATTGATAAAAGTGGTCATCAGACTGAATTGACAGAAGAAGAGGGTTATCCCACTTTGTATCTTTCAGCAAAATCAGGTGATGGGCTCGAGTTATTACAACAACACCTTTATCAAGCCGTCGGTTTTCATCCGGAAGAAGAAGGGGTGTTTATTGCCCGTCGACGTCACCTGGATGCTCTGGCACGAGCCAGACAGTCGATAGTCAATGGTTATGACTGCCTTTCAGGAATGGGTGCAGGTGAGTTATTGGCTGAAGAGCTACGTCTTGCTCAACAGGCATTAGGCGAAATTACTGGTACCTTTACTACTGAAGATTTGCTCGATCATATTTTCTCCAGTTTTTGTATCGGCAAGTAAATAGAAAAATCTTTAAGCAGAACTTTTCATTTTGCCTCTAGCTGAATAGGCCATGACAGAGTGAAAATCGTGCCTCCGCTTTTAGTGGATTGGCAAATTGCATGACCTCCATGTGCCTCAACTATTGCTTTAACCACGGCAAGCCCAAGCCCACTACCACCACTTTTTCGTGAGCGAGACGGTTCAACTCGGTGAAATGCCTCAAACACATTAGCTGCGGCCTCCGCTGGAATACCTGGCCCTTGATCTTCCACGCTCAAATAGCAGCTGTCAGCTGAACTGTTAAGACGTACTGTTAAAGTGCCAGGATCGGCATGTTGATATGCATTTTCCAGCAGCGCCTGACGTATTCTTGTTACATCACAGCAAACTTCCAGTGTTGGATCCAGTTCCTGCTTTAGCGTAAATCCTCTAGCGTTCAGCGTGGAAGCGAAGCTCTCTATTACGGCATTGAGTTCCTCAGCCAGGCTGACTTTCACCAGTTGTAATTCCAGGTGACCACTATCATTGAGACTTAACACTCGTAAGTCTTCTATCAGGTAATTGAGTCCTTCGACCTGTCGAAGTAATCCTTCAAAAATATCGTTATTAGGGGGGAAAACACCTTCTGCCAGACCCTGTAAACGACCACGAAGAATATGGTGACCGGTGTACGAAGTTCGTGGGCAATGGCAGCATTCCAGAACTCCCGTTCGCGGGTCATATACTGCAAACGCTCAGCCATAGCATTGAAGTCATGCACTAGCTGTGCTGTCTCTCCCATCGCATGTTGATCCATTCTGGCCCGGGCGTTGAGCTTGCCCTGAGCAACTTCGCGTAAGCTGTAGGCCACGGAATTTAAAGGTGTGAGTATTCGGCGTGACAGGCGGATTGCGACAAAAAGAGCGATTGCCAATGCCGCGATGATAGTGCAAACGATCCAGATCATCTCTAGCTGCGAGGGCATCCAGCTTTCGGATATGCTGCCAGGCATATAGGCCATTGCAATGGCATAAAACACGTAGGAGCCGAACACCGACAGAAAAATGATGCCCATCGTCATCGCTGCCAGCGACTTGATGATTTGTCGGCGTAAGCCCGATGCTGATTTCATGCCTCACCGCCAAAGCGATAACCTACGCCCCAGACACTGGCGGGCACACCTTGAATATCAAGGGCCTCAAGCTTTTTACGTAGCTTGCTGATATGACTATCTACGGTACGTTCCTGAGAATCGCCCTCGGGCAGGCAGTTGACCAACAGTTCCTCACGACTGAATGCACGTTTCGGAGAACGCATCAGACAGGCGAGCAATTTGAACTAGGTCAGAGTCAGATCCAGTGTTTGTTGTTGACCGTTACAGTCGATGCTGGCCTCATGATTATCTAAGTCAATCTGGAACTTGCCGACACGCAGTATCTTTGTCGGTGATGGGGTATTGGTTTGTGCGCGCCGCAATACCGCCTGTACACGAGCCACTACCTCGGCTGGATTGAATGGTTTCACTACGTAGTCGTCTGCACCCAGGCGTAATCCCATTAATTTATCAATATCCTGATCAAGTGCCGTGAGCATGATGACGGGGGTATCACTGTGAGAGCGAATTTCATTGAGTACATTCCAACCGTCCATATGTGGCATCTGTACATCTAACAGTAATAGATCAGGTTTGTAAGTTTGATGCATGGTCAATGCTTGTTGGCCATCAGTGGCGTGTTGAGTACGTAGGCCACTACGTTGTAGATAAGCAATAAGAATGTCGGCAATCTCTGTTTCATCTTCTGCAATCAATACGAGAGCTGAATTTGTTGGGTTTCCAGAGGGATTGAGATTAGACATGGATTGATTCAACGCTAAATTGTTGAACTGTATCACTCCCTCCATACTTTCTCCACAAAGCCTCGAATAATTCGCAATAGCGACTCGTCATAATTCAGCCATGTTTTTCTAGCGTTTAATTGAGCGGCGTCATCGAGAGATACGCTTAGCGAGGAGTAGTTTATGTTCATCAAACCATGGCACCTCAGTATTGTTTTGGCAGGGCTTGCCGTGTTGCTATTGCCAGGGTGTGATTCAACACAGCAGCTTGAAGAAACGTCTACTTCGGTACAGGTATCAGTGATGACGCCTGAAGCCAAACCGTTATTGGTGACTGAAGATTTGCCAGGTCGTGTAGCGGCAATTCGTCGTGCTGAGATCCGCGCTCAGGTTGGCGGTATCTTGCAACAGCGGTTATTCGATGAGGGAGCCGAAATTAAAGCCGGTACAGTGCTGTTTCAGATTAATCCAGCGCCTTTTAAAGCCGATGTCGATATTGCAGCGGCAGCTTTGCAGCACGCTGAAGCCGTATTGGACCGAGCTCGTTTGGAGGTAGACCGTCTGGTCTCTCTAACAAAGGCGGGCGGGGTCAGCCGCCAAACCTATGATGACGCTATTTCATTGCGAAACCAAGCTATGGCGAATGTCGCTCAAGCTAAAGCTACGCTGGCACGACGTAAATTGGATTTGCAATTCGCCAGTGTTGAGGCGCCGATTGACGGACGTATTGATCAAACGTTGGTCAGCGAGGGGGCATTAGTTTCACCAACCGATGCCACACCTATGGCCAGAATCCAACAAATAAACCAGGTTTACGTGGATGTTCGTCTGCCAGCATCAGAGTTGGAAGCAATGCGTCAACGGGCTGGCTCGGCAGAATCGGAGCTGGCAGTAGAGATTTTAAGTAGTGATGGTAAACCTCTCGGTATACAGGGACATATTTTGTTTTCTGGTACTGAGGTGGATGTGGGTACTGGCGATGTGTTGTTACGTGTGTTGGTGGATAATCCTGAGCATCGTTTGTTGCCCGGCCTTTATGTCCAGGCTCGCATCCCCAAAGCTTTTTATACGGATGCTGTCAGTGTGCCGCAGCAGGCAGTCACACGCACGGCGGGTCAAACGGGGGTATGGATCGTGGATGCAGATGATCAGGCCCAGCTGGTGCCTGTCGAGCTCGGTGAATTGGTGGCGCGCGACTATCGAATAGCATCCGGTTTAAGTGCAGGTCAATCGGTAGTTATCGAGGGCATTGAGCGTTTGAGCTCGGCTACTCAGGTCGTTGTTCGGCCCTGGCAACCCGCTGCTGTGAGTCAGCAGCTTAGTGCCAACGTACGCTGAATTCGGAGAAGTCACCATGCCTCAGTTTTTCATCAAGCGCCCAGTCTTTGCATGGGTAATTGCCTTATTTATTGTGTTGATTGGTGTTATTGCCATCCCACAGTTGCCTATTTCTCGTTATCCTTCAGTAGCACCAGTCTCGGTCAGCATTTATGCAAGCTATCCGGGAGCCACACCTCAGACACTCAATGACTCGGTAGTGAGTTTGATCGAGCGTGAACTATCAGGCGTGAAAAATTTGCTGTACTTCGAGTCATCAGTCGATACCTCTGGTACTGCGCAAATAACCGCTACTTTTAAACCGGGTACTAACGCGGAACTAGCGCAGGTCGATGTGCAGAACCGTATTAAAGCTGTGGAACCGAGATTACCTCGAACTGTACGCCAGAGCAGCCTGCAGGTGGAATCGGCTTCCTCCAGTTTTTTGATGATAGTCGGTATGACCTCACCTAATGGCCAGTTCGATGAGGTCGAGCTTAACGACTATCTGGCACGGAATATTGTCGAGGAATTACGACGAATTTCAGGGGTGGGGCGTGTGCAGTTATTCGGCGCCGAACAGGCGATGCGCGTCTGGGTCGACCCAAATAAACTTAATGCTTATGGTTTGACCATGAACGAACTGGCTCAGGCCATTGAGCAACAGAATGTTCAAATTGCTCCTGGACGAATTGGTGATGAGCCAGCACTGCCGGGACAACGCCTGACCGTGCCATTGACGGTAGAAGGACAACTGACAACACCGGAAGAGTTTGCTGCTATTGTGCTGCGTGCCAGTGATGACGGGGCGAAGCTGGTACTGGGTGACGTGGCACGAGTCGAGCTAGGTGCCCAATCGTACGGCTTTTCTAATCGTGAGAATGGTGTGGCGGCAACGAGTGCCGCCATCCAGTTATCACCAGGCGCAAATGCTGTACAGACGGCTTCTGCAGTACGTGAACGTCTGGCCGAGCTTGCGCCGAGTATGCCTGTGGGTATGGCCTACTCAGTGCCGTTTGATACGGCGCCCTTTGTCAAAGTCTCTATTGAAAAGGTGATCTACACCTTATTTGAGGCGATGGTGCTGGTGTTCCTGGTGATGCTTTTGTTCCTGCAAAACCTGCGTTACACATTGATTCCAGCTATCGTTGCGCCTATCGCTTTGCTTGGCACCTTTGCGGTGATGCTGCTTGCCGGATTTTCGATCAACTCACTTACCATGTTCGGCATGGTGCTGGCCATTGGTATTATTGTCGATGACGCTATCGTTGTGGTTGAAAATGTCGAGCGACTGATGGTGACCAAAGGACTGTCGCCAAGGGAAGCAACCTCAATAGCGATGAAGGAGATCACGGGGGCAGTCATAGGTATCACCCTGGTGCTGACGGCCGTGTTTATTCCTATGGCTTTTGGCAGCGGTTCGGTAGGGATTATCTACCAGCAATTCACCTTGTCGATGGCGGTGTCTATTCTGTTCTCAGCTTTTCTTGCCCTGACCCTGACGCCTGCTCTTTGCGCTACATTATTACGTCCGATCAGTGCTGAACATCATCACAAGCGCGGTTTTTTTGGTGCTTTTAATCGACGTTTTGAGCGTCTAACGAATAGTTATGGCACACGGGTGGCAAGAATGATTGCTCACAGTGGACGAATGATGGTGTTATTTGCCGTACTTTGTGTGGTGCTTATCATCGCTGCCAAGCAGTTACCATCATCCTTCCTGCCAGAGGAAGATCAGGGGTATTTCATGACTTCTATTCAGTTGCCTACTGGTGCCACTAGTGAACGCACGCTGGAAGTGGTCAAGGCCTATGAGGCACACGTCGCTTCACGACCGGGTCTGGATGCCAATATGGTGGTGCTAGGTTTTAGTTTTGCTGGTTCTGGCCCGAACGCGGCCATGGCTTTCACCATGCTTAAAGATTGGGATCAGCGTGATGGCGCGACTGCAGCCGAGGAAGCTGCTCTGGCACAGCAAGCTATGGCTGATAATATCGAGGGCACGGTAATGAGCTTGATGCCGCCAGCTATTGACGAGTTGGGTACTTCTTCTGGTTTTAGCCTATTTCTACAAGACAGGTCTCATCAGGGTGAAGCGGCATTGTTAGATGCGCAGGCAAAACTGCTGGCATTAGCGGCAAAGAGTGAGGTGGTCAGCAATGTCTATCCCGATGGCCTGCCACCCGGTGAAAGCATTCACCTGGAAATCAATCGTCAAAAAGCTGAGGCAATGGGGCTGTCCTTCACTGCAGTGAGCAGTACTTTATCGGCGGCGATGGGGTCACTGTATGTGAATGACTTCCCCAATGCGGGGCGAATGCAGCAAGTTATCATACAGGCTGACGCCCATGCTCGTATGCAACTGGATGATGTGCTCAGCCTGCGTGTACGTAATACTAATGGTGGCATGGTGCCACTACGGGAAGTTGTGACTCCTGTATGGGGTGAGTCACCGCAACAAATGATACGTTTTCAAGGTTTTCCTGCTGTACGTATTTCAGGGGAAGCATCGTCCGGCTTTTCCAGTGGCGCTGCGATGGCAGAGATGGAACGTTTAGTTACGCAGTTGCCAAAAGGCTTTGCGATAGCCTGGACAGGATTATCTCTGCAGGAACGGCAATCCGCATCGCAGGCACCGATGCTGATGTTGTTATCAGGTCTGGTTGTTTTTCTGGTATTGGCGGCATTGTATGAGAGCTGGTCAATTCCGCTATCGGTGATGCTGGTTGTACCGTTGGGTTTGTTAGGGGCTGTGGCGGCCGTGATGCTGCGCGATATGCCTAATGACGTGTTTTTCAAGGTCGGCATGATAACTATCATAGGCCTGTCTGCAAAGAACGCTATCCTTATTGTCGAGTTTGCTCGTCAGTTACATGCTGAGGGACGCACATTAATAGATGCTGCTGTGAATGCGGCATGTCTGCGTCTGCGACCAATTCTGATGACTTCGCTGGCCTTTACGCTTGGTGTCGTTCCATTGATGCTTGCAAGTGGTGCTAGTGCGGAAACCCAGCACGCCATTGGCACTGGTGTGTTTGGTGGCATGATCAGCGGCACTTTATTGGCCGTGTTTTTTGTGCCGGCCTTTTATGTATTTGTTATCGGGATACAAGAACGATTAAACGCCTGGCGTCGTGGCTCTGTGGGCTAAGGATAATTATTGTTATTTTTGTGCTGGCAAGAAAAGAGTCAGGTTTTTTCTTTACGCATTTGCATTGGCTGCAAGCTACTGATTAAGAAATCGATAAATAGTCGGATTCTTGCTGGTTGATGCTGATTTTTTAAGGTAATGATATTGATGGGGGCGCTGATAATCGCTTGTTCTGGTAATACTTGAATCAAGTTGCCAGCGGTTAAGTCTTCCGCCACATCCCAGTAGGATTTCAGTACGATGCCCATACCTTGAAGTGCCATAACATGTGCGGCTTCACCATCATTACAACTTATTGCTTGCTGAATGTGTATGGTTTGGCTGGGAAATGCCCAGTTAATTTCGGTATGACGACTGATAATAATACATTGATGTTGATGTAGCTCGCCCAAGGTCTGAGGTCTGCCATATCGGGCAAGATAGTCCGGTGAAGCGCACAAAATACGGTCATTATTGAGTAGGCGATGGGCAATCAGTCTTGAATCTGGCAGTTCGCCATAACGGATGGCGACATCAATGCCTTCTGCAATCATATCCTCAATGCTGTCACTCAGCAGCAGTTGAATGTTGATGTTGGGATGGAGGCGTTTAAACTTTGCGATGAGTTTGACTAGGTGGCGTCGACCAAAACTGTTGGGGGAGGTAATAGTTAATGTGCCAGAAACCTGCTCTGACTTTTGTAAAATGGCCTCTTCAGCCTGCTCTAATTCAGCCACAATATGCTGTGCATATTCATAGAGTGTTTGCCCCTCATCACTGACAGATAAGCGTCGTGTACTGCGGTGAATCAGTTGTACATCCAGGTACTGCTCAAGTTTACTCAGTCGCTTACTGGCGGCAGCGAGAGAGATACCCAAGGCTTGAGCCGCCGCTGTCAGGCTACCGAGTGTTACCACTCGTTCAAAGATTCTTAATCCGAGCAAATCATCAATACGTTTCATTGTTAACAAATTGGAAATAGTGAATTTACATTATCTCTATTTAATCAATATTGTCTGTCACCTACAATAGATACAGATAATTAATTAAGGAGAGCACGATGAACATCGATTTCACAGATAAAAAAGCATTAGTGACAGCCTCAACGGCAGGCATAGGCTTTGCCATTGCCTCTGGTTTAGCTGTGTCTGGTGCAGAGGTGGTGATCAATGGTCGCAGTCAGGAAACTGTTGAGAAAGCGATAGCCCGTATTAAAGAACAACTGCCCGAGGCAAAACTCATTCCTGCTGTGGCTGACTTATCAACTGCTGAGGGTTGCCAAAAATTAGTCAGCGCAGTACCTGAAGTGGATATTCTGGTTAACAATGCCGGCATCTTCGGCCCAGCGGATTTTTTTGAGACCGATGATGAAACTTGGGATATGTATTGGGCAACTAATGTGATGTCGGGTATGAGGTTATCTCGTGCCTATCTGCCAGCTATGCAGGATAAAAAATGGGGACGTGTGGTGTTTATCTCGTCAGAGTCTGCACGCAATATTCCTGATGACATGATTCACTATGGCGTGTCGAAGACGGCACAGTTATCGCTGTCACGAGGGCTTGCAAAACGGGTGGCTGGCAGTGGTGTGACAGTGAATAGTGTGCTGCCAGGACCGACGCTTTCGGATGGTTTTAAAGCCATGATAGCGGATGAAGTAGAAAAAACAGGTCAATCCTATGAAGAAGTAGGAAAAACTTTTGTGATGGAAGCCAGACCAAGTTCTGTAATACAACGACCTGCTTCAGTGGAAGAAGTCGCCAATATGGTGGTGTATGTCTGCTCAGAACAAGCATCCGCTACCAGTGGTGCTGCACTGAGAGTCGATGGCGGCGTAGTGGATGATATTGTTTAATTAACAGGCACAGAATGCATATAGGACCCATTGAGATAAACAGACGAATTGCGATTGCCTTATTAGTGGCGGCGGCGTTTTTTATGGAAACGTTAGATGCTACGGTAATTGCTACTGCTTTGCCTGCGATCGCCAAGGATTTTGATATTGCTGCTGCGCATTTATCTGTGGGGGTATCGGCTTATCTGGTGGCATTAACTGTGTTTATGCCATTAAGTGGTTGGGCAGCGGATCGTTTTGGTGCCCGCCGCATTTTTTCCTTTGCCGTGCTGACATTTATCGGATCGTCGGTGTTATGTGCTTTAAGTACAGACTTAATAAACTTTACCGCGGCCAGAGTCCTGCAAGGTTTTGGTGGGGCGATGATGGTGCCGGTCGGACGCTTGGTGGTGCTGCGGGATACGCCTAAAAACGAGATAGTCAAAGCGGTTGCCATTTTGACCTGGCCGGCATTATTTGGCCCGGTATTGGGGCCTTTTTTGGGAGGATGGATTGCCACACACTGGAGCTGGCAATGGATTTTTCTGATTAATGTGCCGATTGGATTACTAATTTTAGTGATCACACACTGCTTAATTAAGCCGCGATCAAACCCTGTTATGCAGAGAGAGCCTTTTGATGTTCTAGGGTTTTTAATGACCGGAGCCGGTTTCGGTATTTTTATGGCGGGTGTGGAATGTCTGAGTGCAGGCAGAATTGGTATGGCTTATAGCCTGAGTTTCATTGCTGTTGGAATCATGCTGTTGGCTTTATCTGTTAAGCATTTGCTGGGTAGCCAATATCCTTTATTCAGTTTGAAACCCTTAGCGATTAAAACCTTCAGAATCACGGCTGTGGGAGGCTCATTTTTCCGTATTGCTGTGGCGTCTGTACCGTTCTTATTACCTCTGATGTTTCAATTGGGTTTTGGCATGTCAGCGGTGGATGCCGGTGTGCTGTTGTTGTGGTTATTTGTCGGTAATCTTTGTATGAAACCTGCTACCACCTGGATTATGAATACCTTTGGTTTTCGCCGGGTGTTGATTACCAATGGAATAATGGTCTCGGCAGGGTTTGCCGCCATGGCAATGTTCACTGTCAACACACCTTATTGGGTAATGGTGCTGGTGTTATTTATCAGTGGCCTGAACCGTTCAATGCATTTTACAGCCCTTAATACCATTGGTTTTGCTGATGTTGGTGAGCAGAAAATGCGTGATGCCAGTACCTTATTCTCTGTTTTACAACAAATGAGCCGCGGTATCGGTATTGCTTTTGCCGCTCTGGTATTGGCATTCGCCATGTGGTTTTTACATGGAACGACAATGGTCGATACAGGTGTTGAAGATTTTCATTTAGCCTTTTGGATTATTGCCACATTAGCCTTGTTTTCCATTGCAGATACACTCACTTTAGCTAAAGATGCGGGTTCAACCATTTTGAAGTCAAAACCCGCAGCATAGTTATTTATTCATCTTCGAGGTGAGCAGAAAAGCCTGTTTTACCTGGTGCAATCTCGGCTTTCAAGGTTAGAGCTGGGATATCGTATTGCCCGGCATTTTGTTTACGAAAAGCAATGGGAGGCTGTGATGCAAGTTGATCCAGCCTTGTCGCTAACTCTGCCTGAATTTGACTAAACCTTTCTTCATCGATGCTGTTGGTTTTGTGAATGAGGTAGGGTGGTAACACATCGAATCCTGGATAAAACAATATACCGTGCTGAATCGGAAAGAGGATATCGTCAATGGGTCCATTTACACCTCGGGCACTGAAGTGCGACTCCCAGCCACCCATTGTGACTACCAACATGGCGCGTTTGCCTGCTAATGTGCCTTCCCCATAGCGATTGCCCCAATGGTTTTCAGAGTGTTCACCCACAGCATAAGCAAAACCGGCAGCATACACACGGTCTACCCAGCCTTTTAATATGGCAGGCATAGAAAACCACCAAAGCGGAAACTGAAAAATGACGATATCTGCCCAAATAATTTTTTCTTGTTCAGCAACGATATCTTCAGACTGAGTATGGTTTTTGAAGGCTTCTAGGGAATCATGAGTGGGCTGAAATACCTTGTTCTGATAAGCAGCCACATTATCGTTTGAATCTATGCTGGCCTTCCAGTTCATGGCGTATAAGTCAGAAACCTTGACCTGATGTCCGGATGTTTCTAAATATTCAACAATAAATTTATTGATTGAGCCATTTAATGATTTGGGTTCTGGGTGGGCAAAAACAATTAATACATTCATTTTATTTATCCTTTAGTTGATGAGTACAGAATAGTCATCTCTCAGGTATAGTTAAAATGAATTAATTTAATGATAGGTATAGTTTTGGATAATATCAGTAGGCTGGATCTGAATTTATTAGTGACATTAGATGTGTTGCTAGATGAGCTGAATGTGACCAAAGCAGCAAAACGCTTAAACCTGTCTCAGCCCTCTGTCAGTGTTCAGCTAGCCAAGCTTCGGGACTATTTTAATGACCCATTGCTGGTTTCCAACTCCCGTGGTATGACGCCAACACTCAAGGCTGAACAGCTTAGGCAGCCAATGAAGGAGGCTATTGCTCATTTGCATGAAGTCGTGTTGCCGACTGCTGAATTTGATCCCGAGCGGGCCAAGCAACGTTGGCGAATAGCCGCGTATGACTATGGTGAAGCGACGGTCATGCTGCCATTGCTGCCTGCACTTCGTGCCCAGGCTCCACTTAGTGAGCTATCCATCGTGCAACTGCCACCGACACAAATTTATGAAAAAGCCGAGCGTGGGGAAATAGATTTAGCTATAAATGTGGTGAGTAATAGTCATCTAAACCTTCATCACAGAACATTATTTTCAGACCAATATGTTTTAGCAGCACGCAAAGGACATCGTTTATTAAACGGGCCGGTGTCTCTGGACATTTTTTGTCAGCTAGAGCATGTGATGGTTTCCCCTGATGGTGACGGCTTTTGGGGAGAGACCGATGAGGTATTAAAAGCACTGGGGCTTAAGCGTAATGTGGTGTTGTCAGTGCCTCACTTTTTATTTTTAAAAGCGATTCTGGAAACAACCGATCTGGTTGCAATGCTTCCCTCACGTATAGCGATGATGAGTGATTTAATACAAATCGTATCGGTGCCAATTCAAGTGCCTGACTTCACGATATCGATGCTCTGGCACGAGCGTGTTCATCGAGATCCAGCTCATCAATGGTTAAGAAAACAGATTTTGTTAGCAGTGACTTAGAAACTGATAAGGTGCTTTTGCACTTCATTAGAAAACCGTGTTTGACAGTGGTCTTATTCTCACTTAACTTCAAATGCATTCATGATTCATAACAGGCCGGATTAAATATGGAATTTCTTTCACACTGGGTGTCGGTTTTATCAGGTTGGGTTTGGGGACCACCGATGCTCATTTTGCTGGTTGGTACTGGACTTTATCTGACCATCATTTTAAAGGGACTTCAATTTCGGGCATTAGGCCATGCACTCAGGCTTGTATTTCATAAAGAAGATAAAGCTGATGGTGATATCAGTCATTTTGCCGCTTTAACCACAGCACTCGCTGCAACGGTGGGTATCGGCAATATTGTTGGGGTGGCGACAGCGATTTCTTTAGGCGGGCCTGGAGCCGTATTCTGGATGTGGATAACGGGTCTGGTGGGCATGGCAACTAAATATGCTGAAGCTATGCTGGCGGTAAAATACCGCGAAGAGGGCGAGAACGGTATGCGCGGTGGCCCGATGTATTACATATCAAAAGGCGTAGGTTTACCTTGGTTAGGTAGTTTGTTTGCTATTTTCACTATTGGTGCTGCGTTTGGTATTGGTAATATGACCCAGGCAAATTCCGCCGCAGCAGCAGTACAGCAGGTGTTTGGTATTGAAACCAGTACCACAGGTTTTGTGCTGATGATCTTAACCGGACTGGTATTAATCGGTGGAATTCGATCTATTGGACGCTTCACTTCGATGTTAGTGCCTTTTATGATCGTGGCCTATTTAGGTGCAGCGCTGATTGTCATTGGAATCAATATTGATGAAGTGCCAGCAGCCTTTCATTTAATTTTCTGGCATGCCTTTAATCCGATTGCGGCTGGTGGTGGTTTTGCCGGTGCAGCGGTAGCGGCTGCGATTCGTTATGGTGTGGCACGTGGTGTCTTTTCTAATGAGTCAGGTTTAGGTTCAGCCCCCATTGCTGCAGCAGCGGCACGGACTAATGATCCGGTGAAACAGGCGCTGGTTTCTATGACTCAGACCTTTATTGATACCCTGGTGGTGTGTACGGCAACAGCGCTGGTAATCTTAACAGCTACAGCCTGGCAGGACGGAGTGAAAGCCAATATCTTAACCAGTGTCAGTTTTGCCGAAACATTAGGAATAACCGGGACTTATATTGTCGCGATAGCTACGGCTCTATTTGCCTTTTCCACCTTAATTGGCTGGAGCTATTACGGTGAAAAAGCACTGGAATATCTACTGGGTGAGAAAGCCATCATCGTTTTTCGTATCGTGTTTGTGGCGGCGGTAATCGTTGGTGCTACCCGTGAGTTAAAATTTGTCTGGGACTTTTCCGATTTGATGAATGGTTTGATGGCTATTCCAAACCTTATCGGTATCTTACTGCTGTCGAAAGTCGTGAAAGAAGAAAGCCAGCGTTATTTCAACACTAAGTGAACCATCATCATAAGAATGGTCATAAGCTTATCTGTTTTAAATTAAGGAGAGAACAATGAGTCGTCATTTTGACAATGCTGAAGGGCTGAGCGGGATACACGATCCCGCCACTCATGATTTTGTATTTAATCAAACCATGTTTCGCATTAAAGACCCGAAACGTACTCTGGCGTTTTACACTGAAGTGATGGGGATGACCTTGGTTAAACGGTTTGATTTTCCGGAAATGAAATTCACGCTTTACTTCATGGCCGCTATGTCACCAGAGCAACTCAAAACTATTTCAACAGATAATGATGAGCGTATTAAGCAAACCTTTGCCATGCCTGCGATGTTGGAACTGACTCATAACTGGGGTGATGAGGATAATGATGAGGTCAGTTACCACAATGGTAATAGCGATCCTCGTGGATTTGGCCATATTGGGTTTGCTGTACCGGATATTGATGCCGCATGTGAGCGATTTGAATCATTTGGGGTGCCGTTTGTGAAGAAACCGAATGATGGCAAGATGAAAGGCATTGCCTTTATTCAGGATCCGGATGGTTACTGGATTGAGATCTTTACACCTGAGCGTCAGCCAGAATTACTTAAAGATCATTTAGGCTAATTGAAAGCATTAAAAAAGGGGCGTTAAGCCCCTTTTTTATTTAGCTGTTGCTAAGTCTAGCTTTTAGGCCCAAGTAAGAACCAAATAAGCAGACCCAATACCGGGAACAGCAGAAGGATAAGAATCCATAAAATCTTCGCGCCACCGCCAGCAGGACTATTGGCTACCTGAATAATGGCCCAGATAACAATGATTAGCCAAATCAGACCTAATATGCCGCCTACTTGTAAATCCATTATCCTCTCCTTATTTTATGAAATATAAGTAGCTTAAATTAAGCTGATGGCTGATACAAAATTATTTCTGTGATGGCGTAGCTTAGGGTGTTTCTTCATATAAGCCACCACCCAATGCTTTGTACAAAGTCAATTGATTGCGTAGTCTGAGCAAGCGGGTATCAATCTGACTTAATTCACTATTGATAGAACTACGCTGTGCATCCAGCACATCTAGGTAACTATCTATACCGGCATCAAATCGATATTGGGCTAACTGCAGACTACGTTTGGTGGAGGCTGTTAGATCATTCTGCGCTTCCAACTGAGCATCCAGCGTATAACGCGCTTCCATTTCGTCACGAACTTCTTTAAATGCTTCCTGAATGACTTGTTGATACTTAGCAATGTTAATGTCTTTTTGTAGCTCAGCCACATTCAGGTTGGCCTTATTTACACCCCAATCCAGCAACGGCAGGGTGAACTGCGGTGCGATAGCCCACTGACGGCTTGAGGCTTCGCCTAATTGGCCAAAGCTTGTACCGCCAAAACCAAGTGAGGTTGTGAGACTGATACGTGGAAAGAACGCTGCTCTGGCCGCACCAATATCAGCATTAGCTGATTTAATTGTGTACTCGGCCTGCATCACATCAGGACGTTTTAACAATACATCAGATGTCAGATTGGCAGGAATATCGCGCAGTGTTTTCATTTCATACCAGCTTTTTTTCCATTCATCTTTATCTAATGTCTGGCCTACCAGGAGCTGTAAGTTTGTGAAGTTCTGATTTGCCTGCTGCTGGTATTGTACTTCCAGAACACGCGCTTCATGCAGAGCTGTTTCGGCTTGTCTTACATCCAGTTCAGAAGCTAAGCCGCTTTTAAAACGTTTCTCAATCAGTTGATAACTTTCATCACGTGCTTTGCGGGTTTCTGAAGATAATTGTTGCTGTTCATTACTTGCCAGCCAGCTAAACCAGGCATCAGCCACTTGCGCAATTAACGTTAATTGCATGCTGTCCCTTGCCGATTTAGAAGCGAGGAACTGTTGTAACGCTGATTCAGACAGGCTATCTATGCGGCCAAAAAAATCCAGCTCCCAAGCGGATATACCAAGTCCAACACTATAAGTATCGGTTATTTCACTTTGTCTTCTAGCGTTTAAAGAGCCTGGTGTTCGCTGACGTGTAACCGAACCTTCTGCATTGACTGTTGGTAATTTTGCCGCTTTTTGAATACGAAATTGTTCACGCAGCTGTTCAACAGTCAGTGATGAGATTTTGAGGTTCTGATTATTGGCTAAAGCGATGCTGATCAATTGTTCTAGTTTTGGATCAAGATAAAAATCTTTCCAGCCGAGTTCAGCCACATTGATTGAGTCTTCGGCTGATTGATTAGCGATGGCAATACTTGGATCAGGTCTTTGATAGTCCGGCATCAACGAACATGCTGATATCGTTAATAGCGCCGTGATAGCAACAGATAATTTAATAGGTTTCATCATAATCAGGCCTTTTTAACTTCATCATGTGATGATTTTTTAGTAAGTCTTTCTCGCAGACTAAATACCACAACAAAGAAGACAGGTATAAAGAATATCGCTAATAGAGTAGCAGTGAAGACACCACCAAAAACGCCAGTCCCAATGGCATTCTGACTGCCAGAACCAGCACCCGTAGCAATCATCAGCGGTAATACACCTAACATAAAGGCAAGTGATGTCATGATGATAGGGCGAAGACGCATTCTGACAGCCTCCATGGTGGCATCAATAAGTGACATACCATCTTCATGTAGTGATTTTGCAAACTCAACAATCAGGATGGCATTTTTGGAAGCCAGCCCGATGGTTGTTAACAGACCTACCTGGAAATAGACGTCATTGGATAATCCACGTGCCATGGTAAACAGTACAGCACCGATAATGCCCAGTGGTATAACCATTAATACTGAGAACGGTACTGACCAGCTTTCATAAAGTGCTGCCAGACATAAGAACACCACCATAATGGAAAGAGCATAGAGTAATGGTGCTTGATCCCCAGACTCGCGTTCCTGATAGGATTGCCCTGTCCATTCATAACCAAAGCCGGAAGGAAGCTTTCCTACTAACTCTTCCATTGCTTTCATAGCTTCACCTGAACTGACACCCGGTGCTCCTTCACCTTGAATATTGACTGACGAGACGCCGTTATAGCGTTCAAGCCTTGGCGAGCCGTAAATCCAACGTCCTTCTGAGAGAGAGCCTAAAGACACCATCTCGTTATTATTGTTACGGACATACCATTTTGATACATCATCGGGCATCATTCTGTAAGGTGCGTCACCTTGTACATATACCTTTTTAACACGACCATTATCAATGAAATCATTAACATAGGTAGATGCCCAAGCGGTATTAAATGTCTGGTTTATTTGGGTCAGGTCGACACCAAATGCCGCTGCTTTTGTATGATCCACATCGATTTTAAACTGAGGTGTATCTTCCTGACCATTTGGCCGAACACCTGTTAAACGTGGATCCTGAGCTGCCATACCTAATAGTTGATTTCTGGCATTCATTAAGGCCGCATGCCCTTGACCACCCACATCCTTCAGCTGTAAATCAAAACCACTGGCATTACCTAGTTCAGTGATTGGTGGCGGTACAATCGGGAATATCATTGCATTTTTGATAGATGAAAAATATTGAAATGCTCTCCCGGCAACGCCTTGCACACTCAATTCCTCACCTGGTCTTTCATCCCAGGGTTTCATATTTGTAAAGGCCATACCATTATTCTGACCACGCCCAGCAAAGCTGAATCCAATAATCGAGAATACTGATTTAACACTGTCTTTTTCTTTATCAAGATAATAGTCTTCGATTTTATTCATCACCTCAGACGAGCGTTGTTTTGAGGCATTGGCTGGCAATGTCATTAAGGTAAACATCATGCCTTGATCTTCATTCGGTAAGAACGATGTCGGAAGCCGGGTGAATAGAACAGCTAATACTCCCACGATGAGCACATAAATGATCATGTATCTGCCCGTACGGTGAATCATATGACCGACGGAGCTTTGGTATTTATTCGTCGCCCGATTGAAGTTACGGTTAAACCAGCCGAAGAACCCTTTTTTATCATTGTGTTCATCGTCACCCGCTCTGAGTAGCGTGGCACAGAGTGCAGGTGTCAGTGTCAGAGCTACCAGTACCGATAAGGCCATGGCAGAGACTATAGCTACGGAGAATTGCCGATAAATAACGCCGGTGGAACCGCCAAAGAAAGCCATCGGAATAAATACGGCGGACAGTACCAGAACAATACCCACTAAAGCACTGGTGATCTGGTCCATTGATTTTCGGGTGGCTTCTTTAGGTGAGAGACCATCTTCATGCATTACACGCTCAACGTTTTCAACCACTACGATAGCGTCATCAACCAGCAAACCAATAGCCAGAACCATGGCAAACATTGTCAGTGTATTGATGCTGAAACCGAAAGCGAACAGGACACCGAAGGTCCCTAACAAAACAATCGGCACAGCAATTGTTGGAATCAATGTCGCCCGGATATTCTGTAAGAATAAATACATAACCAGGAAGACTAAAACGATCGCTTCGATTAATGTGTGAACAACATTTTCAATAGAGATTTTGACTGAAGGTGTTGTATCGTACGGATAAACGACTTTCAGGCTATTTGGAAAATAGGGGGATAATTCATCGATACGCTCACGAATTTTTTTGGCTGTTTCCAGGGCGTTGGCACCTGAAGCCAGATTAATACCAATACCAGCAGCCGGTTGTTTATTGTATTCCGTTTCAAATTGGTAGTTTTCACCACCTAATCCAATACGAGCGACATCAGACAGTTTGATGCGTGAGCCATCTTCATTTACGCGTAAGATTATTTGTCCAAACTCTTCCGGGGTTTCCAATTGAGTTTGTACGATAATGCTGGCATTAAACTCCTGCCCTTTGACTGCTGGCGCACCACCGAGCTCACCAGCTGCAATCTGCACGTTTTGGGCACGAATGGCATTGGTGACATCACTTGTGGTTAGTTTGTAGTGAGCTAATTTATCTGGGTTAAGCCAGATACGCATGGCATATTGCGAACCAAATACCTGGATCTGGCCTACACCATTGATACGACTTAGTGGTTCTTTAATATTGGCAGAGACATAGTCAGCAATATCATATTTATCGAGGCTGCCATCATCAGAATAAAAGCCAAGCACCATCAAAAAAGCGGCACTGGACTTAGTGACTTCTATACCTTGCTCCTGAACGGCTTGGGGAAGCAGAGGCATGGCCGACTGTAGTTTATTTTGGACTTGTACTTGAGCGATATCAGCATCAGTACCGGGGTTAAAGGTCACTGTTAATGAACCGGACCCCGAAGAATCACTGGTACCCGACATGTAAAGAACATTATCAATACCCGTTAGATTTTGTTCGATAACCTGAATAACCGTGTCTTCCACTGTTTTAGCTGATGCGCCGGGGTAGACAGTACTTATCTCAACTGACGGTGGTGCGACAGTTGGATATTGCGATATAGGTAATTGATAAATCGATATTATCCCCGCCATCATGATGATAATGGCGATGACCCAGGCAAAGACAGGGCGATCAATAAAAAATCTGGCCATGATTATGCTCCGTTACCTGCTGTCTGAATTGTATTGTTATCAATTTTGACCGAGTCTTCCGGAGCCACTTTTTGTAAGCCTTCAACAATAACTTGTTCACCGGCACTCAGCCCTGATTTCACAATCCAGTTATCCCCTACCGAGCGATCCAATTTAAGTTGACGAAGTTCAACTTTATTGTCTTTACCTACGATCAAAGCAGTGGCATTTCCTTCACGATCAAAAGTAATCCCTTTTTGTGGTGCCAGAATAATGTTTTCCAGCTCACCTTCCTCAATAGTTGCTTTAACGTACATGCCGGGTAATAACAGGTGTTCTGGATTAGGCATGATGGCTCTTAGTACAACATCACCCGTCGTTGGATCCACATTTACCTCAGCAAATTGCAAGGTGCCTGCTTCAGAATAAGCACTCCCGTCCTCTAGTGTTAGTGTCACTTTTGGCGCTTTTTCCTGGTTGATTTGACGAGCAATAATACGCTTACGTAAATCAAGTAGACGTTTAGATGGTTGTGATATATCGACATAGATCGGTTCAAGCTGAGTGATGGTTGTCAGGACAGCGCTTTGCTGTGCAGTCACCAGTGCGCCTTCGGTAAAATTGGATTTACCTATTTGTCCGGAAATGGGCGCATAAACATGTGTGTAATTTAAGTTGGTTTCTGCCGTTTTTAATGTCGCTTCCTGAACTTTAATATCTGCTTCAGTTTGCTCATAAGTCGATAGGGCATCATCATAATCCTGTTTGCTGATTGCATTATCAGCAAGCAAGTTTTTATAGCGGGCTTCTTTGGCTTTAGCTGTTTGCAAAGCCGCTTTAGCTCTCATCAGCTGTGCTTTGGCATTGGCTACTTGTGCTTGATATAAAGCAGCATCAATCTGATATAACTGTTGGCCTTCTTTTACTTGAGCGCCTTCTTCAAAAAGACGTTTCTCAATAATGCCATTCACCTGAGGACGAACTTCAGCTTGCCGGAAGGCAGTGGTACGAGCCGGTAATGAGCTACGTAATGTGACTTTTTGTGGGGCAAGAGTAACAACATCAACATGTTTTTCTGGCTTCTGACCGCCTTGTTGTTGAGGCTCATCAGATTGACATGCGGTTAATATCAATAAAGCAGATAGCGCTATAACACGTGAGATTGAGGGCGAGGTTTTCATGAATAACTCCATTATTGAGTCTCAATTGTTGATATAGATATAGCATCCCATGACGCTTCTAGCATAAGGTTCAGTTCATCAGCACTAATGTCGATGGTCTCTAGCAGTAGCTGGCCGGCAAGGTTAACAAGTGGTTCGAAACTGAAGCTGATTAAAACATCATTTGGTAAGGGTTTTAAAATACCTTGCTGACGACCTTTTTCATATAAGTCTTTTATTGGTTTCAATTGCGACCAGGTGTCGGCATGTAAATCACGCAGCACATTCTGAGGTAGGTGATCAAACTGTGGCTTACACAAGGTTATACATTGATTATCCAGACAGAAATTCCATAAATTAATACTCATCTGTCGATGCTGTGCTTTTATCGGTAAGGATGTGTCGTGATTTTCAAACATGGCTGCGGCGACTGTTTTAATGATGTCGCTATGTAAATGCATGATGAGTTCATCTTTGTCTTTGAAGTAAAGATATATGGTGCCAGCAGCAACGCCTGCTTCAGCGGCAAGCTGTTTGATGGAAAAGCCATGAAACCCTTTCGCTGCCAGTAGTTTCAATGTCGCAGCTAAAATAGCTTGATGCTTATCCTTACATGAGGATGCACACATGAGTTTTACCCATAAAATGAATGAACGTTCATTCATTTTATGGGTAAAACAAAATTTAGTAAAGCACCTTTTATGACAGATGTATCACATTATGAAGATTTGATTATGTCTCGTAATTCCTGCAAGCGTTCTTTATCTGCATCCAGATCTAAGGCTAATAAAGCACGTTGATAAGCAAGTTCTGAATGTTTTTCTACACAATCAGAAAAGCATTCAGGAGAAATTTGCTTTAATGCTAATAATGATTTTTGCAGTCTTATATGAATCTCAAGCATGCTAGCCCCATCCCGACTGATAGGCAGAAAAATATCATCAAAAAGGTTATCAAGCTTAATTTCAGGCATACGTACATTTGGGTAGGCTATGCTGTCGTCAGTATCATCAAGACTTTTATGATCTTGCCAGCATGACAGAACTCTGACTGCCCGACTTAAAATATCAATGGCGGTACCCGGATCATTTACAGCAGGAGAGAGCGCGCGGGAAGCAATCTCTGCTAGTACAGTGAAACCAAAGCGCGGATCCTGATCAAATGATCTTAGGTCACTGATGGTAAGTGCTTTATTGATAGTGTCGTCAATTGTGTCAGATTGATCACCATCATAATAAGCAATGGCCTCGCCGGGGTGAACGAAATGACCTGGCTCTATATACAAACAGATTTCAGTTTCATTCGATTCTGCACAGCGGTTAAGCCCACCTAAATCAATATGCTTGATGTAACCAATCTGGTCGACATAGACTGCGTTTTTGCCTTTCTTTGGTGGATTTTCTTTATCTAAGCGTTTCGCCCCAAGGCAAGGGTAGTCAACACGTTGTTTTATGGCTTCTGTGAGGGCTTCTTCCACACGATTGGTGGTCTCACTCAATCGACCTAATAATGATAAATGCTCTATCCAACGTAAGATTGTGACAACAATAAGAATGATGACGCCGATAGTCACAGTAAAGAGGATTAAACGGCCATTTTCACCATAGATATCAGTGCTCAGGGCGATAATACCGACCAGACTGAACAAAAAAGACCCAATGAAAGTCGCAAGGACATTCTGGGTTGTACTGTCTTGTCTGACTAATTGAGTTGCTCTTGGGGTTGCACTTGAGCTTGCTGCTGCATATGCGGAAACCATGACACTGAGAGAAAAAGTCGTGACGGCAAGCATGCTTGAGGCAAGGATATTAAGGATCCCCCGAACTGCCTCTGCACCAATCTTAAAAGGAAAAGGGCTCTCTATTAATGTTTGTGCGGGTATAGCAATCAATGCTGTAACAATGGCCAATACAGCGAATAATGAGGCTCTTAACCACAAGGTACGAGTCAGCTGTGTTAATAACCATTGCCATTTTGAGATCATTCTATACCCCTATATCAGCGTCGTTTCAGAATAATGAAGCCATTGTGAATAGGCAACAATGACAATACATGATGGCAAAAAAAAACCGATGTCGAGACACCGGTTTTTTTGAGGTGATGTGTTTTTGATTATGGCGAGAAAGATGAACCACATCCACATGTTGTTGTGGCATTTGGGTTACGAATGACAAATTGGGAACCTTCAATGCCATCGGTGTAATCAATCTCTGCACCAACCAAGTATTGATAACTTGCTGGATCAATCAGTAAAGTGACACCAGCTTTTTCTACTTGTGTATCACCATCGCTGACGTCTTCTTCGAAGGTAAAGCCATATTGGAAACCTGAGCAACCGCCGCCGGTAATGAAGACTCGTAGCTTGAGCTGATCATTACCTTCCTCAGCAATAAGATCGCTGACTTTTGCTGCCGCTGCCTCAGTGAAAATAATTGGGCTGGGCATTTCGCTTGTCATGTCATTACTCCGAATAAATGGTTAATTAATAGCCATTATGCAATTCTGACTAAAATAGTCAAGATTTAGCTTTTTTGTTCAAGATGAAAAGATTCTTTTTCGTCAAAGACTTCGTGCTCGACATGCAGTACATCTTCGTCTTCATCCTGAGAGCGAATTAAGTGACCGTTCACTTCACTTCCCATTGCCATCTCTATCATGCGGTAATAAAGGTTGCCATTGATGCGTGCTTTGGGCGCAAGCTCAACATGTTCTGAGGCAAAAACATTACCATTTATTTCTCCATTGATGATGAGATTAGGTACTCGAACTTCGCCATCAATTTTTCCCTGATCACTCAGGGTTAATAAGGAACCATCCTCATTAGCGATAATGGTGCCTTGAATACTGCCATCGATTCGTAAACCACCGCTGAAATTGATATCACCTTTTAAGTGAGTATCACGACCAATTAATGTATCTATCCGTGTCGTTGTTTTTTTCTTTCTTGGTTTATCTTTTTTGAACATGATGAACCTCGTTATGGCAGGGTAGTTGAAACTTCCCATTGAAAAGTGCGTTTAGTTAAGACTTTCTTGTCTTGTTTTAATTCGATTTCAATGCTTTTTGGCTGTTCATTCTCTTCTAAGCTGAATACACCTTCAAGCACTTGTACGTGTTTTAATTTCAAACCATGTTTATTAGCGAGTCGTGGTTTGGTTTTATCACCAGCAAAATTCAATGTTACCAGTACATCACCTTTGATCGCTTTGGTGATTTTTTTACCCTGAGTAATAACAATACGGTAGAAATACTGAGAAGGGTTATCTGGATTGGCTCTGAGATGAAGTTCTCGCACCTGAAGTTCGCTACTGGCATTGCCCTGGGTAATATTCTGATAGAACAATAATTCTTTGTTTAATTCAATGACTTGATCCTGCAGTTTTTGTAAGTTCGATTGTAACTGAGAATCAGTGGCATCCTGGACTGCTTGCAGTCGCGAAATATCATTCACTTGCGAGCTAAGAAGTGTATTTTGTTCGAGGAGTTTTTGATTTTCTTCCTGAAGAATTTGGTTCTGCTTTTGTACTTCAGCAAGATGTTTGTTTTGTTCAGATTGCCATTGAGTTGTCCAATACCAGACGACCGAGGTTGAAACTGCCAGTGTTATCAGCAGTATCAAAAAGGTTCTAAATGGTCGTCTGGTTTGAATTACATACGGTTTATCAATCATCAGGGCATCATCGCAATTACATTAATCCCTGTTTTTTCATCGAGTCCAAACATGATATTCATATTATGGATAGCCTGGCCGGAAGCCCCTTTAACCAAATTATCGATAACCGAAAGAACAACTACCGTATCACTGTTTTGTGGTTGGTGTACTGCAATACGGCAAACATTACTACCTTGAACACTTCTAGTTTCCGGCATTGATCCGCCTGGCATCACATCAACAAAAGGCTCGTTTGCGTAACGGTCTTCAAAAACCTTTTGTAGATTCACATTTTGTGACGTTAGTTGGCCATATAAAGTGGCATGAATGCCCCTCACCATCGGAGCCAGATGTGGAATGAAGGTTAAATCCACTTTTTGTTGGCAATGCTGGGATAAGACTTCACGGATTTCTGGCAGGTGACGATGACCATTGACGCCATAGGCTTTGAAACTACCACTGGTTTCTGCCATCAGCATAGGGATGGCGGCTTTTCTGCCAGCACCGCTGACGCCTGTTTTGGCATCTGCGATTAAGCGCAGTGGGTCAATTAATCCCGCTTCAAGTAATGGCAAAAAGCCCAGTTCAGTAGCTGTTGGATAACAGCCAGGGACGGCGACTAACTGCGCATCTTTGATCTTGTCACGATTCAGTTCTGGTAAACCATAAACGGCAAGTTCAAATAACTCAGGACACGTGTGTTTGGTGTTGTACCACTGTTCCCAGACAGCAAGGTCTTTTAACCTGAAGTCCGCAGAGAGATCGATAACTCGTGTATTACGTTTAATCAGCTCTGGTACTAACGCCATCGCAACGGTATGTGGGGTGGCGAAAAAGACCACATCACATTGTGCAAGAATGTCGGGATCGGGCTCTGAAAAAGCGATATCTACATGACCACGTAAGTTTGGAAAAAGATCGCTGACAGGCATACCTGCTTCACTTCGGGAAGTGATCACTTCCAGTGAGACCTCAGGGTGATTAGCAAGTAATCTCAGTAGTTCGACACCGGTGTATCCAGTGCCGCCAACAATGCCGACTTTGATCATAAGTTACTCTGTCGTCTGATAATAAAGACCAACATAATAAAAGAGCACAGGCCAAAGAGAAAGCCTGTATCGATTATTGTTGGTTAAAAAGTTGTTCCAGACGGTTCTTTTGCTGAATATATATAGCGGTTGGATAACGCTGATGATCAGTAAATTGCAGTTGATTGATATAAAGCGGATATGTCTGGTTATTTTGTCGCAAGGTATTAATAAGCTGGTGAACTTGGGCAAATAAGGCCATATCATCAGCACGGCCTTCAAACCATTTTTTTCCACACATAATAGTGCAGGCTGCATCCAGCGCCGGACTTTCCATGGTTACCTGAACTGGAAGAAAAGTCTGTGTTGTGTTCTGTGGGGCAATAGCATTGATTTTCCAGCCTTGCTGGTGATGGTTGAGCAAATAAAAGCGAATATGTCTCAATTGATTGTCTGCCTTAATGTGTGACAGGAACAGCTGAAGGTGTCCCATCAGGGTTGACTCACTGAGATGCTGAACCTGATGACGGACGATATTGGCGTACTCATCAACAAGATAATAGACCACGGTATTTTTCTCGAGATAAAGAAAAATGCTGACTTGCTCAGCTGCCTGATAACTCAATAAGGTATTCAGAAGTTGGTCTTTATCAAGGTAGCTATCCAGAGCCTGGGCTGTAAACGTTTTTGTATTGTCAGCCAGGTGTTGCCAGAAAGTTTGTGACATTGGGCGTCTGACATATTCAACTTGCCCATCGTGCCATTGAAGTTGATATGGACGATCCGCCAGATTGATCAAAAACTTTCCTTGTTGTGGATGAGTTTGATAATGTTGGCAAACCTGAGGTATTAACGTCTCAAACCGCTGGTTTATTGATTTTTCAAATCCTGGCGTAGTACACCAGCTATTCACTTTAGGTTGACCAATGGGTTGCCAGAGCAACAGGCTGGTGAGCATATCCAGAACAGCAGTCTGCCCCTGATAAAACGTACTATAAATCTGACCATGACTGGAAATAAACAAGCAATCGATGGTTAATACCAGACTTTCTTTAAAGGAGCTGTAATTGAGCGGATCATTTTGTTTGCTGGAGAGCTGTAAACCCTGTTGAGAGAGCTTATTGCTGGGCTGCTCCTCCAGATTCGGGAAGACCATAACCTGAATGACGGTTTCCGTTGTTATGATGTCTGAACGCTGTTTGGGAATATCAAGCCGGGCAAGCCCCTGGTTGATAATGTAATTACTGAGTTCTATGACAGATGAAGTCGTGTACTTCTGGTGCTGATCCGTCACACTAAGCCAATTCGTTTTTGCTAACAGCTGATGATTTATCACCCAGCTTAAGACATCGATAAGTTGCGAATGCTGGTATAAACCTGATTTTGCATTGTCTGCAAGCGGCACCTGACTGACAAGCCAGTCTTGTTGATCCTTGAATCGGTATAAATACAAACGGCTTTCATTATGTTCGGGGCGTAATGACCGTGGTAGAGAGGGAATCTGATTTCCCTGCGGTTGAAAGCGTAAACGGTATAACTGCTTGAGATAAGTTATCTCATTGCTGGTATCCAGTTGATGACGTTTGCAATAATCCTGCAGCTTTTCTAACGAAGACTGAATAACCGGGGCTAATCTGCTAAACCAAGCCTGGTTTTGTTTGATATGTGAGTGACGATTATCCATGGTTTGCAGCTGGGTTTCTGACCATGCCCATTGTGTTATCAGCTGTTTTACAAATTCTCTACGCCATGGATACTGCGCTTGTTTTAGCTCAACGGAAAGTGTTTCCTGACTTTCCTCATAAAATACTTCTCTGGCGATATTGATTAATGATTCTTCTGAGTGTGATTCAATAAGGGAGAGTTTTAGTGCCTGGTTTTCCAGAGCTGGAAAGCGTGACTCACCTTGATAAATAGCTCGTTTTAAAACAACTGACAGTAATGGAACAGACGTGACTGTTTCTAAGAGCAGTGGTAAGTAAAGCAGATCGAGTGATACATGCCCATCTAACAGGACAGCTTTGCATTCAGCATACGTCGTTTCAAACAAGGCATTTTGGTCAATAGATTTGACCGGGCCAAAATCAATTAGATTGTATTGTTTGAATTTAGCCTGTGTTTTGAATTCATCAACTATTGATTGATGATCGCTGTCTTCTTCGTCAGTTAACAACCACCAATAGGGTTCACAGCCTGCCAGAACAATACCTTGTGTGTAGAACTGTTCTTTTTGCCATTCAGATAAGGCATTATTTTCTACCAATGCTTTTTCGGCTATTAATTGTGTTTTCAGTAATAGCCCATTTTCAGCACACCATTCAGTGATGGCATCTAATTTTAATTGCAGCTGATGCCGTTGTTCGATATCCAGCAAATCAGAGCACAGCAACCATAACTCAAATTCAGTTTTATCGGTGTAGCTGTAATGATGGTGAGGGTTAATAAGATAAAGGCCGCGAAGGGGATATCGGCGTAGAGCCCGCACACGGTGATTAAAGCTGCGGTTTAGTTGTTGTGCTTTGTTTACTGTGTCCTGAGACGGACGGTAATCAAGCAAGCCTGCCGGGACATCATCACTGATATAACCCGGTAACAGCTTGGCATTGATATGAAAGAAAAGCGGTAATAGTTGAAAAATTAACGCCTGCCGAGCAGGCGCCATTTCAATGAGATGCTGAAAGCGCTGATAATTTAGCGATTGGAATAAACGATAAGCCTCAACGCGATCCACAAAAATTCCACGGTTGTTTAGTGTCTAAAATGACGTATGCCAGTAAAGACCATGGCAATACCATGTTCGTTTGCTGCAGCAATAACTTCATCATCACGCATAGAGCCACCCGGTTGAATAACTGCTTTAATACCTGCGGCCGCGGCCGCATCCAGACCATCTCTGAACGGGAAAAATGCATCAGAGGCCATCACCGCACCAGGTACAGTCAGGCCAGCATCTTCTGCTTTAATGCCAGCAATGCGGCTACTGACAACACGGCTCATCTGACCGGCGCCAATCCCAACTGTTTGTTGGTTCTTAACATAAACAATCGCATTTGATTTCACAAACTTAGCCACACGCCAGGCAAATAATAAGTCGGCCATTTGTTCTTCAGTCGGCGCTTGTTCTGTGACTACTTTCAGGTCAGCTTTTTGTACCAACGCTTCATCACGGTCCTGAACTAATAAACCACCGTTAACACGTTTGTAATCCAGACCAGTTTCAGTAGTGTTTTCAAAATCACCACAAGCTAATAAACGCACATTGGCTTTTTTAGCCACAGTCGCCTGAGCTTCATCACTGATTGAAGGGGCAATAATGACTTCTACAAATTGACGGTCAATAATAGCTTTTGCTGTATCGGCATCCAATGGACGATTGAATGCAATGATGCCACCAAAGGCAGAGGTTGGATCAGTTTGGTAAGCTAAGTCATAAGCGTTAAGTAAGCTATCAGAAACAGCTACACCACAGGGATTGGCATGTTTTACGATGACGCAAGCTGGTGCTTCGGGGAAGGCTTTGACACATTCCAGAGCGGCATCAGTATCAGCAATATTGTTGTATGACAGTTCTTTACCCTGTAATTGCGTGGCGGCGCTGATAGTGCCTGAGGCAGGATTCGCTTCCGTATAGAAAGCGGCATTTTGGTGAGGGTTTTCACCGTAACGCATATCTTGTTTCTTCACGAACTGGCTATTAAAGGTACGTGAGAAAGTGGTTTTCTCTTCACCTGTTAATTTACCCAGATAGTTGGCAATAGCACCATCATAATGTGCTGTGTGTTCAAATGTCTTAACGGCTAAATCAAAACGGGTTGCATCATCCACACCGCCGTTAGCTTCGATTTGTGCCACAACGTTTGCATAGTCAGCAGGATCAATCAATACGGTAACATCAGCATGGTTTTTCGCTGCTGCACGTAACATGGTTGGACCACCAATATCGATATTTTCGATGGCCATAGGCAAGGTGCAGTCATCACGCGCAATGGTGGCTTCAAACGGATAAAGGTTAACAACAACCAGATCAATAGGAGCAATGTCGTGCTCGGCCATAATGGTGTCATCCGTGCCTCGGCGACCTAATAAGCCACCATGAATTTTCGGATGCAATGTTTTAATACGACCATCCATCATTTCAGGGAAGCCGGTATGTGAGGAGACTTCTTTTACTGGTAAGCCGGCTTCAGCTAATAATTTTGCTGTACCGCCAGTAGATAACAGTTCTACACCTAGCTTGTTTAATTGCTGGGCTAATTCAAGCACACCAGTTTTGTCTGATACGCTCAATAGAGCACGTTTGATTTGATTCATTGAAAAACACTTCCAGGAGATAAAAAATTCGATTTATAAGCCGTATTGCTTGAGTTTTTTACGTAATGTTCCACGGTTAATGCCGAGAATTTCAGCTGCACGGCTTTGGTTGCCGTTGGTATGTTCAAGGGTTGCTTTGAGTAAAGGAACTTCGACTTCCGTCATTAACATTTCATACAGGTTGGCAGCAGGATGGCCTTCAAGTTGTTCGAAATAATCGGCCAATGCACGTGTGACGCACACATTGAGTGGTTCCGCTGTTTGCTCAGCCACGACAGCTAGCTCTGCGCAAGTAGTTGAATCTTTGGCTAGCGGTTGAGTCATGCGGCTTGTATATCCTGTTGTTCTTGTAATTGATCAAAAAACTGACGTGTAAAGTCTACCTGCTGTTGCGGTGATTCGAGCAAATTCATTTCCTGACGGAAGGCATTACCATTACGTAGACCTTTGCTATACCAGGCAATGTGTTTTCTTGCCATTCGCACACCGGAATAATCACCATAAAAATCGTACAGGTTTTCCAGGTGTTCAATCAAGATCTGACGAATTTCAACAACAGAAGGAGATGATAACAGTTTGTTATGCTCAAGGTAATGGATAATTTGTCTAAAAATCCATGGGTTACCCTGGGCAGCACGTCCAATCATTAAACCGTCAACACCGGTTTTATTGAGTATTTCAGCAGCTTTTAAAGGGGAATCTATATCACCATTAGCAATAATTGGCATGGACGAAATAGAGGCTTTTATTTCTGCAATTGTGTCGTATTCGGCTTCACCTTTATAGGCATCAGCTCGTGTTCTGCCATGAATGGCCAAGGCTTGTATGCCTGATTGTTCGGCAATTCGGGCAATCGTTAATCCATTACGATTATCTCTATCCCAGCCGGTACGTATTTTCAGGGTCACAGGCACATCGACGGCATTCACCACAGATTCAAGAATACTGGCTACCAGTGACTCATCTTGCAACAGGGCAGAGCCAGCCATCACATTACAGACTTTTTTAGCAGGACAGCCCATATTGATATCAATGATATGGGCACCTTGATCGACATTATGTTTTGCTGCTTCAGCCATCATTTTGGGATCGGCACCAGCAATCTGTACACTACGTGGCTCTGGCTCACCAGTATGATTAGCTCGTAATAACGACTTTTTACTGGCCCACAAGGTTTTATTTGCTGTGATCATCTCTGATACAGCCATTCCCGCACCTAAGCGACGACATAACTGACGGAATGGACGATCTGTTACACCTGCCATCGGTGCCAGAAATAAATTATTAGGCAAATGGTAGGGCCCGATGCTGATGGTTTTACCTTGCATGTCGGCTGCCATTTAATCTAATCCAGTCTTCCTTGACGGCAGGAGCTTGCATATCAAACCATGATTGATAGCTATCGGATACTTCCTGTGCTTGTACTTGTAATATGCCAGATAACACGAGCCCAGCATTGGGTTTTGTCAAAGTAGCGAATAGTGGTGCCAGCGTTTGTAATGGGCCTGCGAGAATATTCGCTAGTAATAAATCACAAGGCTCATCCGGGCAATCACCAGGTAAATAAGCTTCGATCTCGACACCATTACGTTCAGCATTGGCACGTGTCGCTTCAAGTGCCTGTGGATCGGTATCGACACCAATAACTCGTTCAGCACCAAGCAGAGCAGCCGCAATCGCTAAAATGCCACTGCCACAGCCATAATCAATAACGTATTTACCTTTAAGATCGGCCTGATCTAACCAGTTCAAGCATAAAGCGGTAGTGGGATGTGTACCGGTACCAAATGCTAAACCGGGATCCAGCATAATGTTGACTGCATCTGGCGCTGGTGGTGTATGCCAGCTAGGGCATATCCATAAACGTTCGCCAAATTGAATAGGATGAAAATTATCCATCCATTCTCTTTCCCAGTCCTTGTCTTCAACTGCTTCAACGCGATATGGCGGTATATCCGCTACTAGCGTTGATAACATATTGCCGACGTCATCAGGATTGGTTTCCGCATCAAATAAGGCGACAACCCGAGTTGCCGTCCACAGCGGTGTGGTCCCAAGATCAGGTTCGTAAATAGGCTGATCGGCATCATCTTCAAAGGTGACAGCTGCTGCACCACACTCAGAAAACGCATCAGACAAGGCATCTGCCTTGTCTGATGTGGTGTTACAAATAAATTGAATCCAGGCCATCGCTGATTACATGCCCAGTTTCTTTTCAAGATAATGAATATTGGTGCCACCCGTTTGAAAGTGAGTGTCATCCATAATGTCACGTTGTAATTCAACGTTGGTTTTAATACCTTCAATACCAATTTCTTTTAACGCTGTTTGCATACGGGCAATCGCGATATCACGCGTTTTACCATAGGCAATCAGCTTTCCGATCAAAGAATCATAATTTGGTGGCACGCGGTAGCCACTATAAATATGGGAATCCATACGGATACCGGCACCGCCTGGTGCATGATACGAAGTGATTTGCCCTGGACTTGGCATGAAAGTACGGGAATCTTCAGCATTGATACGACATTCAATGGCATGGCCACGCATGACAATATCTTCTTGCTTGATTGACAGTGGCTCACCTGCTGCAATACGAATCTGCTGTACCAGAAGATCAACATCTGTCACACGTTCAGTGACCGGATGTTCTACCTGAATACGGGTATTCATCTCGATGAAATAGAATTCACCATCCTGATAGAGAAACTCAAATGTACCGGCACCACGGTAACCAATACGTACACAAGCTTCAGCACAGATTTTACCCATACGGTCGCGCATTTCTGGAGTGATACCAGGTGCAGGCGCTTCCTCGACCACTTTTTGGTGGCGACGTTGCATTGAGCAGTCGCGTTCACCTAAGTGAATAGCATTACCATGCTGATCGGCGAGTACCTGGAACTCGATATGGCGTGGATTTTCGAGGAATTTCTCCATATAAACCATGCCGTTACCAAAGGCTGCTTTCGCTTCACTACGGGTTAATGCAATGGCGTTCAGTAAGTGAGCTTCACTGTGAACTTCACGCATACCACGACCACCGCCACCGCCAGCCGCCTTAATAATAATCGGGTAGCCAATCTCACGTGCCAGACGTAAATTGGTTTCGTCATCATTGCCCAGTGGACCATCAGAGCCCGGTACACAAGGAACGCCAGCTTCTTTCATCGCTTTGATAGCTGACACTTTATCGCCCATCAGACGAATGGTATCAGCGCGTGGGCCGATAAAAATAAAGCCACTTTCTTCGACACGCTCTGCAAAGTCAGCATTTTCAGATAAAAAGCCATAGCCCGGGTGAATGGCTGTGGCATCTGTGATTTCGGCGGCACTGATCAAAGCCGGAATATTCAGATAGCTCTCATTGGATGGCGCAGGGCCGATACAGACTGTTTCATCAGCAAGCAAAACGTGTTTTAAGTCACGGTCTACTGTTGAGTGGACAGCAACCGTTTTGATGCCCAGTTCCCAACAAGCCCGCAAGATACGCAAGGCAATCTCGCCTCGGTTAGCAATAACAATTTTATCGATCATAATTTGGTTTTAATCCACAATTCAGGGTGAGCGATGGCTATGTGATGATAGCCAGCATGACTGTTATTCGATAATGACTAGTGGCTCGTCAAATTCAACAGGATCACCGTTTTCAACCAGAATAGCTTTAACAGTACCACTACGATCAGCTTCGATTTGGTTGAACATTTTCATTGCTTCGATGATGCAAATGACATCACCAGCAGACACCGATTGGCCAACTTCAACAAATGGTGCAGCTTCAGGCGATGATGAACGATAAAACGTTCCTACCATTGGAGAGCGCACAGCATTGGCTTCATTAACCGTATTGCTTGTTTCTGCTACTGGCGCTGCTGCTGGTGCCGGAGCGGGCGCTGGAGCAGCATAGTGAGCAGGTGCTGGAGCGTTGTATGAAACAGCTGCAGAATGCTGATTACGACTGATACGTACTGACTCTTCACCTTCTGAAATTTCAATTTCAGATACGTCAGATTCTTGGATCAAATCAATCAGTTTTTTAATTTTACGAATGTCCATGCTAAAACCTTATATTTAGTTGTTATGGGTTGAGTTGTCTGATGGCAGATGCCAAAGCTAATTCATAGCCTTGTGTGCCAAGTCCGCAAATCACACCTACTGCAATATCTGATAGATAGGAGTGATGGCGGAATGTCTCGCGTGCGTGAATATTAGAAATATGTACTTCTATAAATGGAATCTTGACCGCGGATAAGGCATCTCGTAATGCCACGCTGGTATGTGTGAATGCGGCCGGATTAATAATAATAAAATCAGCCTTATCTCTGGCAGCATGAATTTTTTCGATTAATTCATGTTCTGCATTCGTTTGGAAAAAATCGAGTTGGTGTGAGGCATTTTTTGCGATGGCATCCAGGCGTTGTTGAACATCGGCCAGGGTGTCAGCACCATAATGTTCAGGCTCGCGTGTCCCAAGCAGATTGAGATTGGGGCCGTTAAGCACAACAATATTCGCCATTGCGATCCTTCAATTACGGGTCAGAGATAATAGGCGGAATTGTGCACCAGCAAACTGATGATGTCCAGTTTATCGAAATAAAAAGCGGCTTTTTGTTGCTATTTTCGCCGAAAAGTCTTGTTTCTGGACTTTTCTGTTATTGACTCTGGAGCAGCTTAAGATGATCTAAAAAGGCGTCGGTTTTTACTAAACCGACCAGCCTATATTGCTGCAGCTCTTTGCCTGTCTTATCGAAAAATAGCATGGTCGGAGGGCCAAAGACTCGTAGTGATTTCAGCATATCCTGATGGACTTGTGTATTGTCCGTCATATCTAGTTGCAGCAAGGTGTAATTTTTCATTGCAGCAATGACTTCAGGATCCTGAAACGTCGTTTTTTCCATGATTTTACATTCTGTACACCAGTCGGCGTAAAAATCGAGCATAACTGGTTGCGTGGTGGAAGCCAGTCGACTATTAAGTTCATCGAGATCACTTATACGGCTAAATTCTAGATGTTGTGACACGGATGATTTATCAGATGTTATCGTCATCGCCTTAAGCGGTTGCCATACATTGTTGCTGCCACTGGCGCCACCTATCATCAACAGTGCGCCATATATAAAGAGTATTAAACCTGTACCTTTGCTAAGTTTATTGAGATCCGTTGCATCAATATCAAGATGATTAAATGCACCAAGGTAGACAGCGGAAACAATTAATAAGCCGCCCCATAGAATCAAGGTCAGCCAACCGGGAATGATGCGCTCTAACATCCAGATAGCAAGACCTAACAGCAGGACGCCAAACACTGATTTAATAAACATCATCCAGTTCCCGGCTTTAGGGAGCAGTTTGCCAGCCGAGGTGCCAATGATAAGCAGGGGAATACCCATGCCGATACTCAGAGCAAATAAAGCGAGTCCACCTAACACCGGATCCGCATGTTGTCCGATAAAAATTAAGGTTCCAGCCAGCGGTGGAGCCAGACAAGGGCCGACAATCAAGCCAGACAGCAAGCCCATCATCGCTACGCCCATCAATTTACCGCCTCGTTGTTTGTGACTTAATTGATGAAGGCGGTGCTGAACTGACTGGGGAAGTTGCAGTTCGTATAATCCGAACATGGATAAAGCGAGAATGACGAATAAGGCACTGAAGGCGCTGATTATCCATGGGTTTTGAAACATGGCCTGTAAATTTTCACCCAGTAAACCTGTAATTACCCCGGCAATGGTATAGGTCACTGACATCGCTAAAACATAGACTAGTGAAAGGACAAAGGCTCGACGGGTGGTGATATGTTCTCCTTCACCGACGATGATGCTGGATAAAATTGGAATCATCGGAAAAATACAGGGAGTAAACGCCAGCAGCAGGCCTAGTCCGATAAAACCAAGAATGATTTGCCCCAGGTTTTCCTGCTCAAGTTTCTGGGCAATACGGTCTTGTTCCGTGAGTTGTTGAGTATTAGGCTGGGTAGCGTTCTCGGCTTTTTGTTGTGGAGCCTGACTTATGGCGGGTAAAGCCAGATCAACTTGCTGTGCTGATGGCGGATAACAGATACCAAATTTTTCTGAACATCCCTGAAAGCGTGCTTTAAGAGTAAATGTGGTTGCACCATCAGGACGATCTAAGGGAATAACCAAAGAAAAATCATGATGATAGACCTGAACTAAACCAAAGTTTTCATCCTGCTTATTTTCGCCAGCCGGGAGCGTTATCTGACCTAATTTGACCTTGTCATTACCGATGACTTCAAACTGAATTTCATTTTTGTAGAGGTAGTTACCCTCGAGTATTTTCCAATGTGCCAGAATACTGTTGGCATCATTCACTTCTGCACTGAACTGGAACGCTTCTTCAACAAGCGGAGGGGCCTCGTCATCATTGCCCAGACCTAAACCAGCAAACAGGCTGTCGCGCGCATGTGCATTAAAAACGGTTAGCAGTAATATAAAAAATAAAAATTTTTTCATCAGTCTCAAATGCTTGTCAGAAGGTTGTATAACTAGACAATCATATCAGGCAATAGTTACATCGGTCTTGTCTGGGGTATGCCTCATGTCACATTGCTGTAATAATTGCGCCGTTTTGGGTAGTTATTAACGGAATCATTGTGGAAATAAAAGACATCCATAAAATTGAAAAGCAAGCCTATAAGAAGAGTCACGCTGAATTAACCAGAATCGGCATGGCCCTTTTTTTTATGGTTGCAGTACTCGGCTATAGCTTCGTCACCAGTGGTGGTGTTCCCAATAATCTCTTTCTGGCGATAGCCACTGTTTTTGGCGCCTATATGGCGATGAATATCGGTGCCAATGACGTTGCCAATAATGTCGGGCCTGCGGTTG
Organism: Methylophaga sulfidovorans; assembly: GCF_900114205.1. GTDB lineage: Bacteria > Pseudomonadota > Gammaproteobacteria > Nitrosococcales > Methylophagaceae > Methylophaga > Methylophaga sulfidovorans. The sequence continues at coordinate 87,157 of NZ_FOSH01000007.1, forward strand.
GCTCTAAAGCGCTGACAATGACTGGCGCCATTATCATTGCGATGGTTTTTGAGGCCAGTGGTGCAATCATTGCCGGTGGCGATGTGGTTTCCACGATTAAAAATGGCATCATTGATATTAATGCCTTTGGTCAGGAGAGTGATACTTTCATCTGGGCGATGATGGCTGCATTATTAGCTGCAGCACTTTGGTTAAATATGGCGACCTTTGCCAGAGCACCGGTATCAACCACACATTCTATTGTCGGTGGTGTGATGGGGGCAGGTATTGCTGCTGCTGGATTTGAAATAGTGAACTGGAGCACGATGGGGGCCATTGTCAGTTCATGGGTTATCTCACCAGTGATTGGTGGTGTGGTAGCAGCCGCTTTCTTGTTTGCCATCAAAAAAACCATCATCTTTCAGGAAAACAAAATAGCCGCATCACTTAAATGGGTGCCAGTCTATGTGTCGATTATGGCATGGGCTTTTGTGACTTATCTGGTCTTAAAGGGGCTGAAACATATCTGGCCGAAGTTCTTAACCTTAGTCAATGATTGGTTGTTTTCGGTTGATATCGTCGATAAACCCACCATGTTACAAGCATCGACTATTGGTTTGATTGTCGCTGTTATTTCATTTGTTTTAGTAAAATCCTCATTGCGCCGTCGTTTGCCTAAGCTGAAAAACGACCGCGAAAGCATCAATATTCTGTTTACTATCCCCTTAATTTTTGCTGCGGCTTTGTTGAGCTTTGCTCATGGGGCAAATGACGTTGCTAATGCGATTGGGCCGCTGGCAGCTATTCATGATGCAGTGATGACGGGCGGTATTAATGCTAAAGCGGGCATACCTTTCTGGGTGATGGCTGTCGGTGCTTTTGGTATTGCACTTGGGCTTGGGCTCTATGGTCCCCGTTTAATTCGCACCGTGGGTGGTGAAATCACCGAACTGGATCAAATGCGTGCATTTTCTATTGCTATGGCAGCCGCGATCACCGTCATTATTGCCAGCCAGTTAGGTTTGCCGGTCAGCTCGACACATATTGCAATTGGTGGTGTTTTTGGTGTGGGTTTCTTACGTGAGTGGATGGATAAATCCAGTAGCCTGAAACAAGAAATTGAACGTGATAAGCACGAAATTCAGGAAGAAAAGCGATTACTGAGTGCATTACGCAGTGAACTGAATATGTTACTCGATAAGAAACAAAAGTCGGCGGCAGATTACCAGCGTATCACCCAGTTATACAGCTCTATTGATCGTGAAAAAGACACGCTCAAGAAAGCCAAAAAAGTGTTGAAGAAAGAAAAGAAGAGTTTATACGTCAAACGTGACATCGTTCGAAAGATTATTACCGCTTGGTTAATCACTGTACCAGCTGCTGCGGTATTATCAGCCTCACTGTTTTATATGATTAAAGGTATTATGAGTTAAAACAATGGCTTGTGTTTTGACATAAAACTGTCATATAGCCACATCTTCCAGAGGGAATTTGTGGCTTTTATGTTTCAAAGTGCCTTTAAGTACCTTGTAATAGCAATAAAATCACTGTTGTTACTAAATTGTCATAATTCAGATGTAAGATACTGACATTATGACTGAAGAAATACTGGGATGAATGTATGGCTACAAGTGTATTAGTGGTTGAAGATGATGTTGCCATCAGGGATATGTTGACGTTTACCCTGAAACAAGCTGGCCTGAGCTGTGAGGCGGTTGGTGATGCAGAATCGGGTTTGGAAGTATTAAAAAATAACCAACCGGATATGATTTTGCTGGATTGGATGTTACCTGGCATTGATGGCATTGAGTTTATTCGCCGTCTGCGTGCTAATGAGTTTCTGGCTAATATCCCAGTCATTATGCTCACCGCCAAAGGTGAGAGTGAAGATATGGTTAAGGGCCTGGCTGTGGGCGCCGATGATTATGTCAACAAACCTTTTTCACCACCTGAGCTTATCGCTCGAATCAAAGCTGTATTGCGTCGTTGTCAGCCTCCCGAAAATGAAGATGCTCAGAAACTGCAGTTTGCCAATTTAGTGCTTGATACAAAAAGTCACCGTGTCACGGTTGATGATGTGCGTGTTGAGTTAGGGCCTACGGAGTTTCGCTTACTGCACTTTTTCATGAAAAATCCTGAACGTGCTTATGGTCGCTCACAATTACTCGACTATGTATGGGGCGATACGGTGTATATCGAAGAGCGCACGGTGGATGTTCATATACGCCGTTTACGTAAAGCACTGGAACCAACCGGCCACGATCAATTTATCCAGACCGTTCGGGGTGTTGGATACCGTTTTTCAGTCGATTAAGCGATCTGAAATATGCAATGGGATAATTGGCGGCTACTGACACTGGTCAGTCTGGCAGGCTTTGCTGGCTTGTTATTTGGCCAAATGATGACATTTATGTTTGTTGCTACATTGGCTTATGCTCTGTGGCTTCAGCACAACTGGTACAAGCTCTGGTATTGGTTACAGAAACCCAAAAAACGTCGCTCCCCCAGTGCGGAAGGGGTGATTGATGATGTCTGTCGTCAGATTGAGCAGATGCGTCAGCAAAACAGTAATCGTAAAAGAAAGCTTACGGGCTATCTGAAACGCTTTCAATCGGCCACTGCCGCATTACCGGATGGCATTGTTGTCCTAGGTGAATTTGGTGAAGTGGACTGGGCAAATCAAGCGGCCAGAGAACTATTAGGGGTACGTTGGCCTCGCGACAGTCATGTCAGGATTAATAATTTAATCCGTGAACCCGCATTTCAGCATCTTCTGGAAAATCATGTTCATCTGGGTGGTACGACAACAGTCAAATCGCCGATGAATGAAGAGGTTCAGTTAGAAGTAAAGTTAGTCAATTATATGGGATCAGGTAGGTTACTCATTGCCCGTGATATTACGCAGACGATCAAACTGCAACGAATGCGTCGTGACTTTGTAGCTAATGTTTCACATGAGCTAAAAACGCCCTTGACAGTTTTGCGTGGTTATCTGGAAGCCTTTACTGAAGATACTGATCCGGAGCAGTGGAAGATGGCTCTGCCGGCGATGCGTCAGCAAAGTGAACGTATGCATTTGATGATTAAAGACTTATTAGTCTTATCCCAGCTGGAGACCGGGGAAAAATCATTACGCCGCATACCAACCGATGTAGATAAGCTGTTGCGATCTATTATCGAAGATGCCAAGGCATTGGAGCATTATCATGAACATCAGTTCGACCTGAATATTGAAACTGAGAAATGGTTGATTTGTGATTTGGGTGAAGTACGCAGTGCAGTCTCTAACCTGGTATTTAATGCAGTGAAATATACACCTGCGGGCTGCAAGGTCACCCTTAACTGGCGCGAAATGGAAGACGGCGTTTGTATTGAAGTCACTGATGAAGGAGAAGGCATTGCCGCTCATCATTTAGACAGGCTGACAGAACGTTTCTACCGTGTGGATAAAGGACGAAGTAGTGATGCGGGTGGTACAGGACTAGGTTTAGCAATCGTCAAACATGTTTTGCAAAGACATGGCGCAAGACTGATTATCAGCAGTGAGTTAGGCAAAGGTAGCAGCTTTAAATGTTGCTTCCCTGAGACCGCTGCTGTCGAGAAAATCCCGGTATAAATGCCTACCAAACAAAGAAATAACGCCGTTGTCATCTGTTTGTCATATATTTTTCATACCCTTGTCACACGCTAAACCCATACTACCTAGCGCTTACGTTAATAACGTTGCTTTTTTCTTTTAATTTTTGGGAGTTGAACACTATGTTCAAGAAAAACCTTGCTCTGCTAGGTACTGCAATGACAATGGCTTTCTCGCCGTTGACATTCGCTGGCGATATCGATCCTGCATTACCTGACTATGAAAAAGTGAGTGGTATCTCAGGTAGCTTGTCGAGTGTTGGTTCAGACACATTAGCTAACTTGATGACCATGTGGGCTGAAGAGTTCAAACGTGAATACCCAAATGTCAGTATTCAAATTCAGGCTGCTGGTTCTTCAACTGCACCTCCTGCATTGACTGAAGGTACTTCTAACTTTGGTCCAATGAGCCGCAAAATGAAAGATAAAGAAGACGCGGCTTTTGAAGCGAAATATGGTTACAAAGCAACACCGATTCGTGTTGCCATTGATGCGCTGGCTGTTTATGTGCACAAAGATAACCCAATCGATGGTCTGACCATTCCTCAAGTGGATGCGATTTTCTCTGCAACACGTACCTGTGGTTATCCAGAAGACATTACTAACTGGAAACAGTTAGGCCAGGATTTAGGTAATATCCAAATCTACGGACGTAACTCAGTTTCTGGTACCTATGGTTACTTTAAAGATCACGCTTTATGTAAAGGTGATTACAAAAACAGCGTGAATGAGCAACCTGGTTCAGCATCTGTAGTTCAAGGTGTGACAAAATCGCTTAACGGTATCGGCTACTCAGGTATTGGTTATAAAACATCAGGTGTTAAAGCATTGGCTTTAGCGAAAAAAGAAGGCAGTAAAATGATTCCTGCAACATTAGAAAATGCAGCGAATGGTACTTACCCGCTTTCACGTTACCTGTACGTTTACATCAACAAAGCGCCTAACAAACCATTAGCGCCGATTGACCGTGAATTCATTAAAATGATTCTGTCTAAAGTGGGTCAGAAAGTGGTTGTCAAAGATGGCTATATTCCACTACCTGATTCAGTTGTAGAAAAAGAACTGCAAAAGCTGCAATAAAACAGCATTTGTCATGATCTGGAAGACGCCTCGTTTTTACGGGGCGTTTTTTCTAAATTTATCGCTAAAAACACTGTAAGCCAGTATGTTTAGCAATAAATAAAGCTAAAAATAACGTGAGTGGTATTGCTAGATGCAAGAACAAACAGTCGAGAATAGTGTATTACCTGCACCAGGCTCCAAGGTAGCAAATCGCAGACGTGCATGGCGTGAGGTGAAAGACCGTATTGCCAAATATGGTGTGGCGGTGGGTGGTATTTCCGTGATCCTGGCTATCGTGCTGATTTTCTTTTATTTACTCTATGTGGTGATGCCTCTATTTCAAGGAGCAAGTCTGAAGACAGAAGCGACATATCACAGTGATTTTAAACAGCCTGTCTTTTTATCTTTGAATGAATACAACACAGTCGCTATGGCATTAGAAGCCAGTGGTGTAGTACGTTTTTTTGATGCCAAAACCGGCAAAACCATGTCTGAAACAACACTACCACTGGATGGTAAAACCATCAGCACGGTGAGTGCTGGTGCCGCTACCACTGGTGTATTTAGTTATGGTTTTAATGATGGCAGCGCTTTAGTCATTAAAGAAAAATACAAAGTGACTTATCCAACCGGAACACAACGTGTGATTGTGCCTGAAGTCACTTATCCATTAGGTGAAAAGCATGTTGCGATTGATGACCAGGGCAAGTCAATCAGCTTACTTTCTGTACAAAGTTATGAAGATAAAACGACGTTTGTTGCTTATACCGAAGATAAACGTCTGATACTCAAACGTTTTGAGAAAGAAGTCGATTTCCTTGATGACACCCAATTTACCATTAAAGAAGAAAAACACGAGATTTCATTAACTGACGTCAGCTCTCTGACGCAGGTCAAACTGGATATTGATCAACGTGAACTCTATCTGGTCGATGATAAAGGCTTTATCTATTACTACGATGTTCAGCAGTTGGATAAACCACGTTTAATCCAGAAAATTAAAGCGGTACCGACGGGTGTGGATATCACGAGCTTTGAATTTTTGACAGGTGGTATTTCTATTCTGGTGGGGCGTAGTGATGGTCATATCGATCAATGGTTTCCGGTCAGAGATAAAGACAATAACTACACCTTACACAATGTGCGTAGTTTCGATGCACAGAGCAGCCCGATTATTGCCATTGCCCCCGAGCAAGCCCGTAAAGGCTTTTTAACGCTGGATAAAACCGGCCATTTGGGGATTTATCACACCACAGCCCACCGTACATTATTGGTTGAACCTTATGTGAACAGTAGCGCGGTTATTGGCCTGTCACCAAGGGCAAATGGTTTTATCAGCATGACAGATAAAGGTGATGTGAAGTTACTTGATATTCATAATGAACATCCAGACATTTCCTGGCATTCATTATGGGAAAAGGTTTGGTATGAAAGTCGTGATAAACCTGAATATATCTGGCAGTCATCATCAGCCAGTAATGACTTTGAACCCAAGTTTAGTTTAACGCCACTGACTTTCGGCACCATTAAAGCGGCCTTCTACGCGATGTTGGTTGCCGTACCCTTGGCGATTATGGGCGCGATTTTTACCGCCTATTTTATGTCGCCCAGAATGCGTAGTTTTGTAAAACCGACCATTGAAATCATGGAGGCTTTGCCGACAGTTATTTTGGGTTTTCTGGCTGGTTTATGGTTAGCACCATTAGTGGAAGATCACTTGCCGGGTGTTTTTACATTGCTGTTTATGCTGCCAGTGATGATTATTTTGACAGCCTGGGGCTGGACAAAACTGCCTAAAGCCTGGCGAGAACGTATTCCTGATGGTTGGGAGCCAGCAGTGTTGATTCCGATTGTCTTGTTAGTCGGTTATGTCTCTATGGCGAGCAGTGGAGCGATTGAACTGTGGTTATTTGATGGCAATATGCCGCAATTTTTGAATGATGTTGGTATCAATTATGACCAACGTAATTCGCTGGTGGTAGGACTGGTCATGGGCTTTGCAGTGATTCCGACCATTTTCTCTATTACTGAAGATGCGATTTTTGGTGTGCCAAAACATCTGACGATTGGCTCATTAGCCTTAGGGGCAACACCATGGCAAACCATGACGCGAGTGGTACTGCTGACGGCGAGTCCCGGTATTTTCTCGGCAGTAATGATTGGTTTAGGCCGTGCTGTCGGTGAAACGATGATTGTATTGATGGCCACGGGCAATACACCAATTATGGACTTCAACATCTTTGAGGGCTTCAGAGCTTTATCCGCCAATATTGCTGTAGAGATGCCAGAGGCTGAAGTTGCCAGCTCTCACTATCGGGTATTATTCCTGGCCGCACTGGTCTTGTTTTTAGCTACTTTTATCTTGAATACCGTCGCTGAAATTGTGCGCCAGCGCTTACGTAATAAATACAGCTCGCTGTAGTTAGGAAACAGAATGAAACAACGTTCTTCAATGAAAATCTGGTTTGATAGCGGTAAGCCCTGGGTTTGGTTAAATGCCGGTGCCGTTAGTATCAGTCTGGTGATGGTAGTCGGCTTGATTGGTCTAATCGCTGTACGTGGGTTAAGTCATTTCTGGCCTGCCGATATCGTTGAGCTGACTTATGCTGAGCCTGGCGAAGAAAAAGTCATGTTGGTGGGCGAACGTGTTGATCATGAAACGGTGCCTGCTGCTCGGTTAGCGCTTTCGGGTGTGCATTTACCCGAAGGACAGGAAACAGCAAACCGAACCTTATTAAAGATTGGTAATCGTGATTTTTTTGGCCTTGATTTTCGCTGGATAAATGACCCATGGATTGCAGACACGCAAAAGCCAGCTGGGCTGGTGTCGATAGAGCGGCGCGAGTGGGGCAATTTTTATGGTTATCTGGTCAATGTTAAACAACAAGGCGAAGTTGTCGCACAAGGCGAACAGGCCTGGGATGCGTTTCAGCAGCGCCTCGCCCGTAGTAATGCCTTGTATAACAAGATAAAAGATATTGAAAAGTCGGATATCGGTAAAATCAATCATGGTCTTGAAGATCTACGGATTGATGAACGTCGTTTAGAGCTCGATAATGTTGAAAAAGGCACGGCACCGTACCTGGAAATCGAAGAAGAGCGTAAGCAACTCAATACACGCTATGCAAAACTACGTGAAGAGTTAGATGAATTATATTCAGAATTGAATCGTGATCAGATAACCGTCAAGATTTCTGATGGCCGTGAAGCTGAAATCCCCATGGCAAAAATCGTACAGGCGTATAAGCCAAATGCGATGAGTACCATGCAGAAGCTGGGACAATATTTCCATAATGCCTGGGAATTTGTGTCTGGTGAACCACGTGAAGCGAATACCGAAGGCGGTATTTTCCCGGCTATATTCGGCACAGTCATGATGGTGATGATTATGTCTGTGCTGGTCACACCGTTTGGTGTAATTGCAGCGGTCTACCTGAAAGAATATGCCAAGCAAGGTGCAGTGGTCAGATTGATTCGAATTGCAGTTAATAATCTGGCCGGCGTGCCATCGATTGTTTACGGTGTATTTGGCTTGGGTTTCTTTGTGTATTTTATCGGTGGCAGTGTCGATGAGATTTTCTTTCAGGCCAAACTACCATCCCCCACCTTTGGTTCACCTGGACTGCTCTGGGCATCGCTGACCTTAGCGATTTTGACCGTACCAGTGGTGATTGTCGCCACCGAAGAAGGTTTATCACGTATTCCGAGAGCAATTCGTGAAGGTAGTCTTGCGCTTGGGGCGACAAAAGCGGAAACCTTATGGCGTACAGTATTGCCTATGGCTGCACCAGCGATGATGACAGGATTGATTCTGGCCGTAGCGCGAGCGGCGGGTGAGGTGGCACCTTTGATGATGGTCGGGGTGGTGAAACTGGCGCCGTCACTGGCGATTGATAATATTGCCCCTTATCTGCATTTGGACCGTCAGTTTATGCATTTGGGCTTCCATATCTATGATGTAGGTTTCCAAAGCCCTAATGTTGAAGCCGCTAGACCGCTGGTCTATGCCACCGCATTTTTATTGGTATTGATTATTGTTGTGCTGAACCTGGCAGCGATTGGTATTCGCAACCGCCTGCGAGAAACTTATAAAGCAAGTGAGAGTTAAACGATGGAAGCAGTGAAAGAACAGAAAAATGTATCGCGAGGTATTGATATTGAATCGATGCAAAGAGGGCCTCGCGTGAACCTGGATAATGAAACGCTGTGCCTGGAAGTTAAAGACTTTAACCTGTTTTATGGTGATAAACAGGCCTTACACAATATCAATATGCAGATCCCAAAAAATCGCGTAACGGCGTTTATCGGCCCAAGTGGTTGTGGTAAATCTACCTTATTACGCTGTTTTAACCGTATGAACGATCTGATTGATTCTGTCAGGATGGAAGGTCAGTTATTGCTGGATGATATGGATATTAATTCGCCGTCAGTGAATGTGGCGGATTTACGCCGTCAGGTAGGCATGGTATTTCAAAAGCCTAATCCATTTCCTAAATCTATCTATGAAAATGTGGCGTATGGTCTGCGTCTGCAGGGAGTCAATGATCGTTCTACACTGGATAAAGTGGTAGAAAAATCATTAAAAGGTGCGGCGCTGTGGGATGAAGTCAAAGACCGTCTGCATGAGTCAGCGATGGGGATGTCTGGCGGTCAGCAGCAACGTTTAGTGATCGCTCGTGCTATTGCTATCGAACCGGAAGTCTTGCTACTTGATGAACCGGCCTCAGCTCTGGATCCTCTCTCGACCTTAAAAATTGAAGAGTTGATTTACGAACTGAAAGAAAAGTATACGATTGTGATTGTGACCCATAATATGCAACAAGCGGCGCGGGTTTCAGATTACACAGCGTTTATGTATATGGGTGAATTAATAGAGTTTGGCGCCACGGATGAACTCTTTACCAATCCAAATAAAAAACAAACAGAAGATTATATTACCGGCCGTTACGGTTAATCCGGGCTGAGGAGAGACGCATATGGTTACAACTACTTCCCAACATATTTCGCAACAATTTGAGAATGAATTACAGGATGTTCGTTCTCGTGTCTTAGCGATGGGCGGTTTAGTCGAGCAGCAAGTTCATAACGCGATGGAAGCCCTGATTAAAGGTGAGCCCGATATCGCCCGTGAAGTCATTGCTTATGACGATGAGGTGAATTCATTAGAAGTCAGTATTGATGAAGAATGTATTCAAATTATTGCGCTTCGTCAGCCAACGGCAGGGGATTTACGCCTGGTCTCCGGCATATTGAAAACCATTACCGATTTGGAACGTATTGGTGATGAGTCTGTGCGTATTGCTCGTATGGCACTGAACTTGTCTGAAAAAGATCGTCCCAAGCATAATTACCGTGAGTTGCAAGCCATGGGTAATCATGTACGTGGCATGTTACGTGATGCATTAGACGCTTTTGCGCGCTTTGATGTGGATATGGCCTTACGTGTGGCCAAAGAAGACCGTGAAGTCGATGCTGAATATGAAGCGATTCTGCGTCAGTTAATGACTTATATGATGGAAGATACCAGAGCCGTCACTCGTGTGATTGATATGATGTGGTCTGCGCGCTCATTGGAACGTATCGGTGATCATGCGAATAATATTTGTGAACACATCATTTATCTGGTGGAAGGTAAAGATGTGCGCCATTTAAGTATTGAGAAAGCCGAACAAGTGATTAAAGGTCAGCTTATTGAATAAAAAAAGAGGATTTTCGTCACAAGTAAAAAGGGCCTGGTTACGTTTGAGACCGGGCTTTTTTTATGGAAAAGACGATTTAACATTGTCCACAAGCAATCAGCTAGTGCAGAATAAACCGAAAAACGAATCGATAGGTGTTATGCAAGATACAAATCATGATGTGCTAGCGGCGGTGGATCTCGGCTCTAATAGCTTTCATATGATCATCGCCCGGATGCGTGATGGTCACTTTCAGGTGGTCGACCGACTTCGTGAGATGGTTCAGCTGCGGGCGGGACTGGACAGACATCACTACCTTTCCTTGGAAGCTCAGGAACGCGCAATAGCCTGTTTGGAACGCTTTGGTGAGCGTATCAAAGATTTACCATACGGCAGTGTTCGGGTGGTTGGTACTAATACCTTACGTATCGCGCATAATTCACGCCGTTTTTTACGTCAGGCGCGTCTCGCCTTAGGTCATCCGATTGAAATTATCACTGGTGAAGAAGAAGCTCGCCTGATTTATCTGGGTGTGGCTCACTCACTGGGATTTGATGATAGCCGTCGTTTAGTTATGGATATCGGTGGCGGTAGTACCGAATATATTATTGGTGATGGCTTTAAAGGCTTGATGCGTGAAAGTCTGGAAATGGGCTGTGTCAGTTTTTCACAAAAGTTTTTTGCCGATGGCAAAACCACGGCGACACAGATGCAACATGCGATGTTGGCTGCGGCAAGACGTATTCGTTATATTCAGCGACCTTATCGTCAGGCTGGTTGGCAGGAAGCTGTTGGTGCATCAGGCACGATTCGTACGGTAGCCAATGTTTGCAAAGAGCACGGCTGGGCAGATGATGGCGTGATCACCGCCAAGGCACTGGAAAAGATGGTCAACCATCTTATCGAAGCTGGCAGTGTGGAAGAGGCAAAGTTCGAAGGGCTGTCCGAAGAGCGGAATAATGTCTTAGCCGGGGGATTGTGTGTACTGGCTGCGTCGTTTGAGCGATTAGGCATAGAGCGGATGATTGTCGCTGATGGTGCGTTAAGAGAAGGTTTATTGTATGACCTGCTTGGCCGTATTCAGCATGATGATGAGCGTGATAGAACCGTGTTGGCACTGATGCGTCGCTACCATGTCGATGAGGCGCATGCTGAGCGAGTTGCCGTGATGGCGACACAGTTATATGAGCAAGTGGCGCATGACTGGGAGTTGGACCACGATGAGCTACTGCATCGTCTACAATGGGCGTGCAAACTACATGAAGTGGGGTTATCTATTTCCCATAACCAATTCCATAAACATTCGGCTTATCTGGTTGAACATTCAGATTTACCCGGTTTTTCACGTGAAGAACAGCATGCCTTATCAGTGATGGTACGAGGACAACGTCGCTCATTCCCGAAAAAACATATCAATAAATTATCAGACGAAATGCAGTTAACCACACAACGGTTAACAGTGCTTCTCAGGTTGGCCATGGTCTTTAATCGTGGTCGCTCTGAACGCGCTGATACCTATATCAAGCTGAAACTGGATGGTAAAAAGATGATGTTGGTTTTGCCTGATGGCTGGTTGAAAGAGCATCCGCTGACGGAAGCTGATCTAGCTCACGAAGTTGAGCAATTGAAAAAAGTGGATTTAAAGCTGAGCGTGGTAGCCTAAGTTAAATGAAGAAAGGCGTCTCTGAATAAGTTCAGAGACGCCTTGTATCAATTAAAAAGAGTAACTAAGCGCCGTGTAGAATGAACGGCCCATACCTGGAACGGTGATGCCCCAAGGTACCGATGTGCCCATTGTCGCTCCTTGACCAGTGTACGCACCTGACAATGGTTGGCTGTATGCTTTATCCAATACATTGTCGATACCAAAATCAACACGTGCCTGTTTCCACTCGTAGCTGGTACGTAGATTTAATAAGCCATAACCGGCAGTTTCCTGTTCATTACGCTCATGATTAACACGGTCTTTCGCTTCAACCACTTGCCATTCGGCAGTGTTATGCCAAGCACCTTTTTCATGTTGCAGTGTGAATGTCGCATTCAGAGGCATAATATTGTAGAGGTTGTCACCGGTATCCCGATTTTTGCCTCGTACATAATTGAATACTGCTTGCCCACTAATATGGCCAATCTTGTCATCATGATAGAGATGTTTTGCTACAGACAAATCAGCCCCGTATAACTTCGCTGAGACATTATCGTATTGCAGATACACAAAGTTATCGGTTGTGGTTAAATTAGCCGCTGTACAAACAGCCATCATACCTGCTTGACCGCTGCAGCGTTTGGCATCGATAAAGTCATTCACATAACTAATGTATGGAGTGAAAGTGATATTCCAGTCCTGCTTATCAGCATCATGCCAGTCGGCTGTAAAGCTGATGGTGTGTGCAACTTCAGGATCCAGATCTACATTACCGACATAACCATTACCATCACCGGCCAGATTAACCATACGCATGGCCATACCATTGGTTGACCAGGCATAACGTTCATAAAGATTAGGTGAACGTGTTTTTTGGGCATAACCAAATTCATAGCTGGCATTTTCAGATGGGGTAAAACGTCCCAATAAGCTTAGATCAAGATTGTTATCGGTTTTGCTTTTATCTGCGTTATTAAAAGCCGTAGGATTGTAATTGGTTGTGTTATACCCCTGAACGTTGTCAGCATCCATTTTCACTGTTTCATGACGAATGCCAGCTAATGTCGTCCATTTTGAGGTCCAATCAGCTTCCCATTCTGTATAGATAGCATAACGATCACGTTGACCGTTATTGATATTTTCAAAGGTATTGGGTGCCATCATCCCGGTTGAACCTGAGGCTTCCCAATAATCGTCAAGACGGTATTTTTGTAACTCTGTTCCAACTCGTAATAAATCACGTTGGTTGAGCATGACTTCTGTTTTTAGTGAGAGTCCTGTATTACTGCCTTCGGTTTCCATTGGCATACCGAGCGCATCAACGCCGTATAAGAATTTTTTATCATCACCAAACTGCATTTTGTGATGTGTTTTTTCATGATAAGCAGAAGCTTCTACCGTGCCCCAATCAAAAAGCCCATTATAGATAAGATTTATACTATTACTGCGGTTCTCGGTCATATCCATACGTTGGTTGGGGAAACCTTGATAAGGAATATCCTGATGTGCCAGTTTTAATTGCAATACGTGATTATCGAGCTTAAAGCCAAGGTTAAGAGCGTGGTTGCGTGTTTCATATGCAGTTGAGCCGACTTCATCACCATCTAACCAACCTCGATCAGAAGCTGCTGGTCCAGCAGGTTTGAAATTATCCGCCGCATCGTAATTATTGGCTTTGCTGGTTGAACCGGTATAGTTCAAACTGAAATTTTCAGTCGCCAGAGTGGCTGATAAGTTAGCACCACGGGCATCACCGTTACTGCGGTAGAATGCGCCGATTTCTCCTTTTTTCAAGACACTGTTTGCATCTTTGGCAAACTCTGGTTGTTTGCTTTTAACAATGATGGTGCCGCCAATACTGTCACCACCGCTACTGACGGGTGTGATACCTGAATAGACTTTTAATTCAGACACATTAGTGGGCGAAATATAAGACAGTGGTGGATTCATATGATTGGCACAGGCTGAAATTAAGTCCATACCATCAACTTTGATACGCAGCCTGTCATCTGCCAAGCCACTAATAACTGGAAGACTGGATACACCACCAGCACCATAGAGTGATACGCCGGGAATACCATCCAGTAAGGATGCTGTATCACTTGATGCAGCTCGTTTTGATTTAAGTGCTTGCAGGTTAAGATCGGCATCATCCTGGGGTAAAGGCTGAATAGCTTCTCCAGAGACCGTAACCTTTTCTAATTCTTTAACATCATGATCGTGCTCGGCATGCGCAAGCGATGGTAGGAATAAACTTAGCATGATGCTAAGTGATAAACTTGTTCTTTTCATTATACATTCTCTCTCAGGCAATCTAATAAGTGATAATAAGAAGTTACTATGGTTAAAAAGTGTGTTTTTTCAAAAATTAGTGTGTGAAATGACACAAATTCATGCTGAAATGGCGTGATAATCTGATTCATTAAATTAAAACCTAAGAGAAAACTTTAAGCATGGCGGCTATCACCAGTTCCTATATCACAGCATTTTTACTCGGTTTATTTAGTACAGTGCATTGTATTGCTATGTGTGGTTCGGTGATCGGCGCATTGACGCTGAGTTTGCCTAAAGAGGTGAGGGAGAGTCAGCGGCGTATGCTGCCATTTGTTTTTAACTACAATATTGGCCGTATTCTGAGCTATAGTTTTGCTGGCATTATTGTTGGTCTGTTGAGCACGCCACTGACACAACTGAATGCACATTGGATACTTAGGATATTGTCAGTCATTGTGATGATTGCCATGGGTTTATATCTGGCAGGCTGGTTTCCAAAGTTTGCCCGTGCTGAGCGTATGGGCGCCCCTTTGTGGCGTTGGTTACAACCCCTTGGACAAAAGCTTTTACCAGTGAGAAAAGTGAGTCAGGCCTTTTTTCTTGGCATGGTTTGGGGATGGTTACCATGTGGACTTGTCTATGCAGCGTTAGCTGTGGCGGCAACCGCAGGTGATCCGGTGAAAGGCGGCTTGGTTATGCTGTCATTCGGTGCCGGCACATTACCTGCGGTAATGGGGGCAGGATTGTTTACTGGTATGTTAGCTGCCTTAGGGCGCTCTCCACGCTTACGTAAAGCGGCTGGTTTGTTGATTATTCTGATGGCATTGGCAACCTTATTCTGGCCAATGGAAAGTATGCATGAACACCATGCCATGCCTGACCACCAACATCCGATGCAGGGGTAAGTAACATGAGTAGGATCTTAGGTCAGTCGCCTGATTTAACCCATATTCTGCGAACCTTACCGATGATTGCTTTGAGTGATGCCAGTGTGCTTATCAGTGGTGAAACGGGTACAGGTAAAGAATTAATCGCTTTAAGTCTGCATGGACAAAGTCGTCGTCGTGATAACACGCTTGTTACTATTAATTGTGCTGCGTTACCAACAGAAGATGTTGAGTTGGATTTATTTGGTCGAAGTAATGAACAAGGGGAAGTAACGTTTCGTGGACGTTTATTAGCGGCTGAAGGCGGCACGGTCTTTCTGGATGAAGTCGATGCTTTACCCCTATCTGTACAGGCAAAAGTATTACGCTTTTTAGAAGCGGGTGAGTGTCAGTTACAAGGAAGTCACCGTTTGCACGTCGCAGATGTTCGTATTCTGGCAGCGACAAGTGCTGATTTGCCTGCTGAAGTGAAGGCGGGAAGATTCCGAGCAGATTTGTTTTATCGTTTACAGGTGGTACCAATTGAATTACCAGCCCTGCGCGATCGTGTCGAAGACATTCCTTTACTGATGAAGCATTACTTAAAAGAGTATGCAGGTAATAATGCCGTTGTGCGGTTATCCAAAGAAGCTGAGCAGAGTCTTTTACATTACCGTTGGCCAGGCAATGTCAGAGAGTTACAAAACTTATGTCAGCGTCTTGCTTTGTTACATGCTGGTGAATTATTACAGCCGGGTGATTTACCGAGAGAGATGCGTCCGGAAGTTGCCATAGAACAACATCAGTTTGTGCTGCCGCCCAGTGGTATAGAGCTCGCAAATGTGGAACTGGACTTGATTGAACAAGCGCTGGATATGGCGGCTGGAAATCGTTCTAAAGCGGCCCGTTTGTTAGGTATTAGTCGAGATACGCTGTTATATCGTATGCAGAAGTATAATCTGTCACCTTAATGAACTTGTCTGTCTGACCTAGCAATGCCAAAATCATCAGCAATTTTGCAGTGAGAATTGGAGCCTTCTGAGTGAGACAGTATCTGGATTTATGCCAACGTATTATTGACGAAGGTGAATGGGTTGAAAATGAACGTACAGGAAAACGTTGCCTGACGGTTATTAATGCCGATTTGGAATATGACGTTGCTAATAATCAATTTCCACTTATCACCACCCGGAAAAGTTACTGGAAGGCGGCAATTGCCGAAATGCTGGGATACATGCGAGGGTATGACAACGCAGCAGATTTCCGCACCATTGGTTGCCGTACCTGGGATGCCAATGCCAATGATAATAAAGACTGGCTTAATAATCCTCACCGCAAAGGTGAAGATGATATGGGACGGGTTTATGGTGTTCAGGGCCGTCGCTGGCAAAAGCCTGATGGTTCAACATTGGATCAGTTACAAAAAATCGCCGATGATTTGAAACGCGGCATTGATGATCGTGGCGAAATTCTGACCTTTTACAACCCCGGCGAGTTTGATATGGGCTGTCTGAGACCCTGCATGCATACTCACACTTTTTCAGTATTAGGCGATACCTTGTATTTAACCTCCTATCAACGTTCTTGTGATGTGCCACTAGGTTTAAATTTCAATCAGGTGCAGGTGTTCTTTTTACTCAAAATGATGGCGCAAATTTCTGGACTGAAGCCGGGTAAGGCCTACCATAAGATTGTGAATGCCCATATCTACGAAGATCAGCTGCAGTTAATGCGTGATGTACAGTTGAAACGTGATCCTTATCCTTCACCTAGCTTACACATTAACCCGGAGATTAAATCATTAAAGGATCTGGAAACCTGGGTCACACTGGATGATTTTGAGGTGAAAGATTATCACTATCACGAAGCCATTAAATATCCATTTTCAGTCTGATGAGATAGCTTGCAGGAGTGAGTGATATGGATAGACCATTATTAGTAGTATGGCAAGATGAGTTCAGTCAGCAGGTCCCTATTATTGATGAACAGCATAGAGCCATCCTCGCCACCATAAATTCACTGCATTATTTTCTCCAGCAGGGACTGGAATTTGAGTCTTTATTACCCACGGTTAAGCTTTTGATAAGTTACATCGTGTTTCATTACAAAACAGAAGAAGGCATATTGAATTCAACATACTACCCTGAGAGAGAAAAGAATAAGCCAGACAATGTCACTCAATGTTTTATATGAGCAAGTTTAATATCAGGATTAGCTCACCCAAATTCTTGGTTTTCTATGAATGGGTAATGGCTACTGATAAGTAGATAAATAAGGAGAGAGAAGTGAAAAAACAAATGGCGAGAACATTAACTGAATATCCTGTATGGGACCGTACGGTTCGCTGGTTTCACTGGATAAACGTATTGTCCATTATTGCATTGATTGCAATTGGTGTGGCTATTATGAACAGCAAAGCCTTGGGCGTAACGACAGAAGGCAAGATTCTGCTAAAAACATGGCATGTCTACGTGGGATATGTGTTTGCAATTAATCTAGCCATCCGACTGTTTTGGACGTTTATTGGTAATCGTTTTAGTCGTTGGGCAGCTATTTTGCCTTTGGGGCAAAAGTATAAACAGCAGCGTCAGGTCTATCTGGAGAGTCTAAAGCAGGGTAAACCTGTTGGATTTGCCGGGCATAATCCTCTGGCTCGCTTGATGGTGACCTTGTTATTTATTTTATTAACTACACAAGCGGTGACTGGCTTGGTGATTGGTGGCACCGATGTTTATATGCCACCGTTTGGCGATAGTTTTAAAGCCTGGATTGCCGAAAGTCCACAAACAGAAGCATTGATTCAGCCTTATTCCAAAGAAGGTGTCGATGAAGCCAGCTACAAGCAAATGCGAGATTTTCGTTCACCCTTTAAAGAAATACATGAAATCGTATTTTGGATACTGAGCCTGACTATCATCTTACATATTCTGGGTGTCGTATATAGCGAGCTTCGGGAACGTAATGGTCTTGTATCAGCGATGTTTACCGGTAAAAAAGTCTTTAAAGATACGCCTGTAGACTGGGACGAAGATTAATGATGACGATAAGCGGTACGCACTTTAGCGTGCCGCTTTTGTTGCCAGCGTAATAAGCCGGTAACAAACAAAATTAGCGGTATAAAACCACAGATAAATACAATAACCCTGCCTGTCAGACCAAAGGCTTCGCCATTATGTAAGGGGTGTAGCCAGTTGATGACTTTATCTCCGGCTTTATCAGCCAATCCATCCCGACTAGCGACAATATTGCCATTAAAAGCATTCACCCACACCTGTGTTCTAGGAAAGCGACGGCTCGGTTCACCCTCTTGGTAGAAAACTACTCGCCAGCTATTTTTTTCGCTACCCGGTGATTCTACCCAGCGTAACTCAGCATCAGGGAATAACTTAAAAGCAGACTTTACCGCCGTATCGGCTGAGATTACAGGCTGTTTACCTTGCTGCTGTTGCGAACGTGCCAGATTAGGGCTGGTGGCTAATGGTGAAAAAGCATTAATAATCTGATGTGTTTGCGTGGGTAAATCCAGTGCGGCGCCAGTTAAGCTCAGCATTAACAACACAATAAAGCCATAACTGCCAGAAAGAATATGCAGATCAAACACTTTTTTTGCGTAGCTGGAACGTAAACGCCAAGCCAGCGCTCGACCTAGCTTATGCCAACCTGGCCACCATAAAACCATTCCAGAAATCAGTGATATCAGGCTAATAAGGCCAATTATGCCAATAAAGGTTTTGCCAGTTTTATCCAGCAATAGAACGTAATGAAGGTTGTAGATCCAGGTCATCGTAAACTCACCCCAGAAACGTTTACTGGTGATCTTTAAGGTGACCGGATCAATGGTGACCATTAAAGGAGCAAACGTTAAGCCGCGAGTTTCAACTGGCGTGTAATAACGCGCCATAATTGGCCAGCCCGGATGAAGCGGTTGTTCAATACGCCAGGAATCAGTTCGGGTAGGGAATTGTTGATGTAATTGATCAAAAACAGCTTGTTGTTGACTGACAGGTGCCGTTGAAACAGCTTCGATATCTGGATTTAACCAGATATCGAACTGTAGATAAAACACTAAAATACTGCCTGTCAGACCTAATAAGACCAGCAATAAACCAATGCTAAGTCCAAGATAGGTATGAATCTTCAGCCAAAGCTGTCGGGCTTTTTTCATGAATGATTAAAAGTCATATTGAATAGAGCCGTATATTGAGCGACCATCACCAGGAGAGTGTAACGTTTCATTAAAGTCTTTACTCCACCAGACATATTCATAATAGCGATCAAATATATTTTTAAGTTCAAGATCTAAAGTCACTTTTTGAGTCAGTGCATAGCTAGCTGAGGCATTCACTAAAACGTATTGGCCATATTTATTGGTATCATTTTCCTGATTTAAATATGCATCATCTTGGGCGCTGATCCAAGAGGATAGCTTAAGCTTTGGTGTAGCCTGATAGTCTGCGCCAGCATCAATTAAATAATGTGGTACATGATCGATCTCATTGCCTTTATTAAGAGGTGTTTCTGCACCGGCTTTGAGTATTTCTGAATCCTGGTAGGATGCAGCAAACCAAAGACCAAGTTTATCAGAGGCTTGTGCATTGAATTGGAAATCAATGCCTCGACGCTGGGTCTTTCCTATATTTTCACTATTGCCATCAGGATCGCCTAAACGTTTTTTATATTCATCTGATGCTACTTGTTGCCATACAGCGATCCGACCATTTAACCAGTCTGTGGGTGTAAATTTCAGTCCTACTTCCCAGCCTTCATTAATAGAAGGGCTCAGCTCTGGGACACCGACTTTTTTATAGCTAGATGCGCCATCTGCGACCTGAAAGGTTTTCCCCCAATTGGTATACAAAGCATATTGATTATTAAAAGAATAAACCGCACTGAGTTTAGGCTGACTGATATTACCGTAATCGTTAATTCCACGATGGGTGCCATTATCATTTAAGCTGCCACGCACCGTATCTACACGGAAAGCGGGAACAATTTTCAGTTTCTCAGTAGGTTTATAAATGGCCTGAATAAATCCACCATAAATATCAAAGTCGAATTTTTGATTACGTTTTTGTACTGTTCTGTTTCTATCCATATCCACCAGATAACGACGGCTTTCATTGTTCTGAAATTCAGCACTTACTCCGCCCATCAGGCTGAATTCATGAGCCCAACTGACATCTGGCCGCCAGGTTAAGGTACTTAAAACCCCTTTATGTTCTTCTTCTGTGAGTCGTTCATTATGGTTGCCCCCAGCAGCATAGGTAACATAACGGTCTTCATCCAACTCATTTAAATAAGCCTTGCTGCTCCAGAACAGATTATCGGTGATATCTATATCCAGGTGAGCACTGAATTGATTCATCATACGGTCACCACCATCAGCCTCATTATGCGGCCGTGATTGTTCAGGATCATGATGAGCTTCAGCTCGTGTCAGATAACCGGCTTCTTGTGCTTCTGCCTTACCGTGTCTGGCAATAAAGCCGATTTGGGCGCGACCGTCATTGGGTGTATAAAACCACTTACCAGAGAATGTGCTTTTTTCAATATCACTGTGGTGACGATAGCGGTTTGAGTTGAGATAACTGATTGCGTAGTTCTGGGAAAAACCATTGCTTTCAATGCCACTGATAAACTGCACGTTTCGTGTTGCGTAGCTGCCGTAAGTGACACGGGCTTTATTATAGTTGCCGCCTTGTCGAGTAAAAATGTCTACATTACCCGCTATATTATGCAAGCCGTAACGTGGATCATTGGTGCCGCGCACCACTTCAATACTCTCAATTTCTAATGGGGTGAGCAATTCCAGGTACGGCATATTGCCCGAATTCTGGTTGCTCGGAATGCCATCAATCAGCAATTTCACTGCATTGACTTCACCTTCGCCATTAAAACCACGAAAGGAAATTTTGCCGGACTCATTTCCCATACCGAACTGGGTCAACATCACGCCTGGCATTTGGTCAAAAAGCTGCCATGTATAACTGACATTCTGATCTTCAATACGATCTTGGTTAAGTACATCAACCGATGTCGATAGGTTACGTGAGGTCAGCGGCCCCGTGCTATCGGATGATACAACTAAACTACCCAGGCTTAAGCTGGCATCATCTATCAGCGCATTATCAGCTGCATAGCCACTCATACTTTGCGTTAGCAAAAAGCCCAGACTGAATACCTTCAGTGACTTCATAGGATTCTCTCTCTTATCATTTTAATTATAAAATTGGACAATAGTAGAGATATCAAACAGCAGAAAAATGGGTGATTTCACTCATGTTTATGGCAATTGATTCAGTTAAAGACAACCTCGCTGTGCCAATGAAGTGACCTCTGCATCCCCAACGATTATATGGTCGAGTACTCTGATATCGACCAGATCGAGCGCAGACTTGATACGTTTGGTTATATGGATATCAGCTTGACTGGGCTCAGCAACACCAGAGGGATGATTATGGGCAAGGATAACCGCAGCGGCATTATGTTTTAGTGCTGCTTTGACTACCTCACGCGGATACACGCTGGCACCATCAATCGTGCCGCGAAATAATTCATCAAATTGCAAAAAACGGTGCTGGTTATCCAGATATAGACAGGCAAATACTTCATGAGGATAGGCTCGTAAACGTTGCTTGATATAACGCATGGTATTGTCGGCATCTGTAAATGCATCGCCATGTTTTAAACTGGATTCTAAGTGACGACGACCCATTTCCAGAACCGCCTGAAGCTGAACGTATTTTGCCTGGCCTAATCCATGGCCTTTACAAAACTGTTGTTGGTCCGCCTCTAATAATTGTCGTAAAGAGCCAAATTCATCAATGAGTTTGCGTGCCAAGTCGACAGCAGAAAATCCTTTTACACCCGTGCGCAGAAAAATCGCCAGAAGCTCTGCATCAGAAAGTGCCTTAGCACCTGATAATAAAAGCTTTTCTCGAGGGCGATCATCGGCAGGCCAATCCTTGATTGCCATGATTCACTTCCTTGTTGTTATTCCTTCCCACACTATATTTGCAGTTATTAGTAAAAACAATCACTTGTATGTACTAATCAGCTAAAAAATAGTATCCTGTGCGCCCTTTGACTTTAGCAGAAACTATGGCTGGCAAACTTTATATCAGAACATTCGGCTGTCAGATGAATGAGTATGATTCATCAAAAATGGCAGAAGTCCTGGCGGCATCTCATCAATTAGAACCCACAGATATTCCAGAAGAAGCAGATGTATTACTGCTTAATACCTGTTCTATCCGCGAAAAAGCGCAGGAAAAAGTGTTTCATCAACTTGGTCGCTGGAAACGCTGGAAAGACTCGCGTCCCGATTTAGTGATTGGTGTCGGCGGCTGTGTGGCCAGTCAGGAAGGGGAAGCGATTCGTAAACGTGCGCCTTATGTGGACCTGATTTTTGGGCCGCAAACATTACATCGTCTTCCGGCGATGTTGGAAGAAGTCAAAATCAGCCGCAAACCCAGCATTGATATTTCTTTCCCTGAGATTGAGAAGTTCGATAATCTACCGGCACCGAAAGCAGATGGCCCAACCGCTTTTGTTTCGGTGATGGAAGGTTGCAGTAAATACTGCACATTCTGTGTGGTGCCTTACACCCGTGGTGAAGAAGTCAGTCGACCAGTTGGCCCGATTTTGCGTGAAATTCGTCAGCTGGCCGCACAAGGCGTACGTGAAGTTAACTTGTTAGGTCAGAATGTAAACGCTTATCAAGGCGTGATTGAAGATGATGAAACGGCCGATTTAGCGTTACTGATTCATTATGTGGCAGCAATTGATGGTATTGAACGTATTCGTTTTACTACCTCTCACCCTGTTGAGTTTTCTGACAGCCTGATTGAGGCATTTGCCGAAGTGCCGGAGTTAGTGAATCATCTGCATTTACCGGTTCAGTCTGGTTCTGATCGTATTCTGACTATGATGAAGCGTGGTCATACCACTTTAGAATATAAAAGTAAGATCCGCCGCCTACTGGAAGTCAGACCGAATTTAAGTATGTCGAGTGATTTTATTGTCGGTTTCCCCAATGAAACAGAAGAAGACTTTCAGGCGACTATGGATTTGATCAATGAGATTAAATTCGATCATTCATTCAGCTTCGTTTATAGCGCTCGCCCTGGTACACCCGCTGCGGCATTTGTGGACTCAGTCTCCGAAGAAGAAAAGAAACGCCGTCTGCAAATCATGCAGGATCGTTTGCGTGAGTTGGAAGACGAGCATGCCAAAGCCATGATCGGCACCACACAACGTATTTTAGTTGAGCGCGAAGCACATCGTGGTGGCGGTGATATGGCCGGTCGTACAGAGAATAACCGGGTAGTGAATTTCCCCGGTGACAGTAGTCTTATCGGTCAGTTTGTGGATGTGCGCATTGAAGAGGCCTTCTCAAACTCCTTGCGCGGCGAATTACTCGCTGATAGCGTTGCACTTTAAGCTCATCGGAATTTTATAGTGACTCAAACTTCTCAAGCGCTCGATAGCATTAACTTCGAGCTAAGCCCAGCCGATAATCCTCGTCTTGCTAATCTATGTGGTCATATGGATGAACACCTTCGTATGATGGAACGTGGCTTTGGTGTGGAAATCAATAACCGAGGTGTTAATTTCCAGATTATCGGTCCGGCAGACACACTGACTTTAATTCAGGAAGTCATTCATGACTTGTATGCTGAGACAGCACAAACGGTATTAGCGCCTGAACAGATTCATATGGCCATCCGCAAAAGTGGTGGTGAAGCTGTGTCAGCGGCGGCAGAGCCAGATAAAGAAGTGGTGATTAAAACCAAGCGTGGTTTGATTAAAGCCCGTGGTGAAAATCAGCAAGCGTATTTACGCCGGGTAATGACCCACGATATTAACTTTGGTGTGGGGCCTGCTGGTACCGGTAAAACCTATCTTGCTGTGGCTTGCGCCGTGGAAGCTTTGGAGCGTGATTTTTGCCGTCGAATTGTACTGGTCAGACCCGCAGTAGAAGCTGGCGAGCGCCTTGGTTTCTTGCCAGGTGATTTAGCGCAGAAAGTCGATCCTTATCTTAGACCACTGTTTGATGCTTTATATGAAATGCTGGGTTTTGAGCGGGTTGCTAAATTAATGGAACGTAATGTCATTGAAGTAGCGCCACTTGCTTATATGCGTGGTAGAACGCTAAATGAATCATTCATTATTCTTGATGAAGCGCAAAATACCACTGTCGAACAAATGAAGATGTTCCTCACCCGTATGGGCTATAACTCCACCGCAGTTATTACCGGTGATATCACCCAGGTGGATCTGCCCGGATCAACACGTTCTGGCTTGCGTCACGCCATTGAAGTGTTGAAGGATGTGGATGGCATCGGCTTTACTTTCTTCCAGGCAAAAGATGTTGTTCGACATTCGCTGGTACAAAAAGTCATCTTGGCATACGATAAGGCTGACCGAAAAGCATGAGCGTGATAGTGGATTTTCAGTGTGCTTATGACGGTGATATACCGGATGAGGCACTGTTTACTCAGTGGGCTGAAGCTGCACTATTTGAAGTCAATGAAGACTGTGAGCTCAGTATTCGTTTAGTCGATGAATCAGAAAGTGCTGAACTCAATGGTCAGTACCGTGGCAAAAATAAGCCAACCAACGTCTTGTCTTTTCCTTTTGATGCACCCATTAAGTTAGAGCCACGTTTATTGGGCGACTTAGTGATTTGCGTTCCTGTGGTAAGAAAAGAAGCACAAGAGCAAGGTAAGGCTGAGCTACATCATTGGGCACATATGGTGATTCATGGCTGTTTACATTTACTAGGTTATGATCATATTGAATCGGATGAAGCGGAACAGATGGAAACGTTGGAAATAAATATTCTGCATCAATTAGATATAGCTAATCCCTATGAATGGCAGGGAGTGGAATCATGAGTGAAGGACGACCGAGTCGCTTAGCAAATCAATCCTGGGTACGAAAACTGAGTAATTTGTTTTTGGAACCTCAGGATCAGGAACAACTGATCGAATTAATTCGTTCAGCTTCTGAGCGTCATATTCTGGATTCAGAGGCACTTTCCATTGTTGAAGGTGCGTTGAGTGTGTCACAAATGCAAGCCCGCGATATTATGATTCCACGCTCGCAAGTGGTCATGGTGTCACGTGATGCTGCCCCTGAAGAAACCTTAAAGCTGGTCACTGAAACGGCCCATTCTCGCTTTCCGGTGATGGATGATGACCGGGATGATGTGATCGGTATCCTGCTTGCCAAAGACTTACTAACCGCTGTTGTAAATAGTGGTGACTTTAATTTTGACCTGCGTGAAATATTACGCCCAG
The DNA here is from genome assembly GCF_900114205.1 of Methylophaga sulfidovorans. Taxonomy (GTDB): domain Bacteria; phylum Pseudomonadota; class Gammaproteobacteria; order Nitrosococcales; family Methylophagaceae; genus Methylophaga; species Methylophaga sulfidovorans. Next base: position 112,601 of record NZ_FOSH01000007.1, read on the forward strand.
CCGTGTTCATCCCTGAAAGCAAACGTTTGAATGTGTTGTTACGCGAATTTCGTGCCCGTCGTAATCATATGGCCATCGTGGTGGATGAATATGGTGGTGTTGCCGGTATTGTGACCATTGAGAATGTATTGGAACAAATCGTCGGTGAAATTGAAGATGAGCATGATATTGACGATGATGCACCGATTCTGCAAAGAAATGAAAATACATACACCATCAAAGCCTTAACCATGGTTGAAGACTTCAATGAGTTTTTTGAAACGGATTGGAGTGATGAGGATTTTGATACCGTCGGTGGCTATGTGGTCAATCAGTTTGGTCATTTGCCTGAGCGTGGTGAGGAAATTACGATTGATCGTTTCCAGTTCACTATTCTACGTGCGGACAATCGTCGTTTATATCTGATGAAAATGGTGATTTTACCACCTGAAGAAGAGCCAGAAGCTGATACCGAATAATGCAAAAAAGTAATGGGCTGACAATGCAGGGCTGGAAAGGACATATCGTTGCATTATTTGGCGGAGCACTGTTACCGCTGGCATTTTCACCTTTTAATTTTTACCCGATTGCTGTTATCAGCCTGATTCTGCTCTTTGCCAGTTGGAATAACACCACACCAAATCAAGCCGCTTGGCGCGGATGGTTATTTGGACTCGGCATGTTTGGTGTTGGCGTGTCCTGGGTCTATGTAGCGATTCATGTCTTTGGGCATTCTGGCTGGTTCCTGGCGGGCATGCTGACCTTTTTGTTTGTCGCCATCCTGGCTTCCTACCTGGCCTTATTTGGCTGGCTGGTCAAGAAATTCTCTTCCTACACGTTTACCTTATTTGATATCGCACTGTTACTACCCATTGCCTGGTTTGGCTTTGAATTATTCAAAGCCTGGTTTTTGAGTGGGTTTCCCTGGTTAGAACTGGGCGTGAGCCAGATCGAAGGTCCGTTAGCTGGTTGGGTGCCAGTGGTGGGGGTGAATGCTGTCTCTTTCCTGGTCGCTCTGACAGCAAGCTGTTTGTTTATTTTGTTTAAATACAAAAAACCGTTATTCATACTTCCTGTTATGGTCATCTGGGTTGGGGGACAAGGACTGCAATCTGTCGACTGGACTCAGACGGAAGGCGAAGCAATTAAAACCACCATTGTGCAGGGAAATGTACCACAGGATGTGAAGTGGAGTTCTGAACAGCTAGTCAGCACGCTGAGGTTATATCAAACATTAACTGAGCAGCATTGGGATAGTCAGTTGGTCGTTTGGCCTGAGAATGCAATTCCTGCTTTTTATCATCAGTTAAAAGACTTTTATATTGATCCATTAATAAAAGAAGCCCAACAACATGGTACGGATATTTTGTTGGGGTTGCCGGTAGAAGATAAAAATGGCCAAGACTATTACAACAGTATGATGGTCGCCGGCGCTGATGCCGGTTTTTATCATAAACGTCATTTGGTGCCATTTGGTGACTATGTACCTTTTGCCTGGCTGAGGGGGCTGATTGCTTTTTTTGACTTGCCCATGTCAGGGTTTATTCCGGGGCCAGAGAAACAAAGTCTGTTGACAGCCTCGGGACAACAAGTCGGTATTTCTATTTGTTACGAAGATGTGTTTTCACTTGAGGTGCTAGATGCTTTGCCTCAAGCCTCTATCCTGGTTAACGCTACCAATAACGCCTGGTATGGGGATTCATTTGCGCCGCACCAACATTTACAAATTTCACGAAGCCGGGCTCTCGAAACAGAGAGGCCTCTAGTCAGGGCTACAACCAATGGTATTTCAGCATTTGTAGATTATAAAGGGCGTATTCAGTCACAAACGCCTCAGTTCGAGCAAGCCACTCTAACGGCCGAAGTTCAACCCAGGCAAGGTACAACACCGTATGTGATGGCTAAACGCTGGCCGGTGTTTATTCTTATATTACTTATGTTGGGGGCGTGGTTTTATTTCCGTCGACATACGGATTTAAGCTAAACATCATGCAATTACTAACGATTCAACGCATTCTGGGGATTTTACTGACGCTGTTCAGCATTACCATGCTGCCACCTGTTTTAGTGTCATGGTATTACAAAGATGGGGCGAGCAGTGCGTTTTTAATGGCATTCGTCTTACTGGTCATCATTGGTTTATTGTTTTGGTTGCCTGTCAGACATCACCGTAAAGAGTTAAAAATACGCGATGGTTTCATCGTGGTAGTGATGTTCTGGATTGCGTTGGGTTTATCGGGGGCATTACCTTTCTTTTTGACTGAAGTCCCCAAAATGTCCTTCACCGATGCTGTATTTGAATCAATGTCGGGATTAACGACAACAGGGGCAACCGTTCTCACAGGCTTAGATACGCTGCCTAAAGCGGTATTGTTTTATCGCCAGTTTTTGCAATGGTTAGGCGGTATGGGGATTGTCGTATTAGCTGTAGCCATCCTGCCATTACTGGGAGTGGGGGGCATGCAGCTCTATCGTGCAGAAACGCCAGGACCGATGAAAGATGCCAAGCTGACCCCTCGCATTACCGAAACAGCCAAAGCGCTCTGGTATATTTATTTATCATTAACGGTGGCTTGTGCTATCGCTTTTCGCGTTGCGGGCATGACCTGGTTTGATGCCATTTGTCATAGTTTCTCAACGGTGGCCATTGGTGGTTTCTCTACACACGATGCCAGCATTGGTTTTTTCGACAGTGCCACCATAGAAATGATCACCGTAGTCTTCATGCTGATATCCGGGATGAACTTCTCATTACATTTTCTTGCCTGGCGTCACCGCAGTATTAAACATTACTGGAAAGACTCTGAATTACGTACCTATCTAGCCATTCTCGGTGTTATATCGGTAGTGACTTCAAGTTATCTGTATTTCAGTGGTACCTTCGATAATGTATGGACCGCTGTGCATCAAGGAATTTTCCAGACAGTGTCGATTGGTACAACTGCTGGCTACACCACCACAGACTATTACCTCTGGCCAGGTTTCTTACCTATCTTATTATTGATGGTAAGTTATATCGGTGGCTGTGCTTTCTCGACAGGTGGCGGAATTAAAGTTATTCGTATCATGCTGTTGTTTAAACAGGGCTATCGTGAAGTGCTACGTCTGATTCATCCTAATGCAGTCTTTGCCATTAAAGTGAATGGTAAGGCTTTGCCTGCGAAGGTCGTTGGTGCGGTCTGGGGCTTTTTTGCCATGTATGTTTTCTGTTTCAGCATCATGCACTTATTTTTGATGTCGACCGGTCTTGATGTGGTGACTTCATTCTCGGCAGTAACGGCGTGCTTGAATAATTTAGGACCTGGTCTGGGCGAAGTCGGGGCTAATTTCGGCGATATTAATTCCCCATCGAAATGGGTGTTAGCGATGGCTATGCTATTGGGACGCTTAGAAATATTTACCTTACTGGTGTTGTTGACGCCGGCTTTTTGGCGCCGTTAATGATGGATGCTCAACAAAAGTGGGATGCGATTTACACGAAGCGCCATGACGAGGTGCCCACTGTTTCATTAGTGTTAGAGCAAAACCAGCATTTATTACCTAAGACTGGCTTGGCATTAGATCTGGCTTGTGGTCTTGGTGGTAATAGTCTTTTTCTGGCTGATAAAGGATTAAATGTCGAGAGTTGGGATATTTCATCGGTCGCTATTAGCCAATTAGATAAAAAAGCGCTTGTTAATATTCGGACACAACAGCGTGATGTCATCGCTAATCCACCTGAAGCTCACACTTATGATGTTATTGTCGTCTCGCACTTTTTAGTACGAGATATGGCTGATGTGATTACAGAAGCATTAAAGCCTGGAGGTGTATTGTTTTACCAGACTTTTTGTCGGAATAAAGTTCATGAGATTGGGCCAAGCAATCCTGATTTTTTATTAGATGATAATGAGTTGCTGCGTATGTTTAGCTGTCTTAAGGTTCGGGTTTACCGTGAAGAATCAGTCTTGGGGCAGCTTGAGTCCGGTTGGCGAAATCAAGCCATGCTGGTGGCTGAGAAAGTCTAAGGCGTTTTTGTTTGAAATAAACTTGCTTGATTCAATGTTGATCTATAAAATAACGCGGTTCTAAAGCTCGTAACCTTATGGTTACAGCAAGATTTTTGCAAACACACATAACGAGTACAGATATGAAAGCGGATATCCATCCAGATTACACCGAGATCAATGTTACCTGTAGCTGCGGTAACACCTTTAAAACTCGCTCTACACGCACTTCAGACTTGACTCTGGATGTGTGTTCAGAATGCCACCCGTTCTACACTGGCAAACAAAAAATGTTAGACACAGCGGGTCGTGTTGATAAATTCCGTCAGAAATACGGTAAATAAGCTGTCGAAAAAAAATGGTTTGAACTATGATTGACGTGTTAGTACAAGGTAGTACAAGTCACGACAGAATACGAAGCCTCTGCTTAATCGCAGGGGCTTTGTTGTTTCTGGGGCTTGGTGGATGTGCAACGAACCCGGTAACCGGTGATCAAAACTTCGTTATGTTTGGTGAAGATACCGAGCTGGAGATGGGGAGAACTAATCACCCCAAAATCATTTCAGAATATGGTCGCTATAATGATGAACAGCTACAACGTTATGTGCAGTCAGTAGGCGAAAAACTGGCATCAGTCAGTCATCGTAAAGACTTAGTGTATCGGTTTACGGTATTGGACTCTCCAGTCATCAATGCCTTCGCTTTGCCCGGTGGTTATGTTTATATCACCCGTGGTCTGATGGCTTATTTGAACTCTGAAGCTGAACTTGCCGCGGTATTAGGGCATGAAATTGGTCATGTCACTGCCAGACACGGTGTCAGACAACAAAGTGCTGCTCAAGCTGCCAATATTGGTTATACCCTAGGTTCAATATTAATACCTGAGTTACGTAATGCGGGATCTCAGAATATCTTCAATATGCTTGGTGGGGCGTTATTGAGTGGCTATGGTCGTGAACATGAGCTTGAGTCGGATCGTTTAGGTGCCGAGTATTTAGCCAGAGCAGGTTATGATCCTCATGCCATGATTGATGTCATCACTGTGCTGAAAAATCAGGAAATTTTTGCCGCAGCTGAAGCGAAGAAACAAGGTCGTGACTATCAGGGCTACCATGGTTTATTTGCCAGTCATCCTGATAACGATACACGCCTGCAAGGTGTTGTTACGGCTGCTGATAAATATAAAGTGACGGACGGCAAAATTGATAGAACGGCATATTTGGACCATATCGCCGGCATGACCTTTGGTGATAGTGAAGAACAAGGTATTCGATCCGGTAATCATTTTTATCACCTTGCCATGGGGTTTGCTGTTGATTTTCCTGAAAAATGGCAGATTAACAATAATCCAGATAGTCTGCAGGCTGTAGCTCCTGATGGCAAAGCGGTTGTCGAAATGGGGGCTGCTGATCTGAATCGTAAGTTAACGCCGGAACAGTTTATCAAGCAGCGTTTGAAAATCACCACAATTCGCTCTGGCCAAAGCTTTAAAAGTCATGGACTGGATGGCTATACTGGTATCGCGCTTAGTCAGGATAAAACTGTCAGGATTGCTGTTGTCTACTTAAAAGATAAAGCCTATATCTTCTTTGGCGGCGCTGAGACCAACGCATTATTTAGCCAGTATGATCAGGCTTTTCTCAATACGATAAAAAGTTTGCATAGCTTACGAGAAGATGAAATAAAACTGGCTCAAGAGTTAAAAATTCAAATTCTCAGAGTGGGTAAAAACGATAATTATGCTTCATGGGCGAAGCAAAGCAGAATTAGTAATAGTCCGATTGAGCAATTACGATTACTCAATGGCGACTACCCGAACGGTGAATTAAAGCCCGGGCAGCTCGCCAAACAGGTTCGCTAAATCAGAATAAATCAATGACTGGTGATGTGCCGCTATCACCTTGCCCAGATAGCGGTGCCATCTGTTTTGGTACATATTCTTCTCTGAAGGTTTCGGATATGGCATCTGTGGCTTCAGGTCTGGCCAGTAATCCTGTCGCAGGATCGATTCTGACTGTTACCATGCCAACAGGCGGCTGCAGTGGTGCTTCAGGCATGCCTTCCAGTGCAACCTTCATAAAGTCTATCCACATTGGCAAAGCCGCACGGCCTCCCGTTTCATAACGGCCTAATGAGTGTGGATTATCAAATCCAACCCAGGCGATAGCCACTAACTCCGGATGAAAACCATTAAACCAGGCATCAACCTGATCATTGGTTGTCCCTGTTTTCCCTGCTAAATCATCACGACCAAGACTCATGGCTTTACGACCAGTGCCATGTTTAACAACATCACGTAACAGGCTATTCATGATGTAGTTATTTTGTGGTGTCATGATACGTTTAGCTACATGGAAATCACTGTCATCAAGATGCGATTCATCCATCAGACAGGTTTCACAAACGGTATCAGGGCTTGCCTGCATCACGATTTTCCCTGAAGGATCTTCTACCCGCTGAATGATGTAAGGTTCCACTTTATAACCACCATTAGCCAGCGATGAATAGGCGCGTGCCATATCCCATGGGGCAGCGCTACCACTACCTAAAGCTAATGAGAGATTTTTGTGCATCATTCCAGGTTTAAATCCAAAACGCTCTGCATATTCAACGGCATAATCAGCACCAATATCACGCAGAAGTCGGATTGATACCAAATTACGGGAATGAATGAGAGCTTCGCGTAAACGTGTCGGGCCAAAGAACTTACCGCTGTAATTTTGTGGACGCCAGACATTCTCTAAACCGGGATCATCAAACACAACCGGAGCATCATTAATAATCGTCGCCGCGGTGTAGCCTTTTTCCAGGGCAGCAGAATAGATAAAGGGCTTAAAGCCAGAGCCAGGTTGGCGACGTGACTGAGTTACACGGTTAAATTTGTTATTGAAGAAGTCAAAACCGCCAGTTAATGCTGTCACTGCGCCGTCATATGGTGCTACAGCCACTAATGCTCCCTGCGCTTCAGGCAATTCAGCCAGTTCCCAGTTGGGGCTGGTAAGTTGCTCTACGCGGATAATGTCACCTGCTTTAAGTACATCGGTGATTTTTTTAGGGACCGGGCCACGGCTATTAGTGCTGAGTTTTTTCTGGGCCCACTTAACGGCATTGATTGGTAAATGCGCGTAGCCCCAGTTTCTAATATAGAGCTCAGCATCGTCATCGCTTGTCTGGATAACAATAGCGGTTTTTAAAGGGCCAATATTGTCATAGTCTTTAAGGATACTATCCAGCGCTGCTCGATCAGAGACATCTTCAGGCAGGGCAATATTGGTAATTGGACCACGATAGCCATGTCTGCGATCGTAATCTAATAAAGCAGACTGTAATGCTTTATTAGCTGTTTGTTGATGCTTTGCCCGAATTGTTGTGTAGACGTTAAAGCCATTGGTGTAAGCCTCTTCACCAAACTTATTAATTAATTCTGTTCGTACCATTTCAGACACGTATGGTGCGTATACTTTGATTTCCGGGCCATGGTAACTGGCTGTAACCGGCGCTTTTATAGCCTCATCGTAGTCTGCTTTTGTGATAAACCCGACTTCACACATACGGCGTAAAACATAGTTACGTCTGACTGTCGCGCGTTCAGGATTGGCTATAGGGTTATAAGCGGACGGGGCTTTTGGTAAGCCTGCAATCATCGCCATCTCTGAGAGTGATAACTGATCCAGTGGTTTACCGTAATAGACGTTAGCTGCTGCGCCCACGCCATAAGCACGGTTACCTAAATATATTTTATTTAAGTAAAGCGATAAGATTTCTTCTTTTGATAAAACCTTCTCAATTTCAAGGGCGAGAATAATTTCATTCAATTTTCTTAAATAGGTTTTTTCATTAGACAAGAAGAAATTGCGCGCAACTTGCATGGTAATGGTACTACCACCCTGTGATTTTTCACCTGTAGTCACAAGAGAGTAGACGGCACGAATAATGCCCTGATAATCCACGCCCGGGTGCTGGTAGAAACGATCATCCTCTGCAGCCAGAAAGGCATCTACCAATGGTTTGGGGATGTCGTTATATTCCACTGGAATACGTCTTTTCTCACCAAACTCAGCCATTAATAGACCTTCAGAGCTGAAAATCCGCAAGGGTATTTGCAGCTGGGTTTCTTTTAGGGTGTTAGTGTCAGGCAGTTTGGGAGCAAGAAAAAAATAAACCACGCCGGCGGCGATAAGGGTCAACAACGCTAAAATTAAAATAAGCTTTGTGGTCAAGCGAATAAATCGATACATGTAGACTTGGCTGCTATGTAATAAATGATGTGAAAGTATATATTGAGTCACAAATAATAACAGTGAGAGGGTTCAAATCACTAGTTTTATTGATATATTTAGGTTGACAAGCTCAATATTCTTAATAAACTACTTTAAGTAATAGTGCTAAGTGGGCTTATTCAATGAATCAACGGGAATTGAGGCGATAAATGTTCGGACGGAAAAAATCCCCTTTGCTAGGTATAGATATCAGTTCTTCGGTAGTAAAGGTATTAGAACTGAGTAAAAAAGGTGAGAAATATACGGTCGAGTCATATTCCGTCGAGCCTTTACCTGTAAACGCTGTCATTGAAAGCCGCATTGAAAATAGAGATGAAGTGGCTGGTGCAATAAGACGCGCAGTCAAACGTTCAGGCACAAAAGCCAAAGAAGCTGCTGTCGCGGTTTCTGCAAGTTCTGCCATCAGTAAAATTGTTTCCTTTCCTGCTTCTTTATCAGAGCGTGAGCTTGAAGAGAATGTATTAATGGAAGCGGAAAACTATATCCCATACCCACTCGATGAAGTACGGCTGGATTTTGAAATATTAGGTTCATCAGCCGCGGATGTTGAGGCTGTTGATGTTCTGCTGGCAGCCTCACGTCGTGAAAATGTAGATGTGCGTACTGAAGTAGTCGAGAAAGCTGGATTAAAACCGCGGCTGGTGGATGTCGAAGCCTACACTATGGAAAATGCCTTTGAATTAATCGCCAGGCAATTACCACATCACGGCCAGGGATTAACCGTTGCCGTTGCCGATGTCGGTGCAACGCTGACAACCTTACATGTACTGGTTGATGGCAAAATCGTGTTTACCCGAGAACAAACGTTTGGTGGCAGGATGTTAACCGAAGATATCGAACGCCACTATGGCATGTCATATCAGGAGGCAGGACGAGCTAAGAAAGATGGCAGCTTACCAGATGATTATGGCCCGAAAGTGCTCGAACCCTTTAAACGCTCAATGGCAATGACAGTCACAAGAGCATTACAGTTTTTCTTTTCCGCGTCGACACAATATCAGTCTATCGACCATATTATTCTGGCCGGGGGATGTGCTTCTATTGAAGGTATCGATACGATGATAGAAGAAGAAACCGGTACATCGACATCGATTGCTAACCCTTTTGCTGAAATGATTCTTGGATCTCGAGTGAAAATACAGGCATTAAGTAATGATGCTCCTTCAATGATGATTGCTTGCGGCTTGGCAATGAGGAGTTTTGACTGATGGCACATATCAATCTACTGCCATGGCGTGAAGAACGAAGAGAAGAACGGCAGAAACAGTTTTATTTAGCAATGGGCGCAACATTTTTGTTTGCTGCCCTTATTTTTTATCTTGTAATGGGTTATGCCAATAGCTTGATTAGTGATCAAAATCAGCGCAATACCTTATTACAGACTGAAATCACTAAATTAGATGTCAAAATTAAAGAAATTCAAGACCTCGAAACACAAAAGAAACGCCTCCTAGCAAGAATGCAAGTTATTCAGGATTTACAGGAAAGTCGTCCTAAAGTAGTGAAAGTATTTGACTCTATAGCACGGATAGTCCCTGAAGGAATTCATTTAGAAAAAGTGGTACGTACAGGTAATACCATTACCTTCAGTGGAACGGCAGAATCCAATGCCAGAGTATCTGTCTTTATGCGCCAACTAGATGAAAATCCTGAATATGGCGAGTCACGCTTACAAGTCATCAAACGTACATCGACCAGCAACAATGCGATCAGACAATTTACTGTTGAAGTAAATGAGTCTGAGCCAAGCAAAAAGGAGGATAAATAATGGATATTTCCTCTATTAATGAATTGGACTTTAATGAAAGTGGTGAATGGCCCACACCGATAAAAATTATTGCTGCTGTTTTGATTTGTATTGTGGTTTGGGCTGGTGGTTATTATTTTCTTCTTAAAGATAAGCAGGCTGAGCTGACAAAGCTGGAGCAAAAAGAAGTTGAGCTGAAGCAGGTTTTTGAAATCAAGCAAGCTAAAGCCGTCAATCTTGAAGCATACAAAGAGCAACTAGCTGAAATGCGCGTGATGTTCTCCTCTATGCTTGAGCAGTTACCTAAGAAAAGTGAAGTGCCGGATTTACTTGTCGATATCACCCGCACAGGCTTGATAAATGGTCTGGAGTTTGAGCTCTTCAAACCCGAAGGTGAAAGGCCAGTGGATTTTTATGCTGAATTGCCGATACAGATGACAGTAACAGGGACTTATCATCAGTTCGGTGAGTTTGTCAGTGGCGTGGCAGCCTTGCCCAGAATCGTGACATTGCATGACATAAGTATGGGGCCAATGAATCCAGCGACAGGCAAGATGACCATGAATATCACAGCGAAAACCTATCGTTATTTTGATGATGATAAATAGAGTGACAATGATATGAAGACAATTCACCCATCATCAAACACACTACTTAAATTGGCTTTATCGCTGATTCTTGTATGCTTACTGGCTGCATGTGATCAGGATAAAACCGATTTGAATGCGTATATTGCTCAGGTGAAAAGCCAACAGAAAGCTGATATCGAACCGATACCGGTGATGAAGCCGTATGAAAAATTCACTTATGCAGCATCCAATTTACGGGATCCATTTGTTCCAACAGTGATAGATGTTCCCTTGCCTGCCCCTGAGCCAGTTATTGATAATGGTATTCGTCCTGATGAAAATCGACGGAAAGAAGTATTAGAGTTCTTTGATTTATCTCAATTACAGTATGTCGGTACATTAGAGCAAGACCAAGTGTGGGCTTTGGTAAGAGCACCAGATGGAGTTATACACCGTGTACAGACAGGCAGCTATATGGGCCAGAATAATGGAAAAATCATGGAAATCAGTGATTCCAAATTGGTTCTCAAGGAAATCGTTCCTCAGGGCGGCGGTGGTTATATCGAACGTGAGACTTCCGTTCCGGCGGTAGAGGTAAATTAGTCAATGAAAATGATTAGAGATGAAAAAGTCATGGATATACAGCAATCATTACAAACCAAGCCGAGTTGGAGCGTTAGATTGAAACAGCATTTATTCTGGGTAACCGCTTTTCTATTGGCATCAAATACTGTCAACGCAGCAGAAATGACAGCTGTAGATTTTACTGCAATGCCTGGTGATAAAGCCAAAATACAGGTGCAGTTCTCTGGTGATTTTCCCGAACCACATAGTTTTTCGACGGATGACCCCGCCAGAATTGTCATTGATTTTGCTGGAGTGAAAAATGCTTTGCCTCAGAGAGTTAAGCAGGTAAATGTTGGAGTGACTAAAAGTATCGCGGCTGTGGAAGCAGGAGACCGCACCAGAATGGTCATTAATTTATTACAAAAAGTGCCCTACACGATAAGCCGTGATAATCATCAGATGACAGTTACCATTGATAGCGCCAATGTAGCGAAAAATAAAACAAAAACAACATCGGCAGCAAATAGTGTGACTGATATTGATTTCCGCAGAGGTGATGAGGGGCAGGCCCGTTTGATATTAAAACTCGCTAATGACAATGCCTCTATGGATGTTAAACAAGAGCGGGGAAATATTATTGTTGTTGATCTGAATAATGTCTCCTTGCCGGAAAAACTTCGCCGCCGCCTGGATGTGATGGATTTTGCCACGCCAGTACAGTTTGTAGATACCGAAAGTAAAAATGGCGGGACTGAGCTAACGCTGACAACTAAAGGCAAATATGAGCATCTTGCTTATCAATCTGAAAATACACTGGTGGTAGAGGTTAAACCAGTAGCAGAAGATGAGCAGAAAAAAGGTGGTCGTAATGAGTTTGGTTATACCGGTGAAAAACTCTCATTAAACTTCCAGAACATTGAGGTGAGAGCTGTACTTCAGCTATTAGCTGACTTTACTGGGATGAATCTGGTCACCAGTGACACAGTGACAGGCAACCTTACCCTGCGTCTGAAAAATGTCCCTTGGGATCAGGCCTTAGATATCATCTTAAAAACAAAAGGTCTTGCCATGAGACAGAATGGCAATGTGATGTTAGTGGCGCCGGCAGCAGAAATTGCGGCAAGAGAAAAACAAGAGCTGGAAGCACAAAAACAACTAGTTGAGCTTGAGCCTCTTTATACTGAAATCAAAGAAATTAAATTTGCCAAAGCAGATGAGCTGGCGACCTTATTACAAGGTGATGGTAAAAAGTCGGGTTTCTTATCGACAAGAGGTAATATTACGATCGATGCCAGAACAAACTCTTTGTTAATTCGTGATACAGCGAAGAGTCTGACCGAAATTGGGCAAGTAATTGAACAGTTGGATAAACCTGTTAGACAAGTACTGATTGAATCGCGAATCGTTATTGCCAATAATGATTTTGAAAATGAACTGGGTGTGCGTTTTGGTGCCTCTGGTCGTAGTCGCACTCTAGGAGCAGGTACTTCTGGCTCTCTTGGAGGTTTAACAGTGAGTGGGGGGGAAAGTAACCCTAATTTAGTTTCGCCAGCAACAGGTACACGAACATTGGGGCAGGATTTAAATGTTAACTTACCCGTAGATAACCCCTCAGGAACGATCGGACTAGCCTTAACAAAATTACCGTTAGGCATGATTTTAGAACTTGAATTATCAGCAATGGAAACCGAAGGTAAGGGTGAAGTAATTTCTTCCCCTAGAGTTATTACCGCCAACCAAAAAACGGCAACCATTGAACAAGGTCAGGAAATTCCATATCAAGAAGCGACTTCAAGTGGCGCGACTAATGTGTCCTTTAAAGAGGCTGTTTTGAAGCTTGAGGTGACACCACAAATTACACCTGATGATCGTATCATTATGGATCTGGATGTCAGTAAAGATGAGCCTATTCTTAATCCACAGTTTTCCGTGCCGAGCATTAATACTCGTAATGTTAAAACGCAAGTATTAGTGGATAACGGCGAAACAGTTGTACTTGGTGGTGTGTATGAACAACAAAAAACGGAAGGGGTAGAAAGGGTGCCATTTTTTGGGGATTTACCCTATGTTGGTTTTCTCTTTAAAAATACTTCCAAGACGGATAAAAAGTCTGAATTGTTAATTTTCGTCACACCAAAAATTGTAAAAGAAGGATTTCAATACTGAAATCAGTCATTTTCAGTTAAAATCAAAAAGCCGGGTCTTGTATGATCCGGCTTTTTTGTCATCAGCATTTGGATTAAACCACATTGAGTTTAGGTAATATATTTCTTGTTGGGCCGATGGGATCAGGTAAATCTACGATTGGTAGACAACTTGCTAAAGCTCTGCATAGAAAGTTTTATGATAGCGATAAAGTCATCGAAAAGCGCACAGGTGTCTCTATTTCCTGGATTTTTGAAATGGAAGGGGAGTCGGGTTTTAGAGAGCGTGAATCTAAAGCGATTGATGAACTGACAGAACTAAAAAATGTGGTAGTGGCTACAGGTGGCGGTGCTGTTTTATCCGAGCAGAATCGACAATGTTTGAAATCTCGTGGTCAGGTTATTTATTTATCTGCCTCAGCTGAACAATTATATCGGCGCACGGCCAGAGACAAAAAGCGGCCATTATTACAAAATACGGATAGACGTAAACAAATCGAAAATCTGCTCACTATCCGTGACCCACTTTATCGTGAAGTGGCTGATATTATAATAAAAACCGGTGAACAATCCGTTCAGCACACCGTAAATGAAGTTATCCGCAGACTGAAAGAATTAGACAAGAAAAGTAGAACTCATGAAAACGTTACAGGTTGAATTAGCAGAGCGAAGCTACCCGATATACATCGGTGCTGACTTATTGTCACAGAAAGAACTTCTTACAAAACATATTAAACGTCAAGAAGTGTTGATTGTGACCAATGAAACAATCGCACCTTTATATCTTGATAAAGTAAGTGCTTTATTAGCAGAGTTTAAATGTGACTCGGTGGTGCTTCCGGATGGTGAAGCGTACAAAACCCTGGAAGTCATGAATCAGATCTTTGATAAGTTACTGTCTGAGCAATTTTCCAGGCAAGTGACCTTGATTGCACTTGGTGGTGGTGTGATTGGTGATATGACAGGGTTTGCAGCAGCTTGCTATCAGCGGGGCGTACCATTTATTCAAATACCGACTACATTATTGTCACAAGTGGATTCCTCCGTGGGCGGGAAAACCGCAGTTAATCATGCTTTAGGTAAAAATATGATTGGCGCATTTTATCAGCCTCAGTGTGTGGTCGCTGATACCAATACACTCAATACACTGGATGACCGACAACTGGCATCGGGCCTGGCAGAAGTTATTAAATATGGCTTGATTAATGATCTGGCATTTTTTGAATGGCTAGAAAAAAATATCTCAGCATTAAAACAACGTGATCCTAAAGCGTTAGCCTATGCCATAGAACGCTCATGTCAGGATAAAGCTGATATTGTTGCCAAAGATGAGACAGAACAGGATGTTCGTGCCCTATTAAATTTAGGTCATACGTTTGGCCATGCCATCGAAACCGGTATGGGATATGGTACTTGGCTACATGGCGAAGCGATTGCGACTGGCATGTTAATGGCGGCGGATTTGTCTGCACGGCAAGGTTGGATGTCTGCAGAAGAGGTGACTCGAATTGCTGATTTATTTCTCGCTGCTGGACTGCCTGTAAAAAGTCCTCAGGAAATGTCTACTGAGAAATTTTTATCCCTGATGTCTGTGGATAAAAAAGTGCAAGATGGGGTTATCCGTTTAGTGCTATTAAAAGGTATCGGTAATGCCATCATCAGTGATGATTATGCGATAGAAAAACTGCATGAAACGCTGATGGCATTTCAGGAAAATCAGTAGGTGATAGATGAGTGATATTGCTGCAACGTCGCCTGAGCCTGCATATATCACCAAGCTGGCGTTGCACCGCTTACCTTTTTCCGAAGTTAAATCTGCGGAAGAATTTTTTGATGGCAGATATATTAAGCAACGTCGTTTACTTGTCCTGCATTTATTGAGGTCCACTTCCACACCGATATTATTACAAGCAGACTCTGGTTCCGGTAAAACAACGTTATTGCAGCAATTACAGCGCCAAACGACGTCTGATATACGTTTTTATAGCTGGCGTAAAAATGTTTCCACACTTGAACAATATCAGAGCATGCTAAAGGCCTTAGCGACCGAAATAGCGTCGACTAGTGATGAAACATCATTAGCGAATATATTAAAAGAGCGGTTGCTTAATCTAAAAAAACTTAATATCACACCAGTGTTGTTAGTTGATGATGTTCAGCTTTTATCTGAGCCTGAGCAGCAACTATTACAAAGCTGTCTGAGCTGGCAGAATGATGAGCAGGAACCCCTTTTGCAGGCTGTCTTGGCTATGACGGCAGAGAAGAGTTTCAATCTTGTCTCTACGCAGTGGTTGGATTTGCCACCGCTCGAGTTTATTGAGACAGAAGCGTACTTATTACATCGTTTGAAATGTGCTGGGTATCAGGGGGATAGCCCTTTTTCTCCAAAAGAGATTCAGTATTTGAGCAAGGCATCTGCCGGTAATCTTGCACGGTTAAATGCTTTGGCTCATCAACAATTATTGGGTATTAAGGCAAAAACCTGGAAGTCTACGCCTAAAATCTCCTTGGGGCAGATTAACTTGCTTCGATGGAGCGGTGGCATATCACTTGCTGTTGTTATTGTGCTTATTCTGGTTTTCCAGAACCGAATCAATGACTGGATATCAGCATCTACAGCACCACAGAACACACTGGAATTACCTGAGGATATCTCCACAGAGGATGATCAGCTGACTACAGTGGTCGTGGGCGATGAGCAGGAAAAAGAAGCCAAAATGCTTTCTGAGCGTGAAAAGCTAGAAGCTTTGCTCGCAGAAATCCCAACGCCAGAGTCAGAATCAAATCCTCAAGAGCAGCAACAGCTTATGCCTCCAGCTGATTCTGAGCAGGTAGTTGCCGAAGCGGAACCTGTGGAGAAAGTGGAAACGGAAAAGCCGGCTGTTATTAAACCAGCAAAGCAAACAGTTAAAGACGAAAGTGACGTAAGCGTTCCGAAAGAAGAGGTAAAGCCTGAACCAAGTATCTTAGACAAAGTTCACGATACTAAGTGGATTCTTTCACGTCCAGAAAAACACTACACATTCCAGTTAATGGGCTCCTGGGATGACAAAGAAGTGGATGCATTTATTGAGGAACATGCTCTGACAGGTGATGTAGCTCGTTTTACCAGCTTGCGCGATAACAATCCCTGGCATGTTTTAATTTATGGGGTTTATGCATCTAAACAAGCGGCTCTACAAGCCAGTAACCATTGGTCTGGTTCAATGAGTAAACTGCCAACCTGGTTACGCCGTTTTGATAGCGTACAGAAACAAATTAAAGAAAAGGGCGTAAAGCCTTAAGTAGTTTTTCTGCACTGGTATCCAACCCAGCAAAAATAACTCTGTGATAGCGTGTCTGGTTCAACTTAATGACAGAAACGGTACCATTATTAATTAATGGCGCTAATAGATCGTCATGGTCCGGTTTGAAACAGACAATACCCGTACCATGATTAATGACAGGCCAATTTGTGTGTTGCCGAAGTCTGCATGCAAAATATTCTGCCTGCTTCAGTCGATATGTGATTTTATCGATAAACCAGTTTTTCCCCAGTAAATTCCAGTTTAGCCACAAAGGTAGAAATAATTCTGCTCCATAAGAGCCGCTAATGGTCTTCTCAGGCGGTTCTGAGAGGTAGTTGATGTCATTTGTGTGTTCAGCTTGTGAATGGCTAAATAAAACACTACAGGGGCGTGGCTGAAATAGTGACTTATGCGGGTCAAAACTGAGGCTATCCACGTTGGGCATAAACTTTTTAAACAGACCGTTTTCATCGATGAGTAAATTAGCACCGCCCCATGCTGCATCTATATGCAACCAACTAGCATATTTTGCTGAAATAGCCATTATTTCTTCTATGGGATCAATCGCGCCAGTCGCAGAAGTACCCATATTAGCAATTATCGCTATAGGTGCATCCTGAGCACATTTCTTTTCTAATGCGGCGAGATCGATTTGTTGATCTGTATTGCAAGGAATAGCTTCAAAAGCGATGCCGAGAATGTCACAGGCTTTTATTATCGAGTAATGTGAAGCTTCACTGGCGTATACCATCTTTTTATTATGACTAGACTGATTTCTGGCCTGCCATAAAGCGTCTAAGTTTGAGTACGAGCCGCCATGCGTAAACCGTGCATGAGAAAAGCCAAACTCGTCAGCTAACGTTGCTCTAATCTCGGTTTCAGCCTGTTTCAGCTTAGGATAAAGATCTGGGGATAACAGGTTGCCATGGTGCTGTAATGCTAACTGCATACCTAATTGGCTATAAGGTGCCAATGACGGTGTCATATGAGCAGCCCAATCGTCGCGCTGATGATAACTGGCTTCATCAACTAGGTCCTGGTAGGAAATGTCTGCGGTCAGTAATTGTTGCTTATCAAAGGTATGTTCATTGTCTTCTGAATTATGAACGATATGGTGTTCAGAGTTTTTCATTGACTGTCACTGCAGGACAAGACCTTTATCAGGGAATAAGGCTTGTTGTTGAAAATGAAATAAACGTGTCATCACAGGCTGTTGATGGAATAAAGGCAGAAAGCCGCTATCCAGTACATTATGATTGATCAGGGATTTTATCTGGCTTGAGATGACTGTGCTACGTTTGATAATGCTCAGCTCGTCAGCCTGTAAGGATTGGCTTAACCACAGAGCCATACTGTCTGAGGTGATATTCCAGCTGTGTCTTAATTCAGGAACAGATAATACTTTTTTATCTGGTAACCAGATGTAGAGACCATTTTTCAGGGGGGCGGCCTGCTGATCACTAGGGTAATAAAAAGGCCGACAATTTGGGGCAAGATCTTGTATCAGTAAACCGAACTGTGACATCGCTAATATTGCCATATGATGAGCTGTTGAGTCACTAAATCGATGTAAACGCTGAGCATGTCGTACTTCATCGGCGAAAGGGCCACCGCCCGGTACAATAATGACCGTTTCGTATTCACTGGCTCTGCTTAACAATGTCAGCCACTGTTTCAGCTCTGGAGTATGAAAAAGGCTGCCGCCCAGCTTTATAACTCGCATATTATTGTAAAAATTTGACTAAATTAATCATTGCTGCCGCTTTGTCATGCACTTCCTGATATTCCTCATCTGCATCTGAGTCTGCCACAATGCCACCACCAGCCCAGAATCTTAAGCGATTATCGCTGAAGACCATAGTGCGAATAGTAATATTAGTATCCATATTACCATCAAAGCCAATATAACCAATGCTTCCGCAATAGATACCACGGCGATGCGGCTCTAGTTCTTCAATAATTTCCATTGCCCGTAATTTGGGAGCGCCAGTGATGGAGCCGCCAGGAAAGCAGGCTCTGAGTAAGGTAACAGCAGACTCTGTGTTAGCAAGCGTGCCAGTAATGGTGCTGACTAAATGATGAACCGTAGCAAAGCTTTCCAATGCAAAAGGGTGCGGAACCCGAATACTTCCAGGCTCACACACTTTACCGATATCATTTCTGAGTAAATCAACGATCATTAAGTTTTCGGCGCGGTCTTTCAGACTGGCTTGTAACGATTCAGCAAGCTGGCGGTCTTTTTCAGGATTGTTCAGATCTCGAGGTCTGGTGCCTTTAATGGGTTTCGTTTCAACTTTGTCACCATCAACGCGTAATAATCGCTCTGGTGAAGAACTCATAATGGTCACACTGCCCGTATCAAAATACGCTGAAAACGGCGCCGAGTTTTGTTTTCTCAAGGCTTGATATGCAAACCAGGGGGCGCCTTCAGCCGTGACTTCGAAACGTTTTGCCAGGTTCACCTGATAACAGTCACCTTCTGTAATATACGTTTTGATTTTCCTGAATGCTGTTTTATAGGTGGATTCATCAAAATTACTGGTGAGCGGACTGGTAATGGTAAATGCTTCCGCTGTTTGTTCTGTCTTAGGCAAATTTAATTTCTGAAGCAACTCTGGCCATATTTTATGGGTTTGTGGATCCAGACCATGACTGCTTAACCAGCAACGTTTTAACTTGTGATCCACGATGACTGCCCAATCATAGATTCCAATGGCCATATCTGGAATCTGTTCAGCATCTTTAGCGATTTCAGGTAATACTTCCAAATACCTGCCTAAGTCATAGGCAAAATAACCGATTGCGCCACCTGCAAAAGGTAAATCAGTTTTCCGCTGTTTATAGTCACTTAATATGTCATTAAGCAGTAGAAAAGGATCTGAGGTCACACATTCCTTGCTGTGATGACGGGTTATCTGTGTAGTGCCGGCCGTTGTTTCTAAGGTAATAAATGGCGCTGCTGCAAGGATGTCGTAACGTCCAATATCTGGTGACGTATTGGCACTATCTAGCATTACAGGCCAGGGATAATCACGGATTCGACTAAAAAGAGTAGCGCTGTCTTCGATATACGGCAACTCAGTAGTTAAAGAAGGGTAATCAGAATTCATCAATGTATTCTACGACAACTGATGTGCGGCAAGAAGTGCTAAAGCTGCCGCCGGGGCGAATGAAGAGGCTTCAGGATGATGTTGGCAAAATTGAGCATAATCGATATATGGACGGTTCAGCCGCGTTGTACATTTTTCAACGATAAATTTACCAACTCCTGCGCCAATAACAGGGCTGGACTGTTTCCAGTCAGGAAATCGGCTTAATACTTGATGACAACCCCTAATGATTTGTTCTAGCTGTTTTTCAGCAAACCAGGCTGCGACATTTTGCCATTGTGATTCAGAAGCATCACTGGCATCACAGCCAAGCATTCTGGCTAAACGCTGTTGGCTAAAAGCCGTATTCCATGGCTTGCCATCAGCACTTTCATCCTGAATATCTGTAAGAGTAAGTTGATTTAATAACAGCCAGATATCACCACTACTGGCAAACCATTCTGCGGCAAGTGAAATACGGTCTCCATGCAATGGCGCTTCATCAGTAATGGCCATAAGTGGTGTTCTTATGGCACCGGTATATACTAGTTCCCCTGAACGTTGTCGGCCATAATCGGTGGTAGCAGCTGGTTGGATTTTATAGTTATCAATAGCAATGATGTCGCAAGTGGTACTACCAATATCAATGAATAAACCTTGTTCAATATCTTTTGCTGCCAAAGCAACACTGGCTTGCCAGTTCATCGAGGCAACATCTTGCCATTGCAGGATAGCTTGTTTTTTATTTAGCCAACCAGATTGGCCTGCAAAAAAATGCACGTCATCAGCTTTTAGGTAAGCATCAACACAGTTAACAATGGCTTTGACACCTTCTTCTCGATTGTTAAAAGCGTCAACCAGTTCCCCCGTCATGGTGATGTAGTGTGATGTTGCTGTGTCTGGTAATTGTTTCAGTGCTGTTTGTATTGTCGCTGTTAATGCATCAATACCTTTCCATAACACACAGGGCAGTTGAAAAACGTTGAGCAATTTTCCTGTGCTGTCAGCATAAGCGACTTTAAGGTGAGCGCCACCAATATCCCAGCCACAATAAGTTATATTTGTTTTTGTTGTCATTTTGCTAGTAATGCTTGTATTTGTTCATTAAGTGTTGCGGCGGGATTTGTTTTTTCTCGCATAGCTGGTTCAGCATAGGTACTGGTCAACCGTGGATTCACCTCTATGACGTATATGGCATGGGGTGTTTTTACTATGTCGATACCAACAAATCCTTTTAGCCCTTCAATACAATGGATAACTTGATTGGCTATGCTCAGTGCCAGTTCAGGGGATAACATATCAAACCGCTTGGCTTCACAGTGACTTAAGTGTAACTGCTGCTGATGTTGTTTTATATGCTGAATATTAACTGAAAGCAGTTGAGGCTTCCCATCACTGATAAATAAACTCAGGCTGAGGTTCTCACCAGAAATATAGTTCTGGATAATAAATTTATCTTTAGGCAATGTAGACAGCCTTTGCCTTGTGCCATCACTATCGCTGCAATAAGTGTTTTCACAACCTGCACCATCAATCGGTTTTATGATCCATTGCTCATGGACGGGATGTTCTTGGGTCAACCATTCTGCGACTGTAAACGTTTCTGGTGTCGTTATACGATGCTTTTTTAAGTGTTGATAACTGAGATATTTATCACTACAAAGCAGAATCGCATCAGCGCTACAGTTAAATACGTGTTTATGTTGCTGTTCCAGTGACGATACATAATTGAACAGTATTAAATCGGTTTCTGGTGCAATGATGAGAAAGAAATCATATTGCCGTTGGCATTGTTGCCAGGTTTCAGTGAATTGAACCTGATTCTCTATAGGGTATATCGTTAAATAATCTGTCGGGAAAGTCAGGGCTGGCAGTCGTTTATCGCGCATGAACGCGATGTTATGACCATACGCCAGTAAATCACGGCAGATGCTTTCAAGCATTAACTCGCCTTCATGCATCAGACCAGCGGAAAATACCTCTTCTGATAAGGCACCACTGGTAAGATGTTCATATATAAAAATCGTCATTTACGCGGACATATTGAGAACTATGGATATTATACCTGTCATTGATATACGTGATGGTATTGTTGTGCATGCCAAAGGGGGGAACAGGGCTAATTATCAGCCTTTGACATCTATATTGACTGAATCCGTTACCTTGGAAGATGTCATTCATGATTTATTAGACTGGTATCCGTTTACCCAGCTCTATATTGCTGATCTGGATGCTATTGAACGGGGAAAGCATGAGCCACAACGATATAAAAAGATCCTAGAAAAATTTCCTCGGCTGACTATCTGGTTGGATGCTGGTATTGCGGAAATGGCCGAGTATTTGAGTTATTCCCTATCACCACAATTGTGTCTTGTTCTTGGCAGTGAAACTCTGAAGGATATTCATTTGTTGACAGAGAAAACGATCCGACAACAGTGCGTTTTGTCACTGGATAAAAAGTCAGGACAGGTTCTTGGTCATAAGGCTATTTGTGAATCAGAATACTGGACAGATAGATGCATCGCGATGAGTCTAGATAATGTCGGGGCGAATCAAGGGCCAGATTTTGAGTGGCTTAAGTCATTAATTCAAAATAATAAAAAAGTGAATTGGTATGCTGCAGGTGGTGTACGAGGTGAAGATGATTTGGAGCAGCTAATAGAAATGGGTGTCGCAGGCACACTTATTGCCAGTGCATTGCACACTGGTAAAATTAGCAAATCAGCGATCAAGACATTAAGCAGGGACATCACTCTTCCGTAGAAGAGTGATGTATGAATTGCTTAAATCTTACTTAGCACCGAATGGGTGTTCGCTAGATTTGTATTGTGCAACAACGTCAGCCGCTTTAGGCTCACGAGCAATTGCACGTTTAATAGCTTCTTTAGTAGCGCGATAGTTCCAATCTTGGATTTTTTCATCGCTATCTGCAGTTGGAGAGATGAATACACCAACGCAAATGAAGCAATCATCAGCTTCACCAGCTGGGATTGTGCCATCTTCAACACATTCAGCAACAGCAAGTGAAACACCACGCTGTGCTGGGCCGAACATTTGAACGGCTTGTTTCATGTTTTTGATGGTGACTTTGTTGAACATTACAGTTGCTGGCTTAACCATTAGGTTAGGTGCAACAACAGCCAACAAGCCATTAACCCCTTGTTTCTGGTCGGTGAGTGTACGGCAGAAAGCATCTTCTGCTGCTGAGCCACGTGGGCCCATGATTAAGTCAATGTGAGCTACGTTGTCTAAGTCACCATCTTCGATGACCAATGATTCACCTACAAGTACGCGATCGATAACTGGCATGTTATATTTTCCTGTTCCAAAAAAATTGTCAAAAAGGCTCATTTTTTTCCCTCCTTATTGTGAAAGGAAGGGTTTATACGTAATAAAGGAACGTATCACCTGCTCAGTGCCGTCCGCTAAATGCTTCGTGGTACTGAAATTCATTAAAAGAAAGCTGTCGACCAAACCTGTGCAGTAACAATGTTGCTGCGATGAGGTCTGCCGATGTTCCCGGGTTAATTGCTTTCTCTTTTAATTCTTTGTCCCAGAGAGAGAGTGCATCAAAATGGGTGTCTAATCTACCCGTTTCTTCTATTTGGATCACAAACTGCTTTGCTCTCTCACTGACTTTGGTTGCCAGCGCAGTGGATTGCTTACGGGATATCAAGCTATCCAACGCCTTCGATAACAACTTAAGATACGCGAAAGCCGTTGCCCATTCAACACTTTCCCCAGAATTTATCGCTTTTGTCAATGCTGGCAAACTCAGATCCCATAGCGTCTTGAAATTATTGACATATTGCTGGGCAATTTGATCACGGTTTTTTGCTAAATCCATTGCTTCAAGCAAGGTAATGGTTGGCACTGCGCTGATATCATGCTCATCTTCTTTACCTAGCCCTCCCGCTTCAGCCAAACGTATTGCTTCGTAGCAATGAATTGCATCGTTAACTGTCAGATTACTGAGTACGACTTGGAGTTGTTGTGGAAGTTCGTCAAGTGATTGACAGGATTGAACAGCCTGACAAAGCGGCGCAAAGAGCAAAACGATGCCTAAATTGGTATTGCAGTTAACAACCCGCCGCGTTGCCTGCACCGATTGCAAAATACGCTCGCCTACAGTCAAGCCAGGTTTCGCCATAATGGGTGCAATTGCATGAGCACTTTTAATAAAATCTTCCACCACCATATTATGACCATCACTGATGACATTGACGTTACCAGGTTTGGGCGCTAATACTTCTTGCTGACAAGCCCAGAAGACAGCTTCTTTGATATCTGATTCAGAGAGCATGAGTTGCTTGTTTCTGCTCTATCCGTCTGATTAATGCTTGTGCTAAGTGTAGAGCAACATCAACGCCAGTGGCTTGATAGAGGCCTTTCCATGCTGGAACACTATTGACTTCCAGTACAGTAAATTGGCCGTCTTTATCACGAATAAGATCAACGCCAGCGTAATCTGCATTCACTGCTGCTGTGGCTTTTATAGCTAACTGTTTCATCTCGTCAGTAACGGTTGTAGCAAAACAGCTGGCACCCTGAGCAAAATTGGTGATCCATTTGTTTGAACGTCGGCTCATTGCCGCACAGACTTCGTTATCGATGACCAATAAACGCCAGTCCTGCCAGATTCCTTCATGCTCTGGTGCAATATATTCCTGAAGGTAATAAGCGTCTCCGACAGGAGCGAGCTGTTCAAACTGGACCAACTCTTCGATTAAGGTGATGCCTTTACCCTGACAACCGAACAGCGGTTTCATCACGATTTTATTACCCATATTCAATTCGCGGGTAATGATCTGCTTTGCCATACTGCTGTCTTCGCATGCCCAGGTTCTAGGGGTGCTCAGTCCTGCCTGATATAAACGTAATGATGTTCTGGCTTTATCTACCGTATATTCGATGGCTGTTGCCGGATTAAATACAGGAATACCCAGTTCAGCCAGTGTGTGCAAAACATCCATGCGAAGGGTGATTTGTTCCAGAAATCCTGGTGCAATTCCACGAACCATCGCGGCAGCTGGTAGCTCATTATCAAATCCTGGAATATACAAGCCCGTTGGGGAATCAAGATCAATACGGCAGGCGGCTAGGTCTGTTAATACGGTATCAACACCAAGCTGGCTCAATGAACGCGTTAATTGTTCACTGTGCCAGCCATGTGTGTCGTTAAAAATAACAAGGCGATTTGTCGCCATAGATAATTAAAGTCCGAAAGAAAGGTTAAGTAATTCCTGATTCAGCTCACCGGCAGTGAAGCTTTTACCTGTTTGGGTACTGGTCACAATGACTTTACCGGGGCTGAATAGCATGCCATCAATTTTGAAGAAGTCGTATTCGTATGACTTAAAGATATCAGCAAAAGGTCGACCATAATCAGAAGATGTATTGCTTGGCATTTTTTCAGCCAGATCTTTTGCTTCTTCATCGCTGGCATCAACGAATAAATGTACCTGACCACCAAACAGAATAGCGTCATTTGTGCGGCCCATGGCTGTCATAAAGTCGCCACCTGGTGGTGCAACAGGTGTTGAGCCATAACCATCAACAATTTTTTCTAATGGGAAATGTAGTTCGTGTGCTTTATGCATGGCCACTTCCAGTACACGAATGGCAATTTGCATTACACCTGCCAGACTGGATGTTGGTGTCAGGATAAAGGTTAGATTTTCTGGTTTGATACCACAATTATCAGCCACTTTTTCAGCCACTTCTACAGGCGGGAAACTATCCACTTCGAGAACGATGACGGTTGATTCTGCTTCGTCTTTATAAGCAAATTCTTTGAAAATTTCTTCTCTTGCTGCCAGCGCACGACCAGGGCCTGAACCTAAAGCAAAAAACTTACTGTCTTCACTTTTGTGAGATAAGCTCCATCCTGCATATTGGCTACCAAGGCAACTTAATACCGGTGTTTTGGCATGAACATTAACCGACCACGGCCAGTTAGAAAAACCACTGTTAGTCCCAAGTGTGGCTGTACCAAGACCACCCATACAAATTTCACCAATAAGACGTCCAGCTTCCAGACCGCCTTTACAGTTGATACCGGCATCAACGACGCGGGTGCCATTGCTTAATGTGCTGATTTCAAGTTGCAAGGCTTCAGCATTATTAATCAATGCATCCACAAGAGGTTGGCAGGCAGCGTTTACACTGGTCCATTTTGCTGAAATGTCTGTGCTCATTGTAACGTCCTATAGGTAGAGTCGAAAAAAAGTTGCTTAGATTATACGTGATGAATGGTTCGCTTATGCAAGGCCATCACCTTGTACGATAGGTTGATAACACGCCTTCAATAGCATCACATCGATGCTGACGTATGGCCTGTTTGATTTGTTCGCCAGCCAAACCTTCTTCAAGTAATGGTTTGACATCGACCTGTGCCGCTTGTTGAAAGCATTCTGAAAAGGCCTTTTTTTCAGGATAATCGGCCGTTTCATAACCGGGGCGACCACGAAAATCTGCTTCACCAGCAAGTAAAAACTGTTCAAAGCGTTGAGGACGGCGAAAGCTGTCCAGACCTTCGATTACATCTAAAACTCTTGCCGCATCCAGTTCAAATAATAAGTGAACATCCGTGTGGTATTCCGCTACTTTTGCGGCAAGTGTGGCGATAACTTTGGGTACTCGTAAACGTTGGCATAACTTTTCAGTAAGCGCTATGCTGCTCGCTTCATGACCGGCATGACTGGGGAGGATGTCTTTTGGCGTTAAACCTTTGCCTAAGTCATGACATAAGGCTGAGAATCTGACGGCGAGATCATCAGTTAATTTTGCGGCCTGATCGATCACCATCATCACATGAATACCGGTATCGACTTCAGGATGCCATTTTGGAATTTGCGGGACACCAAAGAGGCGATCCACTTCAGGGAATAAACTTGAAAGGGCATCTACCTGTCGCAGGCTGGTGAAAAAGACAGATGGCTGGTCAGTTTGTAATGCTTTTGATAATTCTTGCCAGACTCGCTCAGCAACAAGGTGTTCTAATTCTCCACTGCTCACCATTTGTCTGATGAGCTGTTGTGTTTCTCCCGCAATGGCAAAATTAAACCGTGCAGCAAAGCGGGCGATACGCAGAACTCTGACAGGATCTTCAACAAAAGCAGGGGAGACGTGACGGAGAATCCCCTTTTCTAGGTCTTTTATACCATTAAAGGGATCGATAATATTGCCATCAACCGATTCCGCAATAGCATTAATAGTGAGATCCCTGCGAGCAAGATCTTCTTCCAGCGTGACCTCTGGTGATGCATAGACAGTAAAACCCTGATAACCGTGGCCGGACTTTCGCTCAGTTCGGGCAAGTGCATACTCTTCCTGAGTTTTCGGGTGAAGGAAAACAGGAAAATCTTTACCGACGGGTTTGTATCCCTTTTCTAACATATAGTCGGTGGTGG
Source organism: Methylophaga sulfidovorans (assembly GCF_900114205.1). Lineage (GTDB taxonomy): Bacteria > Pseudomonadota > Gammaproteobacteria > Nitrosococcales > Methylophagaceae > Methylophaga > Methylophaga sulfidovorans. The sequence continues at coordinate 139,661 of NZ_FOSH01000007.1, forward strand.
CGCCGACCACAACCCAGTCACGATCTTTGACTGGTTTTCCCAGCAGTTTGTCCCGAACACAACCGCCAACAAGATAAGTTTGTATGGTGTCGATAACGACCTTACTCCGATTTTACTTTAGGCATTCTTTCTGACAATGGTTTAATAGATTGGTTACGCTGGCTATCAAAAATAGCAGCGTAGCTCATCACTGTCTGAACATAATGCCGCGTTTCATTAAAGGGAATATTTTCAGCCCATATATCTGCATCAAGCGAACTGTCTGGCAACCAGTTGTTCACGCGATGTGGTCCGGCATTGTAGGCTGCAGTTGCCAGCACCGGGTTTTTCTGGTTTTCGTCATACATACGGCGTAAATAGGCACTGCCAAGTTCGATATTACGTTCCGGACGGTATAACTCACTAATTTGTTTAAGTGGGCGATTAATAATTTTGGAGATTAATCGGCCGGTATCGGGCATTAATTGCATAAGTCCCATCGCACCGGCATGTGATCTGGCTTCAGGGTTAAATGCACTTTCCTGACGGGCAATCGCTAACAACCAGGATGGGTCCAGCCCCTGAGCTTTTCCAGCTTGTAACATGGCATCGTCATAGACAACAGGGAAACGTAAGTCCAATGCATCCCAATATTGGGCTTTGCCTAATAAGGCGATGGTTTGATTGTGCCAGCCCCATTCATGGGTGATCATAGCGATCATCTGCAGCTCGCGATCTGGTCGTGTTTGTTTCAGATGATAGGCTTCCCGGCGTGCTTCCAAGTGCATATCTTGCAGAAAAAACTCATGTAAACGTTGAATAGCAGGTTGTTTTCTCAATGCTGCCATTTCTTCTTTACTGACCGGTATTGGCCGATGATTCATTTTATAAGGCTGGGTTAAGTGGTCAGAAGCAAGAAACGAATAATAGTCACGTTTGCCAAGAATGGCTGAAAAAGTCTGATTAGCAGCTGCTTTTTGTCCCAGTGCTTCCTGACTTCTACCTAGCCAATACTGCCAACGTGTTGAGCCCAGTTCATCAATATTCATTAGCTTGATGGCTTTCTCAACAGCTTTCCAGTCTTTTTGCCATAAGGCCGCGCGCGCCTGCCATTCACCGCCAGGGATATTGCCGAAATAAGTCAGTGCATTTTTATCACGGTTAAGTGCTGCCCATTTACCAATGGCTTTTCTGGCTTCAATGATATCTTGTTGGGTAAATTGGTAACGAGGTTTGATGTTCAACCAACTGTTGAAAGCTTGTTCTGGCGAGCGTCTGGCCAGTCGTTGTATACCATGAATAATGATTTCACGGTTAAGCGCATTATCTGTGCTTAACATATTGTTTTTTGTCAGGCCATTCAATACAGGAAGAGGATTATCATGAATGGACTGCCATTGTTTTACTAATAGCTGATTCTGTGCGGGATTGGCAGTTGATTTGGCTAAGTAACTGGCCATAGAAAACTGATTATCTCGAAGTGCTAGCATCATACGTTGATGACGTAGATCGCTATTTAATAACCCCGCTGCTTCCCAGGCTGAAAACACTGGATCACAGGCTTTTTCCTGAGAGCGAGGAACAAGCCATAACTCCGGTGTCTGTTCGAATGCTTTTTGTTTTTGGCCGGTGGCCAGTAAAGCTTGCAGGTAATAACATTGTCTTGCTGCTGTTTGCGGTGCCTGATAAAAGCTCAGATAATCCGTCCATCTTTTTTGCTGAGCTAATTTATTTAACCAAAAGTTACGTAAGCGTTCTGCATAAAAGCTGCCATCTTCTTTTGTCAGAAATTGACGTACCGAGGCATTACTCGCCTGATTGAGTCGGCCATTGAGGTAAAGGTACTGTAGATAACCTTGTAATGGATAGCCATCCAGTTGTTTATAGAGCGCTTGGTAACGCGAGAGCTGATTATCCTGTAATGCTTTTTTGGCCTGCTGGAATACTTGGCGCTGCTTTGCGAGTTGTGCAGCATTATCGCTATAAGCCAGAGGACTTAACAGCAGACAAAGAATAAAAAACGGCAGTGTTTTGAGTAGTTTCATACCTACTATGTTAAACCATATATACAAACAAAATCAGCCCATCAATAAATAAAAAAAGAAGTGCGATTGACGGTATTAATCGAAGGACCGTTTTTAATCGTTTCAGTCTAATTAACTTACGTTCTTGATGGCCATTTCAAGGCTATCAAGATGGGGGATGAATGCGACTTTATTACCGATTTTAATCTGACAATATAAAAACTCTGAAGCATGCTGATCATGCGTCATTTTTAACGCTGACGCATTTAATGTGATGAGTTGTGGTGAGCCTGTACATGGAATAGCGTAAAAACCAATATCTGCTTCAGCATTAATGCCTTCGATAATACATAGTTTATTGGCCGGATAAACCATTTCCACATCCTGTGCTAACAAAGTTTCAAGATCGACAACAGCCAGCGATTTTTGTTGCCAATCAACCCATTCCAACCATGGTGTTGTTTTTGCTGATGATTGGTTAATGGTGGCTTTAGGAATGACTTCAGTAATCGTACTGTTCGGCAGCAGCAGATAATGCTTTTGCAATGGAATCAGCATGCAATGAATAAATTGGGCTTGAGCTGTTTTTTCCATATCTGACATCTACTGTGTAGGTTCCTGAAAATTGGTGTTACCGAGCAGTTTTTGCATCTGCCATATCAGCTCTTCTTCTTGATATGGTTTCCCCAGGTAAGCATTTACACCTATTTCCAGTGCTCTTTCACGGTGCTTATTGCCTGTTCTGGAGGTAATCATGATGATGGGAAGATGTCTGAATTCTTTATCGTTCCGAACTATGGATGCGAACTCAAACCCATCCATACGAGGCATTTCAACGTCTAACAGAATAATGTCTGGCTTTTGTTCATGTAATTGCGATAGAGCATCCACGCCATCACGGGCTGTCATAACCTCAAAACCAATTCGACGTAATAAATTGCCTGTGGCTTTTCTCATGGTAATCGAGTCGTCAACCACCATTGCCGTAGGTAATCTATCCTGTAATTGTTCTAACTCGCGCTCAAGATTAATCGCATCGTCAGTATCCAGTGAGATATGTTGACTGCTATCCATTAATGTTGGGATATCCAGAATAAATACCACACGACCATCACCCAGAATGGTGGCGCCATTAATCGCTGAAATATGACCAAGCTGAGTACCGACAGACTTAATGACAATCTCACGGTTACTCACAATATCATCAACTAACAGAGCAATGCGCAAATCACCAGAACGGAACAACAGTAACGGCATTTGATACTTTAAGTTATCTGATAACGATAATGGTTTGCCCAGTAATGAACTAAGAGGCATAAACCGATATTTCTCTCCATGGAAATCATAGTGCGGTTTATGTGTACCTAACATCAGTTTGATATCACGTACGCTAATGCGCTCGCCAGCATTTATTGTGTTAAGCGGCAATGCATATTGCTCATCCTGAACACGAATGAGCAGGGCTTGAATGACTGATAAAGTCAGAGGCAGGCGAATGGTAAAAGTGCTGCCTTTGCCTTGTTCAGACTTGATGCTCAGACGACCTTTCATGCCTCGAATTTCATTACTGACGACATCCATGCCCACACCACGGCCAGCCAGTTGAGAAACATTGTCTGCGGTGCTGAAACCAGAGCTGAGAATCAGCTGAGTCAGCTCATCGTCCGTTGGCATATCATCATGGCTGATGAGGTTCATCGACAATGCTTTTTCACGCACCTTATCAAGATTGATGCCTTGTCCGTCATCGCTGATATTGATGACAATCTCAGAACCTTCACGTGTGATCACCAAGGACAACAGGCCATTGGCAGATTTGCCATTATTCGTACGCTCATCGCTGTACTCAATACCATGAGCAATAGCGTTACGAAGAATATGCTCCAGTGGTGCGACAAGCCGATCAAGAATGGTTCTGTCTATATCAAGTTCTGATCCACGAATTTTTAATTCCACTTTTTTGCTCAGCTCTGATGCTGTTTGTCTGACAATCCGCTCCAGCCTGCCAACGATACCGCTAAAAGGGAGTAGTCGTGTCGTCATCAAGCCTTGCTGTAAGTCAGTATTAAGGCGAGACTGTTGAAGTAAGATGGCATCAGTCTCTCTTACCAGCGTGTCCATGGAGTGACTGATGTCATGCAAGTCGATAACACTTTCTGTCAGACCACGTGACAGTTGTTGAATCATCGAAAAGCGATCTAATTCCAGTGGATCAAAGTCAGATTCGTTTTTGATCCGTTCATCTTCGTAACGGAAAAGAATCTGGGTTTCAGTTTCAATCTCTAAATTACGTAACTGATCATGCAGGCGAGAAACGGTTTCTTCCATTTCATGAAGCTGCTGACGAAGCGCAATATGTTGTTGTGTTACACGGTCACGAGAAATACTCACTTCACCAGCAAAATTCGTCAGATAATCCAGAAGATCTGCTCTCACCCTGACTTGTTCTACATGTTGCGGAGTGACGGGGTGATCTGTCTGAGGTGGCGTGACAGGTAAAATATCGGCTGAGCTATCAGCATGATCTGCTTGTTTAACTTTTTCTGGTGCAGGCAACGGCCTGTCTTCAATATGTAAATCCTGACCTTGTGTACGTGCAGTGATTTCTGCAATCAGTGATAAAGCTGTTTTGACTGCTTGTTGATTAGCTAACTGCTCCTGCATTTCAGCCAATTTATCCTGACAGCGCTGTAATAAATCAAAGAAGTCTTCATCTGCTTCTTGTAAACCATCACTGACTGCCAGCACTAAGGTTTCGATCTGGTGAGTCAGATCGGCCATAGGCGTAATGCCCGTTAATCTGGCGCCACCTTTTAGTGTATGTAGATCACGTTGAAGCTGTAATGTGTCCTGTTCAGTATGGGTATTACTTACCCAGGCTTTGATGATTTGACGACTGGAGTCAAGCAGCTCTTGTGCTTCAGCAGCAAAGGCGGATAACAAGTCATCATCCACATCGGTAGGAAGTGCATAGTCCGTTTCGTCTATATCTATACCATTTTGATGCTGCGCTTTTTGCGTTAGATAACTATCAACACGAGCAGGAAAATCGGAGGATGTGGATAGCGGCTTATTTTGCAACAAGCTTTCAATAAACTGATTAAGCTGTTCGTATCCCTGTTCAAGTAAGGCATTTAAACCCATATCCTGAGGATGGCAGTGATTGATAAGTTTACTAAGACTGGCATAGGTATTGGCAATCAATCTTTGTTGTGCATCCGATGCCGTTTGTTCCAACTGGCTGAGTGTTGCTGTTATTGCTGTAATATTTTCCTGATCCGATGGAACCTGTTGCCATTGTTTTAACTGTTTTGTGTAATCTTCAAGAAGCTCGTCTGTTTCTTCTAACAGGGTCATTAAAAATTCAGGATCAATGACAGGCGCATGCACACTTTCACCTGATGGCATCAGCTCTGAAATGTATGATGATAATTCAATAAGATCAGGTTGTTGACCTTCTCCGGTAATATGGTGAAGTACTTGATCAAAGCCTTCTACCACATGATTCATTAATTTCATCTGATGATTGTCTAACACCACATCATTCATATGAAGCTGTTTGACGGCTTGATCCATTTCTGTCGCGATCATCGCCATTGCTTTAATGCCAGCAATATTGGCACAACCTTTTAGTGAATGAACCGAACGTAAGACCGGAGAGGTAATTTGTCTTGAGAAAGCAATATCGTTGAGACTTTGTTTAAGGTTGGCGATATGCTGTTTAGCTTCAGCAACAAAGATAGATAATAATTCGTTATCTTCTTCGTCAACAATTTCATCGGCTTCTACTTCTGATAATGTTTTTGCTTTTATGTATTCAGAAACACCGGTATTTTTCTGTCCAAGTTCAATAATGTAATGGTCAACAGAGCTTAATGATGTTTGTGTTGTCAGCGTTGACTGCTCGGAGCGGAAGGCGTCGATTTCTTTCAGTCTATTCTGTTGTGAAATATAACGTTCAACACCGGTTTGTTGAGGTTTTTCAGGTGATTGTTGTTTCGACGCCAGTCTCTGAATGTATTTTTCAACGCTTGTCGCAGTATTGCTTAGGTTTTGCTCAGTGCCCCATTTATTGCGAATATAACGCTCAACGCTAGTCGGAATATTGGCATCTATTTCAAAGAGCGGTTTTGCTGGGAATTTCTGAGCATCTTGTTGTGTCTGATAAGCCGCTAGAACAATGTCCAGTCTTGCGTCATCTCTAGCTTTACGAATTTGGATATAGCGTTCAACAGAAGTAAGACGATCCTGTTCAGATTGTGCTTTTGCTTCTTTCAATAAAGGGTTGAGACAGGTTTCTTTTAATTCATACAGCGCATTAATGTTGTCAGGTGTGCTGATATCAGCTTGTGTGAAACGTGCTAATAATTCGGGCAATAGCTGGTAACTCTCTTGCACCAGTTTTTTCACCAGATGATTATCATCACGACTGCCTTCAATCACATGATTTAATACATCTTCAACAGCCCAGCAGAGCTCTGCAATGACGGTGGCATTGGCCATTCGGCCACTGCCTTTAAGCGTATGAAAATGACGGCGGGTTTCTGCCAGCGCTATCTGATCGTTTTCATTAATCCAGGCGGGGATCTGTCGTGCTAACTCTTGTAAAACTTCTGTAGCTTCTTCGATAAATATTTCAGCTACTTCTCTGTCTATCCCTCCAGCAAATTGCCAAAGATCAGCAGAAGGTAAATTGCTGTGTGTTGTCTCATCTGAAACCGGATTGCTTGGCTCTTCTTCGAGTAAACTGAGTGGCGTCTCATCATCAGTGAAAGATAAGGCTGGCTCAGCATCTAACATGATAAGCTCAACAGCCTCTTCAGTAGGATCTGCAGCAGTCTCTTGCGGCGTTATCTCTGTTTCGACTGTGAATTCAGGTTCAACAGGTGATTCGCTGACATCATCAAATTCATGCAGCTTTGTTTTTGCAGTTAATAAATACTCATCATCAGCATGGCCGTGATGACGAATGCCTTCCATGTATAGTTCACAACAGGCAATGATATCCGCAAGCTCTTGTAATTTAGCAGCAGAAAATTCTTTGTTACCTACGTTATATTCAGACAACGTATCCGATGTCAGCTGGATGATTTCTGCTGCGGTACCCTGATTCAGCATATCTAGACTGCCAGCTATCAGAATGAGCTGTTGTTCTGTATCGCCCAGTCCATCCACATATCGCTCGGACTTTTCCATCAAAGTCAGTGTTTCTTTGATGTTAGCTAACTCGAGTAAACATTCAGACATCACTGACTGACGTAATTGATCATTAACGTTAGCCTGTGTGGTTGACTGCAGTAATGATTCGGCCTGCAACAGGCTGTCAGCAAGCAGGGTTAAGTCATCGTCCTCAGGAAGATCACCTCTGTTTGTAATGGCATTAAGCTGTTCTACCTGATGGTGTAATAAATTACTGGCTTCGTACTCTGCAAGTAAGGCCAATGTGTCGGACATGCTTTGTAGCTGTTTTGTCGTCGATTCGATGGTTTCAGCAGTGATGTCATTATCGTGCACATGTTGATCAAGCTGATCTTTAATATCCTGTAGCTGCTCGAGTAAAGCCAGATGTGCATCGCCTAATGCATTATCACTCATGCCATAGATACGTGAGCGTTGATCAAAGAAATAGAGCTGTAAAGTGGCTTTTAACAGTGTGACATTAGGGCCACGGCTGCTGGCTCTGGCGATAGCGAGGAGTAATTGCTTTTCCAGTTCTTCAGGGAAATTTAACTGTAATGCCGCTTCACCCGATTCACTATGTTGCTTGATCGGCTGAACCAGTTTGCCCATTAATGGTTTTATCTGGCCGGCAGAGGTCAGGCCTTGGTGTTCAATAGCTTCAATGAAAGCTTCAGTCGTCCACCAGAATAAACAGACTTTTTCCTGGTGGCTGGATAATCGTAAGAAATGCACAATCGCATGCATTTGTCTCAAACTATCCTCATCCTGCTTACGTAACCACTGTAATAGCAATACTTGAAAAACATGACCCAGTTTATGCTGCTCAATTTTTAAGGCAGGAATTTTCCGTGTGGGGTTGGGCGCGATACTGTCTGGTAATACCACAGAGAAGCTCGGATTGAACATCTCCATTTCGGTTTTTGTTTCTGCCTTATACGCTTTTCTTAGTTCATTGATTAACTCCAGCAGTGCCAGAGGGTGATCCCGGAAGTCGTTATTCAGCAGTTTTAAATAATTAGGTAATAGCAATAGCGATTTTACAATGGCATCTTGTGCTGCAGATATATCTGTTACCTGATTATTCTGTAATGCTCGGACAGCTTTTTGGGTTTCTTCTGTCAGCATGGCTGCACCAGACATATTAATCATGTCCAGTGTGCCTTTTACCTGATACAGCGATTCGATGGTATCGGTGAGTAGTTTATCGTCAGCCTGACCATCGAGAAAATTATTCATGGCCGCCAAGGCATGAGCAAGCGACTGCTGCAATTCATCTTGCAGCCAGACTAATGCATCGTAATTGCCTTTGATGAGTTGTGCCATTAGATGACTTTCTCCAGATAAGCTTAGCGTGGCAGTTTGAAGCCAGAAACAGACTTACGCAGTTCGTTGGTTAATTCGAGTAGTCGACCAATTGAGGCTGCACTTTCGTTGGTACCAGTTGATGTCTGCATAGTGATTTCCTGAATAACATTCATGTTTTCAGACGTTGTCACAGCGGCTGTTGCCTGTTGTTTGGCATTATCAGAGATGTTGTTGATAAGCTCGGCCAATTGATGAGAAACGCTTTCAATCTGTTCAAGAGATGTACCGGCATCCTGTGATAGCTTAGCTCCAGCAACTACTTCAGTCGTACTTTGCTCCATAGAGCTGATCGCTTCGTTGGTGTCACTTTGAATTGTCTTAACCAGCGCATCAATCTGTCGGGTAGCATTACTAGAACGTTCCGCCAGACGCTGAACCTCGTCAGCAACGACCGCAAACCCACGACCTGCTTCACCTGCCATCGCAGCTTGAATAGCGGCGTTTAATGACAAGATATTGGTTTGCTCAGCGATATCGTTAATCAGTTCAACAATGTCGCCGATTTGTTGCGAGCTCTCACCCAACCGTTTAATCCGTTTTGATGTTTCCTGAATTTGTTCACGGATAGTATCCATACCGTGAATTGCTTTTTTCACCGCACCGTTACCCTGTATTGCCAGAGATACAGATTGTTTTGCCACGTCAGATGACTGGCTGGCACTTCGGGATACCTGTTCGATAGACCCTGCCATTTGAGTAATAGATGAACTTACTTCGGTAATTTGCTGGGCCTGATGCTCACTGGCATCAGTCAGGTGTAATGCTGTTGCCTGAGTTTCTTGTGCGGCAGAAGCTACTTGCATGGTGGTTGAGTTAATTTGCTCAACCAGGCTTCTTAATGCGTCAATGGTGTAGTTTACTGAGTCAGCGATAGCGCCGGTGATATCTTCAGTAACGGTTGCACTAACCGTGAGATCACCATCGGCCAGATCGCCCATTTCATCAAGTAAACGAAGAATGGCATCCTGATTATGGCGGTTTTGTAATTCCATTTTATCCAGTGAGACTTTTAACTGCTGGATAGTGGGGAAGCAGAGATTGATTGCTGCAAGGGTACTGAGAATAAATAACACACCGACCCCGATGACAACAAAGAGCAGGTTGGGATAGATAAGTGTATAAAACCCGGTAGCAATAAGAGCTAAACCTGCCAATGACAGAGCAAACAGCACGATAAAGGCTAGTAATCCTGGCCAGTTCTTACTGTTTTTCAGCGACGAAAATAAAAGCTTGCTGGTTGAGTTCATATATCTTGTCCTGATATCAAATTATTATGCGGCAGCATTAATAAACCTTTCATCTTCAATAAGTTTTGAAAAACTGAAAACGTCCCATTGTGTGTCTTGTTGATAAACCGTGCCGGTTAGATAAGGCGAAATATCTTTATGAGACGGTGTATTTATTTCATCCGGTTCACGTTGAAAATGTTTGAGCCCGTAAACTTCATCGACTAATAAACCGCTGTTGATATCAGCGTCATTAATTACGATGATGCGGCTGCGCTTAGAGACTCTGCTGGGTTTGTCGAGAAGATAATGCTTAAGATCCAGCACCGGCAATAATTCACCCCGCAGGTTCACAATACCAAATACCCATGACTTAGCTTTAGGAACAGCGGTGACATGTTCTGGTACTGGAAAAACTTCTCTTGAATCGTTTAACGGAATAACAAAGTGGTGATTAGCAACACGGAATCCAATAGCCGACCAACTTTGCCCAAGTGTTTCCTGCTGCGTTAAACCTGCGGCTTTCTGTCTACTGCGCCGTTCGATGTCCTGCAGTATGGCAATGATGTCTTCAGGTGATTGTGGTTGCATCATAGTCATTTATCCAGCAACGATTGAATCTGCTCAATGATCTCATCCTCTGAGACGGGTTTACCAAGATAGCCTTTTGCCCCTTGGCGAAGTCCCCACATCTTATCGGTTTCCTGATTTTTTGAGGAGACGATAATGATGGGAATGTGACGCGTGTCATCATCTCTGCTTAGAATACGTGTCGCCTGAAATCCATTTAGATTAGGCATCACCACATCCATCAATACTAAGTCGGGTTGCTCTGTCTGTGTGATACTAACTGCTTGTTCACCATCTTCGGCAACTAAAATCTGATGACCATGCTTTTCTAATAGTTTTTGTAGAACATAAACTTCAGTAGGAGAGTCGTCAGCGATTAAAATTCGAGCCATAAGCTAATTTGCGTCCTGAGTTTTTTCCAGCAAATGTGTTCGGATGGCACCGAGTAAGTCTTCACGAGTAAAAGGCTTGGTTAAATATTGTTCAGCCCCTACAACGCGCCCTTTTGCTCTATCAAATAAACCATCCTTGCTGGAGAGCATTACTACGGGTATGTCCCTAAATTTAGGGTTATTTTTAACTAATGCACAGGTCTGATATCCATCCAGTCGTGGCATCATAATGTCAATAAACAAAATATCTGGGTGATGAGCGCTGATAACGGGTAAAGCTTCAAATCCATTATCAGCCGTCAGTACATCACAACCAGCTTTTTTTAACAGTGTTTCAGCTGTGCGGCGAATGGTGTTACTGTCATCAATCACCATCACCTTTAGGCCGTTAAATTCGTTATCACTCTGGTTCACGACAATGCTATACCTGAATTATTTTATAATTGTAGTTCAGACGAAGATAACCCATTTTTGTTTTACAGGCTAGTGATGACTTGAGTTGAATAACGATATCAGCGAGCCCCAATTTCACAATGGTAAAGTATGAATGACTTGAAATATCAAATTTGTGTCCCATGTCTCTTCTTATCGATATTTATACTGATCTCTACACTTTAAAATCACAAGCGAGCCAACCATGACTTCAGGTGTCCCACATTTAACTACAGCACTCAATGGGCCTCTTTTAAAATTAGAGGCAATATTGTTAGAAAAGCAGACGCAAGTCGAAACATGGTTAAGGCAGCAGTGGTTGAAAACACCTGCGCCTTTTTATGCGTCGGTAGACTTACGCAACGCGGGTTTCAAACTGGCTCCGGTAGATACCAATCTTTTCCCAGCGGGATTTAATAACCTCAACCCTTCATTTATCCCTTTGTGCATTCATGCGGCCCAAGCGGCAGTTGAACGTGCCTGTCCTACTGCCAAGCGTGTGTTAATTGTGGCTGAAAACCACACCCGAAATCTATTCTATTTAGAAAGCCTGGAGACATTACGGGATATTTTTCAGAAAGCCGGTATGGAAGCACGAATCGGTAGCTTGTTGGAAGATATTAAAGAACCTATGAGTATTGATTTGCCATCAGGTAAAAAAATTACTCTGGAGCCGTTAGTTAGAATCGGTAACCGGGTTGCTGTCGGTGATTTCTCACCTTGCCTTGTCTTATTGAACAATGATTTATCAGCGGGGCGTCCTGAAATTCTGGAAAACCTTGAGCAAGAAGTTATTCCACCATTACGTGCGGGCTGGTCTACCAGAAAAAAATCTGATCATTTCACGCAATATAACGGTGTGGCAAAAGAATTTGCTGAACAAATTGGTATTGATCCTTGGTTGGTTTCACCACTCACACTTCAATGTGGCGAGGTGAACTTCAAAGAAAAATCGGGAATAGACTGTCTGGCCAGAAATGTAAATAATTTGTTGGCCTCAATTCGTGCCAAATATGCTGAATACGATATCGACAAAGAACCGTTTGTTGTTGTAAAAGCTGATTCCGGGACTTATGGCATGGGAATCATGACGGTTAAAAGTGCTGAGGAAATTGAGAATCTCAATCGCAAACAGCGAAATAAAATGTCATCCGCAAAAGAAGGCTTGGTTGTTGATAATGTCTTGGTACAGGAAGGGGTATATACCTTTGAAACATTAGGGACAGAAAAGGCGGTGGCTGAACCAGTTATCTATATGATGGATCACTATGTGGTAGGTGGGTTTTATCGTGTGCACACCGGACGCGGCGTGAATGAGAATTTAAATGCGCCTGGCATGCACTTTGAGCCATTAGCTTTTGCTCAGTCCTGCAGTAACCCAGATCAGAGCGATCTGCCAGACGCTGAGCCTAATCGTTTTTATGCGTATGGCGTTATTGCCAGACTGGCATTGTTAGCAGCAGCAAGAGAAATAGCCTGATTTAATCAGGCTATGTGCTCACTTAAATAGGCGATAGTCATTGTTTGGTTATGTAATAAACTATGACTGTCATCTTCCCCAGAACAGATTTCACCGTTTGAATAAAATCCGGTAATACCTGTCTGCATACCTAGTAGTCTTTGAACAGCAAAGATTTCATCAGAGACTTGTGTTTCCATTACCAGTTTACGTCCGACGCAACTTACGCAAATAGCCAGCGCTTTATCATTTATATTCACGTCTTTTTGCAGAATTTGTCTGGCTGCTTCACTAGCACCAAGTACTAAACGGTCATGATCTGACTTTAGAAAACGTACAGTTGAACCTTCTTTAATATTACCGGCGAAGGTCAGACTGTTTTCTTTTTCATTAATTGAAAGCAAGGTTCTGATTACATTGATATTTTTCTCATCCATGATCGCGAATGGGAAATTCAGTCCTGATGCTGGTAGTTGATTGGCGTAATAACCGATATACATCTTATAGAGGGGTAATGCAGGTTTATTATCCAGTTCATACACAATATTTTTGTTTGAACGAGTAATTTGTCTAGGCGGGCCATATGGTTGCCAGCCGCCTAAGGCGCCACTGGTAACAATGGCATCCTCACCATAAATACCGACGGCAATGACAACACGATCCTGAATCTTGTCATTATTGATTAATAGGGTCTGTTTAAATTCAGCAGAGTCACCTGCTAAGCCGCCTGTGATAGGAACGTTTGGTAAAACTTCCTGCAGGCCTTCTACCAATTCTGAGCCATTTACATTTAAACCATCACTCAGTACAAAGACGCCTTTCAGATCGTCCATTTTTAATTCAGCAGCGATTTGTGCGCCCAGAGCATGGGACTGTTCCATGCTATTAACTGCCTTGCTGATAAACCTTAAGGTGCTTCGTTCCCATTGCATCGCCGTGATATGAATGCTGTCGTCATAAACACCATCACCTGTAATCTCACCAGATGTGGTACAGCCAATGATTTCTGCGTTTGGATAGCGTTTTTTTAAGGTTTTAGCGAAACCTTTATCATTAAATCGGCTCACAGAACCGAAAACGAGAACCCAATTGGCTTCAGGTAAGGGAGAGGCCGACGGTAATTTATTCAAACCCGTCTTGGCGGGGAGGTGCTCCTGTACAAACTTCATTGGTTGGTGAACCTTTGCTCCATCATTGGCTTTTATCGCCGTAGTCAAAAAAGCGTAACAAATCCATCGAGTGATACTACATCGTTTAGCGGTTAAGGGGAATCAGGCGAGTAGGAATTTGTGAGCTGCCTCACAATGAGAGCGTAAAATTGAAAATAAAAAAGCCGCATCAATGCGGCTTTTTCGGTTTCGCTTAGCTCAGGATATTGATTATCCGTTGAGTTTTTTCTTCAATAATTCATTGACCTGGGCAGGATTAGCTTTACCTTTTGAGGCTTTCATAATTTGACCTACAAAAAAGCCAATTAGCTGTTCCTTGCCATCGCGGTATTGTTGAACCTGATCTGGGTTATTTGCCAGAACCTCATCCACCATCGCTTCAATAGCGCCGGTATCTGTGACTTGTTTCAGGCCTTTGCTTTCAATGATCTCATCCGCATCTTTGCCTTCGCCAGCCCATAATGCTTCAAATACCGTTTTAGCAATTTTGCCGGAAATAGTGTTGTCACTAATTCTGTTTAATACGCTAGCCAGCTGCTCTGCACTGACAGGTGATTCTGAGATATCCAGATTAGCCTTGTTTAATGCACCCGATACGTCACCAATGACCCAGTTAGCACACTGTTTAGGATCTTTGCCGCCTGTGGCTTTCAACAATGACTCAAAGTAAGTTGCTAACTCACGGCTGCTCGTTAATACCGATGCATCATATAAAGATAAGCCTAGTTCATTAACAAAACGGTCACGTTTTTCATTCGGTAATTCAGGTAATGTGGCTCTGATTTCGTCTATGGTTTCTTCTTCAATGATAAGAGGCAGCAGATCAGGATCTGGGAAGTAGCGGTAGTCATTGGCTTCTTCTTTACTGCGCATTGCCCGTGTTTCATTTTTATCTGCATCGTACAGACGGGTTTCCTGAATTACTTCACCACCCGATTCCAGCACATCAATCTGACGTTCTATTTCATAATTGATTGCGCGTTCAACATTGCGGAAAGAGTTGATATTTTTCAGCTCTGCACGAGTACCAAATTTTTCCTGGCCTTTGGGGCGAATAGAAACGTTAGCATCGCAGCGGAAAGAACCTTCCTGCATATTGCCATCACAGATCTCGAGATAGCGAACCAGAGAGTGAATTTTTCTCATATAGGCAACCGCTTCTTTAGCGCTACGCATATCGGGTTCAGAAACAATCTCTAGTAAAGGTGTGCCAGCACGGTTTAAATCAATACCAGTCTCGCCATCAAAATCTTCATGCAGCGATTTACCAGCATCTTCTTCAAGGTGAGCACGGGTAATGCCAATGACTTTTTCTGTACCATCTTCCAACTCAATATTGATATGGCCTTTACCGACAACAGGTAATTCATATTGGCTGATTTGATAGCCTTTTGGTAAATCAGGGTAGAAGTAGTTTTTGCGTGCAAATACTGAGCGATCAGAAATTTCAGCATCAACGGCGAGGCCAAATTTAATAGCCATTCTGACTGCTTCGGCGTTGAGCACAGGTAATACGCCCGGTAAACCTAAGTCCACAGCACATGCTTGTGTGTTGGGTTCTGCACCGTATGCGGTGGCAGCACCAGAGAAAATTTTAGACTTGGTGGCGAGTTGGGTATGAATTTCTAACCCAATAACAACTTCCCATTCCATATTGACGGCCTGATTATGAATGATAAAAAACGATGAATTGTAACAATTATTAACGCAAACTGAGAATTTTCCAGCCTTTTTCCTTGGCGACAGCTTCAAGCTTGTCATCTGGATCAACAGCTACAGCAGTATCAACTAGCTCTAATAAAGGAATGTCGTTGTGAGAATCGCTATAGAAAGTACTATTTTCCATTGTTTCATCCCGATGGTTTAACCACATTTTTAAACGCTCGACCTTGCCATGCTGAAACGACGGTGTGCCAGAGACTTTGCCAGTAAATGCGCCATTAATCATTTCAGGATCTGTCCCGATTAAATGTTCAATACCTAACTGCTCAGCGATAGGTTGGGTCAGAAAGCTATTCGTGGCAGTAATGATCAGTAAGGTATCACCCTGATCACGATGTTTTTCGATGAGCTCAATGCCTGCTGGCAGAATGATAGGTTTAATTTTTTCTTCCAGATATGCCGCACGCCAGCTTTCAAGTTCCTGCATTGAGTGATTTGCGTAAGGCGTAAATATAAACTCTAGAAATGCATAGATATCCAGTGTGCCATTAACGTATTCCTGATAGAAACGATCATTGGCTACTCGATAAGAAGCTTCATCTACAATGTTATTTTCACACAGGTATCGGCCCCATAAATAGTCGCTATCACCAGCCAATAAAGTATTGTCTAAATCAAAAATTGCCAACGCCATGATGCAAGGAAAGTCTCCGTTTGAATAAAAAATACGACTATTGTATGTCAAAATGCATTGCATACTGACAGTGCTTTTAATAATCTAATCACTAATTGAGAATAAACCGCTGGGGGCGATTGCGCTCAGCCAGCCAGAGACTTAAGTCGTGATTGATAAAGATGGCTTCAGGCCTAATGTAGGGATAATACTCTGCAACGAAGAGAATCAGGTGTTGTGGGCGCAACGTGCGCAACATGATTCGTGGCAGTTTCCTCAGGGGGGGATTAAATCCCATGAAACTCCTGAGCAAGCGGCTTATCGTGAGCTTACGGAAGAGGTAGGTTTACTGCCACAACATGTTGAGTTAATTGCTTCTACTCGCGGGTGGTTGCGGTATAGGTTGCCAAAACGCTACCTGAGATATGGTAATAAGCCGCTTTGCATTGGCCAGAAGCAACGCTGGTTTTTAATGCGATTTACTGGCAAGGAAGAAGACGTCAAACTTAACTTACATGAAAAACCTGAATTCGATGACTGGCGTTGGGTGGACTACTGGACTCCTGTCGATGAAATCGTGTTTTTCAAACGTCGTGTTTATGAAAAAGCACTACACGAATTCGCGCCATTATTATTCCCTGAGTACCGTCGCAAGCTGAGTAATAAAAAAATTCGCTAAGTCAGCTGTTTTCTAAATACACGTGAATTACGGTGATAGTTATACAGTGCTTGCTTGGCTACGGGGAGATCCGCAATTTCTGCCGGCTTGAAACCTTGTTCCAAAAACCAATGCGCTGTTTGGGTGGTCAGCACACAGAGATTATTAATGCCTTGTGCCTGGGCGGATTGTTCTAATACCGCTAATAACTGTTTACCACGACCATGGCTTTGATAATGATTGGAAACAGCGAGACAAGCGAGTTCTGCCATATCATTTTCCGGATAAGGGTAGAGCGCAGCACAAGCGACCACACTGCCATCACGCTCCATAACGGTGAAATGATCAATTTCACGTTCGAGTAATTCCCTGGACCGTTTTACAACAATGCCTTTTTCTTCTAATGGCTGCAGTAATTCTAATATCCCACCCACATCATCGATCACAGCGCTTCTTGTTGTTTCAAACGAGGTGGCTGTAACCAGTGTGCCAGCACCATCACGACTAAAGAGTTCTTGTAGCAATACGCCGTTGATGGCTCTGTCCAGAATATGAACCCGAGTCACACCTGCCTTACATGCCTTGACTGCTGCAGGTAGTGAAGGATGAGACGACAATGTTTTTTGTGCTTCATCGACTGTCAGCTCACGGGGCATTGCTTTATTACTATGGCCAATAAAAATCAATTTGTCAGCGTGCAAAGCGGTAGCCACTTCGGTCGCGATAGATTCAGCTGAAACATTGAAGCTTTCACCAGTTAAGGAGTAACCCAGTGGCGGTAGCAATACGATATTTCCTGCAGCTAACTGCTGATTAATGCCTTCACTGTCGATACGACGAACTTCACCAGTATGACCCAGATCGACACCATCAATAATGCCAGCTGGTCTGGCTATAACTAAATTGCCACTGATGCAGCGAATGCGGGCATCGGCCATCGGGGTGTGAGGTAAACCAAAGGATAATTTCGATTCAATATCGAGGCGAAGTTTACCAATCGCGGCTTTGGCGATAACGAGACTGACATCGTCGGTTACCCGCAAACCGCTATGGTAACGAACAGGAATATTCTGTTGAATGCAGCTGGCTTCAATTTGCGGTCTGGCGCCATACACCAGTACAAGTTTGATACCTAAACTATTCAGAATCGAGATGTCATGTAATAACGGCTCAAACTCTTGACTATCAATAGTTTCACCATCAAAAGCAATCACAAACGTAGCGCCACGATGACTATGAATATAAGGCGCGGCTGTACGAAACCAGCTTGTCGTTGTGGCTAAATTTTGTGGTGTGATCGGCTTTACAGTGTCGTTCATTATGTTCTTTTTATCTCAGACTCAGCACACTTGCCAAGTGTCGTGTAAAATTTATCAGATTATAACCGTGTGATCTAAGAGTTACATGGAGCAAAAATAGATTCTGGAGAGATTTCGCATGCCTCAATATCGTTCAAGAACATCTACTGCTGGCAGAAATATGGCTGGCGCACGCGCCTTATGGCGCGCTACAGGAATGAAAGATGATGATTTCAATAAACCTATCATTGCCGTTGCTAACTCGTTTACACAGTTTGTGCCAGGACATGTTCACTTAAAAGATCTGGGTCAATTAGTTGCGCGCGAAATTGAAAAAGCGGGCGGTGTTGCGAAAGAATTTAACACCATTGCTGTTGATGATGGTATCGCTATGGGGCACGGCGGTATGCTTTATAGTTTGCCATCGCGCGACATTATCGCTGACTCTGTTGAGTATATGGTTAACGCGCATTGTGCGGATGCCATCGTTTGTATCTCCAACTGCGACAAAATTACGCCTGGGATGTTAATGGCAGCAATGCGCCTGAATATTCCGGTGATTTTTGTTTCTGGTGGTCCGATGGAAGCCGGTAAAACAAAATTAGCTGGCAAAGATGTCAAGTTGGATCTGGTTGATGCCATGGTGCAGGCAGCTGATGAACATGTCAGCGATGCGGATGTTGAGCAGGTTGAGCGTAGTGCTTGTCCGACATGTGGTTCATGTTCAGGTATGTTTACTGCAAACTCAATGAACTGCCTGACAGAAGCCTTAGGTCTATCCTTACCAGGCAATGGATCTTTATTAGCCACCCATGCAGATCGTGAAGAGCTGTTTCTGGAAGCGGGCCGCCGCATTGTTGATTTAGCAAAACGTTATTACGAAAATGATGAAGTTGACGTATTGCCACGTTCTATTGCGACAAAAGCTGCATTTGAAAATGCCATTGCCTTAGATATTGCTATGGGTGGTTCGACCAATACCGTGCTGCATTTATTAGCCGCAGCGAATGAAGCAAAAGTGGATTTCACGATGGCAGATATTGATCGTATGTCTCGTAAAATTCCGAACTTATGTAAAGTCGCGCCTGCTACCAATAAATACCATATGGAAGATGTTCACCGTGCTGGTGGTGTTATCTCTATTCTGGGTGAATTAGCCGCTGGCGGTTTGTTACATACAGATACACCGACCGTTCACAGCAAAACTATGGGTGAAGGTTTAAAACAATGGGATGTGAAACGTAGCCAGTATGAACCAGCATTAACACGTTATCTTGCAGGCCCTGCAGGTATTCCAACCCAACAGGCCTTTAGTCAGAATTGTCGCTGGCCTGAGTTGGATCTGGACCGTGAAAATGGCTGTATTCGTGATATTGAACATGCTTATAGTAAGGATGGTGGTCTCGCGGTGTTATATGGCAATTTGGCCGAAGACGGTTGTATTGTGAAAACAGCGGGTGTTGATGAGTCTATTCTGACCTTCTCTGGCCCGGCCCGTATTTTTGAATCACAAGATGATTCTGTGGCAGCTATCTTAAGAGGCGACATCAAAGAAGGTGATGTTGTCCTTATCCGTTATGAAGGACCAAAAGGCGGACCAGGCATGCAGGAAATGTTGTATCCAACCAGCTACCTGAAATCAAAAGGCTTGGGTAAAGCCTGTGCTTTGTTAACTGATGGCCGTTTCTCAGGTGGTACATCCGGTTTATCCATTGGTCATGCCTCTCCTGAAGCGGCAGAAGGCGGTAATATTGGTCTGGTTGAAGAAGGAGATATCATTCATATCGATATCCCTAACCGTAAGATCAATGTTGCGTTGAGCGATGAAGAGCTGGCTCATCGTCGTGCAGCCATGGAAGCGAAAGGGGATGATGCATGGAAACCTGTTGGTCGCGAACGTGAAGTGAGTTTAGCGCTGCAAGCCTATGCGGCATTGACCACTTCGGCGGCGAAAGGGGCTGTTCGGGATATTGAACAACTCAAGCGTCGATAGTAAATCAAAAAAAGCCCGGTTTAACCGGGCTTTTTTATATCTGCTGAGCGTAAAGCTTTTGGTACAAACCATCCTGATTAATCAATGAATCATGGTCGCCTTCGGCAATAATTTCTCCACCATCAAATACGATAATACGATCGGCTTGTTTCACGGCACTCAGACGGTGGGCAATAATAATCGTCGTCCGATTTTCCAGATACTGTTCTAAAGCATTATGTAACTGAAATTCGGTATCGCTATCTAAGGCAGAGGTGGCTTCATCCAGTACGACAACGCTTGGATTGACTAATGCCATGCGGGCAATGGCTAAACGTTGACGCTGACCACCTGATAATTTCACGCCATCACGACCAATAATAGTATCCAGCCGCTGAGGCAAATCCTGAATGACCGTTTCTATCTGAGCAATTCGAATGGCCTCCCAGATAGCATCATCTTTATAAACACGACCCATCGTTATATTTTGACGAACCGTATCATTAAACAAAGCAGGGCTTTGCAAGACAGTGGACACATGCTCGCGAACGGTATCCAAACCAATTTTACTCACCGGTACATCATTAAAAAATACCATGCCTTCATCGGCTGGATATAAACCTAATAACACATTCACTAAGGTTGATTTTCCTGCACCACTGGCTCCGACCAGCGCCACTTTTTCACCCGCTTTGATATTGAGTGATACCCCACTGAGGACTTTATTATTATCCCCATATTTAAAGTGTAAGTTTTCAATGCGGATGCTGCTTGGTTGCCCATTTACAAAAGGATTAATCTCTCTTTTGTAACGGACTTCTTCGTGCATGCTAAATAAACTATTAAGACGAGAGACAGCTGCACTGGCAGAGTAAAAAGAATATTGAATATTCAGTATTTCCTGCACTGGCCCCATCATAAACCACAGGTAACCAAATACCGCGAACATCTCACCAATACTTAGATTAGAGAAAATCACCATAAACATGCTGACAGCTCTAAATACATCAAAACCAAACAGGAATATCACAAAGGAAAAACGGTTTGCAGCATCACTTTTCCAGGCAAATTCCGAGGCATGATTTCTGACCTGTCGAGCATTATCAATGACGCGTTGCAGATAATGCTTTTCCCGATTAGCAGTGCGTATCTGCTGGATTCCATCTAAGGTTTCGGTCAGGCTTTGCTGGAAAATTTCAAAGGCCGAGTTTTCTTTCTTTTTGAGTTCTTTGACATGTTTACCGACCACCATGGTGAAATAAATCACCAGGGGATTCATAAATAAAATCAGTAAAGCCAGTTGCCAGTGTAAAAATAGCAATATAACTGCCGTGCCGATAATGCTTAGTGTCGCCACAATAAAACGACTGATGGTGTTGCCAATAAAGTTATCAATCACTTCAATATCAGTGACAAAATGTGATGCGATACCAGCGCTACCACGGGTCTCATATTCGCTGATGGCAATTCGGCCCAGTCGTTTAATGAGCTTTTGTCTGATGCGGAAAGTAATACGTTTGGCAATAAGCGTGAAATAGCGCGATTGAGCGACATTTAAAATAACGGAGGCCACACGTAACACCAAAGTAAACAGCAATACCGCCAAAATATACAAAACCGGACCATGCCAGTTATCAGGGGTTAATTGTTGAATAAAGGCGACTGTTGATGCGGGTTTGTTGAGTAGTACCTCGTCGACCATTAACGGCAATAATAACGGCACAGGCACGGCACAAAGTGTAGCCAGTATCGCTATGATATTGGCTTTGACTAAATGCTTTTTGTACAAGAGTGCTTGTTTTAGGATGCCACTCAGCTCATAGCTGCTTTTATCAGTCATATAGAGTCATTAAATTAGAACGTTATTTCCTGCTTGGGTGACCAGTTTTTCAGGAAGATAACCCCAGACCGCGCTGACGGTATCAGGTGTTAATATCTCCTGCGGTAAACCTTGAGCATACATTTTACCCTGATTTAACAACCAGATCTTATCGGCATAACGTGTTGCCTGGTTAAGATCATGCAAAATAGCCACAATTGAGAAATGCGCTTCATGACTGAGCTGACGAACTAATTGTAATAAGTGATGCTGTTGACCTAAATCCTGTGCTGATGTCGGCTCATCAAGCAAGACCACAGGTGGTTTTTTGGCTTGTGATACCTGAAGTAATATTCGTGCTAGTTGCACACGCTGTCGTTCACCACCTGAGAGACTGGTAAAGAGTCGATCAGCAAATTGCCATGTATCAGTTTTTTCCATCCAAAAACGTGTTTGGCTGACAAGCTCGTCTGTAGGTAAAGATAACGGTGTAGCCCCTATTTCAACGACCTCACTGGCACTAAATGGAAAAGTTAATTGTGATGCTTGAGGTAATATACCGAGATGTTTGGCTCGCTCCCGGCGAGACCAGTTATCGACATTTTTATCATGTAAAAAAATGCTTCCTGAGCTGGGCTTCCATTCTGTGGTAATCGCACGAAATAAACTGGTTTTTCCCGCTCCGTTGGGACCCAGAACAGCAATAAATTCTCCAGGCTCAACTTCAGCATGCTCTATATTCAGGATAGAGCGTCCGTCATGAGCAATATTGAGGTGTTGCAAAGTTAAACTGGTCATCATCGTTCTACAATGTACTTAAACGCTGACGTTGCTGTAAGAGAAGAAAAACAAAAAATGGTGCGCCAATCAATGCCGTGACTAAGCCAACTGGAAGTTCGGCTGGAGCAAGCCAGACACGGGCAGCTACATCAGCTAGTAATAATAGTGCCGCACCAGTTATGGCAGATAAGGGCAATAAGCGTTGGTGATCAGGGCCTAATGTCATACGGATTAAGTGAGGTACAACAAGGCTGATAAAGCCGATAATGCCTGAGGC
The DNA here is from genome assembly GCF_900114205.1 of Methylophaga sulfidovorans. GTDB lineage: Bacteria > Pseudomonadota > Gammaproteobacteria > Nitrosococcales > Methylophagaceae > Methylophaga > Methylophaga sulfidovorans. Next base: position 162,597 of record NZ_FOSH01000007.1, read on the forward strand.
GGAGACAGCAATGCCAATACCAATCGCTGTAGCAATAATTAATTGACGTTTTAGCCGCTCAGTATCGATACCCAAGTGTGCAGCTTCAGCTTCACCTAGCAATAAAGCATTCAATGCTTTTGCACAATACTGATAAAAAACCAGCAGACACAGGCAACAAAGCGCGGAAAGCCAGAGCATAAAAGGTGTGGCGCCATTCAATGAACCCATACCCCATAAGGTTAAATCACGTAATGCCTGATCATTGGCTATGAATGTCATAAACCCAATAACGGCACCGGTAAAAGCAGCGACTGCCACACCAGCTAATAACAAGATAAGCACCGATGTGTTTCCCTGGCTGGATTGTGCAAGTCGGTACACTAATAAACTAGTGACTAAGCCACCGACGAAGGCCGCTACAGGTGTTGCAAAGACCGAGAAACTTACCGGAAATATTACGATAGCGAGTGCCGCTCCGAGTCCTGCACCAGAGGACACACCAATAATGCCTGGATCTGCTAAGGGATTTCGAAATAAGCCTTGTGTTACAGCGCCACATATAGCCAATAAGGCACCAATAAATAATGCCAATAACGTGCGAGGCCATCGAAGATCCCAGATAACAACCTTCTCATAATCACTCAGGCGACTAAGTTCGGTATGAAAAACACCATCCCAGACAGTTAATAAACTCTGCCATCCCGATAATTTCATGGGGCCAGATGTTAGAGACAAAATAATGCCGATAACAAGCAGAGTGCCTAGAAAAGGCCAAGCAAGTTTTCGGAATAGCGTTTGATAAGGCATTGTCACGAGTCGATGGCTAATACAGCCTATCAGCGAGTCGTTCAGCTTCAGCCAGAGCCCCAAGGCTGAGCCCGGCAATTAAGGTAGCTGCATTCACGCTGACAATATTATTATTTTTACCCGCTTTACTATGTTGAAGTAAAGGTTGGCGCTCTACTAATTTTTTGGCGCTATCCAAACTGTCTGAGCGACTGCCAACCAGGATAATATCTGGGTTTACTGCCAATAAGGCTTCGACAGAAATCGATTTGTAGCCACTAAATTGACTGATATTTTTACCGCCAAGCAATTGGATTAGGGAATCGCCAGTGGTATCCGTGCCAGCCTGGGATAAGCCGCGCTCACCAATATCCAGAAGAAATACCATTGATGGTTTTTTTTCTGGCAGTTTTTTAAGTAATGACTTTTGTCGTTTATCAATTTGTTTTATGAGTTTTTGGGCTGATGAGTCAGCATTAACTCGGGAGGCCAATTTCACTATGTTTATCTCAAGTTGTTTCAGTGAAGTTGGGCTATGAAGTTGCAGAATAGGAATGTTCGCTTTTTTGAGGGCAGAAATTGTAGGTTCAGGCCCCATATGGTTACTACCGATAACTAAATCAGGATGTAATTGAAGCAGCCCTTCGGCAGATAACGTTCGGTGGTATCCTAAATTTTCGACTTGTTCAGGTAATAATGCTTGGCTGGTTATATCGGCAGCTACAATCTGTTTCCCTAACCCTAACCTAAGTAGAATCTCTGTGGCATTACCATCAACGCTGACTAAACGATGATTTATTGGTTCTGCAAGCGCGAGTGATGAGATAGAAAAAGACAATAACAGAACAAGAAATGAGCACAAAAGAGAAGCTATTTTTTTATTAATCATTATAAAAGCCATGTTTTTATCGTTTGTTACGGGCATGTTAAGACAGAAAATATTTATTCTACGCAAGAATTATATTTTAATCTACATCTAAATGATAATTGATCTCATTTGTATTAAGTGGTAATTTTCCTGCATCATATTTGAATGTCAGGAAATAACACTATGCAATTACGAAAATTAGTTCTGCTAATGCAGGCCCCATTTTTATTCAGTATTAGTGGAGGTTTGAGTTTCGCAGCAGATCGTAACCTTGAAGAAATCACCATTACGGCGACAAGAGATACGAATAGTAAAAACAGTAGTCGTAATATCAGTGTGATCAGTCAGGAAGAAATTGAAAAACAGCAAGCCACCTCTGTTCCCCAGCTGGTTAACTATTTACCTAATGTCACACTGACCGGTGGACCACGTAATCAGGTACAAGAGGTAAATATACGCGGCTTAGGTGGTAACCGTGTCTTACAGTTAATCGATGGTGTCAGACAAAATTTTGTTTCTGGACACAGACCCACTTATTTTCTTGATCCATCACTATTAAAAAATGTGGAAGTACTTAAAGGTCCGAGCAGTTCTTTATGGGGCTCAGGTGCTTTGGGTGGGGTGGTTTCGCAAAATACAATTCATGCAGCAGACTTGTTGCATGACAATAATTTAGGCGGTTTTGTGAAGCAAGGTTATCAATCAAATGGTGATAACTGGACAACAACGGCTGCCCTTGCAAGTCGAGTTGGCAATGTCGATTTACTGTTATCCGGGTATTACCGTGATGGTAATGATTTAGAACTGGGTAACGGTGATGAGCTCGAAAATTCAGCTGATCGTGATAAAGGTGTATTGGCGAAACTGGATTGGTTTATTGATAATGATCAGGTAGCAATTTTTGATTTTCGCCGCTCCTATAATAACGGTGGAATTCCATCCAATGGCGCTGCTGATGTATCCACATCAAATTTCTTGATCGATCGGGAAACACAAACGGATCAAGCTTCATTTGATTATCACTTTAATCCAGATAATTCTCTAGTGAATACGAAGTTGACCTTGTATTGGGATCGAACAAAAATGGATGAAAGTCGGACTTCTGACGGACGTTTTGATAAGACGGAAATTCGTACGTTAGGCATGAATATTAATAATCGCAGTGAGTTTGGCGGTATAGCTCTCATCTATGGTTTGGATGGATATCAGGATAAATTAAATGCGGATCGCGGTGGTTCTAACAGGCCATTACCACCAACTGCAACTACAGATGTATGAGGTGCTTTTTCGGAAATTCATATTTCTATAGCCGAAAAATGGCATATGGAACTGGGTGCACGTTATGATTATTTCAAAACTGAAGCTGATAATTTAGATGAAGAACATAGTGATAATGCGTTTTCACCTTCAGCAGCATTAATCTGGAAGGCAAGCCCTGACCTGAACTTTACTCTACGTTATGATGAGGCTTTTCGAGCTCCTACTTCAGAAGAGATGTACACATCAGGGGCGCATTTTTGTATGGGGCCTGGATTTTGTAATACCTTCCTGCCTAATTCTGATTTGAAGCCTGAGGAGTCTCAAAATTGGGAGCTGATGACTGAATATGTCATGTCTGATGTGTTGAGCTCATCTGACGCTTTAACATTTAACGCCAATATTTTTCACAATGATGTGGATAATTTCATAGAACAAAGAGTCGATGATCCTATCTTTTCTCCAATACCCAATCCGGGAAACACATATTACAGAAATATTGATAAAGCGGAGTTGCAAGGGTTCGAAGTGGCTATGAATTATCGGTTTGATACGTTCAATGCAGTGTTGAGTTATGGACAAACTAGAGGTCAAGATAAAAAAACAGGCGAAGCCATCTCTTCGATTCCAGCAGATAAATGGGTATTGGATATGAGTAACTCGTGGCTACAAAATAGTGTTAAAGCTGGGGTGACATTATCACGTATTGAAAGTCAAAAACATCGACCAAATGATGTAAATACAGAATACGAACACTATACATTGGTTGATTTATATACGAGGTGGACCCCAAGAGACTTTAAAAACTTCACGGTCGATTTGACGGTAAATAATTTGACTGATCAATATTATCGCGTCGCATTTCAACAATTATACATGCCGGGTAAAGATATCAGACTCGGTGTACGATATGATTTTTAGGAGCATATATGTCTGACACAGCAATGCCGGGAGAACTGGCTCAGGAATTACTGGAAACGCTTTCCGAATGGGGCACAATGGTGACCATCATTATTCATGGCGGCAGCGTGTTTGAATTTAAGGGGCCGTTTCCTAAAGGCAGCGTCGCCGAAGGTTTCTATAACTTGAATGGACCTGTTCCTGGGCTACACGGTCATCTAAATCTTAAGCAAGTGAAACAGATCAGTTTTCAGGATAAACAACATCGTGGACGGGAAAGCTATGCTTTTGTCTTTGAAAATGCCGAGGGTGAAGTGATTTTTAAGGTGTTTCTTGGCCGAGATGACAAAGGTGAGTTGTTAGCAGAACAAAAACAACGTTTTCTGGCAATGCAACAACAATATCAGTGAGAATGAAATTATGAATAATAAAGGCTTAGAAGAAAAAATCAGTCAGGAAATTATGGCAATGGTAAACAGTAGAAAGAGTCTGTTGCTGTCTTCCTTAACTGAGGAAAATGAACCTTACGCTTCCTATGCGCCATTTGCAGTGGGTGATGACTGTTTGTATGTGTTGATTAGTGAAATTGCTGTGCATGCAAAAAACTTACAACATCATGCCCGGGCCTCGGTATTAATCATTGAGGATGAGGATTCTGCTGCCGAGCTATTTGCTCGTCTACGGGTGCAATACAGTGTCACGGCTGAGTTATTAGCTGTTGACTCTGCAGATTGGGATAGCGGTCTTGCCTGTTTAAGCAGCAGACATGGCGATCGCATAAAGAGTTTGAGTCAACTTAGCGACTTTAAGTTATTTAAACTAAAGCCGATGGGGGGGCGTTATGTGAAAGGTTTTGGTAAGGCGTATCAGATTGACGGTGGCTCTCTGGCAGGCGAGGGACTTTCTCACCTCAGAGAAGGTCACAAAAAACGCGCATAGAATATGAGCTGATAAATAAAAAAAGGACGCATAAAGCGTCCTTTTTTATGAAACAGTTGAACTCTCTTAGAGACTACCCCAACTGTCCTTTTTACGTACTCTCAAGCGCGGCAGAATAATGCCTAATAGAATTCCGGCAAATAATACTGCGGCGCCAACTAGAAACCAGCTACGGGTGCTGTTATCTTTCAATGCATTGTTTTCGATAACGAGTGACTGATTTTCGTGATCAATTTCCTGCAGCTTTTCTTTAAGCTGACGGTTTTCATTATCTAACGCCACAGCGTTAGATGCTGTTCGACGTAAATCATCAAGTTCTTTGCTCAGACGCTGTGACTTCTCTTTTAACGACATATTTTGTGTATCAACGTCAGAGTTCTGGTTACTTAAAGATGATATCTCTTCTTTATATTTAGCAATTTCCAGTTCCAGATTAGCAACGCGTTTTTGGCTGGCTTCAAGTTGGTCACGTGCGCTGGGGGTATTGGTTAGATAACGGGTTAGCACCCAACCTTCAACACCATCAGTGGTTCTGACTTTTGAATAACCTGCCGGATCGGTTTCTAGTACTTCGAGTCGTGCACCAGACTCCAGCATTTTACGGATGTTGAATTTCACCCCTTGCCCATTCCGCATGGTAATTTCGAGTTTATCCGACACATAACGCGTGGTCTGTGCTTGAGCGAAGATAGGCGTCAGCAATGCTGCTGAGATAAGGATATGACCAATGAGTTTTTTCACAATAGAGATCTTCATTCTTTGATAAACAGGCATTTTAACAGAAGCGATGCAGTTAGCTTCAAGTCTGAATTAGGAATTAACAATAAATCAAAATGTTATGTCATCGTAACGGCTTTGTCATATTGGTTTGTTAAGGTCGGCCTGCTATAAAAAAAGGGTTAGAAATGGAAAAGATAAGAGTCATGTTCTTGTGTACAGGCAATTCATGCCGGTCACAAATGGCCGAAGGCTGGGCAAGAGCATTGGCCGGCGAAGAAGTCGAGATTAAATCTGCTGGCATAGAGGCGCATGGACAAAACCAGCGCGCCATTAAAATCATGTCTGAAGTTGGGATTGATATTTCTCAGCAGGAATCCATCCGTGTGAATGGCGAAATGTTGGAATGGGCGGACTTGCTAGTGACATTATGTGATAACGCTGAGGAGCAGTGTCCATTACTTAGTCCACACACGGTAAAGGTTCACCTGCCCCTGCCTGATCCTGCAAAGATGCGAGGCACAGAAGAAGAGGTGATAGCCTTATTCCGCGAGACACGTGAAAAGGTTCGCCAACGTGTCGAATTTGTGCTGGAGCAGGTCGCTTACGAAACGGCTGTCTAGTCAGCGACTATTGTTCAGTCACTAAACGTATACGTGGTTTTTGGACAACGTCATTTTCATTGCTTGGCTTAAGCTGATACAGACTGTTACCAGTAAGCCGTTTTGCCATTGATTTTGCTTTACTGGCATATTCAGTCAGATCAATTTCTGCTTTTATATTGGCAAAGTCTAAAATTCTGACTGCGCCGATGGATAAGCTAAGCAGCGGGTAGAAAGTTTCATTGCCATGCCGATCAACCGCATTGATGCCCTGTTGCTGAAGATGCCTTAAGTTATATAACTGCGGATAAAGTGCTTCAAACGCATGAAGAATCTGCTGACAGCGTTCCTGCCAGTCTTTACTTTCGAACAAGATAATAAAATCATCACCGCCGACATGGCCGACAAAATCGATGTCCTGATCGACAAATTCCGTTAGTGTTTTAGCAGTCAGACTAATGACTTTATCGCCTTTGCCATAACCATAAATATCATTGTATGGCTTGAAATTATCCAGGTCGAAATAACAGACGGTGACGTTACGATTTTGTTCGATAATTTCACGGGTATGTTCACTTAATGGCACATTACCTGGCAGGCCACTTAGTGGGTTGGCATGACGAGCCATGGTGATTTGCATATCGGTAATCTGACGCAGCAAGTCCATTAAGCTGCCGACACCGCGATAGCGGCCTTGTTCAGTAATCACAAATACGCTGTGCTGGTGGTGTGCTTCCTGACTGGTAATTTGGTAACTGAGCTTTTTCAGTGGCAACTCAGTCTCAACAACGATGGGATTTTTATCCATAAAATCTTTAATGGGTTTTCTGCCATACAGTTCGCGACCAAAGCGGCTCGCGTACATGGTCATAAAATCATCCCGCCAGACGATGCCAACAACCCGATTATTATCATCAACTACCGGAAGAGCGTTGAGTTTGAGCGCCTTTTGGAAGCGATCTGAGATTCGATCAATCGTATCGTTATGTCTGACAGGGTCTAAATCTGTAAGCAGACTACTGACTAATGTATTGGCCCTGGGGCGGCCAGTTCGTTGCAGGGTTGTTTCTTTACGTTGTGCAAACAGGCTGGCGTCGAGTTCTTTTTGTGGATTACGATTGGGTCTGCCAAAGTAATAACCTTGTACAAAGCGCATGTCCAGACTTTGAGCCGTGATATATTCCTGACGAACTTCAATGCCTTCACCAATGACCTGACAGCCAATACTTTGTGCAATATCAATCATGGATTGCACGAACTGACGTTTTTGCCGATCTTCATGAATGTTTTGCATAAAATGACGGTCAAGTTTGACAAAGTCAGGCTTAAGTTCTGACCATGTACGTAAACCAGAATAACCTGCACCCAAATCATCGATAGCAATGGAAAAGCCCATATCCCGGTAATGTTCGGTGGCTGTGCGCATCAATTCATAATCATCAATCGGATATTGTTCGGTTAATTCGATAATGACCTGCTGGGCTGATAGCCCGGCTTCTTCAACATATTGCAGTGTTAAACCGTGTGGGTAATCACTGTTTAAAATGGCGACTGGTGTCGTGTTGATGAAGAGCTTTTCTTTGAGACCGAGTTGGCCATAACGTTTGATGGCTGTTTCCCGACACAGTAAATCCAGCTCTGCCAGACAATCATGTTTCACGGCAGTATCAAATAATGTAAGCGGAGAATGAAGAGGTCCATCAGAAGGGCCTCTTATCAAAGCTTCATAACCAAAAATTTGTTGGTTATGCAGTGAGACAATAGGTTGAAACAGTGCTGTCAGACGTCCATGACTGAGAATTTCCTGCAATGAGTGGTAGTGGTGTAATTCTTCTTGTGTCATCGTCTTCTCTTGTCTTGCTAATATCTCCTAATCAGAAAAAAGCCCCACCAAAGGGCAGGGCTTATCTCTAACTAACATAAATGCGTAGTTAAACTACCATTTCGCTTGAGCGCGGAATTTGATAGCTGATGGTTCAACACCATCTCTTGCTGCATTGTCAGACTCGAAGTTCGTTACTGTGCTGTAATCCAGCATCAGACGAATGTTTTTAACTGGGATATAGTTCAAACCAACAGTCCACATATCTGCTTGCTGATTATCAGCATTGTCATCGATCTCAGTCGTTTCAAAACGTGTAGCAATCTGCCATGCACCATATGAATTCTTAGGTGATACACCATCCCATAAACCGTGTTTCATCTTCATTGATTCGCCAGTTAAGTAATAACCAGCTTCAACTGAATATGAGTCAATATCAATGTCACCTAACGCATCATTGCTGTCGGCAGTGAAACCGTTATACTCAGCTAATACGTGGAATGAACCAAAGATACCAACAGCATCTACACCATAAGCATCACTGCCATCGAACTGTGAAGCATTAAGTGTTCTTGCTTGAATTTTCTGAGGATCAGTATGGGCAGTTAAGTGATTGTTGAAATCAAACTTATCAGCATTCGAGCTAGTAGTCATGTAGCCGGCGCCTAACTGAACTAAATGAGCACTGTCAGCCATATATGGCAAAACTGTACCGCGAACGGCGACTGTAGTACCGTTTGCAGATTCTTCTGCTTCACCACCACCTATTGAGCCTTGAGTCACAGAGGTTGCTAAAGACCACATACCACCATCAATTTTACCTACTAAACCACTTTGACGAGCTGGTGAAGTGATTTTGTCAGCATAGAAAGGACGATCGATGAACGTCATATATTTACTGCTCGCAGCAGTGTTAAAACCAAATGCGATTTGTGATTGCCCCATTTTCAGGTTGGCTTTGTTACCACCTAATTTGGTGTTGTATGCAACAAACGCGTCTTTGATTGAAGTATCACCTTCAGCGAAGTCACCTTCAAATTTATAATCCCAATCGTAAATGCTGCCTTCAAAACCTAAACGAGCGCGGCGTAATTCAGAACCGTGGTATTCATCACCACCGTCACCATCTGTAGACATTGCGTCCCACATAACACGACCGATTGGTTGGAAAGACCACGCACCATCACGGCTTTCAATTTTGATTTTGCCATCAGTGGTAATTTTTGGCATATCAGCAGTCGCTTCGGCTACTTGTTTTTTTACTTCAGCTTGAGCGGCATCTGTTTTTTCTTTATCGGCAGCTGCAGCATTTTTGAGCATGTTGTAGTCTTCAGCACTAATGGTGCCTTTGTCACGAAGAACTTTTAACAAGTCAGCCATCGCTTCGTTATTTGCCTGTGCAGGCAACATTGCTGCACCAAACAAGGTACCGGCAATTAATAAAGATGTAGTTTTCAATTTCAAGGGACTATCCTCTGGTTGGTTTATCAATTCGGTAAGAGCCGAAGTCCCGCACACCTTATGCTCGTAATGTTTCAGCATGATGAAGAAAACGTTACAGTTTTGTGACAGTGATACAAATCGTGATTTTTGTTGTATTTAAGCGACATTTGCGATCAGGGCTTGAAATCAGGAAAGTCGCACCAATATCCATAGTTATAACTATTCCGGTGGACGTCTTATGTTTCGATTTTTATTTCTCCTGTTTTTAATTGTTCCCATCGTTGAAATCTATGTTTTGATTCAGGTTGGCGATGTAATTGGTGCATTGCCAACAGTTTTGCTGGTGGTTGCGACAGCTGTGCTGGGGGTATTCCTTCTACGACTTCAAGGCTTTCAAACACTACAAAGGGCACAGCAATCATTGGCTAGTGGTCAAATCCCTGCTACTGAGATGTTAGAAGGTGTGTGTCTGGTCATCGCCGGTGCGATGTTGTTAACGCCGGGTTTTGTGACAGATACGTTGGGCTTTTTATTATTAGTTCCTGGCATTAGAAGATCGGTCATCAAACAGATGGCGAAGAACAGTCGCGTTTTTTACACACAAAGGCAGAGTGGTGCTTTTTCACAACAACGCTATCGCTCAGATTATCGTGACGGTGAGGTGATTGATGGCGAAGTGGTCGATGAGGATGATAAACACCATCTTCGATAAAAATTTTTTAAATTTTTTTGCTTAGTCCCCTTGAAAGCAGGTTTTGCAACCCCATTGTATGAGTTCCCTACAATTTAAGTTAGTCATTAAATAGACATTTTTCGGAGGAAATACAGATGAATCTTCGTCCCCTTCATGATCGTGTGATTGTTCGTCGCATGGAAGAAGAAACAATGAGCGCTGGCGGTATCGTTATCCCTGATAACGCCGCAGAAAAACCATCTCGCGGTGAAATCCTGGCTGCTGGTGATGGCAAAATTACAGATTCAGGCGAAGTTCGCCCTTTGGCGGTAAAAGTGGGTGACAAAGTACTGTTTGGCAAATATGCCGGTACTGAAGTTAAGGTTGACGGTGAAGAACTGTTAGTCATGCGTGAAGATGACATTGTTGCTGTCATCGAAGCCTAATCCCTGGATTCATTTGCTTTGATTAAAGAATAAGAGGAATAACTACAATGGCTGCTAAAGAAGTCAAATTTGGTGCAGACGCACGTCAGTTAATGGTTAAAGGTGTTAACACTCTAGCCAACGCAGTTAAAGTGACACTGGGCCCTAAAGGTCGTAACGTTGTTTTAGATAAAAGCTTCGGCGCACCAACCGTCACTAAAGACGGTGTTTCAGTCGCAAAAGAAATCGAACTGGAAAATAAATACGAAAACATGGGTGCACAAATGGTGAAAGAAGTGGCTTCGCACACTTCTGATGCTGCAGGTGACGGTACAACAACGGCGACAGTGTTGGCACAAGCTATTCTGCGTGAAGGTATGAAAGCCGTTACTGCCGGTATGAACCCAATGGATCTGAAACGTGGTATCGACAAAGCTGTTCAAGCGGCAGTTGAACAATTACGCACTATGTCATCTCCATGTGATGATGATAAAGCGATTGCTCAAGTAGGTACTATCTCAGCAAACTCTGACGTTTCTGTCGGTAAAATCATTGCTGAAGCGATGCAAAAAGTCGGTAAAGAAGGCGTTATCACTGTTGAAGACGGTAGCGGCTTTGAAAACGAATTAGACGTTGTTGAAGGTATGCAGTTTGACCGTGGTTACCAATCTCCATATTTCGTCAATGACCAACAAACAATGACAGCAGAACTGGAAGATCCCTATGTGCTGTTATTCGACAAAAAAATCTCAAACATCCGTGACTTACTGCCAACATTAGAAGCAGTAGCGAAATCTAGCCGTCCGCTATTGATCGTTTCTGAAGATGTGGAAGGTGAAGCATTAGCGACATTAGTTGTCAATAACATGCGCGGCATCGTGAAAGTCTGTGCAGTTAAAGCACCTGGCTTTGGTGACCGTCGTAAGGCGATGTTAGAAGATATCGCTGTTCTGACTGGTGGTACTGTGATTTCTGAAGAAGTCGGTCTGAGCCTGGAAAAAGTGACTTTAGATCACTTAGGTCAAGCGAAGAAAATCACTGTTAGCAAAGAAAACACCACTATTGTTGATGGTGCTGGCCGTGCAGACGAAATCCAGGCACGTGTTGAACAAATTCGTACACAAATCGCTGAATCTTCTTCTGACTACGACAAAGAAAAATTGCAAGAACGTGTAGCTAAGTTAGCTGGTGGCGTTGCTGTTATCCGTGTCGGTGCCGCTACCGAAATGGAAATGAAAGAGAAGAAAGCTCGTGTTGAAGATGCGTTGCATGCGACTCGTGCGGCGGTTGAAGAAGGCGTTGTTGCTGGTGGTGGTGTGGCGCTGGTTCGTGCAGAAAGCTCTCTGGGTGAACTACGTGGTGACAACCATGACCAAGATATGGGTATCAAAATCGCCCGTCGTGCAATGGAAGAGCCTTTACGTCAAATCGCTACAAACGCCGGTGCTGAAGCATCAGTTATTTTGAATGACGTGGTTGCAGGTACTGGTAACTATGGTTACAACGCTGCATCAGGTGAATATGGCGATATGATCGACATGGGTATTCTTGACCCCACTAAAGTCACGCGTACTGCCTTGCAAAACGCAGGCTCTGTTGCTGGTCTGATGTTGACAACAGAAGCGATGATCGCTGAGTTGCCAAAAGATGATGCACCTGCAATGCCTGATATGGGTGGAATGGGTGGCATGGGCGGTATGATGTAACCATCAGATAGCCTTGTATGCTAAAAAAGCCCCGGCCAATGCCGGGGCTTTTTTTATGCGATTTCAGATGTGCAGCATGGGCAACGCGTTGCTTTAATTGGAATTGAGGAAAAACATTTTGGACATTCTTTTTCTGTGATGGGAGTCGGTTCAGCTTCTTGCTCTCGTTGTAGTTTATTAATAGAACGAATCAGTAAGAACACGGCAAAAGCAACGATGAGGAAGCTAATCACGGCATTGATGAATATGCCGTAACTAATCACAACCGCGCCAGCCTCTTGTGCTGTTGCTAATGTGGTGTATGGACCCGCCGTAGCGCCTTCTTTAAGTGTCACAAATAAATCGGTAAAATCAACGCCGCCCAGTAATAGACCAACAGGGGGCATGATGACATCTGTGACAAGACTTTTTACGATCGTGCCAAAAGCACCACCAATGATAATCCCTACAGCCATGTCAATGACATTGCCCCGCATGGCAAACACTTTAAATTCTTTTAACATCCCTCTATTCCTCTTTGTTATTTTAGTTTTATCACTGAAAAGAATCTCTGTTTATAGGTGAGACTCAGTTTGATAGTAGTCACAGGATGAATTCTTTGTCTAGCATCCATGTTATTCATATGGAGGCATACCTCTTGAACGACGCGAGAATTTATGTAAAAGGTCTTGGTGGCCATTGCTCTATATACGTATAATTAGCCGCTTTATGGTCTCTCAATAGAGTTAAAAGGGAATTCTTAATTGAAGCTGTCCCCGCAACTGTATACGTGAAGTTTCCGACAACGAGTATGTGAAGCCACTGAAATTATTCTGATTTTGGGAAGGTGAGTCGGAAATGTTGAAGCGTGAGCCAGGATATCTGCCATAAAAACGTTGTTTTCCGATGGCCGGGGTGTGCGATTGGAGCGGGAAACCGTTTAACGGCGAATCCTCTTTGAGTTGTTAAATGAGGTCAGTCTGTCGTGACGATGTTTGATAACTCAGTGTGTTTATTTATTGATGGAAAGCGCTGTGTTAACCCGAATTTTTCTTAGTTTTCTCTTATTTTTCTTTACTTCCTCAGCTATGGCTGAGCAGTTATTGCTTATTGTTACACCTCGAAATGTACCGGAAGTGGTATCAGGTGCCCATGAGTTTTTGAAACAACCGTCTATCTCATCAACCTCTGTACAAATACGCACTACTGAGCAGTGGCAAGACTTAAACTCAAATCAACAAGTAGCCTTATTGAAGCAGTCAGCTCTGGTTTTTGCTGGTGGGGTGTTTGGCGAAACAGCCAATCAACTGGTGGAGCATAGCAAAAAAGGTCTGCTAAAAAATCTTATCGCATTGCATAGCGATCAGCGTCTTATGGGCGCGTCTAGTTTGAACAGTCATCCCATCTTAAATGGGCCTCCTGACAAACTAATGCAGCATCCAGATCCCACGCTATCGACAGAACAATGGATGGCGTTGCTATTAGAACAATATCCTGCACAGAAATCCTGGTTAATTTCGCGATTTTTTTGGCTGGGAAGAAATAGTGAGAATATGCAAGGTCTGATCAACCACCTGCATCATCTTGTTCAGAATGAAACTACAACTGAGCGTCCTCAGTTGGCAGCACAGCTCAGGCTTTATTATCAAGACAAAATCATCTTGCCAGATCAGTTTGCGTTTTCAGCAAAACCTTCATGGGTTGTGTTACTGGACTATGAAACAGGGGAACGTCCAGGAGAAAAGGCATTACTGGATGCTGTTTGCCAACAAGTCGTTGATAAAAATACCGGCTGTGTGTCAGTACTTACTGCCTGGGGTGATGCTAGTTTATCAGCCATCAAGTTATTAGCTGAGAATAAATCACACATTAGTTCAGTTGTGTCTCTGCAAGACTTTGTTATTGGCGGATCGGAGCATCGGCAGATGGTAACCGACGAATTAAAAAAACTGAATGTACCGGTGATAAAAGCGATGCGTTTAAGTGACAGTACCCGGGCTGAATGGGAGCTGTCAGAAGCAGGTATCAGTTGGGATTCTGTTCACTATCGCGTCGCCATGCCTGAGTTACAAGGGCTGTCTCAGCCAATGGTGGTTGCTACGATGACTCCTGCTGAGGTGGATAAACTCACTGGTGCCAGACTCGCTTTTTCAGAGCCTGTAGAGTCACAAGTCACATTATTAGCTCAGCGACTAAAACGCTGGCAACAATTACAAAATAAAGCGAATCAGGATAAAAAAGTCGCGATTATCTATTACAACCATCCACCTGGTCGCCACAATATCGGTGCTGATAATTTAAACGTCGTAGAGTCCTTGTTCGATATTCTGAATTCTCTCAAAAACCAAGGGTATAACACCGGTGAATTACCAGCGACCTCAGCTGAGTTACTTGACTTATTACAGCAACGAGGTGTGAATCTACCTGAAGACCAGGCTGCTTTAGCTGCCATGTCATCACTAGTGAATACTGTTGATAGCAAAACCTATCAAAGCTGGTTTCAAACATTACCGGAATCATTACAACAAGAAATGGTCAATGGGCCGCTGGGTTTATTACATGCCAATCTGAAACAAGCTAAAGCGTTGAATGACCCAACCATTGCGACTCATTTATTAGCTCGAGTAATGGAAGATATCCGCCATGTTGTCGATGGTGCCGATCATGCTGGTCGTGACCGTGTGTTGCAATTACTCAGTCAGCTACAAACCCTCTACCAGCAACCTTTAGCAACTATTGATTGGCAACAGGCTGAGCAATTAATTACCGCCATCAGCCAGCAATGGATAGAAGGCGTCAGAGGCTGGGGCGAAGCGCCGGGAAATGTGATGGTTTATGACGATAAAATCCTGATTCCTGGTATTCAGTTTGGCAATATCTTTGTCGGTCCACAGCCTCCAAGAGGCTGGGAGCTAAATGAAGAGTTATTACATGCTAATTTATCCTTCCCGCCGCCACACCAATATCTGGCGTTTTATCAGTGGCTGCGAAATACCTTCCATGCCGATGCCTTAGTGCATCTGGGACGTCATTCAACCTATGAGTTTTTACCTCGCCATCGTGTGGGTATGGCTGATAATGATTATCCTCAGGCGATTTTAGGTGACTTGCCGAGTATCTACCCTTATATCGTTGATGGTGTGGGTGAAGGTATTCAAGCGAAACGTCGCGGCCTCGCAGTGATGATTGATCACCTCACCCCACCTCTGGCCAGCACTGAGTTGTATGATCAATTACTGGAATTACGGCAGGTCGTTGAAAGTTATGAAGCTGCACCTGTTAATGCCGGCGCCATGCGTGATCGGGCTATTGATGAAATGAAGCGGTTAATCGCTAAACTCAATCTGGAAGACGAACTTACGGCGAATATGGCGGCTGAGCTGGAAGTGCGTGGCCTGAGTTCATTTGAACAGGTAGATGATGATTTATTAGTGCATGAAATCGGCCATTACCTGACCACGTTACAGGAAGATTTTATGCCCTTGGGGTTACATGTTTTCGGTCGCGATTGGTCTGAACAAGCGATTCAAACCATGCTTACCTCAATGAACAACGGTAAACAAAATACTGAGGACTGGGAGCCTCTTCTACGCGAGTCACCTGCGGCAGAAATGTCGTCATTACTGGCAGCTTTGGATGGTCAATTTGTTGAGCCGGGTAAAGGTAATGATCCGATTCGTACGCCATCGGCTTTACCTACGGGGCGTAATTTCTATGCCTTAGATGATAGCTTGATTCCATCACGTTTAGGTTACAAAGTCGGTATCGCATTAGCAGAAAAAGCCCGTGCAGAAACTTCAGCAAAAAATGTTCAGGACAGTGATGCCTTAGTGTTATGGGCATCCGATGTGGTGCGTGATGAGGGCGCGATGATTGCGTTTGCCTACGATATGCTGGGGGTGAAACCGACCTGGAATAGTCGTGGGATTTTTAGCGGATTGGAACGTTTGGATCTTTCTTCATCAGCGTCACCTCATCCCCGAATTCGCCGAGATATGTTGTTGACCACCTCTGGTCTATTCCGTGATTTGTACGGCTCACAGCTTATTTGGTTAGAGCAAGCTGTATTAATGGCACTGGATGCCTCTTCTGGTTTGATACGTCGTGACTATCCGGCATTAACCTTATCTTTAAATGCAGCTCTAGACCGTTTACAGGTCAATGAAAAACCTGGATTTGAATTATTGGAACAGAATCAGGTCGCTGCCCGTTGGGTGGCTGATGCCAGTGCGGCATTACGTGCAGGAGTATCAGGAAAACAAGCTGGCCTCATGGCAAGTTACCGTATTTTTGGTGCACCTCCCGGTGCTTATGGTGCCGGTGTGAATCGCCTGGTCGAGCGCTCTGGTGCCTGGGAAAATCGTGAAGAAGTGGCGCAAACCTATATTCATCGTATGGGCCATGCTTATGGTGCAGAACTGGACGGTCAGGCGCAGCAGGCATTATTTCAACAGCGGCTGCAACATGTTGGTCAGACTTATCTGGGACGAGCCAGCAATCTGTATGGCGTGATGGATAACAATGATGCTTTTGACTATCTGGGCGGTTTAAGTCTGGCTATTGAAACCACAAGGGGGCAAGCACCGGATAGTTATATTCTGGCGCACAGTGATACCACAGATTTACGGGTTGATCCTTTACAGACCGTATTATTGGGTGAGCTGCGTGGTCGCTATCTCAATCCACAATGGCTTAAACCTCTGATGGCTGAAGGTTATGCCGGTGCACGTACGATGGGCAGTGAGTTCTTAGAATATTTATGGGGCTGGCAGGTGACTAATCCCGGCATTGTGAAAAGCTGGGTATGGGATGAAGTCAAACGCGTGTATGTCGATGATGGCCTAGACTTGGGCTTAGATGACTTTCTTGAGCTAGATCATAATGTCCATGTGAAAAGTAATATGCTGGCGATTATGCTGGTTGCGGCTCATAAGGGTTTTTGGCAGAGCGATGAGGCTACCTTGCAACAACTGGCACAGCAGTTCACCGATTTAGTCTCAGCAAATGGTTTGCCGGGAAGTGGTCATACCTCACCATCGCATCCCATGTATATCTGGTTGAACGATTACCTGGATGAATCTCATCAACAGCAATTAGCTGAGGTATTGAATGCGGCAAGAATGCCGGAAACCGATATCGCTGATGCGCCAAGTCATATTGCTGAAATCACCGAGCAAACAGCGACTCAGCCTGAGCAAGAGACAAATTCATCCGAAGAACAACACCAAGATCAATCGCAGCAGCAACGCTTCTGGCTATATTTGATATTAGGTCTGGTGGCTTTATTAGTACTGGCCGGTATCGCAAAAGGTATGCGGGCACCAGTTGCCAAGGTGAAGGAGTAAGTTATGTTGAGTTCACAGTCAATCGGTGTAATGCATCACTTAGTCGGATTTTTATTAGAACCGGTGATATGGGCACTGATGTTATTTGCCGCCTTGAGTATTATTGATATTGGTATTGCACTGGCCGAACGCTTTTCAGGTTTGAAAAAGTGGCAAGCATCAGGTCAGGTTGAGGCCTTTGAAAAATTAGCATTTAAACGTATTGAGCGTAGTGACTTTTTAGCCAGAATTGCTCCTATGCTCGGTTTGATGGGTACATTGATACCGCTTGGGCCCGGGTTATCTGCTCTAGGTAATGGTGAGTTAAGTATCTTAACGACAGCCATGAGTGTGGCCTTTGATACCACGGTCCTGGGTCTGTTTGTTGGCATTATCGGTTTTGTTCTGGGGCGATTAAGACGCCGTTGGTATGACGAGATTTTAACGACTATGGAGCAAGCTCATGGCTAGACGCTGGCGACATAGTCGATTTGATGGCAATGACGATGAGCCACTGGGCCCTATGGCTAACTTATTAGACTTAATGCTGGTGTTTGCTTGTGGTTTGATTGCAGCTTTAATTTCTATGAGTAGTCAGCTCCAAGAGCATTTTCAGGCAGAAGCAAAACAGGCGGATCATGCTTTGACAGAATTGCAGTCGATGAAAGAATTACCCCAGTTACCGGAAGGTATGCAAGGTGGTGCTGAGGGGTATGAATCTGTCGGTCAAGTTTATCGTGATCCAAAAACCGGCAAGTTAATCATGATTGGGCAGTAAATTTAATCGGCCGGTTTTTCAGGTTCTGGGAGTATTGCTGGAGAATCATCCATATAGGTCAGATAGCTCGACCAGATTTCATGCGTTCTGGCTTCGGTCAGGTTTATCTGACAACTCAGCGTCATGGCAACACGAATAGTCCCACCCATCCAAAGGGTGTAAATACTGTCACAGTGTGATGTTTTATAGGCTTCCCAGGCCGATTGCCCGGCATCTATCGCACTTATCACCTTTGTTTCATCGCTGTAGCGTTTTTTAGCTGCGACTAAGTATTGCTGCATGATGTCTCTTTTGCCCTGCAGTTGATCATTGAGACAATCGTTAATTTCCAGAGTGGTAAAGGCTGAAGCACAGTCTGTTTCTGTATGAGCAAAAACAGGGAAACAAAAGAGTAAGCCTAATAGGATGATAATGCGGTTCAACGCCATGACTTATTACTCCAAACTTAGCGGAAGTATCAATTATGACCTAAGACGCTTTATTAGGCGATGCGTGATTTGTTTGTCCCTTACTCATATTTAAGGCTGTAACGACCTAGTCTGATAATGCTTCCAGATCTACACACTATTAAATGTGTCACTCATTATTTTTAAATCTTACCGCTTAATCGTTTACACATTTGGTATTACCCAAGCTTAATGTAAAGTAATAGCTTTTCCATCGTTATCCGGAGTGTTTATGTCCTCAGCATTTGTATTGCCAGAGCCTTGGCAAAATGCCTTAAAGACCTATCCCGATCTTTTGAAAGCTGCACCAAATGTATTATCAGCCAGTGATTACGTGAGTCAGTGGGGGCAAAGACAGGAATCGATGTTGGGGCAGTTGCTTGAATCACAACAACTGCAGAAAAAGCTTTCACTGGATGATATTCGTCAGCAGTTGAAATCCATGCTCGATGGTGTCACTACCGAGGAACAATTACATCAGAAATTACGCCATTTTCGTCAGTGGATGATGGTGCGTATTATCTGGCGGGATTTAGCTAATTGGTCTGATTTGGCCGAAACCATGGCTGATCTATCGGCTATGGCAGATGTCTGTATTCAGCAGACCTTAAACATTCTCTATGACTGGCAGATTGAGCTAAATGGCATCCCTCGTGACGATGATGGTCGTGAACAAAAAATGATCGTTTTAGGGATGGGAAAACTAGGTGCAGGCGAATTAAATCTGTCATCCGATATCGATCTTATCTTCACTTATCCAGAGGAAGGGGAGACCGAAGGAGGCAGAAAACCATTAACGAATAGTGAGTTTTTTATTCGTTTAGGACGAAAGTTAGTCCAGGCTCTGGATAACCAAACGGTTGATGGTTTTGTGTTTCGGGTAGATATGCGTTTGCGACCCTTCGGCGAAAGTGGCGCTTTAGTCTCCAGCTTTGATGCCATGGAAGAGTATTACCAGACCCAAGGTCGTGAATGGGAACGCTACGCGATGATTAAAGCGCGTGCTATTACAGGCAATGAGGCGGATAAAAAAGCCTTGTCAGATATGTTGCGTCCCTTTGTTTATCGACGTTATCTAGATTACGGCATGTTTGATTCATTACGTGAAATGAAATCAATGATTGCCGGGCAAATGCACCATAGAGGCATGGACGACAATATTAAGCTTGGAGCCGGCGGTATTCGGGAAATTGAGTTTATAGGGCAGGTTTTTCAGCTGATTTATGGTGGGCGTGATCGGCCTTTGCAACAACGACCTATTCTGACCATTCTCGATTTATTAGCCGATAGAAAATTATTGTCAGCTTATGCGGTGGACCAGTTAAAACGTGCATACGATTTTCTGCGAAGAACAGAGCATCGGATTCAGGCCTGGGCTGATCAACAAACACATATTTTGCCTGGTGATGACGAATCAAGATTAAGACTTGCTCAAAGTATGGGCTTTGATGACTGGTCTTCTTTTTTTGTCGTTCTGAGGGATTACAGGCAACAAGTACAAGAGCACTTTGATCAGCTGCTGACAGCGCCACAGGCCGGTGACGAAGGCGCAGGAATGAAGATTTCTTTACTGAATGCACAGCATGAAGAAAAGTTATCATTTATCGAGCAATGTGGTTACGACGATCCAGCAGAGATAGTGGCAGTCGTCGATAAACTACTCGACTTACATATCTGCCGAAATCTGAGTCAAACCGGCAGACAGCGGCTTGAGAAGTTATTGCCTTTGTTATTACAAGCGACTGGCAATGTCGATAATGCAGATGCGTGTTTGCCGCGCTTAATGCCATTGATGGAATCTATTATGCGCCGCAGCGCTTATATGGCACTGCTGGTAGAAAACCCGATGGCATTATCACAACTGGTCAAACTCTGTTCAGCTAGTCCATTAATTAGTACACAGTTAGCCAAATATCCTGTGTTATTAGATGAGCTGCTTGATCCTCGCTCACTCTACGAAGTCCCCGAAAAACAAGAGTTAAAAATACAGTTACTGCAGTTTTTATCATCTGTTGATGCTGATGACCTGGAACAATTAATGAATCGTCTGCGTGAATTTCGTCAGATTGCGACGTTACATGTTGCTGCCGCTGATGTGACTGGCGTATTGCCACTGATGGGCGTGGGTGATCAATTATCAGAACTCGCGGAACTCCTTCTGGAGCAAGTTTGGCGAATCGCCTGGGAACACTTGGTGGCCAAGCATGGTTATCCTCCGATTACAGACAATGATGATCCTCAGCAATGTGGTTTTACTATTCTGGCCTACGGTAAATTAGGTGGACTGGAATTAGGTTATGGTTCTGATCTGGATCTGGTTTTCATCTTTGACGATGCACAGGAAGGCATGACCAATGGTGAACGTCCAGTTGATTTGATGGTGTTTTATACCCGCTTGGCTCAACGCATGATCCATCTGCTGAATACGGTGACTCCCGGCGGCATACTCTATGAAGTGGATATGCGTTTGCGGCCCAGCGGCGGATCAGGATTATTAGTCAGCCCCTTTTCTGGGTTTGCTGATTATCAACAAAAAGAAGCATGGACATGGGAGCATCAGGCGCTAGTACGTGCGCGCAATGTGATTGGAGACCATCAGCTTGCGCAAAAAGTTACTGATGTCCGCCAAGGTATCTTGGCTAGAGCACGAGACGAAGCTATGCTTGCCGAGCAAGTCAGGGATATGCGTGCGAAAATGCGTCAGCAACTGGATAAGAGTGATAGCCAACTATTTGATCTGAAACAGGGTAAAGGTGGTATCACTGATATCGAATTTATGGTGCAATATGCAGTACTTGCATGGTCAAGAGACTTGCCTGAATTACTCATTTACACCGATAATATTAGGATTTTGGAAGCGCTGGTAGTTTCCGGAAAGCTTAAACCCGCTGAAGGGCAAATGTTGGCAGACGCCTATCGTTATTATCGGAACGAGGCCAACCACTGTGTTTTACAGGATAGACCCACATTAATGTCGGTGACTCAGTTACAAGACTTTCCGCAGCAGGTTGTGCAGATTTGGCAGTGCTGGTTAGGTGAAAACGCCTAGAATCAGACTCAGATTAATCAATGAACTTGGAATAAAGCATATGGCAGTAGCAACAATGGCAGATCGTGACGGCGTTATCTGGCTCGACGGTGAATTAGTACCGTGGCGTGAGGCCAAAGTCCACGTCCTGACTCATACTCTTCATTACGGCATGGGCGTATTCGAAGGGGTGCGTGCTTATAAATCAGAACAAGGCACGGCTATCTTCCGTTTGCAGGAGCATACTGATCGTCTTTTCCGCAGCGCCAAAATTTTAGGCATGGGAATGCCTTTTGATAAGGAAACGATCAACGAAGCTCAACGTACAGTGGTTCGTGAAAACAATCTGGATTCTGCTTATATCAGACCGATGTGTTTCTATGGTTCAGAAGGTATGGGTATCCGTGCTGATAATCTGAACACACACGTTATGGTTGCAGCATGGCACTGGGGTGCTTATCTGGGCGAAGAAAACATGACAAAAGGTATTCGTATCAGAACATCATCGTTCACACGTCACCATGTCAATATCACCATGTGTAAAGCCAAAGCTAATGGTAACTACATGAATTCGATGATGGCTTTGCAAGAAGCGGTCAGCTGTGGTTATGACGAAGCTTTGTTATTGGATACACAAGGCTTTGTTTGTGAAGGTAGTGGTGAAAACTTCTTTATGGTGCGTGATGGTGTGTTGTACACCCCTGAGCTGACATCTGCGTTGGAAGGTATCACCCGTGAAACAGTTATGACGCTGGCACGTGATATTGGCTTGAAAGTGGTTGAGAAACGTATCACCCGTGACGAAGTATATATCGCTGACGAAGCCTTTTTCACCGGTACAGCAGCTGAAGTAACACCTATCAGAGAATTGGATAACCGTCCGATTGGTGAAGGTACACGTGGTCCTATCACTGAAAAACTTCAGGCAATGTATTTCGATCAGGTTTATGGTCGCAGTGATGTTTACAAAAACTGGAACACATTAGTTCGATAATTTAGGACTATTCGCCTGAGCAGTGACGTTCAGGCTGGCAACAAAAGAGGTAAATAAGTACATGGCAGGTCATAGTAAGTGGGCAAATATTCAGCATAGAAAAGGTGCGCAGGATGCCAAGCGCGGCAAACTCTTCACTAAGCTGATTCGTGAAATTACTGTTGCAGCCAAAATGGGCGGCAGTGATCCAGCTTCTAACCCACGGTTACGTGCTGCGATAGATAAAGCATTAGGCGCGAACATGACAAAAGATGTCATCGAGCGTGCAACCAAACGTGGTGCTGGTGAGCTGGAAGGCGTTAACTATGAAGAAATACGCTATGAAGGTTATGGTCCAAATGGTACAGCGATTATGGTCGACTGTATGACCGATAATCGTAACCGTACGGTTGCCGCTGTGCGTAATGTGTTCACCAAGCGTGGTGGAAACATGGGAACAGATGGCTGCGTCGCTTTTCTATTTAATAAAAAAGGCATTATTTCGCTGGCCAGTGGCACTGACGAAGATGCGGTAATGGAAGTAGCACTTGAAGCTGGCGCTGAAGATATTGTGACTAATGACGATGGTTCTATTGATGTCTTCACAACGCCTGAGGACTACTCAGTAGTCAAAGATGCTTTAGATGCTGCCGGTTTAGAGGCTGAGTCTGCACAAGTCACCATGCATCCAGACACTACTGTTAGTTTAGATGTGGATGATGCTCAAAAAGCCATCAATATGATCGAAGCATTTGAAGATCTGGATGATGTGCAGGAAGTGTATTCAAACGCTGATTTTTCCGATGAGGTCATGGCTCAGCTAAATAGCTGATGTCATAAGGTATGCCGCGTATCCTGGGGATTGATCCTGGTTCAAGAAAAACCGGTTTTGGCATTATCGAAATTGAAGGAAAAAAAATAAAACACGTCATCAACGGTCGTTTAATGGTCGGTGATGGCGAGTTTGCTGATAGATTAAGACAGATTTTTGAAGGTCTGACTGATCTCATCGAACGCTATCAACCGGATATGATGGCCATCGAAAAAGTGTTTTTACATAAAAACGCTGATTCTGCATTAAAGCTTGGACAGGCTAGAGGTGCCGCTATTTGCGCCGCCGTCAGTCAGCAATTAACCGTGTCAGAATATACGGCGACACAAATAAAAAAAGCCGTGGTCGGCAATGGCCATGCGAATAAAGCACAAATTCAATATATGATGTCGGTGATTTTAAATTTATCTGAATCACCCGAAGAGGATGCGGCCGATGCTCTGGCCTGTGCCCTCACACATGCACATCACTCTGCTATTGGTGGTAGTCAGAGTAAATTACCAGCAGGTATGCGCACCACTCGGCGCGGAGGAAGATATAGTCGATGATCGGACGTTTGCGGGGCATTATTATAGAAAAGCAGCCACCAGAGCTTGTTCTGGATGTGCATGGTGTTGGTTATGAGTTATCAGCACCTATGTCGACGTTCTTTAATTTACCTGCTGTAAATGAAGAAGTAATGCTTTTCACTCATATGGTAGTGAGAGAAGATGCCCAGCTTCTATATGCATTTGCTACCGAACGTGAGCGTTTACTTTTCAGAAGCCTGTTAAAAGTCAATGGCGTCGGTGCAAAACTCGCATTAACCATTTTGTCTGGTAGTGATGTTGATACCTTTGCCCGCAGTGTGCAGGAAGGCGATACCGCTAGTCTGACGAGATTGCCCGGTGTGGGTAAAAAAACTGCAGAAAGACTGATTGTTGAAATGCGTGACCGTCTCAAAGAGGTCAGTTCTGCTATGGGGATTGATACTATCGTTTCTGAAATGCCGATGACTGCGGCTAGGGCCAAAAGTGAAGCAGTTGAAGCCTTGGTAGCTTTGGGCTACAAAGCGAATGAAGCAGATAAAATGTTGCGTAGCTTTGACAGTGAAGGCATGACCACCGAGCAAATCATCCGCCAGGCTTTGCAGAGAAACTGATATGGAAGAACGCTTTATTTCGCCACAGAGCAATAATGACGAGGAACGCGTCGATCGTGCAATACGACCCATCACTCTCGAAGACTACATTGGTCAACCTGTTGTTCGTGAGCAAATGGATCTGTTCATTTCAGCTGCAAGACAACGAAAAGAAGCCCTTGATCACACCCTGATATTTGGTCCGCCTGGACTGGGTAAAACAACACTAGCGAATATCATTGCCAATGAAATGGGCGTTAATCTTCGGCAAACATCTGGGCCGGTGTTGGAAAGACCCGGTGATCTCGCTGCCTTACTGACTAATCTTGAGCCAAATGATGTGCTGTTTGTTGATGAGATTCATCGTCTGAGTCCTATCGTCGAAGAAGTGCTTTATCCGGCGATGGAAGATTATCAAATTGATATTATGATTGGCGAAGGACCGGCAGCTCGCTCTATTAAACTGGATTTAGAACCCTTCACTTTAGTCGGTGCGACAACGCGAGCAGGTTCGCTGACCTCTCCTTTACGTGACCGGTTTGGCATTGTTCAACGGCTTGAGTTCTACAATACGCAGGATTTAAGCACGATTGTCGAGCGAAGTGCTCGTATATTAAATGTTAAGTTAGATGCCAGTGGCGCTAATGAAGTGGCCCGACGCTCACGTGGCACACCACGTATAGCCAATCGTCTGCTGCGACGTGTCAGAGATTATGCTGAGGTTCGCTTTAACGGTGAGGTCACTGCAGAAATTGCCAGACAGGCGCTAGACTTACTTGATGTCGATAATTACGGTTTCGATATGTTAGACCGGAAATTGTTGCTGGCGATTATTGAAAAGTTTGAAGGTGGTCCTGTTGGTCTGGATAACCTGGCTGCGGCGATTGGTGAAGAGCGTGGCACAATTGAAGATGTCATAGAGCCTTATTTGATTCAGGAAGGCTTTATTATGCGAACACCACGAGGACGGGTAGCCACAAAACGTGCCTGGTTACACCTGGGATTAAGTCCTGATCTGACGTTGGATGGTCAGTAAATTTATGCAAGAATTCGTCTGGCCAGTCCAAGTTTATTATGAAGATACCGATAGCGGCGGAGTCGTGTATCATTCGCAGTACTTGAACTTTATGGAACGGGCAAGAACTGAGTGGCTTAGAGCGTTAGGCATTGATCAACGTGTACTTCGACAAGAGAAAGGTCTGTTGTTTGCTGTACATTCAATACAAATAAATTACCGTCGTCCTGCGATATTTAATGATGCTCTTCATATCTCTTCCCGCATACAAAAAAGCGCCGGTGCCAGTATTGTCTTTGAGCAGGGAATCTATCGCGGTGAGGAACTGTTGTGTGATGCTTTGGTCAGAGTTGCGAGTCTTGATGCAGAGACATTTCGCCCGAAACCCATACCTAATTTTATTTTGACGGAGTTGCATAGTGACTGCTGATCTATCGATTATCACCTTAATAGCTGAAGCTAGTTTGATTGTTAAACTGGTAATGCTGGTGTTATTAATGATTTCATTTTATTCGTGGCTGATTATCTTTCGTAAGCGGGGAGAATTAGCGAAAGCCAAACGCGATGCGGATAATTTTGAAGATAAATTCTGGTCTGGCAACGAGCTGAATAGACTCTATGAAGACATCTCCTCACGACCTCATACCAGCCGAGGTATGGAAGGTATCTTTGAAGTCGGTTTTAAAGAATTTGTCCGTCTTAAGAAATCCTCTACAGACAGTAACTATGTATTGGAAGGGGCGCAGCGTGTGATGAGAATTTCGCTGGCCAGGGAAATTGATCAATTAGAAACCTCACTGCCATTTCTGGCCACGGCTGGTTCAACTAGTCCATACATCGGCCTGTTTGGTACCGTTTGGGGGATTATGAATTCTTTCCGTGCACTGGGGAATGTCCAGCAAGCAACGTTATCAATGGTCGCGCCCGGTATTTCAGAGGCTTTGATCGCTACCGCAATGGGTCTGTTTGCTGCTATTCCAGCTGTTATTGCATATAACCGCTACTCCAACGAAGTTGAGCGTTTAATCAATCGCTACGATACTTTCCTGGAAGAGTTTTCTTCTATTTTACAGCGTCAACATAGTTAGCCCCGAGGTTAGGTCATGGCTGTACATTCAAACAGACGACAACGACGGAAGGCGATGAGCGACATTAATGTCGTGCCTTATATTGATGTCATGCTGGTGTTATTAATCATCTTTATGATCACCGCACCCATGTTGACTCAGGGTGTTCAGGTTGAGTTGCCACAGGCAGATGCCAATCCGGTTGAGCCACCAGAAAACACTGAACCTTTTGTTGTTTCTGTTGATGCAGAAGGCAACTTTTATGCTGCTGTAGGAGACAAGCAAGATGAAGCTGTTGGGCCAGAAAGATTGATGGCAATAACCAGTGCAGTATTGAGCCGTAATCCTAAAACACCTGTGATGGTGAAAGGCGATAGTGCAGCGAGTTATGGGCAAGTAGTCTCCGCGATGGCACTATTGCAAAAAGCAGGGGCTCCTAGTGTCGGCCTGATTACTAAGCAGCCAGAATCAACCGAGAACGCTCAGTAATATTATGAAACACAACATCGTCGACAATCTTTTTGCTGGCGCATCATCTCTGGTGTTACATGTCGTCCTATTAGCCATGTTCATCATTGGTATGGATATGACGTCCACACCAAAACCATTAGCTCAGGAACCGCAAAAAGAGATTGTTCAGGCTACAGTGCTAGATGAAAATCTTGTTGAACAGGAAGTTGCTCGTTTGGAGAAACTTGAGCAAGACAAGAAAAATGCTGAACAGGAACGTCAGCAAAAAGTACAGGATCAGTTGGAAGAGACACAAAAAGAACTGGCTCGTAAAGAGCAGGAATACCAAGATATGGAAGAGCGTGCTCGTATTGAAGCTGAGCAACGTGCTAAAGCGGCTGAGGAAGAGCAACAACGTATTGCTGACCTAGCCAAACAAAGAGAAGCCGAAGAACAAAAACGCCTGGAAGCTGAGAAACAAAGAAAGCAGGAAGAAGAACTGAAGCAAAAAGCTGAAGCCGAGCGTAAACAGGCTGAGCTAGAAAAGCAGAAGGTCGAAGCCGAGAAGAAACGCTTAGAGGAAGAAAAGCGTAAAGCCGAAGCTGAGAAAAAACGACTAGAAGAAGAAAAACAAAAAGCAGCAGAAGAGAAGCGTAAAGCGGAAGAGGCTAAGAAAAAGGCTGAAGCCGAGAAGAAGCGTTTAGAAGAAGAAAAACGTAAAGCTGAAGCTGAAGCCAAGCGTAAAGCAGAAGAAGCGAAACGTAAGGCTGAAGAGGAAGCTCGCAGAAAAGCAGCCGAGTCTGATCTTCAACGCCAGCTTGAGCAAGAACAGCAGGAACGTGAAACACGCCGTGTCAAAGGCGTTGTCGATCAATACAGTCTGATGATTCAACAACGTGTGAAACGTTATTGGTTGAGGCCGGCAAACGTTCAGTCTGGGCTTCAATGTACAGTACAAGTGTCACTGTTACCTGGTGGCGATGTTAAGAATGTGAAAATTGTTAAAAGTAGTGGCAATGCAGTCTTTGATCGATCTGCTGAGTCAGCTGTATATAAAGCGGCACCGCTACCGCAGCCTTCAGATCCAAAAGCTGCAGCAGCGTTACGTGATTTTCAATTTATTTTTAAACCCGAATAGAGGATGGATGCGATGTTCACACGTTGGTTAAAGATAGTCGCGCTATTAATGTTTTTTGTGCCATGGCCGGCGCATGCGTTATTAACAATCGAAATTACAGGTGGTTCGGAAGCTGCACTGCCTATAGCCATAGTGCCTTTTGGCAATGAAGGATTTGCACCGCCTGAAGATATCTCCAGTATTATCAGTAATGATTTAAAAAGTAGCGGTCGCTTTGCACCATTGAAACAAAGTGAGTTGATTTCACAGCCACATGAAGGTCAACAGGTTAACTTTGCAGATTGGCGGCTATTACGTTCTGAAGGCTTATTGATTGGTAAAGTGAGCAGTCAGGATGGGGAAAACTATCAAGTACAGTTCCAACTGTATGATGTATACAAATCACAGCAATTGGTAGGTAAACGATATAATGTGCCTGCTTCTGGTATGCGGACATTAGCGCATCAAATCGCCGATGTTGTCTATGAAACACTGACCGGTGAAAAAGGCGTCTTTTCAACCCGTCTAGCATTCGTGACAGAAATCAAAAATGTTGATGGTAGTAAGCGTTATGCCTTACAAATTTCTGATGCAGATGGTGCAAACCCAAGAACCGTACTGCAATCAAGACAGCCAATCATGTCGCCAAGCTGGTCACCTGATGGTGATCGTCTGGCTTATGTGACATTTGAAAACGCAAAGTCTGAGATTTATGTGCAAGAACTTAGCACCGGTAAAAGACAATCAGTGGCTTCGTTCCGTGGTTTAAACAGTGCGCCTGCCTGGTCACCTGATGGCAAAAAATTAGCAGTTACCTTATCAAAAAACGGTAACCCAGAGATTTATATCTTAGAATTAAGTACTGGAAAATTGTCGCGAGTGACTCACAACTCACAAGCGATTGATACGGAAGCGGTATGGATGCCCAATGGTCGTGAGATTTTATTTACCTCTGACCGCGGTGGCAGACCGCAAATATATAAAGTAAATGCAGATGGTGGACGTGCTGAACGCGTTACCTTTGAAGGTAACTATAATGCCTCTGCAGATATTTCTCCTGATGGGCGCATGATGACAATGGTGCATGGCGTTAACGGCGGGTTTCATATTGCCGTGCAGGATTTAGAAACAGGCGCGGTTCAGGTGTTAACTGAAACGCGAGCTGATGAGTCCCCGAGCTTTGCGCCAAACGGTCGCATGATTTTATATGCAACCGAGCAAAAAGGCAGAGGTATATTGGCGGCGGTGTCCGTTGATGGCCAAATTAAACAACGCCTGGGAGAGTCAGGTAGTGCGGTACGTGAACCGGCATGGTCGCCTTTTAAAAAGTAAAAGTGATAGGAGTCAAGTAGATGAAAAAATTAAAATTGTTTGCGGTCTTAGTTCCATTATTATGGTTAGCCGCTTGTAGCTCAACACCAAATAAAGGCATGAATGAAGGTGATGTTGCTGTAGAGGATTTAAGCGCACAAACAACAGGTGTTAATGGACAGGGTAATGCTGACGGTAGTGAGTATGGTTCTGAAACTCAGGTCGTCGTCGGTGAAGATGATTACCAGGGTAACGAGTTGAATGATCCTTCAAACCCATTATCTAATCGTGTGGTTTATTTCGAATATGACAGTGCTAATGTACGTCCGGAAGATCAGGCGACTTTACAAGCTCACGCTGCGTATTTAGCGAAACATCCAAATGTGACTGTCAGATTGGAAGGTCATACTGACGAACGTGGTTCACGTGAATATAACCTTGCATTAGGTGAGCGTCGTGCTTTGTCAATTCGTCAGATTTTAATGTTGCAAGGGGCTGATATCAGTCAATTCCAGGTAACAAGTTTTGGTGAAGAACGACCAGCAGTCGAAGGTTCTGATGAAGCTGCATGGGCGCAAAACCGTCGTGTAGAAATTGTTTATTTAGGTCGATAGAAAAATGCAGATTAACGGCAAAAGAAAATTCATTTGTGCCGTGATTCTGGCTGTTACTCTGCCCAATATTAGTTGGGCAGAGACAGAGCCACTTCAGCAGAGAGTAGAAAGGCTGGAGCGAATCATTCAAGGCCAGGGGCTGATGAACCTGATTACTCGTGTTGATCAGTTACAAAATGAGATTCAACGTCTTAATGGTGATAACGAAACATTAAGACATGAGTTAGAGCAAGCGCAAAAACGTCAAAAAGAAATGTACATCGACTTAGATGAGCGCGTGCAAAAATTAGAAAACAACACTACGGCAAATGCTACTACTCCACCAAGTACGGATGGAACCACAGATACATCTATGGCAAATGCTGGCATCAATGAGACAGCAGAACAGTCATCTACCGATACGGCTCCTGTTGCTGTTGAAAATGGTGAAGCAGCTTATCAAGCCGCACTGCAAACATTACGTAGTGGTCAATACCAACAGGCTATTGATGCTTTAGCGAAATTTCCTGAACAATACCCAGGCAGTGTCTATTTACCTAATGCTTATTATTGGCAAGGTGAAGCAAAATATGTGTTAAGACAATTTGCTGACGCGGCTGCGCTTTTCCAAATCGTTATTGATGAATATCCTTCTAGCTCAAAAGTTGCAGATGCACTTTTGAAAAGAGGGTTTAGCGAACAGGAAATGGGTGATAGCCAACGAGCTGAAGCAACGTTGAATCAAGTGGTAGAAAAGTATCCAAATAGTTCAGCTGCCAGACTTGCAAAAGCCAGATTAGAACGTATCAATCAACAATCTAACTAAGATATTGGGCCGGTAATTTTATGGCGCAGTGTCGCATAACGGAAATTTTTTATTCTTTACAAGGCGAATCCCGAACAGTGGGATTGCCGACTGTGTTTGTCAGGCTGACAGGCTGTCCTCTTCGCTGTGGTTACTGTGATACTGAGTATGCATTTCATGGTGGGCAAAAAATGGATATTGAAGAGATTGTGGCCAAAGTCGCTGCGTTTAATCCTCGATATGTGTGTGTGACAGGTGGTGAACCTCTCGCTCAGCCGAATTGCATACCGCTATTAACAACTCTGTGTGATCGTGGCTATGAGGTGTCATTAGAAACGAGTGGTGCGATGGACATCAGTCAGGTCGATAAACGCGTCAGCAGAGTCATGGATCTGAAAACACCTGGCTCAGGGGAAGAAAGTAAAAATCGATATGAAAATATCGAATTATTAAATGCTCATGATCAGCTTAAATTTGTTGTTTGTCACCGTGATGATTATGACTGGGCAAAAGAGAAACTACATCAACATCAGTTAAATGAACGATGTGAAGTGTTATTTTCCCCCATTCACGGGCAGTTACAACCAGCGGAGCTTGCTGAGTGGGTTGTTGAAGATAATTTACCCGTGAGAATGCAAATACAGATGCATAAATATCTGTGGGGTGAGGAAAAAGGACGATGAAAAAAGCAGTCATTCTTTTATCTGGCGGCCTTGATTCTGCCACTGTGCTGGCGATTGCTAAGCAACAGGGATATGAATGTTTTACGATGAGCTTTGATTATGGCCAGCGACATCGAGCTGAATTACACGCTTCAGCTAAATTGGCTGAGGCTATGGGTGTCGCTGAGCATAAAGTTATCAATATTGATCTTACTGGTATTGGTGGATCTGCACTGACCGATTCATCCATCGCCGTTCCGCACCAGCATGAAGAAGGCATACCCATTACGTATGTGCCCGCAAGAAATACAGTCTTTTTATCAATTGCACTAGGCTGGGCAGAAGTTTTGAAAGCTGATGCCATTTTTGTGGGTGTCAATGCGGTAGATTATTCTGGCTATCCGGATTGTCGTCCAGAATACATCGCTGCTTTTGAAAAGATGGCCAATTTAGCGACAAAAACAGGTGTCGAAGGTCATACATTAACGATTGAAACGCCACTTATTGATTTAAGTAAACAGGCCATTATTGAAAAAGGTATGTCGTTAGGAGTGGATTACAGTCTAACGGTGTCATGCTATCAAGCAGATAATGAAGGCCGGGCATGTGGTGAGTGTGATTCTTGCCGGTTCCGCAAAGAAGGTTTCAGGCAAGCGGGCATAACAGATCCAACACCTTATCAAGTTTGATCTAACGTTAATTCAGCTTCTACTTGAGCGGTGGATTCATTCTCAAATGTTTTGAAACGTTTGAGTGCTACTAGTAAATCGTTTTTGGCCTGTTCACTATTTTCTAATAAAAGATAATTCTCGATGGCGCTCACAATATTGCTCATCAGATGGTTTCTCTCATCCATATACAATAATGCCTGAGCAACATGTTGATGATCATGCCCTGTTTCGGTCATTAATTCGGCGTTGTTTAAAGCGGTTTTTAGTGTCGCTTCGTCAGGTTTAGCAATACTGATCATAGACACCTCACAATTAATTTAAAAAAAATAGGTCAAAAGGGTTGTCATTTATTTAGAAAACGGTATTATATGCCGCTTGGTTTGGGCCGTTAGCTCAGTTGGTAGAGCACCGGACTTTTAATCCGATGGTCCTGCGTTCGAGTCGCAGACGGCCCACCACAAATTTAAAGGGTTATGCTTTTAGCATAACCCTTTTTTATTGCCTGTAGTTTATGGTTTGCTTGAGCCATATCACAAAACGGCACAATTCTGTGATGCTTGATCGCTTGTGGTCGCTTTTACGAAAAATTAAGTCTACCAGTGATAGGGGGGATTCGTTTTAGGTATAAGCAATAACTTGCAGATACTGGCTCATGAATTATTCAGTTCCACGTTGAACTTTTAATACCCACTCCGATTCCTTTCCAAAAAAGTCCAAGCAGTGTTTCTTAATATATTTATCTGCCTAGTCTCATATCAGGGTTCCTTTAAGTTCAGACTTTATTAGACATATAGTTTGTTTAGACAAAGAACACAGATGCGCCTGATCAATATGCTCTAAATAGATTTTAAAAAGTTTGAATGAACTTATTTGTCGACTTGGCAGCGCCTATTTTTGTTTGCTGAGTGGTTCTATACACAGTGATAGTGCCGACCTAAGCAAAAATAAACACAGCGTTAGTTTCATGCGTATCAGTAATTACCTTCTTATTTATTAGATGGTTATGGATGGCCACAGATGCTTGTGATTTTAAGGTGAAAAGAAAATGACAAAAATATTACGGTTTTGTGTTGCTTTCATGAATCTCCTCGCGTAATATGCGCCCCTCTTGCTGATGAGAGAGCCTGAAAAGGC
>NZ_FOSH01000006.1 GCF_900114205.1 Methylophaga sulfidovorans
GAAAAGCCACCGATTTGGACAGGGATTTGAATACAATAAAACGACACATAAAGAGAGATTATCTGTGTTAATCCTGCTGACAACGATTGCCCACTGGATACTGATGGTGATTGGATTAGCTGCCCGGCAAACACAGCATCATCGTCAATATCAAGCTAATAGTTTGAAAACGGATTCGGTTTTATCATTACCTTTTATTGGTTTTAGAGTCATTGCTGATAAATATGCGAAATTGAAGATAAGAGAATTTATGAAGTCTGTCAGGGCACTTCATTTATCAAGTGCTTACTTGTTTGAAACGCTATAATTTTTGTGGGGATCGTACAGGGTTGGAGTGTTTGTATGCTTTTTTTCCTCATTCCCACGGTTTATCGTTCAAATTAAAAAAAGGTATGAGAACCTGTTTACCACCTTTTTTCGCTCATCATCACAACGTTTCTCAATTTAATCAATTTTTTAAATAAAGAAATGGGTCATGTTTGGAGTGGATATTTGGACCAGCATTGATACATTCTCAAATTGTTCGTGGCTAACTTATCGTTGGCTATACTCCCTAAAAAGCAGCTCCCTCTGAGATTCGTACTACCTAGGAAGTAAGTCCTCTTAGTAATTGTTGAGAGGTGCTGTGGAACTGAAAATAGCGTTGCCAATACTCATAAAATAGGGAGAAATATAATGGCACGCGATCCTAAGCACGACATACTCTTTGAGCCAATTCAGATTGGTCCAAAAACATTGCGTAATCGGTTTTATCAGGTTCCCCATTGCATTGGTGCCGGTTCAGATCGACCAGGCTTCCAGGCAGCACATCGTTCGATGAAAGCGGAAGGTGGTTGGGCAGCGATGAATACCGAATACTGTTCAATCCATCCAGAATCAGATGATACGCATCGTCTATCAGCACGTATCTGGGACGAAGGTGACGTTCGTAACTTACGGGCTATGACGGATGAAGTTCACAAATATGGTGCTTTAGCCGGTATCGAAATGTGGTACGGCGCCGCTCATGCACCGAACATGGAAACTAGGGCAACGCCACGTGGCCCCAGCCAGTTTGCCTCAGAATTTGAAACATTAAGCTACTGTAAAGAGATGGATCTTGATGATATCAAGATGGTTCAGCAGTACTACGTGGATGCCGCTTACCGTGCTCGCGATGCCGGCTTTGATATCGTTTATGTCTACGGTGCTCACTCCTATTTGCCTCTGCAATTCCTTAACCCGTATTACAACAAACGCACTGACGGTTATGGTGGTTCATTAGAAAACCGTGCTCGTTTCTGGGTGGAAACACTGGAAAAAGTCCGTAAAGCGGTGGGGGATGATTGTGCGATTGCAACCCGTTTTGCTATCGACACCATTTATGGCCCTGACCAGATTGAAGTAGAAGAAGACGGCATCAAATTTATTGAGCTGGCCGATGACTTTATTGACCTGTGGGATATCACTGTCGGTGATATTGCTGAGTGGGGTGAAGACGCTGGCCCATCACGTTTCTATCAACAAGGTCATACTGTGCCTTGGGTTGAGCATGTGAAACGTGTTTCCAAGAAACCTGTTTTGGGCGTTGGCCGTTATACCGATCCTGAAAAAATGACGGAAATCGTCACCAAGGGTATCGTGGACATTATCGGTGCAGCACGTCCTTCAATTGCCGATCCATTCCTGCCGAAGAAAATCGAGGAAGGTCGTTACGACGATGTCCGTGTCTGTATCGGTTGTAACGTCTGTATTTCGCGTTGGGAAATCGGTGGCCCTCCAATGATTTGTACGCAAAATGCGACAGCCGGTGAAGAGTATCGTCGTGGCTGGCATCCTGAGAAATTTGCCAAAGCGGGTTCAGAAGATTCTGTGCTGGTGGTGGGGGCGGGGCCTTCTGGTTCAGAAGCCGCCCGAGTATTGATGGAACGTGGTTACACCGTTCACTTATACGATAAAGCTGAAAAAGTGGGTGGTCATCTAAATCAGGTTGTCACACTGCCTGGACTAGGGGAGTGGGGTTATCACCGTGATTACCGTGAAACTCAGCTCGATAAGCTGGTTAAGAAAAACAAACACAATGTGATTGCACTGGGTCAGAAATCACTGACCGCTGATGATGTATTGGAATACGGTGCAGATAAAGTGGTTATCGCTACCGGCTCGCATTGGAATAGTGATGGTAATAACTGTCTGACACATGCACCAATTCCAGGTGCGGATGCGTCTCAACCTGAGCAACTGACACCAGAACAAGTGTTATCGGGTGAGAAGAAAATTGGCAAACGTGTGGTTATTTTGAATGCAGACAGCTATTTCATGGCACCAAGTCTGGCTGAAAAACTCGCTACAGAAGGCCATGAAGTGACGGTTGTATCAGGTGTTCATTTGGGCAACTACATGCACTTCACGCTGGAATATCCCAACATGATGCGTCGTCTGCATGAGCTGGGTATTGAAGAAATTGGTGATCACTTCTGCACTCGTATTGAGAAGAATCGCCTGGAAATCTACAACCTGTGGGGTGATGGTTCTAAACGTAGCTATCGTGGTCCTGGTGTTTTCCCACGTGAAGAAAACAAGACTCACCGTTGGTTGGAATTTGATTCTTTAGTGCTGGTGACAGGTCGTTCTTCTGACAATGCCTTGTACAAAGAACTTAAAGAGCGTCAAGCAGAATGGGATGAAAACGGCATCAAAGGTATTTACCTGATTGGTGATGCTGAAGCGCCTCGTCTGATTGCTGATGCGACATTTACTGGTCAGCGTATCGCAAGGGAAATCGAGGAAGAGAATCCTCAATATCCATTGCCGTACAAACGCGAAACGATTTCTTGGGGCACACCGCATATGCCAGGTGGTAACCACGAGATCGAATACAAGATCTAGACCGGAAACAAAGTGTGCTGTCGCTAACGGCAGCACGCTTTTCCAACCTCAGCAATCACTTATTCCTATTCCAAAAAAGCTTGCAGGTGTGTCATGAACGAAGCACAAGAGATTACTCGGATTTTATTTCAAGGTTTTCAGACCTCATCCATTTACCTTTTTTATGCGTTTGGTTATTCCGCTATCGCCGTCTTTCTTTATGGTTGTTACGTTCAGGTAAGAAAATACCGTCGTGGTCAGCCTGATTCGGCCTGGGGCGAGTTTCTTGCACGATTTGGTGACATGGTCAAAACCATGCTGACACACCGCACGATTAAACGTCGTGACAAAGCGGCAGGTAAAGCTCATGCCGCTATCTTTTTTGGCTTTGTATTGCTGTTTTTAGGGACAGCTACCATCACACTTGAATACGATATTACAGAGCCATTATTTGGCTTTAAATTCTGGTATGGCGACTTTTACCTGTGGTTCTCACTGGTACTCGACATTGCTGGAACAGCCGTTATCGCAGGCGTTTTATACATGATGTATCGCCGAAAATGGCTGAAATTACCTAAACTGGATTACAAACGTCCTGATCGTGAACCTACCGATCCTGACTACGACCGCAGTGAATATCGTCGTGAAGACTGGGCATTTTTATGGGGCTTTATCATAATCCTGATCACCGGCTTTTTGCTTGAAGCCTCGCGTCTGATTTGGCTGATGAATGATCCCACTGTCTGGGACTATCGCTGGTGGTCACCCGTGGGTGCTCTTATTGCTAACGTTTTACATGGCCTGGGTATTGGGCCTGAAGCGGCAGGGCATTTCCGTACCGGACTCTGGTGGTTCCACGGCTTTATTGCCCTAACCTTTGTGGCGCTGATCCCTTTTACCAAAGTGAAGCATATCTTTACCGCATCTGCGTCGTTAATGTTTCGCGACCCTATGGCCGGTCGTCGTTTACCTATGGTACCCGAAGATCAGGAAGAGATTGGGGTTAAAACCATTACTGATCTGACTTGGAAAAACTTACTGAATCTGGATGCCTGTACCAAATGTGGCCGCTGCCATGAAGCCTGTCCGGCCAATGCAGTGGGGGCACCATTATCACCACGTGATGTGATTCTGTCATTGCGTGAGTTTGCCAATAACACTTTGCAGAAAAAAGAGTTACCGGACGAAGCCGAGCTGGATGTACATGGTAAAGATATCGGTCAGGTGTTTATGGAAACGCTGTGGTCATGTCGTACCTGTCTGGCCTGTGTGGAAATCTGTCCGGTGGCGGTTGAGCATGTGCCGATTATTGTGCAGATGCGTCGTAAGTTAGTGGATGAAGGCAATATGGAGCCGATTCTGCAAAAAACGCTGCAATCCGTGCATAAAAACGGTAACTCGATGGGCGAGTCCAAACGTAAACGGGCGAAGTGGACTAAAGATTTACCTTTCACCATCAAAGATGCCCGTAAAGAACCAGTGGATGTGATGTGGTTTGTCGGCGATTACGCGTCTTTTGACCCACGCAATCAGGTGGTGACCAAATCGTTTGCAAAACTGATGCGTCAGGCTGGTGTTGATTTTGGTTTGTTATACGAAGCCGAAATGAATGCCGGTAATGATATTCGTCGCGTCGGTGAGGAAGGGCTATATGAGTTTT
Organism: Methylophaga sulfidovorans; assembly: GCF_900114205.1. Taxonomy (GTDB): domain Bacteria; phylum Pseudomonadota; class Gammaproteobacteria; order Nitrosococcales; family Methylophagaceae; genus Methylophaga; species Methylophaga sulfidovorans. The sequence goes on from NZ_FOSH01000006.1 coordinate 4,508, forward strand.
TGGCTACCTCGAATATCAGCACATTAGAAAAGTGTGATTTCCAATCCATTGTCACCACCGATCCACATTCATTTAACACCATCCGTAATGAATACCCGGACTTTGGTGGCGAGTTTGAAATTAACCACTACACCACGGTGATTAAACAGCTGTTAGAACAAGGAAAATTGAAGCTGAATAAACAGCTGGATCTGACGGTCACTTTCCATGATCCATGCCATTTAGGCCGTTACAACAAAGGCTATGATGCGCCTCGTGACATTATCAAAATGCTCGGTTGTGACCTGGTCGAAATGGCACGTAATCGTGATAACTCCTTCTGCTGTGGTGCCGGTGGTGGACGTATCTGGATTCCTGATCCGGTTGGTATTCAAAAACCATCTGAAAATCGGATACATGAAGCGGGTGAAATTGAGGATTTGGACGTGTTTATTGTGTCATGTCCGAAAGATCTCACCATGTTTGAAGACGCACGTAAAACCGCCGGTTATGAAGGCAAGTTTGAAGTGAAAGAGCTGATTGAGCTTATCACTGAGTGCGTGGAATTTGACGATGAGTCTGTTGATGAAGATGCAGACGCAGCTTAATGATTCGATGCCGGGCTCTGCGGCTGAGTTAATCTCAGTCGCGCTCGACAGCGGCGATATTTATAGCGCTGCAGCAGTGTATGGCCTGGCCGATATTGATGATAAAAAATCACTGGCAAAGCTGTTGACAGCAAAGCGTCGTGATGTACTTAAACTGGCACGTTGGGAACACACGCCTGCTGAAGTGCTGGCCTTGTTTGCTGATGTAGAGGATGAGGCGGTTCGCTTACGTATTGATAAAAACCCGGCGACACAGACTCAGACGCTAAGCAATTTATACCGTGATGAAGCAGATATCAGTTTTATCACCCTGATTGCCAAGCACGCTAATACCAGTGCCGAGGTGTTGTGGCAGATTTTACATAGCAGCACGGCGACAGAGTTAGTGCGTGCGGTAGTGAAAAATCCCAATACCGACGCCGAGACCTTAGCGCTGGTCGCTGAGAAATTTGCCGATCAATTTGATGCAGAGCTTGCCAGTCATCCAGCAACATCCGCTGATTTATTAATGCGTTTGTATGCACGTGGTAATGAGTTTGTTCAGGCCGCTGTGGTGGCCCATGAATCTTGTCCTGACGCTCTTTTTACACTAGCGGCAAAACAACAAAACAGCCTGATTCTTCGCCATTTAGCGAGCAATCCACATATTGATAAACGACTGGCCGCCCGTTTAGCGCTGGATAAGGATTATGTCGTGAGACGAGCAGCAGCCAGTCATAAAAACCTGCCAGCCTGGGTATTGCAAGAGTTGGTTAAAGACAAGTCTGAATATGTCAGACGCGTGGTGGCGGCAAGAGAAGAGCTGACGCCGGAGATGGTGAATTGTCTGATTGCCGATACCGATCATTGGGTCAGACAGCGGGTGGCTTTAAATCCCGCATTGAGTGAATCTCAGCTGTACCGCTTATCTCAGGATGAACATAAAGAAGTTCGCCGTGCTGTCGCCAGAAACCCAAAAACTAATCCCGCTCTGCTTAGCCAACTCGCTAACGATAAAGATAGTTGGGTGCGTGCAGGCGTCGCTAATCAGCCCAATACCCAAGCTAGCACGCTAATCATACTGGCTGAAATGGACGATGTAGATGTGTTGGGTGGCGTTGCTGCTAATCCAAGAACACCTCAGTCAGTTTTGCAGCGTTTGAGTAGCTCAGACAGTGCCGATGTTCGCCGAGCCGTCATTCTTAATACCACAGCGGTTCGGCAGACATTATTACCTTTATTGGACGATCCCTATTACCTGAATCGGATGATGCTGGTGCAAAACAAGGCACTTACTGCAGACGATAAATGGACCTTACATGATGACCCGGACCCGGTGGTTCGGTTCAGCCTTTTTACCTGGTTTTCCAGGCAATACCAGCAGTAACTCACTGCAAATAAAGCTGATGTAGACAGCAAAGTTAGGAGAAATAGCATGAAAATTTTAGTTGCAGTAAAAGAAGTCGCCTCACTTGACGATGACTTTGAAATTCGTGACGACCATTTGGATGTCGATGAGGATTTCCTGCTTTATGACCTGAATGAATGGGATGACTATTCCCTGGAAGAGGCCATGAATATTAAAGAAGCCTCGGATTCAGACGTGGAAGTGGTCGTTGTCTCTGTCGGTCCAGACAGAGTTGAGGAAAGCTTACGCAAATGTCTGGCAAAAGGGGCAGATCGGGCAATACGTGTCTGGTCGGATGAAATGGAAGGGTCAGATTCAATCACCATTGGCCGTGTTCTGGCGGCGGTGGCTGAACAGGAAAAACCGGACATGATTTTTGCGGGTGTGCAGTCATCTGATGATGCCAATGCCTCGACAGGTATTTCTTTATCGTCTTATCTTAACTGGCCTCATGCTGCCGTAGTCGCCGGGCTGGAGTATACACCGGGCAGTAATAAAGCCGTGGTCACTCGTGAACTGGAAGGTGGGATGGCACAGGAGGTGGAAATCAGCTGCCCTGCGGTGCTGACCATTCAACTGGGGATCAATACACCGCGTTATGCCTCTTTACGTGGTATCAAACAAGCTGCAGCCAAACCTATCGAAGAAATCAGCCTGAGCGATTTGGGATTGAGCGCCGAAGATGTGGGCGCTTATGCTAGTTTTGCACGGGTACGTCGTATGTATATTCCTGAAAAAGGTATGGCGACCATGATTGATGGTACACCTGCAGAACAGGCCGCAAAACTGGCAGAGATTATTAAAGAATATAGAGGAGAACTCTAATGAAAACATTTTTAGTCATGGCGGAAACTCGTCAGAATGAACTACGTCCGAATTCTTTGGAAGTGATCTCCGCCGCACAGGAACTTCGTCAGTCTGGTGATAAGGTTATCGTTGCCGTGACGGGGCAAAATGCCGATAACTACACGGGCGCTTTATCCTTAACGGGTGTCGATGAAGTGGTCGCAGTGAAAACAGCAACAGAAGAATTTGATGCCGATATTCAGGAAGCGGTCGTGTCTGAACTGATGGAAAAATACACACCATCTGTGGTATTGATGCCGCATTCTGTCGATAGTCTGGGCTATGCGCCAACACTGGCACGCAAGGGCAATTATGGTTTTGCTAGTGATGTGTTTGGGCTGGCCTATGATGGCGATGACTTAGTTGCGACCCGTGCTGCTTATAATCAAAAGGTGAATGTGGAAGTAGACTTCCCAAGAAAAGATTGTGTCTTGCTGACTATCCGCCCAAGCGTGTTTAAGCAGGCTGAAGAGGCCGGTTCGCCAACGATTTCATCACTGGATATGACTTCGCTGACTAGCCGAAGTCAGAATTTGCGTTATGTTGAACCGGAAGGCGCAGATGATATTGATATTACGGGTGTGGACTTTATTATGTCTATCGGTCGCGGTATCGCAGAAGAAAATAATGTGGATACCTTCCGTGAGTTATCTGAGCTGGCTGGGGCGACTTTATGCTGCTCGCGTCCGATTGCTGACTCAGGTTGGTTGCCAAAGTCACGTCAGGTAGGGCAATCTGGCAAGGTAGTCGGTGCTTGTAAGCTCTATGTGGCGATGGGCATATCTGGCTCAATTCAACATATGGCAGGGATGAAGCATGTGCCGAGCATTGTGGCGGTGAATACCGATCCGGGCGCATCGATATTTAATATTGCCAAGTATGGCATCGTGGCAGATATCTTCGATATTGAAGAAGAATTGCGCACACACTTTGAATAACGTTATTTTATCCGGCATCGGGTAGGTGTTTTATTTACCCGGTGCCTTTTATTTACATGAGGAAACAGATTTGGCAGATATACATGGGGCAGGTGTACGTGACGATATCGATGGCAATGGCTTTCGGGTAGGTATCGTTGTCTCGCGGTTTAATTCTGAGATTTGCACGGCACTGTTAAATGCCTGCGTGGATCAGTTAAAAGCCAGTAATGTTCAGGAACAGGACATTCAAGTGTTGTCTGTGCCGGGAGCATTGGAAATTCCAATGGTCATGCATGAACTGGCATTAAAAGGTAACTGCGATGGTCTGGTTGCATTAGGTTGTATCATTCGTGGCGAGACCTATCACTTTGAGATTGTGGCCAATGAGTCTGCACGTGCTTGTACGGATATCCAGATCGGCACAGGTATTCCGCTGGCGAATGCGATTCTGACCACAGAAAACGAAGAACAAGCGAAAGATAGGATGATCATCAAAGGCCGCGAAGCCGCGTTGGTGATTATTGAAATGATTCAAACATTAAAGTCTTTACATTCAGAATAAATTTTTCTTATACATCTTTTATATCAAGGGATTATTAAAGGTAAGGCGTAGGTATTCCGGTGGTTTTTACCCATTAAGGAGTACTCCATCATGAGAATTTTTATACGCCGCTGATTTCGGTAAGTTTTTTACATTGAATTCGTTCTATGTAACCGGAGTTAGACCATGAATAATCCCTTGCCCAAAGAAAGTATCACACGAAACTCAGTACTCAATGTTCGCCATAAGGAACTGGGGTCAACACTGGATGGCGAAACATGGAATGGCATGCCGATCCCATGGAGCTACCACACCGATGTGAATGATGAGGTCGTTGCAGTCCGCACTCGGGCAGGTTTATATGATGTGACAGGCCTCAACATTGTTAATGTCACAGGGCCTGCTGCATTAAAAATTATCGACAAGTTGGTGACGATTGATGTCACTAAGCTGGAGCCAGGCACTTCTCGACTCGCTGGGGAAGTCAATGAAGAAGGGGCGCTGGTCGATGACATCATGGTTATTTGTGATGATAAAGAACACTATCGTTTATCGCATGGCAGCGGGGCCACTCAGCAAACATTAGCTGAACTTGCCAAAGGCGAAGATGTGACGGTTGAGCAGGACTATGACGTGCACATTCTGTCACTTCAAGGCCCACGTTCTATCGATATTCTCGATCCAGAGCTGGATTTCGAACTGGCCGAGTTACCCTATTTCAAACATATCAACACCACCTTATTTGGTCGTGAAGTCGTTATCGCTCGTGGCGGTTACTCCGGTGAGCGTGGTTACGAAGTCTACTGTTCTGCTGCTGATGCCGTGTATCTGTGGGACATGATTCTGGAAAAAGGTCAGCCGTATGGCTGCATTCCAGCATCATGGGACTCACTCGACCTGACCCGCGTTGAAGCGGCCTTGCTTTTCTTCCCGTTTGATATGCCAGAAGGCGACACCACACCATGGGAAGTGAATATGGACTGGTGTGTTGATCTGGATAAACCCGGTGATTACATCGGTAAAGAAGCTGTTCTCAAGTTAAAAGGCAGAGAGCGTTTCAAACAAATCGGTCTTGAGTGTATGACAAATCAAGCAGTAGATGTCGGCGCTAAATTATTTATTGATGGTAAAGAAGTTGGGTTAGTGACCAGTTCAAGCTACAGCCAATATCTGATGAAGTCGATCGCTATGGCCCACATCAAACCCCAATATTCACAACTGGGAACGGCCGTGACGATTGATTCTGATAAGCCTGTTAAAGCTAACATTGTCAACATGCCTTTTTACGACCCAATGCGTATGCGCACTCATCCTAAATAAGCCGTTCATGTAGAAACAGGCTATACCATTATTCAGATTTAAGAAGAGGAAATGACAATGGAAAGAGGTTACAGAATTAGAAGTAAACCTTTATATGATCCGTTGATTTGGGAAGAGCATGCCACCGATCATGTGGTGATTGCTTATGCAGAAGGGGGCATCGGTGTATTGAAGTTATTCCAGCAAATGACCCCAAAAGAACCAATTAAAGTGTTGTTTGCCGATGATGAGCATGCACAGCGGTCTTACCATGACATTATCAGTAAATTGGTGGATGAAGGTCTACAGATTCTTGATGATAAAGAAGGCGTATTGTCAGCAGTATCGGCTACGCTTGATGAATGTGTTATGGGCACACAGTTTTATATCGCGGGTAATGAGGACTTCATTTGGGCTGCATCTCAGATACTGAAATCAGCAGGTGTGGATGACAAAAATATCATGAAAGAGCAGTGCGGCAGTCTGGCTCGTCCTGTCTACTGCGTACATTGTAAAACGATTGATCCTGAGGTTCATCACAACGTTTATACCTGTCCTGGATGTGGTCGTCATTTATTTGTCAGGGATCATTTTTCCAGACGTTTAGGCGCCTATATGGGGCTGATGGTCGATGCGGAGGAACCAGGCAATATTCCTGATGTTGAGGAGATATACCCATGAGTGTGTTGAATGTGACGGTGGCAAACGTAGAGCAAATCACCGATGTCGTCAAACGGTTTACATTTGTACAGGAGAATGGAGAAGCGTTACCTAAATTCTCTGGTGGTAGTCATGTGGTGGTATCAATGAATATCAATGGCCGCACACACCGTAATCCTTATTCATTAATGAGTTCGCCAGCGAATACGGAGAGTTATCAGATTGCTGTTCGTCGTCAGGACAATTCACGTGGTGGTTCTGTTTTTATGCATGAACAGGTTAAACCTGGCACTAAATTAACCATTACCTATCCAGTTAACTTATTTGCCATCAATCGTCTTGGAAAAAAACATATTTTAGTTGCTGGTGGTATAGGCATCACACCGTTTATGTCTCAGATCGCTGATTTGAACCGTTTAGGTGCAGATTACGAGCTGCATTATGCTTACCGATCAGCCGAGCATGCTGCATTTCGTCAAGAACTTGAAGCGTTATGTGGGGATCGTGTGCATTTTTATGTAGAAGATGATGGCTCACGCATTGACTTTGGTGACTTACTCAGCCATCAACCATTAGGTACACATGCTTATGTGTGTGGCCCTGAACCAATGGTGAAACTGATGTTGTTGACAGCAAAACATTTGGGATGGCCGAGTAATCATGTGCATAGCGAGCAGTTCTCTGCACCACCTATTGGCGATGAGTTCACTGTCATTCTGACCGAGTCAGAGAAAGAGATCGTCGTTCCTGGTGATATGAGTATGTTAGAAGCCATGGAAGAAGCGGGGGTGGATGCGCCTTTCCTATGTCGTGGCGGTGCCTGCGGTCGTTGCGAACTAGAAGTAGTTGAAACGGATGGTGCGCTATTACATCACGACCATTATTTAAGCGATGCTGAAAAAACGGCTGGTAATAAAATCTTACCGTGCGTCTCTCGTGCGAAATGTACCCGGCTTGTAGTGAATTTGTGAGGATAAATTATGAATATGGCATTTAAAAAAGAAACATTTCGGGATGATTATACGTTCACGAATTCGCCCGAAGCTATTCGTCGCTTTCCATTCCCGTTTGATAAAGATGAGTATATGTACAGTGTCAATATCGAACAGCATACAAAGGGCGTACCGGGCTCTGTATTTGAAAATGTGATCGATTTGGATGAGCATTATGTGGCCGAGTGTGAAGACCGCCGGATTACGTTGGAACAAGACCCAGACCGTTGCATTGCGTTACCACACATGATGGATGCACAGTGGGATATGCTGGAATTAGGAATGGAGTCGTTAGCTCAAGATTTCCCTGAACACTTCCAGTTAACTAAAGATGGCGATAAATGGCATTGGATCAATAAACCATTAGGCATCGATCACACGTTTATATTTGGAGATTTATCTACCTTACCGATGGAACCATTTGAGTTTATCGGGCGTCAACTTCAAGGTGATTGGGTCGTCATGGATCAGCGTGATGATGATCTGTTTGCTGATATGGGGATTGTCACTAGTCAGGCAGACTGGTCATTAGCATTTGACGCGGGTATGTCTTTTAAAGAATGGCATGGACCTGTTCCACAAGCGAACGAAATGGGCATTTTTGAACGCGCATTAAAATATTTGCTGCATTTGCAATACGGTAGCCCTGTTCGACGTTTGAACTGGACGATGACGGTAAATCCTCGCCTTGATACTTCACCAGAGAATTATCCAGTTTGGGGACCTGATAACGTGTCGGTCACCGCAGATAATGTGGCAGATAAGGTTTTTTTACGAGTGGAGTTACAGACGTTATTTCGTCTACCAAGAAGTAATGCGATGGCTTTTGGTATTCGTGGTTACCTTATCAGTGTGCGTGATATTGCCACTTATCCTCGTTGGGCAAAACGGCTGCATCGAGTGATGACAAATCTGCATCCTGATTTATCTGAATACAAAGGGTTAACCAATTATCGTCAATTAGTGATTGATTGGCTGGCACCAATGGATGACGGTGCTGATATTGGTGAAGGTACGCATCCGGAATAACAAAGAGATTAGGGGTAATCATTTAGTTAAAGGAAGGAAAGATGAAAAAAACAGTTTTGATGGTGGCAATGGCGGCAGCATCAACGTTCTCAGCAACCAGTACCATCGCAGATGAAGTATCACCACATAGTTTTAGTTCCAACGTGGGAATTTTCAGCCAATATGTATTTCGTGGCATTACTTATAGTGATGAAAGGCCTGCATTACAAGGTGGTTTTGACTATGCTCATGATAATGGACTCTATGCGGGAATATGGGGCTCAACATTAGAAGAGGACGACAATGCAGGTAACAGTCTGGAAGTGGACTTTTATGGTGGTTATTACCATCAATTAACCGACGATATTGGCATTGATGTTGGGTTGCTGCAGTTCTATTACCCTGATCACAAAAAGTATAACGGCGAAAATATTGACACGACTGAAGCCTATCTTGCTGCGAGCTGGAAATGGTTTACAGCAAAATACAGTCGGACTCTAACTGACTGGGGTGGTGTGAATAATAAATCAGCTGGTATTGATGGTTACGCCAATGGGGATACCAAAGGCACTGAATATATCGAGCTGAACTTTGCCTACCAGTTACCCTGGGAAGTGAATCTGAACTTACATGTAGGTCACCTGGATGTGAAAAACTACAGTGATTTCAATTACACGGACTATATGATTGGTTTAAGTAAAGACCTGACCATTGCTCAGTCTGAAGGCTGGACGGTGGGGATTAATTACACCGACACCGATGCAGATAAAGCCTGGTGGACAGGTGTTGATGGTGATAATCGTGGCGATAACCAATTTATCGGCTATATATCACGATCGTTTTAGCAATTTCATAAGCGGCAGCAGAGAGTCATGGATGGCTCTCTCTGTTTATTGCTCTGACGTAATATGCTCCAGCCCAGTCATCATGGCTTGATAATTATCACTACTGATATCAATGATGATGCCTTCCAAAGTTAATAACTCATCCGTTCCAGAAAAGACACCTTTACCCCGTTCCATCACCCATTTGATTTTGTTACTACGGGTCTGGATACGGTAAATGATTTGAAAACTGCGTTGTTGATTAACTTGTTGCTGGACATATTCCCAAACACGCTGCTGATCATCAGGATAAATCAGCTGCATATAGTTGAAATGGAGGGAGTTGGTAATTTCATAAGGCTGGTATTCCGTTACTTCCAGACAGCCTTCACTGACATAGTCAAATGTCCAGTTACGATCATTTTTACAACGATAAAGCATGCAGGGCACATTCGGCATGATCATATCGTTGGCTAATCTGGAACTGGCTTTGAGGTCGGCAGACGTTTGTTTGATACGGCTGATATCGGTCAGTGTGCCCATCACGCTGCTGCGTTCACTTTTGAGACGGGCAGTGGTGGAAGCACGCATTTCAAACCATTGCGAGCGGCCATTTTTTGCAATGAGGCGTAATTCAAACTGACTGTGGTGGCGTTTGCCTTCTGTCAGGGCGTTTATCCGGGCTTCTGCCAGCGGCAGATCTTCCGGGTGAATAAATTGAAATAAGGTTTTTTGCATGCACTCTTGTGGCGTGTAATCGAGCATGCGTTCCCAGGCGGGATTAAGAAAAATGATTTTTTGATCAACATTCATTTGAAACACGATTTGATCAAGGCGATCGATAAGATAACGGTAGGTGTGATCGATATCCAGTTTGGTCGAGGTCGGTTCAGATGAGGTGGTGGTGGTGAACTGCAACAGGAACTGACCATGTTGCTGTAAGGAGTTGAGAGGAGACAGTGATATCTGAGCCGGGATGGTTGTGCCATCCACATACAGCATACGTAACATCATGGTTTCACTGGAACGTTGATTATGCTGACGGCTGATAAAGTCTGTCATTTGTTGGTGTGAGCTGGGATGAATCAGATTGGTAAGAGGCAAGTCGGTAATCATGTCGCGCATGCCATTCATACCCAGTTCTTTTAGAAAGGCATTGTTGGCAAATTTAATGTTATAACCATCAATAACAGCAGCAGGCGTAGAAAGTTTGCTGGAGAGGTCCTGGCCCCAGATAACATCATCAAAGGCGATGGGGGATTGGGATTGAGGACGGCGTTTTAACCGAGGGTAGAGCGTCATGGCTAATATGGCGGATAAAAACATGGCAAGCACAGCAGCGAGCGTGGATATGTGTACTTTAAATGGGGCGCTGCTATCCCACCAGAAACCTAATACCAGTACAAATATACTGCTTAACATGACCAGACTGAACAAGATGATACTCATGTTTATATCCTTATTTAATCACCCACGTTGTTGTGATGTGTTGGCAGCATGTTGACTTTAAAACAGCGCTTCAGCGAAATCTTTCGTATTTTTTCCCGACGTACGCTTTATGCAAAGTGGGTAGTGTTGCTGATATGTATTGCTGCGACTATCTCATTGATGCAGGCAGGTATTTTCTTTCTTCTGGATTATATGCCTTCTGTACAAATAGCTCTAGCCAAGGTCAATGAACAGAAATATTACTGGGAAAATCAATTAGTTCATATTGATGTAAAGGACAGTGAAAAGTCACAAAAACTGTTCAGTGATATGCAGTCTCATTTTTTGAATACGCAGGATCCAGCCGTCATATGGATGCTTCGCCAGAAAAATGATGATATCGCTGAAGCCGTAAAGATAATCGAGTCTGAACAAGCTAATTTTGCTCAGTTAGCATCATTAAATTTACGTGCTGCCGTGCAGTTGCGAGGAGCTGACCGTTTGGCCTCAGCCTATAAAAATCTTGAACAGGCACTGCATAAAGATATTGAGATTAAACGAGCGGTATTAACACTGCTGGAATCTATCAGTCTGGTATTTGTGCTGAGCTGTATTTTGCTATTGGTGCTATCTACCCGGAAATTGCTGGTTGAACGACTTGATCGGCTTATGGCGTTTATCTACACCAAAAACAGTGAAACCAGTGCACTGGATGTCGAAGATGAATTTGCTTTGCTAGAGCATAGAGTGTCAGAGCTGTCTGCCAAGATGGAAAGCTTTGAGACAGAAGTGGCCTGGGCGCACCGAACCAGTGAGCATATTCGTGTATTAACCCGTGCCCAAACCTTTCTATTACGTTTTATTAAAACCGTATCTGAAGATGTATTGAGTGAAAAAACACTGCTCAAGATGCTTTATTCACTTGAACGTACTATGGGCTTTACCAACACGGCATTGATTTATACCGACGATGCCGCAGTGATATCCACTGAGCAGATCCTTTATTCCCACCACCAACCCAATGCTATTTCTGATCAGGTTTTTGATGAATTGATCGCGTCTGGCACGGCATCATTTATAGAGCTGAATGTTGAGGCTGAAGAAGTTGAATGTCTTGGTTTGAGCTTTACAGGCAGTCGTAATGAAGTCGGCGTGTTAGTGGTTGAAATGCAAAAAGGCCGCTTTCTGGAAGACTCTGAGATTAAAGTGCTGGAAATCACTGCCAAACTGCTGAGTATGGTGACCAAGTTTCAAAGCCATGATGAAGAGGGACGTCGTCTGGCGATTCTGGAAGAGCGTGCGGCCATTGCTCGTGAGCTGCATGACTCGCTGGCTCAATCATTGTCCTTTATGAAAATACAGATGGCCAGACTGCAATCGAATGTGATTGATGATAAGCAACGTGAGGTCACCACAGAACTCAGGGAAGGTCTGGACAATGCCTATCGCGAATTAAGAGAGCTGTTGACCACCTTCCGGGTGCATATGGATTTGCGCGGTCTGGGTTATGCGATTCAGGCTACTATCGATGAATTCTCACAACGCTCCAGTCTGGCGATTACTTTAGACAACCGCTTAGTGAACTGTCGACTGACGGTAAATGAAGAGTTTCACATTCTGCATGTGGTCCGTGAAGCCTTATCGAATATCGTGCGTCATTCCGGCGCCAAGCACGTTTCAATTTTGATGTTAGTTAATAACAAGGGGGAATTAGAGTTAACGATTGATGATGATGGGGTGGGCATGAGCAAAGTGTCATCGACCTATGATCATCATGGACAGGCAATAATGAAAGAACGAGCCAAGACCTTAGGTGGTGACATTGATGTCATGGCGAGACGTTATGGAGGAACACGGGTACGGCTGAAATTTGTACCAAAACTTGCGGAATAGCTCGTCATAAAAAATAAGAGAGAGAAATGGAAAATAAAATAAGAATATTAATCATCGATGACCATCCCTTATTTAGAAAAGGGGTGAGTCAGATTATTTCTGATGAACCAAACTTCGAGGTAGTAGGAGAGGCCGCATCTGGTTTGGATGGTATTGAACTGGCAGTGCAGTTAGCCCCGGATCTCGTACTGCTGGACTTGAATATGAAAGGTATTGATGGTCTGGAAACCTTAAGGAGACTCAAACAAACAGACCTGAAATCACGCTATGTTGTGCTCACCGTGTCTGATGCAGAAGAAGATTTGCTGGAAGCGCTGAAGTCTGGTGCCGACGGTTATCTGTTAAAGGATATGGAGCCGGAAGATTTACGCTCTAACCTGGTAAAAGCGGCTTTGGGTGTGACGGTATTACAGGATAGCCTGACAGAAGTACTTACAAAGGCCTTGATCGAGCCGGATACAAAAACGACGGCAGCGGATGTGAATCTGACAGATAGAGAAACAGAAATTCTCGACTGTCTGGCCGAAGGGATGAACAATAAAAATATTGCCAGAAAGCTGGGTATCAGTGACACCACAGTGAAAGTGCATATTAAAAATATTCTTCGTAAACTCAATTTAACCAGCCGGCTTGAAGCGGCTGTATGGCGTCATCAGAATAGATAAAAAAATCGGTAGGCGAAATGCCTACCGATTTTCGAGCCTTTTAACGCTTGGATTAAAGGGGCTTGCGTTGACCCACGAAGAAGCCTACGCCTCTGCTTGGTGTGGTAAAGGTAATGGTTTCGCCATTACCGAAATACAGTACGTCACCCACTTTGGCGTGGACTTGTTTGCCTGACTCGTCGCTGATAATAAATTCACCTTCAGCTACATACTTCATTTCTTCATAATCGTAGGTATAAACCAGCGGTTCATCACTTTTATTTAAATGAAAGAAACCAGCACAAATGGTTTTATCTTTGCTGTCTGAAATCACTGTATCGCCGAATGTGGCATTAACACCGTCAACACCCATAGATGGTTGTGGGTCTTTTACAGCTTGTTGAATATATTTCATATCTTGTCTCCAAATAGTTTTGTGTAAAAACACATAAGCTATTAAATCGACATGATGCAACGGCAACAATTATTAAGAAGGCTTAATCAAAAAGAAGTACAAAGCCATGAGAAAATGTATTTGTGATAAGCCAACACGTATAAATTAAGCTAGCTAGAACAGTAGTAAAAAATCAATTTATACTTTTAGACTAAAAAAATATCTAACGGACCTCGTGTCTGTTAAACAGAGTGTTAGTGATAAAGGAACAGATATGGATATCAAAATTAAGAGAATAATTATTACTGGTTTAGTCGGTTTATTGGTTTTATTAGCATATAGATTGATTGCTTTTGAATACATGTCTTACTCGATTCAGAACATGTCTAAACAGATGCTTGAAAATGCTCAACAAGCCCAAAACAAAATAGTTGAGCAACAATTACAACTCCAGCGTCAAAAGAAACAGGAAGCAGCCGCTAAAGCAATTGCGGAGCAAAGAGCACAAGAGCGAGCATTTAAAATCCAGCAAGAGAAGGCAAGATATGAGCAAGCTTTTGAAGACTGGTACAAGCAGCCGGAAGGTTGTGATAATTGGCGTTCACAAAGCCATATGGTCGAATGTGTAAATCACAAAATGCGTGCAAAGAACGAGTTTAAAGCTATTTACAACAAACCTAAAAAATAACTTTATCTAATCTTATAAATTTGTCGAAAAATAGCAAAATTGCTTAGGTTTAGAGACATATACCACTTAAGTGTTAATGTCTAGGAAGAATAGACGTATAAAAAGGCAGGGAATAGATTCCTCTGTATGTGACTGAATTAACAGGCACATTTACTATGAGGACTGAAAACCATGTCGTTTGATATAACTACACAGTTTGCAGAGCAGGTGTCGCTGGCATCTCTTGTGCAAAACCTTGTTTATGCCTCTGGCACCGTTGGGGCAATTTTTGTCGTAATAGGACTGCTCTTAATTGACGCAGGCGGTGTTAGGAGGCGTAATGCATTTAATGCAACTATAGAAAAATTAGTTGGTTTTTTTATCGGGTTTACCACCTATTTTGTGATTGGCTTTGCGTTCTGGGCTGCCCAGTATTACGTGATGGTCGATTACACATTGACCGATAGTATTAAGGATTGGTGGGCAGGTGGCATTTTAGCCAATCAACTTGCTCAAAATGTGGATCCGGCAGTTTTTCCGGGCCTGAATAACTTCCAGATCTTTATTTTCTTCCTGGCCACATTTGCCGGGATTATCAATGTCTTATTACACTTTGCTGTGTCTGAAAGAATGAAATCTTCGGCGTATTACATTACATCTTGTGTAGCGACGTTGGTGTCTTCTGTCTTGAGCTGGTGGACATGGGGCTCTGTTGGTCCGTTAACTAACCTGGGTTTCCATGATTTCTTCGGTGTCGGCTTTGTCTATTTGTTCCCTGCGGGTATGGCGATGGTATTCGTGAATAAGTTAGGGGCTAGACCGGGTATGTTCTCTGCTCATTCCAAAGTCGAAGAATATCGTGTTCCCAGTCTTGCCTTGGTGACCGTTGGGGTCTTTAGCGTGTTTGGCAGTTTGCCAATGGTGATTCTGTCATGCCTGTTTTTCTTTGATCCGGGTGCGCATGCGGTCAGTGTCACCATGGCTGATACCAGTGTTGGTTTAGCGTTTAACAACTATGCGGCGGCCTGGGCTGGCGGCACTTTGATGGGCGCGATACTGGCTTATTCAAAACGTAAATACAGCTATTTACTGCTAGGCCCATTCGCCGGTTATGTCTCGGGTGCATCAGGTTTTGATGTGTATATTCCCTGGCAGATGTTCTTGGTGGCTTTCGGCTCACCGCTGGTGGCTTATGTTATCTATGAATTCCTGCAAAAACGGGAAATTGATGAGCATAAATTATTGCCATTATTTGCTGGTGTAGGCTCATACGGTTTGATTATGACTGGCTTACTGCATATTGGTACACCACGCGGTGGTTATGTCGGTATCACTGAAGGTGCTTATGCTTTCCAGCACGGTGAAATCGGTGTGCTGATGCAAATCGTCGGGATTGTTGTGTGTCTGGGTACCGGTATTGTGACCGCGTTTATCCTGTCATTTATTCTGGAAAGAACCATAGGTATGCGTATTTCAGATGAAGAACAGGCAATTGGTCTGGATAAAGTCCATTGGGGATTGGATTCAGATGTATCACCTCAGGTAGAAGCAAAATAAAAGTTTTAAGTCTCTTTCGCCTGGCTCGTTAGAGTTTTTAGTGGCTTACTCTCTTGAGTAAGCCATTTTTTTATTTATTGATATTGCTTCTATGCCATAGATAAATATTAAATAGATGTTTCCACTCTTCAAAAGAATGTGTTGCTCTCTTTATGAATGTATTTTTTCAGTTTAAGGAAATAAGACTGTTGGCTGCTCTGCATGCCACTGTTCGTATTTCACCATCACACTGGCAAAGAGATCACTGTGTAAAAATTCACTCAACCAGTCTCTGACCAGTGGATAGGGTGATTGCTGAAACCAGTTCATATCAACCGAGGCAAACTGACGGATAAAGGGCAATAGAGCAATGTCTGCCATCGTCCATTTTTCAGTGAGCAGGCAACCATTTTTTGCTAATAAGGATTCCAATTTTTGTAAGGTCGCCTCACCTTGCTCACGGTAATACAGTTCTGGGTATTCCGGGTAACGATCGGCATATTTATAGCGATCGAGATAATACTTAAACTCACCATCATTATTAGCAATCAGCTCATCACAGTGCTGTTTTTGTTGATGCGTGAGCATTTGATACCAATCTTTGGGATCTCGCTTTTCCAGTGCCCAACGCATAATATCGATACTTTCGTCGATGACTTTTCCTGTTTCGGTCTGTAGAACGGGGACAGTCCCTTTTGGTGAGATAGCTAATAATTCTGCAGGTTTATCTTTTAATACCACTTCGCGAAGTTCGGTTTTGATTCCACTGGCGGCGAGTGCTAGCCTGGCTCGCATGGCATAAGGACAACGACGGAAACTATATAAAGTCGGGTACCGCATTGGGTGTGAATTCCAGTTTGAACAAAAAGCCAGTATAGACAATCAAAGCAGATGATTTTAAATTAGTAAACGCTAATATAGGTATTGAGAACACCATGGAACAGTCATTATTAAGATGGATCGCTTTTATTACATTGCTGTTGTCAGCCAGTTTTACTGTTAACGCGGAGGGGCTGCCTCATACTGAAGCGGTTTACAAAAACTACGCTCGTCAGTGGACTTATGATGGCAATGTTGAAGCCGTCAATCAGGCAACTGTTTCGTCACATGTTTCTGCGCAAGTGGCTGAGATTTTTTATGACGTCAATGACCGAGTAGAAAAGGGCGCGCTGATTTTACGTTTTAACGACGAAGAAATTAAAACCCGTTTATGGCAAGCAGAAGCGAATCTGCTGGCTGAACAAGCCCAGTTAAAAGAAGTACAGGCAAGATATAAGGAAGCTGCAGCAGAAGCCAAACGAATCAGTGATTTATACCAACGCAAACAAGTGACACGCTCCGCGCTGGATAAAGCCGTAGCAGATAAATCAGCCACGGCGGCGCGGGTCAATGTATTAAATGCCCAAATCAAAGCCCGCCAAGCGGAAGTGAAGCAAGCCAAGGTGGAGCTTTCCTATACCGAAGTTCGGGCACCTTATGCCGGTGTAATGACTAAGCGTTGGATTGAAGTTGGCGAAATGGCAACACCAGGTCAGCGCTTAATGTCTGGCCTGTCACTGGATGATTTGCGCGTGGTATTTTCAGTGCCGCAAAAACAGTTAAACGAAGTGATGGCTGCCAAACTGGACGTGATATTACCTTCAGGCAAACATCTATCGCATTTGAAGAAAACCCTGATCCCGGCGGCAGATAGGCTGTCACACAGTTTTATTATTCGCTTGGATCTGCCACAGAAGCTCGATGCTGTTTATCCCGGAATGACAACAAAAGTCACTGTATTTGGCCGTGAACAATCGCTGCTGGTTATTCCGAAACAGGCGTTAGTCAGTCGTGCAGAAGTAGATGGCGTTTATATTTTTAACCAAGAAAACGTACAGTTCAGACAAGTCAGAATCGGCGAGGAGTTTGATGATGGCTGGGTAGAAGTATTATCAGGTATCGATGCTGGTGAGCAGGTAATAACGGAACCTGATAGGGCATTACCTTATTTAAAGAAACAGCATGATGCATCCTGACACATTAGGTTTATCTGGTCGTATTGCCAGGTTCTTTCAGGATAATGCCCTTACTCCGTTAATTGCGCTGTTAGCGCTGTTATTAGGATTGTTTGCGCTGATGGTCACCCCGCGTGAAGAGGAACCGCAGATTGATGTAACGATGGCAGATATTTATATTGCCTATTCTGGTGCATCAGCGAAAGAAATAGAAAATCTGATCTCGACGCCGGCAGAGCAGGTTGTCAGTGAAATTTCTGGCTTGAAGCATGTGTATTCGGTATCCAAACCGGGACTCGCTATTATCACTGCACAGTTTGAAGTGGGCGAGAACCGTACAGACGCGATTGTGCGTTTATACAATAAAATCTATTCCAATATGGATTGGCTGCCAAAAAACTTAGGTGTGTCCCAACCCATTATTAAACCAAAAGGCATTGATGATGTGCCGATTCTGACACTGACTTTATGGCATGAAGGCCAGCAGGATTCCAGTCAGTTAAAACAGTTAGCACAGTCCCTGGAAGTTGAACTGAAGCGGATTCAGGGAACGCGGGATATTTATACTGTTGGCGGCGCTGATACGGTGGTTAATATCACCTTAGATCCTGAGGCAATGGCGGCCTATCATATGGATAGTCATAGCTTGGGTTTGGCATTGCAAGCAGCTAACCAATCTGCTGAATCTGGTGTAACAATCAAAAATAATCAAACAACAGAGATTCAGGCTGGTGAGTTTATCGTAGACGTGGATACGCTGAAGTCGCTGATAGTCGGTGTATTTGATCAAAAACCAGTCTATCTCAGTGATGTGGCTACTATTTCACTCGGGCCTGAACAACCGCGTCAATATGTCTGGTTTGGCACTGGGCCTGCGGCTGCAGACAAACAACTTAATACACAAGGTGAGTATGATGCAGTAACGCTCGCCATTGCCAAGCAGCCCGGAACCAATGCAGCCGATATCGCTGATGCGGTTTTAACACAGGTGGATGCTCTGAAAGGGGTGATGATTCCGCATGATGTAAATGTAACGGTGACACGGAATTATGGTGAAACGGCTAATCAGAAAGCCGATACGTTGATCCACAAACTGATTTTTGTCACGGTGGCTGTTGTGTTGCTGGTGCTATTTGCACTGGGCTGGCGTGAAGCCCTTATTGTTGGCACTGCCGTTATTATTACCTTGTTATTGATGTTGTTTGCCTCATGGGCGTGGGGTTTTACCTTAAACCGGGTGTCGCTGTTCGCCTTAATTTTTTCTATTGGTATTCTGGTCGATGATGCGATTGTGGTGGTGGAGAATATCCACCGCCATATTCAGAAGGGGAAGTTGACTTTAAAACAGGCTATTCCACTTGCTGTGGATGAGGTCGGTCAGCCAACCATATTGGCGACACTGGCGGTGATTGCTGCCTTATTACCAATGGCCTTTGTCAGTGGCTTAATGGGCCCTTATATGAGCCCGATTCCCATCAATGCCAGTATGGGCATGCTGCTGTCATTATTGGTGGCTTATATTGTGACACCATGGATGGTGTTGAAAATACTCTCGGACTCACGTTCGACCAAGCATGAGCATGCTGCAGAATCACGATATCTCAGTTTTTTTCAGCGGGTATTGGGGCCATTTTTATTAAATGAACATGCTGCTCGTCGACGAAAACTTCTGTGGGCAATACTTGTTGGGCTAGTCATCCTCTCCGTTGGTCTTGCTGCAATGAAACTGGTTATTCTGAAAATGCTGCCCTTCGATAATAAATCTGAAGTGCAGATTGTGATTGATATGCCAGAAGGCTCACCATTAGAAAAAACAGCAGCGGTAACGCGGGCCTTAACAAATTACCTTGCCAGCGTGCCGGATGTGACCGATTATCAGGCTTATGTCGGCACAGCTCCACCGATAAATTTTAATGGGCTGGTCAGGCAATATTATTTACGTGAAGGCTGGTATCAGGCAGATATTCAAATCAATCTCAGAGATAAACATCTGCGAAACCAACATAGTCACGAGATAGCCTTGCAGTTACGCGAGCCACTGACAGCGATTGCCGAGAAATGGCATGCACGCATTAAAGTGGTGGAAGTGCCTGCCGGACCACCTGTGTTATCCCCGATTGTGGCTGAACTCTATGGCCTGACGGAGTCACAGCGACAGGATCTGGCTAGACAAATGATGGATGTATTGCAGCAAACTGATGGTATCGTCGATATCGATAGCAGCGTTGAGGCCAAAGCCGCCAGACAGGTCATTACGGTGGATAGAAATAAAGCCATGCTGTTTGGTTTGAATCAGCAGCAAATTGTTGATGCTATTCAGTTGGCCTTGGCTGGTCAGGATGTGACGTATCTGCATGATGAGCAGGTGAAATATGCCATACCACTGCGTCTGCAATGGCCAATCAAGGATAAAGCCAATCTTGATGCTTTATTGAATATCAAACTGACCAACCAACAGGGCACGATGATTCCTTTAGCTGATGTGGTCACTGTCGTTAACTCAGAGCATCAGCAAACCCTTTACCACAAAGATTTGCAGGCGGTGACATATGTGACCGCAGATATGGCAGGGAAGGTGGATAGTCCCTTGTACGGGATGTTTTCAGCTTACCAGCAATTAGCATCGGTGCCGGTGCAGCAATATTTGATTTCAGCCCCCCGGTTAGCCACCGAGGATTCAGTGAAATGGGATGGAGAATGGCAAATCACCTACGAAACATTTCGTGATATGGGCTTAGCTTATGCGGTGGGGATTATTCTGATCTATCTGCTTATCGTGGCGCAGTTCCGATCTTATTTGCTGCCATTAATCATTATGGTACCGATTCCATTAACGGTGATTGGTGTTATGCCCGGACATGCTCTATTTGGCGCGGCATTCACAGCAACATCGATGATTGGCATGATTGCGATGGCGGGTATTATCGTGCGTAATTCTATTTTATTGGTCGACTTTATTCGTCATGCCATGGCAGAGGGAATGTCTGCAGAAAACGCTGTGATTGCCGCCGCTGCAACTCGTGCAAAACCTATTCTGCTAACAGCACTTGCGGCGATGGTAGGGGCAGTATTTATTCTGGATGATCCGATATTTAATGGACTGGCTATTGCCTTATTATTCGGGATTCTGGTATCGACCTTATTGACCTTGCTGGTTATTCCATTGCTGTATTACAGCTATATCAAGACTCGATAAGTGTCATGCCGCCTGTCAGTTCACCTTCACGTAAACGTTCAGCCTGACGTTTTAATGTATGACGAATCAGTATATTACGATCCATTTCATCCATATGGGTGAAGGCCATACGTAGTAAATAAGGTGTTTCAGCCGGAGCTTGTTCGATTTTGTCACAACCAATCACGGTTGCCAGTGTATGAATCGTACTAGCCGATGGCACTAACTGCATAAAGAGTTCGACATAATCTCTAGGCATAATAGGGGTGGCAACCAATAAGGCAATGCCACCCCCACTCAAGTTTACGTCGGTCAGTTTTTCAGGATTGATAGGGTTATTGTGGCGCTCGATACGCTGAGCAATCAGATTGACCTTATCATCTAATAAACGCAGAGCACGTGCGATTTCACGATCATGCTGGCTGATTTGATCCAGTAAGTGTGAAAACACATTTTGCATGGTACGAAGCTGAGCACGTTCAGAATCACCGTCATTGTCTGATGATTGTGAAATACGTTTTGCGACTTCACCAACGTGCGTTTTTTCCACAGGTTTGAACTCAATCACTACCGAGTCATTGATTCGAAAAAACTCACGTCTGTCTGAACCTGAATGCTGCATCACTCTCTACCGTTATCCTTAAAAGCTTAATGTCACTTAATCGGCCTGAATATAAGATTCTTTATATCATGTTCCGACTAAGTTGCCAGCATTAAAGGTTTTCGGATGCGTAATCAGCCAGTCTTGAACGCTCACCTCGTAGCAGCGTAATGTGACCACTGTGCTGCCAATATTTAAAGTGATCAACCACATAGGTCAGGCCCGATGTGGTCTCACTCAAATAAGGAGTATCAATTTGAGCGATATTACCGAGGCAGACAATTTTCGTGCCTGGACCTGCGCGGGTAATCAGGGTTTTCATCTGTTTTGAGGTTAAGTTTTGTGCCTCATCAATAATTAAAAAGCGATTCAGGAATGTGCGACCGCGCATAAAGTTGAGTGAACGGATTTTGATCCAGCGTTGTAATAGATCATTAGTAGCCTGGCGACCCCATTCACCACCTTCCGTTTTATTTAATACCTCAAGGTTATCCATCAAGGCGCCCATCCAGGGTGTCATTTTCTCTTCTTCGGTGCCTGGTAAGAAACCGATATCTTCACCCACAGGTACCGTGACACGGGTCATGATAATTTCACTGTAGCGCTTGTGTTCGACCGTTTGTGTTAACGCTGCCGCTAAGGTTAATAAAGTTTTACCGGTACCTGCCTGGCCCAGTAAGCTGACAAAATCAACATCCGGGTCCATTAATAAATTAAGTGCGAAATTCTGTTCGCGATTGCGTGCTGTGATTCCCCAGATTGCATGATTGTCTTTACGGTAATCGTTAATAAGTTGGATATCTGCACTGGTCTCAGTAACCGAGCGCACCACAGCTTCAATATTATGATCTTCACCTGGCGAATAAATGAGCTGATTGGGATACCAGTCTTTGACAACATCGCCCTCGACTTCATAAAAAGTCTGACCATCGGCTGTCCATGATTCCAGGCGATTCAAATCATCCCAGAAATCAGCATTAAGCTCGCTGGCACCGCGATAAAGCAGATCCACATCATCCAGCACTTTATCGTTGTAATAATCTTCAGCGCAGATGCCTAATACAGTGGCTTTGATACGTAAGTTGATATCTTTTGAGACCAGAATAATGGTGTGATCTTTAATCGCTGCCTGTAGTGCAATCGCCACACTTAAAATGGCATTGTCACCTTGATGACTCGGTAACTCTTTAGGTAATTCCTGTTCCATTTGTGTGGTCTGAAAAAACAGACGACCACTGGCATTAGGCATATCACCACTATTTACACTGGGTAAGGGAATACCATTGGTGATCGCTTCATTATCTTCCGCCTGCAACAATAAATCATCGAGGAACCGGCTGACCTGACGTACATTACGGGACACCTCAGATAAGCCTTTTTTACCGCGGTCGAGTTCTTCTAATACAACCATGGGCAAGTAGATATCATGCTCATCAAAACGGAATAAAGCCGTTGGGTCATGCATCAATACATTAGTATCCAGAATAAACAGACGTTTACCTTCGGCGGGACGTTTGATCATTGGTTCGAGATCCTCTTTGGTTAGTTGGAGACCTGTGATTGATTATGGTGCAAGAAATCATTACTGCAAAGGGTGAACAACAATTATTTTATTGCTCAGGTTTATATAAATTTCCAAGCCCTTCACAAGTGGATATTTAGTGTTAATATGAAAAGCCTTCCCCGGACGATTCATCTTCGAATTTTTAACTATCATTCTGCTTTTATAGTTTGGTGTTTCTTGTAGATATTTCCCCCTATCTTATTGATTAATAAGTTCCAGAAACCTTCTTTATCTGATGTGACTAAATTGCTGAGCCCATAATGATTGACCGCTTTGCTCTGACTTAAAGTGAGTTTTCTTAGCTTAAAACGACGCGAAAGTTTTTCTGTTTTCAAAGCAAGCTGATATCAAAAACAGAGGCTTTTGCGATATCACTGCATAACCGTACTAGGATTCAGTCACAATTATCACTAGGACATCTTGTTCTGTATTCCGAGCAAGATTAGTGTTGTCGGACGAATTAGGTGGGTGTTATGAATCTTGTTTGAAAAATGAATCCTCCTATATCTATGTAGACATCTAAGGAGGTTGATTCCCCATGAAATTAAAAACAGTGTTGTGTGCAGTATTGGCTGGTCTATCGGTATCAAGTGTGGCTGTCGCGGACGTTACATTCGATGATTTAGTTGGCACCTGGTATGCCGAAACCCAGCATGATGGTGAAACCATGAAATGGTTAGTTAAACGTGAGGCTGATCAAAGTTATGCTGCTTTATTTTTAGTTTGTGACGGTGAAAACTTGTCATGGGTACAAAAAGAAAGAGGTCAGTGGAAGATAGAAGGTAAAGAATTACATACAGTCATTGCTGCTTTCCAGGACATGAATGGTAATCAGCCTGATCAGTTAGGCAAACAAATGCATTACGAAAAACTGGAATTAGATAATGACGAATTAAACTATGAGCAAAAAGATAACGATAATGTCTATAGCTTCAAACGCGTCAACGACGGCTATCAAATAAGCTGCCAATAATCGAAAAAAGTCAGCCTGCTCCAGGCTGACTTTTTAAATCAACTAACTCACTTGTTTTATGCAAAGCTTAAATAAGCTTCTGAAAAAATATGACTCATAACAACAGCTCAGCCGAAGGTATTTCTATTGTCTTGTTGGAAGATGTACCTGATTCAATGCGCAGTGAAATGAAGAAAGTGAACTAGACATTTATTATCGTTCCAGCATTACCAAAAAGAGGCAGAAATACTGCCCCTTTTTTATGTTGAAATGAATGAGTGCAATACCTATGCATTAAAGGCTTGTCTGTATCAGAGTGCCTTTTTAAGTCAATATGATGTACTTGTTCGCAGTGATAGTTCGGCGTTTACATTAAAATCACTTACATAATTAAATTACTACATAAGCTAAGTAACGCAGTAATATGAACTAGGGTATTCACAAATCAGCTTAAGGATGGGACTTTGTTTGTAGATGGGGTAAACAGCGATGTTTGTAAGACCATTTAAATTAAGCAGGAGGCTAAGAGCGCTAACAGCAAGAACACGTTTGGAATTGTTTTTGTTTACTCTGCTGATTTCTATTGGTATTGGTACCAGTCTGATTTTCTTTAAACATCATCTTGAGCACATTAATACTGAAGTATCTGAAACGCATGAGACGACGGTTAAACTGTTTAGACAATTCCTCAAGGCTGACGCTGCAGGGCTAGCAAGAGCGATTACTGCACTTTCCAGTAACGAAAAATTACTCAAGAATATGCAGTCTGGTCAACGCGATAAGATGTATGCTGAATTTGCAGACGATTTTGAACGCTTAAAAAAACAAACAAAAATTACCCACGCCTATTTTATTGACCCCAATGGCAATGTGACGTTGAGAGCACATAAGCCTGAACAGTTTGGGGACAATTTATCTCGCACTACCTATCTTAAATCGGCCTCGACACAGAAACTTGCCTGCGGTATTGAAATGGGCAAGAATTTTTACTCTCTCAGGTGTGTTCAACCAGTTTATCTCGGAAAGCAGCAGGAATTCATTGGTTATATTGAGCTAGCCGAAGAAATAGACCATATCTTTGAGCAATTAAAGGAAGCCACGGGAAATGACTTTGCCATTTTATTAGTGGATGGCTTTATTACATTCAGCGAGGCTACTGTTACAGGTCAGGAGTTTGGTCATTACCAGCTACTATATTCCACCAATACCGTTCTGATGGACACTCTTTTGCCCAAAGTGAATCTGGATGCTGGGTTTATATCTACAACGAATAATTTCATTACATTTCAAAACTAGAACTACGGTGTTGGTGTCAGCCCGTTTGAAGATATTACCGGGCAGATATCCGGAGTATTAGTATCGGTAGAGAATATTAGCCAGATCTATAAAAGTGCTGTACATGAGTTATGGATCAATATAGTGGGTGCATTGCTTATTATTTTGGTTACAGTTGTCTTGTTTACCATAGCTATTAAACGTGCTTTTAGTGCTATGGAATATGCCTTGGATGAACGTACTCGTCAGATTGAGTTTATGGCGCTACATGATGATCTTACCCAACTCCCTAATCGTGCCATGTTCTGCAAAATGGTTCAGCAACAGATTAGAGAATGTAAACGCTATCAACGCATTTTTTCGATGTTATTTATCGACCTCGACGGGTTTAAAGCGGTAAACGATAATTTAGGTCATGATGCTGGGGATGAGTTACTCAAGCAAGTGGCCAAGCGAATAAATACAAGCATTCGAGACAGTGACATTGCCAGTCGATTAGGTGGCGATGAATTTGTTGTTTTGCTGCCAGAAGTCTCTGGCGTCGAAGAGCATAAACATGTTGATGTGATTGCAGGACGTATTTTAAATACGATTGCCGAAGCCTTTGAGATCAATGGGCAAGTTATACATATTACTGCCAGCATTGGTATCAGTTGTTATCCGGAACATGGTGATAACGAAGATGAGCTTACTAAACATGCTGATGCCGCCATGTATGCAGCAAAAGAGTCAGGCAAAAATAGTATTCAACGCTATTCAGCAGAGCTCCACAGACAGTCTTTTGAGCGCAGAGTGCTGGAAGCAGACTTAAATAATGCATTACATAACCATGAATTTGAGATGTTCTACCAGGCCAAACTGGATTCACAGAGTGTTGAAGTTATCGGTATGGAAGCGTTAATTCGCTGGCATCATCCTAATTTGGGATTGGTTGAACCGAATGATTTTATAGGTATCGCAGAAGATACCGGGCTGATTATTCCCATCGGCAAGTGGGTAATGGAAACGGCTTGTCGCCAGAATATGCAATGATGGGAAAACGGTAATAAATTATTACCGATTGCGGTTAACTTATCACCTAAACAATTTAAAGATGAACATCTATTGGAAGATATTCTTAGAATACTGTCCGAAACCGGCATGCCTGCTCAGTATTTAGTTATTGAAATTACTGAACGCGTAGTGGTTGAAGATGCTGTGGAAGCTAATAGGGTTCTCAGGGCATTGAAAGAACTTGGTGTCGGATTAGCAATTGATGATTTAGGTGTGGGCTATTCATCATTTAGTAGTTTAGAAATTTTTCCGGTAGACAGTATCAAGATTGATCGTTCATTCATTCATGGGCTGCCTGAAAATCAGAGCAATAGTGCAATCACCGAAGCGATCCTTAACATGGCCGACCGGTTAGGATTTAATGTCATTGCTGAAGGTGTTGAAACCAGTGGGCAACTTGAGTTTTTAAGAAAATATCAATGTCCTCAACTCCAAGGACTTTATTTTAATAAACCTATGCCAGCAGAAGAGTTTGAGAAATACCTGAATGACAAAAAACAGATATCAGATTGATGACTGTGATTTTTGCAAATAAAGATATTGGGCCTCTCACCAAAATTGTGATGAGAGGCCGATTTAGACTTAATTGTAATGAGGTGTTTTTCTTCTTATTCCACACAAGCCAATCAAGGCTGAGCCTAATAACCAGAATGCAGCAGGAACAGGTACTGCGGAAATATTAGCACCATAGAGGTATTGAATACCGGCGATATCATCAGGCTGGAGACCACTTAATGAAGGATTGTAATAAGGTCCCATTACGGATTTAGATGCATCGGAGTGGCCCAAACCTAGTGAATGACCAATTTCATGTAAGGCCACCCAGAAAATACTGATTCCATCGACCAGGTTATCGATAGCCCATGTTTCTGATGTATCAAAATGGATGTCACCGGCGGCAGAATAGTTGTTGCTTGGATAATAAGCATGTGCTAATACATGACTTTTACCATCAATGGATTCACCACCAATTCGGATATCACCTGAGTTGGTTGTTGCATTAAACTCTGCGCCATCATCCGCTACTTCTTCAAAGTGAAGGTTAGCGACACTGCTCCATGCATTAAAGGCTTTTTTGATTTGCTCTTGAAAGCCTGAGGGCATAAAACTATCGAGTGAGCTGCATGTAGCTGTATCACATGTCTGACCACCTGTCATAAAGCTATAACTGACTGTGGCTCCGGTGCCAAATGTAGGGTCACCCCATTTTTTACCGTGGACCGTATATGCATGCGCAGTTGAGAAGAAAAATAAACAGAGTATAAAAGAAAAAGTTTTCACTGAAGTCATCCTTGTCTTAAGTTATCTATTACATTAGCTTGTTTAGCTAATGTGAAATTTATCACATTTTAGTCCCATTAGGATGTAAAAAACGGCAGATTAATGAATAAATATTCACAGTTATGACCAGTAATGAACTCGATAAAATGATATGGCAAACCGTTGCCAGCATCCCTTTTGGTAAAGTCATGACCTATGGGCAAATTGCGCTTAGCTGTGGTTACCCCGGCTATGCGCGCTATGTGGGAACCGTGCTAAAGAAATTACCTGCTGACACAGAATTACCCTGGCATCGCGTTATTAATGCACAAGGCCGATCTTCCTTTCCTGAGGGTAGCGATAAATATCAGGACCAGCTACAAAGGCTGAGGGCAGAAGCTATTGTGATAAATAATGGAAAAATAGCCTTATCGATTTATCAGCATCAGTAGTCAATAGTTCTTATCTGGGGATTGGCATGCCAGATATTTATTGATAAGACTATTTATGGCGTGAAGTGTCACTGATACCATATGTGTTTAAATTTCTGAGAACACCATGCAAGGTCTAATCTTAGCCATTCTGGCTTATACCATCTGGGGTCTTTTTCCACTCTTTTTCAGCTACCTGAGCCATGTGTCACCTATTGAAGTCACGGCGCACCGGATTATCTGGTCATTGGTAGCAACCTTAACCGTGGGCCTGGCTTTAAAACGTGGTAAGCATTTATGGGAAGCCTTACATAATAAAACGACCTTACTATGGCTTGGTGCCTCAGCGGTGTTCATTGCAATTAACTGGCTGGTATATATCTGGGCCGTTGGACAACACCGTGTGCTCGAGGCCAGTTTAGGCTACTTCATCATGCCTTTGGTCAGCTTGTTGATGGGAAGGTTATTATTAAAAGAGTCGCTGCATCCATTGCAGGCCATTGCTGGTGGTATTGCCTTCCTGGCAGTGCTTTGGGAGCTATGGTCGTTTGGCAGCTTACCGTGGGTTGGTGTTGTGCTGTCATTTGCCTTTGCCTTCTATGGTCTTATCCGCAAAATTCATCCGATTGATGGTATTAACGGACTGACAATAGAAGCCTTGTGGTTAATGCCTTTTGTTATATTGTGGATTGGCTGGCAGGCAAATTCTGGCGAGTCAATATTACAATTCGGTCATGACACAACGACAACTGTCTTGTTAATTAGCTCTGGTTTTCTGACGGCATTACCTTTGGTTTTATTTGCCATGGCAACACGACGTATCAACTTGTCGATTGTTGGTTTTATTATGTATCTCAATCCGACCATACAATTTCTGATCGGTGTGTATGTCCTCGATGAGCATTTTCCTCAAGCCCGCCTGGTCACGTTTATTCTTGTCTGGTTAGCAATGCTGTTGTTTATGCTCGGCATGTGGCAGCAACAAAAACAGAAGCAAGCTGCGATTAAAACTGACTAACACGGTTTTTTTCTCTGGTTTTTTCCTGCTCCACTAGACACTCTTTACTCAAAGCTGACTGGATTTGCTATAACTCACTGTCAAGTACAGCCATGACACGATGTTATATCGTTTGTGGCCCTTTCTGATGCTCAGCTGACGTATCTTTACCTAGAGTATTTTTTCATTTCAAGTCTCTCATAGCTTCATTGATAGAAAGCGTCATCATTGCCATGATTTTAATTTCAGTACAAAGCTCAGGCATATTTATTCAACTGTGCAAGTCGACATCTATCAACAGGTAATTTGCCAGCCTGACTGCCAAAATCTGCGTCTTAATTATTGCCTGCGGACCGACTTTTTTCTTGAAAAAGTCAGTCTTAACAATACTTTACACTTTAATTGGGTAATGATGTGGCTTTATTAATCAAAGGCTTACATTGACGCTGTCAGGACTTTTTAATGCCTTCCTCATTCTTTGCAACATTGCTTATTTTGCCATTGTCGTAGCTTTAACCGCACAAGCAATGTGATTAATTTGCCTGAGCATAACTTCTAGCTTGAGTTAATTTTAACGCTATAGGACGCAATCAAGACCATAAGCGTGATGGAGAAAAAAATGAATAATACGTTGATGAAACCAATGGGTATCGCCAATGCGGGTGATGAAATGTTCCAAATGATAGAACAGAATGTGTCCTCTCAGCTTATAGGTCAGAAAGAGTTAGTTCGATCCATGATGATTTGCTTGTTGTGTGATGGTCATTTATTGATTGAAGGTTTACCCGGATTAGCTAAAACAACAGCAGCAAAAACGTTTGCATCGGCTTTTGAAGGCGAGTTTATGAGAATTCAGTTCACACCGGATTTATTGCCTTCCGATCTCATTGGTACAGATATCTTTTTACAGGAGCAGGGGCGGTTTGAATTTCGAAAAGGGCCTCTTTTCAATCATATTGTATTAGCTGATGAAATTAATCGTGCACCGGCAAAAGTACAATCTGCTTTATTAGAAGCCATGGGTGAAAAACAAATCTCAATTGGTTTGGAAAGACACGAGTTACCCGATCTGTTTATGGTGATGGCAACTCAAAACCCCATTGAGCAGGAAGGCACTTATCGTTTACCAGAAGCACAACTCGATCGTTTTTTACTGCACGTTAATGTGGGATATCCCAGCCATAATGAAGAACTGCAGATTATTGAACTCGACGAAAAGCGTCACCAGCCCACAAGTGCTGATAAACCTTTGCCACATATTAATCAGGAGGCGATTTTTGCGGCACGGCAGAGAGTTAAACAAACTTATATAGACGAAAAGCTCAAGCATTATATTGTTTCACTGATTAATGCGACACGTGAGCCACAGAAGTACAGTGACAAGCTGGCTTCCTGGTTACATGTGGGAGCCTCACCAAGGGCAACATTAGGTGTGGTTAATGTTGCAAAGGCAATTGCTTATTTAGAAGGGGATGACTATGTGACGCCGTCTCATATTCAAGAAGCTGTGCCAAATGTATTACGCCACCGGATTGTTGAAGCTTTTGAAGCAGAAGCGGAGGGCATTTCACGGGATCAGATCATTCGTCATCTTCTTGAAGTGGTTGCATTACCGTAAGGGCTCATCATGTTGTATCCGGATTTTAATGAATTATTACAGTACGGAAATCGTACTGATAAATGGGATATCAATTCAAAGCGGCCGGTACTTTCTAATGTGGCTGGTCAGTCTCATTCACCTTTTCGAGGTCAGGGGCTGGAATTTGAAGAAGTCCGTGAATATGTTCATGGTGATGATATTAGAAACATAGACTGGCGTGTTACAGCACGAACAGGAAAACCGCATTTAAAACTGTTTTCTGAAGAGCGTGAGCGTAGCGTGATGGTCTGTGTTGATGTTAATCACACGATGAAGTTTGGTACTAAAAATACCTTTAAATCAATTCAGGCTGCCCGTGCTGCAGCATTATTAACATGGTCAGCCATTGCCAGTCACAATCGGGTTGGCAGTGCTTTCTTTGGCAATGTTCCTGGCGGAATGGCATTTGTAGATCCATCACGCTCTCGCCGCGCCTTATGGCGAACACTAAAGCAACTTTGTGATCACACCATTTATTATCAGGAGTCGGTATCGTTATCAAATCACCTGCAATACCTAAATAAGGCCGTTCCTTCAGGTGCATTAGTTTTTATCATCAGTGATTTTATGACGATTGATGACTCGTTAAAAAAACGATTGGCAAATCTTCATCGTCATGCTGATGTTGTGCTGATTTCAATTAATGATCCTGCAGAAGCATGGTTACCCTCAATTGGCGATATCAAACTCAGTGATGATCATCAATCCACAAAAATTGATAGTCATGATGCCACGGGAGGGGAGCGTTACCATCAACACTGGCAGCAAAATAGACAAGCCTTGAAAACGATTGTTCAAAGCCTTGGTTTAAGCTGGATAAAGTTATTCACTCCTGATGATGTACGTTCTGTATTACGTCAAGAAATCAAACGGTTAGCTAGAAAACGAGCTTAACATTATGCAAAACGATCTACTCTCCCAACTTCATGATATTCATGCAATTGATACGGTTGACTGGTGGCCTCTGGCAATCGGCTGGTGGTTACTCATCGCTTTGATTATGGCAACACTTGTGTGTGTGTACGGGATCGCTATTTATAAAAAACGTCAGGCTCAACGCTGGCAAAAACAGGCTGATGCCATTTTACAAGATGTAGAAAATGAGGCTGATCCCCAAAAAAAAGCACAAGCGTTATCAGAATTATTACGCCGCTTGGCCATTCAGAAATACGGTCGAGAAAGCTGTGCTGGATTATACGGGGAAAAGTGGTTGCAGTGGTTAAGCGAACATGACCCGGCTAATTTTGATTGGCAAGCACATGGTCAATTGTTACTAAACGCTCTCTATGCTCCCCAAACGAGTCTAGTTGAAAATGAATTTACTCCAATGCTTAAAGCGACAAAAAAATGGATCAAGTGAATTTTATTTTTGATTGGCCGTGGATGTTATTGCTGTTACCGCTGCCACTGTTGTTTCGTTGGTTAATGCCAGCGAAACATGTTGAACACACAGTGCCAACCGTACATTTCCCTTATATATCACGTATCCGGGAGGCATTTTCATCGGCACCAGGCGGACACGATAATCGCCAAAAACGTTTACCCATGATCATGCTGGGTTTGTTATGGCTGTGTCTTGTATTGGCAATGATGCGTCCTCAATGGGTACATCAGATAGTCAGTATCGACAATAAAGGTTATGACATTATGTTAGCTGTTGATTTATCCGGTTCAATGAGAGCGTTGGATTTCTCAACAGCAACTGAGCGACTGAATCGACTGGATGTTGCCAAGCAAGTAGTACAGGCTTTTGTTAAGGATCGACA
The DNA here is from genome assembly GCF_900114205.1 of Methylophaga sulfidovorans. Taxonomy (GTDB): domain Bacteria; phylum Pseudomonadota; class Gammaproteobacteria; order Nitrosococcales; family Methylophagaceae; genus Methylophaga; species Methylophaga sulfidovorans. The sequence goes on from NZ_FOSH01000006.1 coordinate 36,841, forward strand.
GTCAGATCGTGTTGGATTAGTTCTGTTTGGTGATCATGCTTATCAATACTCACCTTTGACCAAAGATACTCAATCCGTTAGCCAAATGTTGAATGAAACCGTAGTAAGTATGGCTGGAGATGGTACTGCAATTGGTGATGCGCTAGGAATTGCAGTGAAAGGATTACGTCATCGTCCAGAAAATTCTCGCATCATTATCTTACTAACGGATGGTGAGGATACAGCCAGTTCTCTTCCTCCTAAACAAGCGATTGATTTAGCTAAACAATATAACATCAAGATCTACACCATCGGCATTGGTCATAATGGCCTTGTGCCCTATCCAGACCAATACGGTCGAATTATCAATGTACAAATGTCATTAGATGAAAAACTGCTGAAGCAAATAGCCAGTGAAACGGGTGGACACTATTTCCATGCGGATAACCGTGAAAAACTACAACAGGTTTACCATGACATCGATCAGCTCGAAAAAACGAAAGCAGAATCCCGCCATTTTTTGATTGAAAAACCACTTTATCGTTACCCCTTATTCCTGGCTTTAATGTGTTTGTTGATCTTGTTAGTTATGCCAATGATGGTAAGAAGGAAAGTCGATGCTATCTAATATTTTTCAGCAATTTCATTTTGAACAACCACTATGGTTATGGGCATTAGTGGCAGTGCCTGTTATCTGGGTGTTATATCGACTGTTTTACAGCCAGTCCAATGCAAATATCAAGCTGACTCAATTTGCTGATTCACACTTATTGCCACACTTGCTTAAGGATGAGCAAAGTGTGGGACAACAGCGTAGAACCCCGATCTTTTGGACTTTGCTCACAGCCTCAATAATATGGTGTCTCGGAGTAATGGCAATGGCTGGTCCAATGTGGGACTTTAAAGAAGCTGCGGTGTTTAAACCAACGGATAGCTTGTTGGTGTTATTAGATTTATCAAAATCAATGGATGCTCAGGATGTTAAGCCTTCGCGCTTGATACGGGCACAACAAGAAATCCAGGACATCGAACAAACTGCAGATGGTGTCAATATTGGATTAATTGCATTTGCCAGTGTTCCTCATGTTATTACCCCATTAACAGATGACAAAGAAGCGTTATTGCGATTACTTCCGTCATTGAAAACAAACTTAGTTTATAGCCAAGGCTCAAACCTGGTACCCGCATTAAAACGGGCTGGAGAAATACTATCGTCCCAGGAGGGTAATGAAAAACATATTCTGGTGATCAGCGATGGTGACTTTAGTGATAGTGATGCAAGCATCTTTCAGGCTGAGAATGAGCTTAAAAAGCAAGGAGTAAAAATCCATTTTATGGGGGTAGGGACTGAGCAAGGTGCGCCTATACCCGATGAAGAAAATGGGTATATTAAAGATCAAGGCAAAACCGTTATTTCTGAACTGGAACAGCATCGTTTACAAACCTTGAGCCAGGATATTGGTGGTCAATATTTGCGTGCAGATTATCTGGATAACGATACTGCACAGCTGCTTGCTCAAATCACACCTTCGGCAGATACGGTTGCTCAACAAAAAATTCGTACCTGGCAGCAACGGTTTTATATTTTCTTACTGCCATTAATGGTGCTTGCTCTATTCTGGTTTCGTCGAGGAGCCGCTATTACTACATTGTTAATCTGTATCAGTGTGTTTCATCCGTATCAGCAGGCACAAGCAGCAGACTTGCAAAACTTGTTTTTAAATTCTGCACAGCAAGGCAAAAAGGCACTGGAAGATAAAGATTATCAATCAGCTATTAATCAGTTTAGTGACCCGTACCGGCGTGGTGTGGCTGAATATAAAGCTGGCCAGTATAAACAAGCCGCCGCTTCCTTTTCTCAGGCCCAGCGTGAATCCGTACAACAAGATGCAAAATACAATTTAGGTAATGCGCAGCTTATGTCTGGTCAAATAGATGCAGCCATCAACACGTATGAATCCTTGTTAAAACAAACACCCAACAATAAAGATGCTCAATATAATCTTGAGATCGCAAAAAAATTACGCCAGCAGCAGCAATCTCAACAAAATAAATCTCAGCAAGATAAATCACAGCAAAATAAATCACAACAAGATAAATCACAGCAAGATAAATCACAACAAGATAAATCACAGCAAGATAAATCACAGCAAGATAAATCACAGCAAGATAAATCACAGCAAGATAAATCACAGCAAGATAAATCACAGCAGGATAAATCTCAGCAAGATAAATCACAGCAAGATAAGTCTCAGCAGGATAAATCACAGCAAGACAAGTCACAGCAAGACAAGTCACAGCAAGATAAGTCACAGCAGGATAAGTCGCAGCAGGACAAGTCGCAGCAGGACAAGTCACAGCAGGACAAGTCACAGCAGGACAAGTCACAGCAAGACAAGTCACAGCAGGACAAGTCACAGCAGGACAAGTCACAGCAGGACAAGTCACAGCAGGACAAGTCACAGCAGGACAAGTCACAGCAAGACAAGTCACAGCAGGATAAGCAACAGCAACAATCGGCAGAGATGAATAAGTCTCAGCAGGAGCAATCACAAAAAAGCAGCGCTCAGCAAAAACAACGCAGTGAAAAAGATATTAATGCTGATCAATGGCTAAATCGTATTAAGGATGATCCCGAGCAATTTCTTAAAAATAAGTTTTATATTGAATCTCAACGTCAAGGGGCAGAGGCGTCAGTAAAACCATGGTAAATAAAGTTAAGCAATTTTGTTTAATGACTTGCTTAGTCATGTTGTTCAACATTCATTCGGTACTGGCAGCTGATTTTACGGCAACAGTGGATAATTCGGTCGTCAATCTTGGGCAAGGTTTTCAATTAAATCTGAGCCTTAAAGATGCTAAAGCAAAAGGGCGACCAGATTTTTCTGTGCTGGAAAAAGATTTCACCATTTATAACAGCTCGGAATCGAGCCAAATGATGATAGTCAATGGCGATATAACTTCACAGAAAAGCTGGACGCTTGTCTTGATGCCTAAGCAACAAGGTAAGTTGACTCTACCATCACTAAATATAGAAACAGATCATGGCGTATTACAATCAAAGCCGATTGTTATTCAAGCTAAGGCATCATCATCAGTACAAAACTCCCCAGACGCGACTCAGCAAAAAGCCGTTTATACAGAAACTAAATTAAACAAAGAGACGGTATATAAAAATGAACCTGTGTTGATGACAAGCCGTTTAATTGCTTATCAGAATATTAGCGATATTAGTCTTGAAGACCCGGTGATAGATGGTGCGATCGTTGAACGTTTAGCTGAACCCACTGTGCAGGAGATGATGCTTCAGGGGAGAGCTGCCAAAGTTCTTCAGGTTCAGTATTTATTGACACCCATCAAAGCCGGCAAGCTGGCCATTCATGGTCCAGTATTTAACGGAAAAGTACAGTTAAATTCACCACAGCCCGAATCGATGGATCCATTTGAGATGATGCGAAATTTTGACCACTTTGGCTTTTCAGGTTTTGCTGACTTCCGGCCATTTTCCCTTACGGATTCAACAAAAACTATCAATATCAAACCAGCTGTCAATCAATTACAGCCATGGTTGCCAGCTGAAAATATGACATTATCTGAGGACTGGCAAGGATTACAGTCAGCAAAAGTGGCTGAGCCAATAACCTGGAAATTAACCATCTCTGCAAAAGGCTTAGCTAGTGCTGCTTTACCAAGCCTAAAACAACAAATAGAAAAAAGTGCAAATGTGAAGGTCTATGCAGATAAACCTGTGTTGAATGATGCGTTGGATTCAGATGCACAAACGATCAGTTCAACACGTCAGGAAAGCTATACTTTAATTCCTCAAAGCTCAGGGGAGCTTGCGTTACCAGAAATCAAAATCGCTTGGTGGAATGTGAAAAAAGATAAAATAATGTATGCCACCATTCCAGCCAGAACGATTCATGTTGCCGCAGGAGCCGTTAATCAGAATAATGCGGCATCATCACTGTCGACAGAACCAGCAAAAACACAAACAGCATCAAACAATACAGATTTAACAAAATCTGCTGGTTCTGCCACTCTGCCAAGCTGGGTTATACCTGTCGTCGCCACTTTGGCGGGTATTCTTATCTCAATGTTTATCTCTTTAATTTTGTTATGGAAAAAGTCAAAAAACCTTAACAATACGCCCACTAAAACAACAGACAAACATAGAGAGGATAGCATTGAGAAACACAGCACTTTAACTATTGAGACTGCTGCCACGCTAGACGATTTGCAAAAGGTCATACAGCAATTTGCTCAGGATAAATTAGCGATGCCTGCTACCTCTTCATTAAAGAGCATTCATAGCGTTATGAAACAACGCTATGACATGATCAATTGCCAAGTGTTAGCTGAAATAGAAGCGGGTTTATATCAAAAAGAGACGAAACAAATCGTGATAGCTGACTTTAAAGTGGAAGTAGCCAATATGTTTAATGCTGTAAATAAACAACTTAAAAGAACCAAAAAACAGACAAAAATGACAGAATCATTCCAACCGTTGAATCCAAACTAACACTAGGATAATGGGCCTCAATCTAAGCCATTTGAACAGGCAGTATCTAGCATAGAAATCAATTATTGCTGGCGCCACTCGTGAGTCCTGTTGTTAGCGGAGTACTTACACAAAACCTAAAGCCAGTTTGCTAAAGCCAATTATTGTCTGAACTTATCGCTTGACTTAAATCCGCTTCGTTTCAGGAACTGTGGCTTTAGCTTTAAAACCTGGTAAGTGCCTTTGGATGAGCTTTGCACAATAAAACAACGTTGTGAGGCTGAGTGCTTCGTTGTTTATAGTCAGTATGCGGCTGCTATAAAAATAGCAGCCGCTAATGATTAAAACTGAGTAGCACTGGCTTTATCCCATAGTTTCTGCCAATGAGTAGGAACGTTTTGTTGATCGACTAAACAGCCCTTTGTCAAACCAGGAAAATATAATTCCTTATAAGTCACTGTTGGTGCATCAACCACACGGTGCTCTATATGTTCCGGTGTTAATTCATCTGGAGATGTCAGCCCCATTGCGGCCGTCAAATCTAAAAAAGAGCTAAGTGTGGCATCGTGGTATCTATGAACACGCTGTGCTTTTTCTGTGACATTGATGGCTCTGGAACGTCGTTCATCTTGTGTGGCAATACCGGTTGGGCAATTATTGGTATGGCAGCGACGTGATTGAATACAACCGATAGCAAACATATAGGGACGCGCAGCATGGAAAAGATCGGCTCCTAAGGCTTTTTTGACGATCATGTCATAGCCCATGGCGACTTTTCCACTGACGATAAGTTTGATATCTTCACGTAAACCCACACCAAGTAAGGCGTTATGAACAAAATTCAGCGCCTCATTAATATATAAACCCAGACGATCTGAAAACTCTGTAGGTGCAGCACCGGTTCCGCCTTCAGCCCCATCGATCGTAATAAAGTCGGGCAGAATCTTTGTTTCCAGCATTGCTTTACAAATACCTAAGAACTCATGTTTGTAACCAATACAGAGTTTAAACCCAACTGGCTTACCTCCAGACATCTCACGTAATTGCTGGATAAACTGCAGTAAACCTTCTGGTGTGGAGAATGTTTTATGGGCAGGTGGAGACAGACAATCTTCTCCCATTGGTACATCACGTGTTTCAGCAATTTCCTGGGTAATTTTTGAGGCGGGTAATAAACCGCCATGAGCGGGTTTGGCGCCTTGTGATAATTTCAGTTCAATCATTTTTACCTGATCGGACTTGGCTGAATGCTCAAATTTAGCAGCATCAAAGCCACCATCTTTTGTTCGACAACCAAAATAACCGGTACCAATCTGCCAGACAAGATCACCGCCATGTTGCTTATGATACGGACTGATACCGCCTTCACCTGTGACTTGAGCAAAACCACCTTGTTTTGCACCCAAATTAAGCGCCTGAATGGCTTTGCCTGAGATAGCACCAAAACTCATTGAGGAAATATTAAAACGTGATGAACGATATGGCTGACTACATTGAGGGCCACTGATAGTGACATAACGGTAGCTTTCATCGACTTGCTTGGGAGAGAGTGAGTGGTAGCTCAGATCATAGCCGGCATTTTCAATATCATTCACGGTACCAAACGGCATTGCATCACTTACTCCATCAGCACGTTTGTTGATGATTTCTCGCTGCTCACGATTAAACGGTCTGCCACTGGACTCAGATTCAAAGAAGTATTGGCGTAATTCCGGGCGGATAAATTCGAGTAAATAGCGAAGATGACCAATGACCGGATAGTTATTTAAAACGTTATGGCGGCAGTGTAAATCGTAGATCCCCAGACCTGTTAGCATCACCCATACAACCAATAACCAACTGCTTGAGGGTATGAGCCAACTAAGGAAAATGAAAAAAAACAGACTGAGAACAACAAACAGAAAGAAATGGCGACGATACATAGAACCTCACTGTGAATATTTTTATATCTGACTTAACGAGCGCTTAATTGGTTGCGTCAGCCAACGGGTAAAGCCGTAGTTTTAATTGGAGACTTCATCACAAATGAGGTATGAACTCCAGTCACACCATCAATACGTGTCAGTTTATTAAGCAGAAATTGTTGATAGGCATCCATATCTTTCACAATCACTTTTAATAAATAATCTGCTGATTGTCCAGTAATCAGATGACACTCGAGTACTTCAGGGTAACTGGCAAGCGTGGTTTCTAAAGCTTCAAAACGTTCAGGTGTATGTTTATCCATGCTGATACCAATAAAAGCCATCAAGGTCAGGCCTAATTTTTTGGCGTTGAGTAAAGCCACATAACCATCAATTAAGCCTTTTTCTTCCATTTGTTTAACGCGGCGCAGACAGGGCGAGGGTGAAAGCTTGATAGCTTCTGCTAATTCCTGGTTGGTGATGCGTCCGTCAGTCTGTAATTTTTGCAAGATCATGACGTCATATTTATCAATAGTCTCAGACATGGGATATCCTCATAAAAATATATTGTGGTTATATATTTCAATATTTATTAATTTTAAGCAATATTATTCTTTATTAAGTAGATTTCATGCAAACTTAGCAATTTAATTCCATTGCTACTTCTTTATACTATTTCACATGGCTGGAACTGATAGCTAATGCGCCAAAAGCGCGGCTGGCACGATGCACTGACATGATCAAAAGTCATGAACGGCACATCGTAAAAAGTATGAATCAACCCGATTGATATGGTGAGTCAGGCAAATTTGTTTCAGCAACCCTTGTGTTATTTATATGTATTGTCAGGAGTCAGACATGATTAGTCAGCCCGCCCAAAAATATCGTCGCTTTGATGCTATCCAGTTGCCTGATCGGCAGTGGCCTAATGTGGTACTGGATAAAGCCCCAATCTGGATGAGCACGGATTTACGTGACGGTAATCAGGCGCTGATCGATCCGATGTCTGTTGAAACCAAAATGCGCTTTTTTCTGGCACTGGTCGATATGGGCTTTAAAGAAATTGAGGTCGGTTTTCCTTCTGCCTCGGACACGGACTTTAATTTTGTACGCCGTTTGATTGAAGAAAAACGTATTCCCGATGATGTCACCATCGAAGTGTTGACGCAGGCCAGAGAGGATTTAATTGCACGAACGGTGGAATCCTTAAAAGGAGCTAAACGCGCTATCTTGCATGTGTATAACCCCATTGCTTCGGCGTTCCGTGAGATCGTCTATCGTACAGATAAGGCTGGAGTCAAAGAGATTGCTGTGCGTGGTACACGCTGGGTGAAAGAAATGACGGCAAAACAGCCGGAAACTGAGTGGATTTATCAATATTCACCAGAGACATTTTCCAGTGCAGAAATTGAGTTTGCGAAAGAAGTCTGTGATGCGGTGACGGCCATTTGGCAGCCGACGCCTGACCATAAGATGATCATTAACTTACCGGCAACGGTGGAAATGGCTACACCGAACACTTATGCGGATCAGGTGGAGTGGATGCATCGTCATTTAAATAAACGTGACAGTATTATTTTGAGTGTGCATCCACATAATGACCGTGGCACGGCGGTCGCAGCAGCTGAATTAGCTGTAATGGCAGGTGCTGATCGTGTGGAAGGTTGTTTATTTGGTAACGGTGAACGCACCGGTAATGTGGATTTAATCACCTTGGCGATGAATTTGTATTCGCAGGGAATTCATCCTGGTGTCGATTTCACTCAGATGGATCAGATCCGCCAGTTGTTTGAAGAAGCCACGCAATTGCCTGTACATCCTCGTCATCCTTATGCGGGTGAATTAGTGTTTACTGCGTTTTCAGGCTCTCATCAGGATGCGATTAAAAAAGGCTTGGCCGTACAAAAAGCCGATGACTATTGGCAAGTGCCTTATTTGCCTATCGATCCGGCAGATGTGAACCGTAGTTATGATGCAGTGGTTCGAGTGAATAGTCAGTCGGGTAAAGGTGGTGTGAGTTTCTTGTTACAGCAACATGCTGGTTTTGAATTGCCACGTCGTTTGCAGATTGAGTTCAGTAAAGTGGTGCAGAAAGTGAGCGATAGTAGTGGCCGTGAAATCAATGCTGACAATATCGTGACCTTATTTGATAAAGAATATGTGCAGGTGAATAGCCCATATCAATATATGGGAAGCCATATTGTCGATGAAGAAAGCCATCAGGTATTGAGCCATGTGGTGGTGAAATATCAGCAACAACGTATCGAATTAAAAGGTCAGGGAAATGGCCCATTGGATGCGGTGGCAAAAGCGATATCTGAGCATATTGGTGAAACTGTTACTGTTGCTGATTATCACGAGCACGGTATGAGTGCAGGATCAGACGCGACGGCGGTCAGTTATGTTGAAGTTAAGGTCGGTGAACATGCAACAGTGTTTGGTGTAGGTCAGGATAAAAATATCACCACCTCGGCAATAAAAGCGTTGTTGAATGGTGTGAATCGGTTTATCAATGATGTTAATCCTCAGATCACTGAAGCTATGGCGGCAGGATAGTCAGTCATTTCCCGAGCGGGAGTTAAGGATTCCCTGACTTGTTGCTCGGGATTGTTCTTTTTCCGTTCTTAAGTTTCTTAGTTATTGATTTTTAAGGTGAAAATATTTCCCCATGATTTGAATTCTATCCAATAATTCGTTAGGGTAGGAAACAGTCCTGAACACATAGTTATATGTTCAGGTTCTTCTCACCGATGTTTGATGGAATCAAACAAAGGAGAAAATCATGTTAAAAACACAACTAACGACTTTGTTATCAGTTGTCATGGCGATTTTATTTAGCTCAAGCGTAGCGTTCGCGAATGAACATGAGACGTCCCATGAGGGAGCAAAACACCCAGCCCATGAAATGGGAGAGGAGCTGGATACCGTTAAAGATAAGAAACTCAGTGAAGACTATAAGGACAATATGGAAGAAGCTGAGGATTCTGCTAACTCTCCACATCCGGCACATGAAATGGGTGAGAATGAAGAGCTTCAGGAAAGGGGTCAATAAACTCAGTTTCTGAGTGGACAATGTGTCCACAAGCTTAATAAGCGCCGCACTTTTTCAACAAAAAGTGCGGCGTTTTTTTATATGACCTTTTAATTTAATTTGTCTGATAAGCTAGAATTAAGTCTTTCAGGCCATCATTTGTACTGAGTTACTCGATTCTAAATCCTCACAGGAGCATTTAATGCGACATTTTCGATATACCATCTTATTGGTGTTTGTTTATATCTTATCGGCATGTGCAACCCTGTCTCCTGAGTTTGAACAGCCACAGGTTAATATCACCTCATTTAATCTGGCTCCTCAATCAACAGCTTCAACACCGACATTTCTTATTGGACTACAAGTGATAAACCCAAACCGAAGTGCACTGCCGTTAAAAGGCATGAGCTATTCGGTTGAAGTCGATGGTTATCGTATTTTAAGTGGCGCTGAACCTGATTTACCTCGCGTCGCGGACTATGACACTGAAGAGTTTACAATCAGGGCTGTGCCAGATTTACTTGGCAGTGCGAAATTAATCAGTCAATTAATGAGTAATAATAAAGACTCGTTTGATTATCGATTTAAGGCGCGTCTTGATGTCGGCAGCCTGTTGCCTTTTATTGATATTGAAGAGGCCGGGACATTTAATTTAAAAAAACCTGCTTCATCACGATAAAACATCTGTAAATCCGTGCTCTTATGAGCATTTGTTGCTATGTTTATGACATAGCTCATATTTAAAAGCGCCCCTATGAATTCGATAAGTATGTTGTTCCTGTTAAGTGGTTCGCTGATTGCCCTCAGCATTTTGGCTAGCCGCTTATCATCATTATTTGGCCTGCCTTTGCTGATTATCTTCCTGGCTTTAGGCATGTTAGCCGGCGAAGACGGCATTTTAGGTATTCAGTTTAATAATTATTCTCTGGCCTTTGTTATTGGTCATTTAGCTTTAGCCATGATCTTGCTTGATGGTGGTATGCGTACTCGCCTGAAAACATTCCGTGTGGGTTTCAAGCCAGCCCTGTCGATGGCGACCATCGGTGTGTTTATCACCAGTGGTGTGGTTGGTTTAATTGCTATGTGGGTGTTTAATCTGACTCTGGTAGAAGGCTTATTGATCGGGGCTATTGTCGGGTCGACGGATGCTGCAGCAGTATTCTCGATGCTGCGTGGTCAAGGTATCAATATCAACGAACGGGTTAGCGCTACCCTCGAAATCGAATCGGGAACCAATGATCCGATGGCGATTTTCCTGACTTTGATGTTCATTCAGTTATTAATTAGTGATGACAATACCGTTTTAGGTAATGTTGAATTTTTTCTACAACAATTTGGCTTCGGTATTGCCATAGGTTTGGCGGGTGGTTGGTTAGTTAAGCGTTTGCTGAGCCGCTTGGAGTTAATGCCAGGCTTATATTCTTTGCTGGCGCTGGCTTTGGGCTTTAGTATTTTTGGGCTGGCTTCCTGGGCTGGCGGCAGTGGTTTCCTGGCAATCTATCTGTGTGGTTTGATGATAGGTAGTGAAAATACACGCCAGTTACAACATATTTTGCCAGTCTATGACGGCTTAGCCTGGTTAAGCCAAATTGGCTTATTCCTGGTATTGGGCATGTTAGTTACACCGACAGAATTAATGAAATATGCTTTACCGTCACTGGTGATTGCCTTAGCGTTAATTTTTGTAGCAAGGCCATTGGCTGTGTTGCTGTCTGTAAAACCTTTTTTCAAATTTCGCTGGCGTGAAATCGGCTTTATTTCCTGGGTTGGTTTGCGTGGCGCTGTACCTATCGTATTAGCGATTTTCCCGGTTATTGGTGGTGTAGATAATGCGTCAATGTACTTCAATGTGGCATTTGCTGTGGTCCTGTTATCTCTGCTGATTCAGGGCGGAACATTATTACCGATGGCAAAATGGATGCGGGTACAAGTCCCTAAAAGAGCGAGTCCTAGACAGCGTGGCTCTTTGGGAATTCTGCCAGAGCGTGATTATGAAATGTTTGTCTATAAGGTAGAAAATCATCGTCTCGATGAGCAGCCTATCCGTTTATTACGCTTTCCATCAGGCGCAATGATTTCCGCCTTGTTTCGCAATGATGAAATGATTCATCCGAAAGGTAGCACCCGCTTAAAACTGGGCGATATTTTATGTGTGATTAGTCGTGAAGAAGATTTAGATAATTTGAATGAGTTATTTAATGGCGACAATCAGCTTAACCAGAAACAATTGGCCTTTTTTGGTTCATTTGTACTCAATGGCGATGCGATGTTGGTAGATGTTGCTAAGGCATATGGTTTAACCATCAGTCCTCAGGAAGTGGGTGTCAGTCTGGGCGAATTTATTGCGCGGCGTGTTGGTGGCCACCCTGTTGTGGGAGATGATATTGATTGGCATGGCATTCATTGGGTAGTGAATGAAGTCGATGGCGATACCGTGAAAAAAGTGGGGATGAGACTTTATTGAGCAGGCGATATGTGACTGAATCCATGTTTCCTCTCATTAAACATTGTTTTACATTTCGCTTTCTGTCATATTTTCCACATCATCATTTTTTGGTGGCCTGTCATAACTTATAGAACACATTCTGGGCACTGTTTAATGCAGAACAGTGGGACGTACTGATGTCTGTTTGAATATTTTCATAGTGAAGGTTTGCTTCATATGAGCTAGCAAACACGATGCGGTTTTGACGGGTGGCTGTTTTCTATGGAGTTACTATGAATTTATCAATTCAGCAGCGTTTTAGCTTCTGGGCCGGACTGAGTCTGTTATCCATTGTGCTCGTGACGGTATTAGTCTCGATGTATAACTTTGGAAAAATTAATCGCTCACTTTCTGAGTACAGTAGTGAATTGACAAAAAAACAGGCGGAATCCTATCTCGAATTACTGGCTAGTGATACCAGTGCCAGTCTGCTTGTTCCTCTTGAAAAAGCATTGAATGTTGCCACCTCCACAGCCATGTCTATGCAGTCTATTGCTGATGGTTCAAACACTATTGATAAGCGTGAATTAACCTTAGATATTTTAAAAAAGACGTTAAACCTGAGTCCGAATTTCTTAGGAACGTACGTCGCATTTGAACCTAATCAACTCGATTTTTCTGATGGCTTATATCAATCAACAACAGGTAGTGATGATAAAGGTCGTTTTTTACCGTATGTGATTCACGGTGATAATGATGGTTTCATTATTGAGAATCTGGTTGGACTTGAAGACCAGAGCCTTGACGAAAATGGTGTCAGAGCCGGCGAATATTATCTATGCCCGAAAGATTCCAACAAAAGCTGTGTCATTGATCCTTATATTTATCCTATTAATGGTAAGGATGTCTTATTGACCAGTATGGTCGTGCCAGTGGATAGAAACGGGAAATTCATTGGTATGACCGGGATAGATATCAGTGCCGACTTTTTACAGTCCAAAGTGATTGAAGTCGACAAACAGCTTTATGATGGTGCAGGCCAGATGCTGTTATTAAGTCCAAAGGGGGTGATCGTTGCTGATAGCGAGCATCCGGAATTAGTGGGCAAAAACCTGAAGTCTATTGACGCTGGTCTGGTTGAAAAAATCAAAGCGGTATCTGTTTCAGGGGAAGACAGTATTTTTGCTGATAATAAAACCCTGAACGTACTAAAACCTTTTACCTTGGCTCAGGCTGATAAGCCATGGATTGTCTATATTTCAGTGCCAGAAGCCGTTATCTATGCTGATATCAGGCAGCAGCAAGAATTTATGGATAATCAGCAATCTCGTTTCATCAGTCTAACAACACTACTCGGCATATTATTTGCGGTTATTGGTGTGCTTGTTGTTTGGTTCGTCGCCAAAAGTAGTGTGAAGCCTTTACATGATATGACCGGCATTGTTGGCAAACTGGCCGGTGGAGAAGGTGATCTGACACAACGGATTAGTGTTACTCGTCAGGATGAAACCAGTAAGCTGGCAAACCTGTTAAACACTTTTATTCAGAAGTTGCAGACTCTAATTAAAAATATGCTGCCTATTGGTAATCGCATAAGTGATTTGTCAGCTCAGGGTAAGCAGATTAGTCAGCAAACCAGTGAACAGATGAATGAGCAAAGTAGTTTACTGGATCAGATGGTGTCTGCGGTTACTGAAATGTCTGCCTCTGCTCAGCAAATTGCCGGTAATGCTGAACGTACGGCAACACTGGTGAGTGATGCGCATCAATCAACAGAAGCCGGTGCCGATCTTGTTAGTCAGAATGCACAGTCAATCAGTGATGTAAAAAACAGTGTTCAACTCTCTGAAGTGGCGCTGGAACAATTGGTCAAAAACAGTGGTGCGATTGCAGAGATTCTGGTTGAAATTCAGGGCATCGCCGAGCAAACCAATTTGTTGGCCTTAAACGCAGCGATTGAAGCAGCCAGAGCGGGTGAAAAGGGACGCGGCTTTGCTGTCGTAGCAGACGAAGTGCGTGCGTTGGCTAATCGTTCGCAGTCAGCGACGGTCGAGATCCAGAGTCGTCTTTCTCTATTGAACCAGGGCAATAAAGAAGCCTCTGAAGCGATGAAAAAAAGCGGTGAGCAGGTGGAACATAGCGTGGAATTAGCGCATTCAGCTGCCAGTGCCTTAATGAAAATCAAAACTGCTATTGATGAAGTATCTGAAATGACCTTACAGATAGCTTCAGCAACTGAAGAGCAGAGTAATGTCTGTGAAAATGTCAGTGAGAACTTAACACGCATTTCTGATCTGGTTCAGCAAACGGCAGAAGGCGCAAAACAACTCAGTCAGGTCGGTAGCGATTTGGATGCCACAGCCAATGAGTTACAAACTGGCTTATCGTCATTCAAGGTGTAAATCAGTTATCAGCCAGCAGCAATGCTGGCTGTGCTACATCTATCAGAGTTAAAAAGTCACGGTAAGTATCTGGTATAATCGTGCGGTTTTTATAATCGCTTTACCAGATGGGAAATCTGCTTTAAATGACTGTGCTTCAACAAATTAAATCCTTACTCGAACAACGTATCCTGATTCTTGATGGTGGTATGGGTACCTTGATTCAAAGTTATAAGTTGGAAGAGAAAGATTTCCGTGGCGCACGGTTTGCTGACCATCCTTGTGATGTTAAAGGCAATAACGATCTTTTGTCTTTGACCCAACCACAGATTATTCGTGATATCCACCGCGCCTATTTTGAAGCGGGTGCTGATATTGTCGAAACCAATACCTTTAACGGCACCTCTATTGCTATGGCTGATTACCAGATGGAAGATCTGGTCTATGAGTTAAACAAAGTCTCAGCAGAATTAGCCAAAGAAGTGGCTGATGAGTTTACGGCTAAGAACCCAGATAAACCGCGCTTTGTCACCGGCGTGTTAGGTCCAACTAACCGCACAGCCAGTATCTCTCCGGATGTTAATAATCCAGGCTTTCGTAATGTCAGTTTTGATGAACTGGTTGAAGCCTATCTGGAAGCCATTCGTGGTTTGCTTGACGGTGGTGCAGATTTATTACTGGTAGAAACCGTTTTTGACACATTGAATGCGAAAGCTGCGTTGTTTGCCATTGATCAATTCTGCGAACAAAATGCTGTGCATATTCCGGTCATGATTTCCGGTACCATCACCGATGCCAGTGGACGTACACTCTCTGGCCAAACGGCTGAAGCCTTCTGGAACTCCTTGTCCCATATTCAACCGCTGAGTATTGGTCTGAACTGTGCGCTCGGTGCCGAACAATTACGTCAGTACGTAGAAGAATTATCTAATGTGGTGACCTGCCATATCAGTGCTCACCCCAATGCGGGTTTACCTAATGAGTTTGGTGAGTACGATGAATCACCTGAAGTCATGGCGGCACAGATTAAAGAATGGGCTGAGTCAGGTTTTTTAAATATTGTCGGGGGGTGTTGTGGTACCGCGCCTGCACATATTAAAGCCATTGCCGATGCCGTTGCCGGGATTAAGCCGCGTCAACCTAAAGCTAACCTACACCATTGTCGCTTAAGTGGTTTAGAGCCGTTAAATATTACCCCAGACAGTCTCTTCGTGAATGTGGGTGAACGTACTAATGTGACTGGCTCTGCCCGTTTTGCCAAGCTGATTAAAGAAGGTGATTACGACACGGCTTTAGATGTAGCTCGTCAGCAGGTGGAGAATGGTGCCCAAATCATCGATATCAATATGGATGAAGGCATGTTGGACTCGAAAGAAGCCATGGTCATCTTCCTCAATTTACTGGCAGCTGAACCGGATATCAGCCGCGTTCCGGTGATGATTGACTCATCCAAATGGGAAGTTATCGAGGCTGGTCTGAAATGTATTCAGGGTAAAGGCATTGTTAACTCCATCAGCCTGAAAGAAGGCGAAGAGAAATTCATCGAACAGGCAAAACTCGTTCGTCGTTACGGCGCTGCAGTGATTGTGATGGCCTTTGACGAAGTTGGTCAGGCCGATACCCGTCAGCGTAAGCTGGAGATTTGTAGACGTTCATATGAAGTGCTGACAGAAAAAGTCCATTTCCCGCCTGAAGATATTATCTTTGACCCGAATATCTTTGCCGTCGCCACGGGTATTGAAGAACATAATAATTATGCCGTCGATTTTATTGAGGCTGTGCATGATATTAAACAAAGCCTGCCACATGCGTTGATCAGTGGTGGTGTTTCCAATGTCTCGTTCTCATTCCGTGGTAATAATCCGGTGCGTGAAGCCATTCATGCTGTTTTCCTTTATCACGCGATTAAAGCGGGCATGGATATGGGTATTGTCAACGCCGGACAATTAGCTATCTATGATGATTTGCCGGAAGAATTACGTGAAGCAGTAGAAGACGTCGTGCAGAACCGCCGTGAAGATTCTACTGATCGATTGCTGGAACTCGCAGAAAAATACAAAGGCGAAGGCGGCAGTGTGGCTAAACAGGAAGACTTGGCCTGGCGTGAACTGCCGGTAGTCAAACGCCTGGAACATGCCTTAGTCAAAGGTATTGCCGATTATGTTGAAGATGATACTGAAGAAGCACGCCAACAATTTGCCAAACCACTCGAAGTGATCGAAGGGCCGTTGATGGATGGTATGAACGTGGTTGGTGACTTATTCGGTGAAGGTAAAATGTTTTTACCTCAGGTGGTCAAGTCTGCCCGCGTAATGAAAAAAGCGGTCGCTTATCTGATGCCCTTTATCGAAGCGGCTAAAGAAGAAGGTGATACCAGCAAAAATAACGGCAAGATCTTAATGGCGACTGTTAAAGGCGACGTGCATGATATCGGTAAAAATATCGTCGGCGTGGTGCTGCAATGTAATAACTTCGAAGTGATTGATCTCGGTGTAATGGTGCCTGCACAGAAAATCCTGGACACAGCACGCGAAGAAAAAGTCGATATTATCGGCCTGTCTGGTCTGATTACACCATCACTGGATGAAATGGTCCATGTCGCTAAAGAAATGGAGCGACTGGGCATGGAAACACCATTAATGATTGGTGGCGCTACTACTTCATTAATTCATACGGCCGTTAAAATCGAACCGAATTATCATGGCTGCAGTATTTATGTAAAAGATGCCTCTCGTGCCGTTGGTGTTGCCCAGCGTTTGGTGACCAAAGACACACGTGATGCCTTTATTGCTGATCTGAAAAAAGATTATGAAGAGAAGCGCTCAAGACATAAAGGACGTAAGAGTAGCCGCCGTCAATTAAGTATCACGGAAGCACGTGCCAATAAAACCAAGATTGACTGGGCAGCCTATAAACCAACCAAACCGGTGAAATTAGGTCTGGAAGTGTTTGATGACTATCCATTGGCTGAGTTAGTTGAGCGTATTGACTGGACACCTTTTTTCCAATCATGGGAACTGGCGGGTAAATTCCCACGTATCCTGACTGACGAAGTGGTGGGTGAACATGCCACACACTTATTCGAAGATGCGAAAAAAATGTTGCAGCAAATCGTTGATGAGAAATGGCTGACAGCGAAAGCAGTGATAGGTCTGTTCGCAGCCAACAGCATTCATGACGATGATATTGAAGTCTATCGCGATGATAACCGTGATGAGGTGTTGATGACGCTGCATAGCTTACGTCAACAAACCGAACGTCCACCTGGTCGCCCTAATGCCGCTTTAGCCGATTTTATCGCGCCAAAAGAAAGTGGCGTCAATGATTATATCGGTGCTTTTGCGGTGACAGCCGGTATAGGTATTGATGAGCACGTTGCACGTTTTGAAGAAGATCATGATGACTATCACAGTATTATGCTGAAAGCATTGGCGGATCGCCTGGCAGAAGCGTTTGCTGAGCGTATGCATGAACGGGTTCGTAAAGAATTCTGGGGTTATGCTAAAGAAGAGCAATTAGATAACGATGCCTTGATTGATGAGAAGTATCAGGGGATTCGTCCTGCGCCTGGTTATCCGGCCTGTCCGGACCATACCGAAAAAGGCCTGTTATGGGAGCTGATTGACCCCGTTACACATGCAGATATGACTATCACAGAAAGTTATGCCATGTTGCCAACAGCAGCAGTCAGTGGTTTCTATTTTGCCCATCCCGAATCACGCTATTTTGGTCTGGGTAAAATCGATTTGGATCAGGTGGAAGATTATGCCGAGCGTAAAGGCTGGGATAAACAAACAGCTGAACGTTGGTTAGGTCCGGCTTTATCCTATGATGGAGATGATTAATGAATAATGACATTATTGATCTTCAAACCCGCTTAGCTTTTCAGGACGGCTTGCTGGAAGAGTTAAATCAGGTAGTCATCGATCAGCAAAAACAGCTTGATCGTCTGGAACAGCGTATGGTTGCCTTCAAAGCTCAAATAGAAAGCATGCAGCAGATGCAACTCATGCGTCCGGGCGATGAGCCACCGCCACCGCATTATTAAGCTTTAAATGATCAATGATGTCTTTGCCACAACGTCACTGCTGGATATTACAAGGCGATTTTGATTGGCTTAATCAACAGGCACAGAATTTTTATCAATCTGTGCCGTCATCTACTCGTTTTTGGGTAAGCGACCATATTGCTCCAGATGAGGCAATACCAGTTAAAAAGGCGCACCAGCATCTAGGGCAAGAGTGTGACCTGCTAATTTTTCAGGTAACAACAGAGTTTGACGCTGATGCATTTGGTGCTCTGATCGGCTGTGTCAAAGCCGGTGGTACGGTATTGGTTTTGCTCAATACAGCTTTACAACCGACACACTGGTTGAAACGGTTTCTGAATATCGCCACTGCTTTTCCAGCGATTCAATCTTTCAACCAGCAGCAATCGTTACCTGATTTAGTTCTTCCTGGCACAGAAAATTCGCTATCTCCTGTTATCCCGACTGAGGAGCAAAGTAAGGCTATTGCCAGTGTGATGAAAGTCGTTAGCGGACATCGTCGCCGGCCATTAGTCTTGACTGCAGATAGAGGGCGGGGGAAAAGTGCTTTATTAGGGATGGCTGCTGCTGAACTTCTGAAATCAGGTAAGCAACATATTCTGGTGACGGCTCCCAGTCCGGCAAATATCCAAACTTTACTGTTACATGCACATCAGCAATTAGCAGAAAGTAAGCTGGGTAAGACATCTGTTCAATGGCATGATGCCATCGTGGAATTTATGGCGCCCGATGCCATTTTGCAGAGCCAGCCAGCGACTGATTTATTGATCGTCGATGAAGCAGCGGCTATCCCGGCAAATATGCTGGAGCAATATCTGCTCAACTATTCCCGCTTAGTATTCAGCTCAACTATTCACGGTTATGAAGGGACCGGACGCGGTTTTGCTCTGCGTTTTTATAAAACCTTGGATAGATTGGCCCCAGGCTGGCGAGCTTGTGCATTAGAACGTCCTGTTCGCTGGGCTGAGAATGATATTGTTGAGCAGTTTAGTTTTGCAGCTTTGTTGTTAGATGCCGAGCCTGTGGATGGCGAAGTAATATCTGCTGCTGAACAAAACGAGCTGATATTTGAAACGCTTGAACAGCAGCAATTATTGAGCAATGAACGTTTACTCAGACAGGTGTTTGGTTTGATGGCACTTGCGCATTACCGAACACGTCCTGCTGATTTACAGATGTTATTGGATCATCCTGATATGCGTGTCAGTGTCTTACGTTATCAGGGTAATGTCGTCGCCACATTGTGGACAATTGATGAGCCAGCTCTCGATAGTGAGTTAGCACAGCAAGTCTATGATGGCATACGCCGTCTAAAAGGACATTTATTACCGCAATCTTTATTAGTGCACGCCGGAATTGAGGATGCTGCACAATATCATTATCAGCGAATCAGTCGTATCGCCGTGCATCCTGACTGTCAGCAACGAGGCTGGGGGCAGCTTTTATTACAGCAGTATTTTTCTACAACAGGTAATGCGGATGTGGTTGGAGTCAGCTTTGCTTTATCAGTCGAGCTGCTCAACTTCTGGTCAAAAGCAGGTTTTAAAATCGTGCGTATTGGTCATCATAGTGATGAGGTTTCTGGCAGCTTATCGGTGATGATGTTAAAAGCCATCAATGCTGATGGGGAAAAACTGGTTAAAAGAGCGCAACAAACGCTGGCTCAGCAGTGGTTTTTTTTATTAGGCAGACAATGGCATGAACTTGATGCAACTGTGGTCATCCACATTAGCCAGTCACTTAATTATGATGAATCGTCGAAAATAGATTACCAGCAGCAAGTTAGAAGTTTTGCATATCAACAGCGGCCGTTTGAATCTTCGGAATGGGCGCTATGGCAGTGGCTTCGTTTCAGTGTCATTAGTCAGAGTTTTGAACAATTAACTGAGGTGCAGCAACACTTATTAATTATGCTGGTTTTGCAGGGCAGACGATGGGATACGGTGGCTAAAGAGCTTAATCTGACAGGACGCAAACAGATCCTTGCTGAGTTAAGACAAGCTATAAAACAGATACTCACGTCAGAAACTCACTGACAGCTAACCACAACTGTTTGTTGAATAAATAAGTCATTGATTCAGTTATTACCACGCTGAATCAACAATATTATTTATGAGGATGAAATAAGGTAAACCTCGCCTGATGGCAGAACCTTAGTATTCAGCGGTGTTAAACTTTCGCCCCGGCATGGGCCTGAAAAGCAGTAACCATCTTCCAGTTGAAATAGTGCACCGTGGGTTGAACATTGAATATGCGTGCCTTCCAGCGACATAAACTGATCAGGTTGCCAATTAAGCGGAATCCCCAGGTGAGGGCAGAAGTTTAAATAGGCCCGAACTTCACCATCTTGTTTTAATAGAAAACAGTCCAGCGTTTTATCATCGTCTAATTCAACTTCAAAGCCTCGAGTTTTATATTCCTCAAGCTCGTTTTGATTGCAAAGATAGATTTCTGTCATGGTAGCGTTAAATTTTTAAGTCCATCCTGACCGCATTTTTGTCCAGCCAGGCGACAGGCATATTCAAGTGTCTTTTCGAGCGAATATTGCTGAGCCAGTCCTGAAATAATGCCTGCATTAAATGTATCACCAGCAGCTAGCGTATCAACTAGCTGTGGAGGAGGGAAGGCTGGGCTATTAATGATTTTATTGTTAGCTTTCAGCCAGGCGCCTACCTCTCCCCAGGTACAGGTCATAATACTTTCCATTGTTAAACTCTGAAGAAAGGATTGTGCAGACTTAAAACCCTGGTTCATCGCATACGGTTGTGAGAATAGAAGCACATCTGCTAAAGAAAACAGCTGCTCTATGCCATCACGCGGTTTCTCAATTTCCAGAGAGCAAGGCAGATGAGGAAAATGTGTTTTTAACCAGCTCAGCATTTTTTCTAATTCATGCACATTTCGGCCTTCAAAATGTACCCAGTCAAATGCGTTTAAATCGATCTGTGAGAAAAACTCAAAATCCAGTTCAGGGCAGTCCCGATAATGCACAATTGTTCGGCTTCCGCTCGACTCACTGACATTGATATAGGAGGTGGGTAACTTACCGTGAGGGATAACTTTACAATATCGAAGGTCAATCTGATGCTCCGCTAAGTCATTTTTGACAATAGCGGCATCGGTTTCGTCTATTAATACGCCCGACCATGCACATTGATGGCCTAACTGACTTAGTACAACTAGTGTATTGGTCGCATTACCACCACGTCTTATAGTCTGGCTGACGGCCCGAACTTCGTCATCTTCTTTTGGGTAGTGGCTCACACGATTGATAATATCAATCGTGGCGATACCGACAGCTAAAATATTGGCCATAAAGTAAAGCCGGCCCAGAAATGGGCCGGTTTGCGATGCTTACTGTTAAATATTGTCGAAAACAGCGCCAACAGCATTGGTGATTTCATCGATATCACCTGTGCCTGGAATAGCGTGTAGTTTGTGCTGTCTTTGATAGTAACCAACTAAAGGAGCTGTTTGTTCTTCATAGACTTTCAGACGGTTACCAATAGTTTCTTCGTTATCGTCTGCACGTTGAAATAATTCGCCGCCACAACTATCACATTGATCTTCTTTTTTAGGTGGTGACAGGTGAATATTATAAATGGCGCCACAATCTTTACAGGTGCGACGACCAGTTAAACGTTGCATTAACTCTTCAAAAGGCACATCCAGTAACACAACACCTTGTAATGGTTGACCCAGTTGTTCAAGCATACTGTCTAAGGCTTCAGCTTGTGCAATATTACGTGGGAAGCCGTCAAGGATGTAGCCATCTAGGGCATCATCTTCAGATAAACGCTCACGGATCAGACCGATGACGATATCATCAGATACCAGGGCACCCGCATCCATCGCACTTTTAGCTTGTTTACCTAGCTCTGTGCCAGCTTTCACTGCAGCACGTAGTAAGTCACCTGTTGAAATTTGAGGGATATTGAATTTCTTTGATAACACAACACCTTGTGTACCTTTACCGGAGCCTGGTGCACCGAGAAGAACCGTTCTCATTGTAAGCCTCTTGAATAGATTAGTATTATTTTGAAATTTAATGTTCGGTCATCATAACTGATTCCAAACGTTCGATCTGCTTAGCAACTTGTCTGAGCAAATCCGGAATCTGGTATTCATTTAAACCCAGTAAGTCCCATGCTGCTGGATCTAATGGGGGGGTATGACTATCACCACTATGTCCGAAGGGCACGGAAGATACCAAGATGTCAGCAATATGTACAACCGCGGCATCAATCATATATTCATCAGCTTCTGACGGTGAGTGATGGAAGCGGGCCACTTCCTGCAGTGATTTTGGTAAGCGCCATGCTTTTGTGAGTGCTTCACCAACATGGGTGTGATCAAACCCCATTGCTCGTTGTTCTGCTTCATAAATCACTTCATGACCGAACTCGGCACTATTGATGGCTTCGCGTGCTAACTCGGGCACCGTTTGATAGATAACCAAACTACCAATATTGTGCAGAAGGCCAGCAATAAAAAAGCGTTCACTTGAACGTTGACCACATTCTTCTGCCAACATTTTACTGGCAATCGCACTGGCAAAACTATGACGCCAGAACTCATCCATATTGATGAGCGATGTCGGAATTCCCGTGAAGGAGTTGAGTACGGATGTGGCCAGAATCAGGTTGGTTAACTCGCGAGTCCCGATGATGGTGATAGCACGCGAGATTGTATTAATTTGAGATGGAAAGCCATAAAAAGGGCTATTAACAATTTTTAATAAACGTGTGGCTAAGGCTGGGTCTGTATTAATAACAGCACTGATATCATCAATACTGCTGTCTGGATCTTCCATTAACTCATTGAGCTGAGTGTAGGTAGTGGGTGGAGAAACGAGTTCCAATGATTTATTGACCAAGGATTCGGCTGAGAGAGTCATGCTTGCTCCTCCTGCTCGTTCTCTAAATCCAGTTGCATTTCATACAAGGCCTTCATTAGCGGATGCGTCAGATCAACATAACGAAAACGCTCATCGCGTTCTTGTCGTTGGGCTTCGGTTAATTCAATGGTATCTGCCATATCAGTTCACACTCCATGATGCCTTCTCACTGACAAATTGAGAGATTGATGCGCCGAGTTTTCCTGCAAATTGGTCAAGATAGTTTGGACGTGGGGTGTAATCAACAATATCTTCAGCGCCTAAAATATCACGTGCAACGCTACTGGTATTGGCTAAACCGTCAACCAGACCAAGATTGACCGCTTGCTCACCTGACCAGAACAAACCTGAAAATAGATTATCATCCTTTGCTAGTCTATCTCCACGACCTGCTTTTACCACATCAATAAATTGTTGATGAATGGTATCCAGCATCTGGTGAGCATGCTTCAGATCTGATTCTTTCATTGGTAGGAACGGATCTAAAAAGGCTTTATGTTCACCAGCGGTTAGAGAACGTCGTTCAACGCCCACTTTATCAATTAAACCAGTAAAGCCAAAGCCATCCATTCTGACGCCAATCGAACCAACAATACTGGCTTTGTCAGCATAAATTTTATCGGCAGCTACGGCGATATAATAGCCACCTGAAGCACACACATCCTGAATGACAGCATAGACCGGGAAGTCAGGACGTGTTTTTTTCAGACGTTGAATTTCGTCATTCACAATACCTGACTGGACAGGGCTACCACCGGGTGTATTCATTCGCAGGATCAAACCTTTTGCTGACTGATCTTCAAAGGCGTTACGAATACCTGTGACAATATTGTCAGCACTCGCTTCTGAATCACTGGCGATTGGACCACTGATTTCGACCATTGCTGTATGCGGACCAGTTGCCGAAGACAGTTTAGATGGCGAGTAGCTCAGTATTAAAAAAGCGATAAGGTAGAGAAAAAGCAGGCCTTTAAAGACATAACCCCAACGACGTTTATTACGTTGTTCTCTGATTGCTGCAAAAGCTAAATCTCTCAGAACATTGCGTTCCCAGCTATGATCTTCCTTGTCGTTGCCTTTGTTTTCCGTACCGTTATTAGGTGGGAAGTCGCCGAATGTTGCCATATTGATCTATTCCTGAAAAAAACATAAGTATGCCATCATATCAAAACTCTGTGTCAGGGCGAGTTAACCATTTCTCGACTTGATAAAGATTATGCACAATGGCTTTTGGCTTAGCCGCTTTGAGGGTGATTTCTGAATGCGCGCCATGGGTGATACCCAAACTGTGAGCACCAGCATTATGAGCCATCATTAAGTCGAACTCGGTATCACCAATCATCAGGGTTTGTTCGGCATCGACACCAGCAAAATCCATCAGCTCCATCAACATCTGAGGGTGAGGTTTGGAATGACATTCATCTGCACAGCGGGTAGAGATGAATAACTCAGCCAGACCAGTTTGACTCAATGCTCTATCCAGACCTCGTCGACTTTTTCCTGTTGCAACGCCCAGAAATATTTCTTGCTCATTGAGTTGTTTAAGCAGATTTTCAGCATGTTCAAACAGAGGTGTTGTCTCCGGCGTATTTATCCAGGTCTGGCGATAGCAATCGGCTAGTGCATTCCAGGTAGCTGTATCGGCATCAGGGTATAAGGTTTGCACGGCTTCATTTAAGCCCAGGCCGATAATATGACTCACCTGACTGTCACTCAATGGCTCAAGTGATAATGTGTTGATGGCTTGATGCATACAATAAGTGATATGGCCTGTTGAATCCATCAAGGTCCCATCCCAGTCGAACACAATGAGTTGGTAACGGCTCATGACAGCTCCAGTTGTTTGATTACCTGTGCCAGCTTCTCTGGAAGCGGAGCTTCAAGTGATAGTGGCTCCTGAGTGATAGGATGGTGAATACCCAATCGCCAGGCATGCAGGAATAAACGTTTAAGACCAAATGTTTTCATTTGTTTATTAAATTCACGATCGCCATATTTATCGTCGCCAGCTACCGGATGACCAGACCAGGCAGAGTGAACACGAATTTGATGTGTTCTTCCGGTAAACAGTTTGACTTCGCTAAGCTGTGCAATGCCATACCCTTGTCTTTTTATAAACAGTGTCTTTGCTGATTTACCTTCCGGATCGACTTTAACCATACGTTCGCCTGAAGACACAGTGTTTTTTTGTAATGGCTGCTCGATATAAACTTCATCGCTGTTCATTTCATCTTTAAGCAATGTCAGGTAGCGTTTATCAATACCATCTGAAAGCATTTGTTGCTGGAGATTAAGCAGACTTTCGCGACTTTTTGCGATTAACAGGCAGCCTGAAGTATCTCGATCCAGACGATGAACTAATTCGATAAACTCTAATTCGGGTTTTATTAAGCGAAAAGCTTCAATGACACCAACTTGAATTTGTGAACCGGCATGAACAGCAAGACCCGAAGGTTTATTTAAGACGAGCATGGCATCATCTTCAAAAATGATACTGGCCAGTAGTTGTTGTTTCAGTGATTCATTAATCTCGGTGGGCGCCGTTTTTTCTGAAACCTGTAGTGGTGGTACCCGAATAATATCACCAGCCTCAATTTTATAGGTTTGTTTGATGCGTCCTTTATTGACCCGAACTTCTCCTTTACGAATAGCTCGATATATGCGACTTTTGGGCACACCTTTTTCAAGGGTTAGTAAAAAATTGTCGATACGTTGCCCGGCTTGAGAAGCACTTATTTCAAGAAATTGGACTTTTTGTAACTGTGGTTTGTGAGCTGCCATAGAATAGGTTTAATTTTTCAGTTGCTGAGATGGCAATAGACTGCTATATTCGATCGTTGGTCCGTGCGTAAAATGAGGTCAGTATACCTACTTTTGCCCACGTTGACTGATTTTTGCGTCGCGCCCTCCATAAATGAGGTTGATGCGGCGCCCGGTAAACAAATATATCTTGGCTGAACAGGGGTTCAGCAGGCGGACTCATAGGGAGTCCTTGTAAGAATATCAGGTTCCCATGTCTTGATTGCCATCAAAACGAGTAGAAAGACGCATCAGGCAGGACGACAATTTAAAGTAATTAATATAAGAAAAAACGGTTCAGGTACACAAAGCTTGAACAGGCTGAAAACCAATAAAAGTTGCAGAACCTTATTGCAACACGATGAAAGATACAAAGATGAATCATGAATGCCTTGATGGGGGGCACATGAATAAACAATACGATTTACAATTAATTACTGAATAACAGACATCGTCGCTCTGTAAAGCCCGATTGGCTATCGCGTCCGCTACGGTGGTGTGCGGCAGGATATGCGAACCTCAACATTGAGGTTAGTGCATGAAACGAATTTTAATTAACGCAACACATGAAGAAGAGTTGCGTGTGGCAATGGTCGATGGCCAGCGCCTGTTTGATCTGGATATCGATACGCCTTCCAGAGAACAAAAGAAAGGTAATATTTATAAAGGAAAAATCACTCGTGTAGAACCGAGTTTAGAAGCTGTTTTTGTTGATTATGGTGCAGAAAGACAAGGCTTCTTACCACTGAAAGAAATTTCAAAAACCTACTTCAAAAAGCGTGATGATAATGACGACAATAACGGTCGTCTGAATGTTCAGGACGTACTTTCTGTTGGTCAGGAACTGGTTGTCCAAATTGAAAAAGAAGAACGTGGTAATAAAGGTGCTGCGCTGACAACATTCATCAGTCTGGCTGGTCGCTATTTAGTATTAATGCCAAACAGCCCCCGTGCTGGTGGTATTTCACGTCGTATCGAAGGTGATGACCGTGCAGAGCTGCAAGAAGCCCTGCGCTCACTTGAAGTACCTGATGGTATGGGCATGATTGTGCGTACTGCAGGTGTGGGGAAACAACCTGAAGAATTGCAGTGGGATCTTGAATATCTTGTCCAATTATGGACAGCGATTGATGTTGCTGTAAAAGACCGCAGCGCGCCATTCCTTGTCTATCAGGAAAGCAATATTATCATCCGCGCATTACGCGATTATCTGCGTAAAGATATCGGTGAGATTCTGGTCGATTCGCCTGAAGTTTACCAAACAGGCTATGACTTTATGCGTATGGTCATGCCACATGAACTGAACAAGTTTAAGTTGTATCAGGACAAAGTACCGCTATTTACCCGCTATCAGGTTGAAAGCCAGATTGAGAGTGCTTTCCGTCATGAGGTTCGCCTGCCATCGGGCGGTGCATTAGTGATTGACCCGACGGAAGCGTTGATTTCTATCGATGTGAACTCAGCACGCGCTAATAAAGGTGGTGACATTGAGGAAACAGCCTTTAATACTAATCTTGAAGCGGCAGAAGAAATTGCACGCCAGTTAAGATTGCGTGATTTAGGTGGTTTGGTCGTTATTGATTTCATCGATATGGGCCCAAGCCGTAACCAGCGTGAAGTTGAAAATCGTTTACGTGAACATCTGAAAGCCGATCGTGCCCGGGTGCAAGTTGGCCGCATTTCTCGCTTTGGTTTGTTAGAAATGTCACGTCAGCGCTTACGTCCTGCACTGGGTGATGCTCATCAGGAAATCTGTCCTCGTTGTGCGGGTCTTGGCCATGTTCGTGGTGTTGAGTCTCTGGGCTTAGCGGTATTACGCCTTATCGAAGAAGAAGCAACAAAAGACCGTGTATCACAGTTAATTGTGCAGCTACCTGTTCCTGTTGCGACATTCATTCTTAATGACAAACGTACACAGGTCGATATCATTGAGAAGCGTCATGGGGTGAAATTGGTGTTAATTCCAAATCCACACCTGGAGACACCTCACTATGATATCGAACGCATTAAGGATGGCAGTGAGCGTAATGAAGTCAGTCATCAATTAATTTCTCCACCAGAACAGGAAGTACCGGTTGTGCTGCGTGATAAGCCAACGATGGAACAACCTGCGGTGAAAGGGATCTCACCTGCTGCACCAGCTCCGGTGATTGTTCGTGAGAAAGAGCCTGAACAAAAACCAAGCCTGCTTAAACGTCTGTTAAATGTGTTGACAGGAAAAAGTGAGCCAGAAAAGGAAGAAAAGCCAGTAGTGGATACTAAACAAGAAAAAAGCTCACAGGAACAACGTCCGCAGAATCGTCGGGGACGTGGTCGTTCAAAAACTAATGCAGCGGCGAATAATCAAGAGTCCACTGAAAATAACAGTGAGCGTAAAAAACCGCGTCGCAGAAATGATAAAAACACTGATAATACCGAGCAGAAAAAAGCAGAAGTGCCTGCTGCTCCGCCAGTGAAAGAAGATTCGGCAGCAGATAATAACGATGAGAAACAACCCCGTAATAGTAATGGTCGTCGTTCACGTCGTGGTGGTCGCCGTCGTCGTCCTGCACGTGCTGAAAATGGTTCACCTGAGAACAATACGGTTAATTCTACAGAGGTGGATAAAGGCAATATGGCGCCACCGCCGCCGCCAGAAATCGATGGTAACGCTATTCCTGAGCCTGAACCTGAAGTGAATGGCAATCTCATCAAAGCGGATAAAGAGCCGGAAGTGGATGGCAACAAAGTACCTGCCAGTAAGCCTCGTCGACCTCGTTCATCAGGCCCGACAAACAGACGCCGTCGTCCAAGTGATAAGGACAAAGCCGAAGCGGCAGCTGCTAGTGCAGCCAAAGAAGGTGATGTAGCTAAAGCTGCTGCTCCAGCTCCAGCTCCAGCTAAAGAAGGTGATTCTGCTAAACCTGTAGAAAAACCAGCTGCTAGTGATAAGCCAGTTGAAAAACAGGTGGAAAAACAAGCTGAAGAAAAGAAAGTGGTAGTAGAAAAAAGTCCTGCTTCGGATGATAATGGCCCTGAAAAGAAAACCAAGGCCAAATCTGAAGTGAGTGAGACGAATGCCACGCAAGAGTAATATTCTGCACGAAGAACTGCTGGCCTTAATCGGCCAGCAGGTTTCTTATCAACAACATCGTTGTGAGATTATTGAGCTGTTGGATGGCGCTGAATTAATCCTGCAAGTGTTAGAGTCAGGCCATAATATTCAGCCTAATCAATACGGAGAGGGTCACAGGCCTGTCCCGGTCACATATACCTTACCTGTCTTTGATGGTGAAGGAAATTTACACGCTGAACTGATTGCTGCAGGTCTGGATAAGCTACTCTGCCAATAAACGTCTGACTTCAAGTAAGTCTGCTTCTGTATCTACCCCATGTCCGGCACTAATTAAGGCTTCTGACATGTGTATTTTTTTACCGTGAAACAATACTCGCAATTGTTCTAAAGATTCTTCTGTTTCCAGTAAGCAGGGCGTCATTTCAGCATAGTTTTTCAGAAAAGCAGCTCGATACCCATATAAGCCAATATGGCGATAATGAGGGAGTTCTGTAGGCAAGGGTGATTTATGAAAATGATCACGCATCCAGGGGATTGGAGCCCGGCTAAAATATAAAGCATAACCCTGGCTGTCCATGACAACTTTGACCACATTTGGGTCAAACACCTGTTTTTCTTGATGGATTCGACTGAATAGTGAGGCCATATCGGCATCAGCATGCTGAGCAAGATCGGCTGCTACCTGATTAATCAGTAAGGCTGGCAAACAAGGTTCATCACCTTGCACATTAATCACAATATCGTCATCTTCAAGACGACGTTGTTGAACGACTTCCGCTAATCTATCTGTCCCGGAGCGATGAGTGTCTGAAGTCATGCAGACATCAGCATCAAAAGCACTAGCAGCCTCAGCAATGCGCTCATCATCCGTCGCGATAATCACTTTATCGGCATCACTTTCCAAAGCGCGTTCGTAGACATGCTGAATCATAGGTTTGCCAGCAATATCCAATAATGGTTTACCGGGCAAACGGCTCGATGCGAAGCGAGCTGGAATAACTATACTGAAACCCATTTAGACCTCTTCGTCCGCCGGCATTTGGCGTGCTTCTTCTATCAGCATGACCGGGATATCATCTTTGACAGGATAAGCAAGGCGGCAAGCCTTACAGATTAACTCCTGAGACTCTTTTTTATAATGCAGTTTACCTTTGCAGGCAGGGCAGGCGAGTATTTCTAAAAGCGCATTATCCATGAGAACGTTCCTTTAATTTTTGGTGAATAGCCGGAAATAGTGGGCTATCTAGCGTGGCTTCAACTGGTAAGTACCACATGTTTTTATTAGCAAAAGACTGACATTTTACGGCATCTTTCTCGGTCATTAGAATGGGCAGCTCATCATAAAATCTTAGATCTTCAGGTAAATACTGATGATGGTCAGCAAAGGCATGAGGGTGAACAATAATGTCAGTGGCGACTAATGCGTCAAAAAAACGTTTGGGATGACCAATGCCAGCCACAGCATGCACTTCTTTATGACGGAAATGCGTTAACGGCATTGTCACTGTCTCATCATGCACATTAACCCAATGCATGGCTTTTAACTGCATTGAAGGATTGTGCTCATCACCCGAGCCATTATAAATAATGAAATCAACAAAAGTCAGACGAGAGATTGGTTCCCGTAAAGGACCCACTGGCAGACAATGTTTATTACCAAAGCGTCTGCTACCATCAACAAGAATAATCTCTATATCTCGTTGCAATGCATAATGTTGAAGACCATCATCAGAAATCAGCACATCGCAATGATATTGACTCAATAAGTGAATAGCTGCCTGCGGACGGTCCGGATCAACGACAACAGGACAGCCACTGCGCTTAGCAATCAGTAAGGGTTCATCACCACATTGCTTGGCATTACTGTTTTTATGCACTTCCAATGGATATTTTCGACTTGAACCACCATAGCCACGACTAATGATGCCCGGTTTATAACCAGCCAGAGTTAATTGTTCAGCCAGCCAAATTACAAATGGGGTTTTGCCTGTGCCACCTACCGTGATATTACCCACAACAATCACCGGTACCGGCATTTTATGTGTGGTGAATAAGCCTTTACGATAAGCCCACTGACGGCATAGCACGATAAAGCGATATAACCAGCTCAGCGGTAATAAAAACCAGTATTTCGTGGCTGACTGATACCAGCTGTCAGTTAACCAGTGCATTGTGGCTAGTCATCCTGAAATTGCAGGCGATACAATTCAGCATAATGTTTTCCATTCGCTAATAATTCCTGATGTGTGCCTGTTTCAAGAATTTCACCGTCATGCATGACAATAATGATGTCGGCTTTTTCAATAGTGGATAGACGATGGGCGATGACCAGAGTAGTACGTTCACGCATCAATTCTTCAAATGCCGCCTGGATATGGCGCTCTGCTTCGGTATCAAGTGCTGACGTCGCTTCATCCAGAATCAATATTGGTGAATTACGTAACAGTGCCCTGGCAATCGCCAGACGTTGGCGCTGACCACCTGATAGCAGCACACCATTTTCGCCCACTTCAGTTTGCAGGCCTTGTGGCAATTTCTGAATGAACTCCCAGGCATGCGCTGATTTCGCAGCTTTTATGATTGCTTCTTCACTCACTTCACCTGCTTGACCATAACTAATATTGTTGGCGATGGTGTCATTGAATAATACGACCTGCTGATTAACCAATGATAATTGTTTACGTAAATCTTTTAGCGTGAGCTGACTGATATCTACGCCATCAATCAGAATCTGCCCTTTTTCAATATTATAAAAGCGGGCAAGCAGGCTGACTAAAGTCGTCTTACCACTACCAGAGTGGCCAACAAAAGCGATGGTTTGTCCCGGTGCAGCAGTGAAACAAATATCATTCAGAACACTGCCTTTGCCTTCGTCATAACTGAAACTGACATGACGATATTCAATCTGACCTTTGGCACGATCCATTGTCAGTGTGCCGCTGTCATGCTCTGGTTCTTCATCCAGTAAGGTAAAAATACTCTCTGCCGCCGCAATACCTGCTTGTAGTTTAGAGTTGACTTTTGTCAGGCGTTTTAACGGCGTGAGTAGCATAAACATCGCCGTGATAAAGGAAATAAAGCTACCAACAGTAATAGAATTGAGGACTTCAGGTAGGGTTGCCAGATAGATCACCATGGCAAGACCTAACACCGTAATCAATTGAATAACCGGTTCACTGGAAGCATCGGTGGCAATTTTTTTCATCTGTTGCCCACGATTTTTTCTGTTTATGCGATCAAAACGTGCTGTTTCATAAGCTTGACTGCCGAATGTTTTTACCTCTCGGTGTGCTTCAATAATTTCGCCACAAACATGACTGACATTGCCCATCGACCCTTGAATTTCTTTACTGATTCGGCGGAAACGGATACTGACAAAATAAACAAGGACGGCGACAAAAGGCACGGTAACTAAAATAATCAGAGACAGAAAACCGTTCAGGTAAATCATCCAGGCAATCAGACCGATAATCGTTAATGTATCCCTGATAACCGTCAAAATAGCATCGGTAGCGGCCCCAGCGACTTGTTCAACGTCATAAAGTAACTTCGACATGAGCTGGCCGGAGTTATTTTTATCGTAGAAACTGGCAGGCAGAGTAATGAGCTTCTCGAACATTTCTTCACGCAAGGTCTTGATAACATTCCTTGCAATCCAGCCAAGACCATAAGTCGTCAGAAAGTTAGCTACACCTCGAATCAAAAACAGGCCGATCAACATCAGTGGCACATACTTTATGGTGGTGGGATCTTTTTCCACAAAACTACCATCGAGCAGCGGTTTCATTAACGCCGCCATCCCGGTTTCTGTGCCGGCGAAAGCGACCATAGCAATAATGGATATTACAAAAGCCAGCCAGTATGGCTTAACGTAGCTTAATAAACGTTTATATAACTGGACTGCTGTCAGGGTGACAGGTGTTTGACTCATTGATTATTCCGCTGTTGTTTGACGTGTTGCCAGGGTCAGTTTGGTATAGCCCAATTGTTGAGCAGTATCCATGGCTGTGACGATAAGTTGATATTCAGCCTTGGCATCAGCACTGATAATCACATGGGGATCTTTTTGTTCACCGACAACACGTTTTAATGCCTCCGCTAGTGCGGCAGGGGTGACGTTGGCGATAGTCTGATCGTTCACAAGTACTTTACCATCTGCTTGTATCACAATATCTATAGGATCTGCCTGCTCGGCCATTGCTTCACCTGTGGCCTCTGGTAAATCCACTTTTAAAGAGCTTTCACGAATAAAGCTGGTGGAGACCATAAAAAACAATAAAAGTAGGAAAACGACGTCAATCATCGGTGTCAGATTGACATCCGGTTCCTCAGATCGTTTTGGTGATAGATTCACGTCTTGCTTCCTCATCTGGATCATACTGACGATCACCATGCAGAATCTCGATTAACTGCATGGCTTGCTCTTCCATACCAACCACGAGCATATTGATCTTACCGCGAAAATAGCGATAAAAAATAACACTGGGGATGGCAACGGCAAGGCCGGTAGCGGTGGTGATTAAGGCTTCTGAAATACCGCCTGCCAGGATTTCCGGATTTCCGACGCCAGCGGTGGTAATCACGGTGAATACTTTAATCATACCCAGTACCGTACCTAATAAGCCTAATAACGGTGAGATCGCTGCGATTGTTCCCAATGTGTTGAGGTTGCGTTCCAGTGCTACGGTGACATGACGACCAATGTCCTCAATGCTTTCTTTGGTTATTTCCCTTGAGCTATTGCGATTGACGAGTCCGGCAGCGAGAATCTGACCAAGAGGAGAATTGCTTTGCAGGGCTTTGATGCGATGTTCATCAACTTGATTAAATTTTAGCCATTGCCAGATCTGGGTGATCAATTCTTTAGGGGCAATGCGTTTTTTTTGAAGGCTCCAAAAACGTTCTGCGATGATAGCAATGGCGATGACCGAACAGATAAATAGCGGGATCATCAACCAACCGCCAGCTTTAAACAATTCCAGCATGATGTCAGTCTCAGTTGTTTAAACGAAAATAGCGTTCATGATACGTGAAAATTGTCTTACTCAGTAGCTTTCGACGTCCACAAATGTTCTTCATGCTGGCGCCACAAAACAGGAGCATCGCCATTGCGGAACAGGATAGCGCCATTCCAATCAGTTCTAAGAATTTCGCTGCCTACGACTTTGTAGCGCTGAACAATGTCTTTCACCGGAAAACCATAGCGATTACGAAAGCCAACAGAAAAGATGGCGTACCTGGGGGATACGGCATGCACGAATGGCATACTTGAGGAAGTTCTGCTGCCATGATGTGGCACAAGTAAAATATCGGATTTAAGTTCATCTCCATATTGCTGAACTAGTTTTTGCTCACTTTGTTTCTCAATATCACCGGGTAATAGGGCAGATTGATTTTTTCCTTGGATACGTAATACACAGGAACGCTCATTTTCTGAACCAGATTGTTCAGGAAATGGCTGTAATACAGCGAACTCAACACCATCCCACTGCCAGTGTTGCCCAGCACTACATAATAGGGTGTCGACATCACGGATGGTTTGGCTGGACATAATCTGATTCACCTCGGTGTTATTGATGACCCCGTGTAATCCGCCGATATGATCATTATCACCATGACTAATAAGTAAGGTATCAATCTGGTTAATAGCCCGGTAACGCAAGAAGGGGATAACAACAGCCTCACCCGTATTAAAACTATCGCTAAATTGAGGACCGGTATCGAATATTAGTGTGTGATGTTTGGTTTCTATCACCGATGCCAAACCCTGGCCTACATCTAAAACGCTCAGATAAAAATCACCAGA
This sequence comes from Methylophaga sulfidovorans, assembly GCF_900114205.1. Lineage (GTDB taxonomy): Bacteria > Pseudomonadota > Gammaproteobacteria > Nitrosococcales > Methylophagaceae > Methylophaga > Methylophaga sulfidovorans. Next base: position 71,667 of record NZ_FOSH01000006.1, read on the forward strand.
ATCCGGGCGTTCGGTTTTATAAAACAGAAGTGGCATTAAAAACACCAACGCCAGATATTTTCCTGGATATCCTCTCGGCAGCAAAATTAATAAGATTGCCAGAATAAGCATGAACAGCAGTGGCCATGGATAAATAGGCGTATTCCAACTGGCAAAAGGCACATCACTTAAAAATGACAAAATATGCCAGAGGATATCGAGTAAAAAGTCAGCGGCGTAAAGCAATATTGCTGCTAATGATGAGCTGATAGGTAAAACGATCATTGCCAGAATAATCAGCGGTACAACCAAGATACTGACCAGTGGTATGGCAATCAGATTAGCTATTGGTGATATCACCGACACATCAGTAAAGAAGAAAACCAGTAGCGGGATTAATCCTAAAGCCATGACAAAGTGAATTTTTAACCAAGCAAGTCGAATAGCTGGAAAACGCTGGGTAAAACACATCAAGATAATGGCTACAGCAGCAAATGATAACCAAAATCCAGCGCTTAATAAGGCAAAAGGGTTAAGCAGCAAAACCATAATGCATGCGAGTGACAAAATATGTGAAGGGTAGACCTGACGTTTCAGAAACAGGGCTAACATGGCGAGACTTACCATTATCAAGGCTCGCTGTGTTGGAATAGATAAACCTGCAAGACAGGCATAAAAAATAGCTACCACCAGTCCAGCTACTGCGCCAATCCGATGTGCTGGTATATGAAAGGTGTTAAACGGTGAGTAACGCCATAGCCAACTTATCAGATAAAAACCCAAACCCGCGGCTAAGCCAATATGTAAGCCCGAAATCGCCATCAGATGACTTGTACCGGTTTGCCGTAAGATTTGCCATTGTGACGGGCTGATATCATCACGTTGACCAATCGCCAGTCCGAGTATCAATGGTAACTGGCTTGCTGCAGGAATAAGGGATTGGATCTGCTGTTGAAGCTGAAATCGCCAGTCGTTAATTTGCCAGTATGTGGATTTAGCCAGTCTCTGGTTGTCTGCTGCTTTTTTGATGTAACCCGTTGCGCCGATGTCTTGACTGAATAACCATTTTTCGTAATCAAAGCCACCAGGATTCATCATGCCAAAAGGTGGTTTCAGTTTAACCGTCAGTTGCCAGCGTTCTCCGGCTTTGGGGTAATGTTCAGGAGGGAAATACCAGCTTAGCTTTATTTTACTGGGTAAATCTGGGGCATCTGGCAGGAATTCAAAGCTAATATGATCAGGAAATGTTTCAGGAATTGAGGCAATAAGCCCTTGTATATGGGATACTTTTGCAGGCGCGTCCGTAGCCAGTTTATTTTCAATGGCGAATTGTGCTTGAAATGCACACCATAATAGTCCGACAATAAAACCCAATATCCATATTTTTCGATAGTAGATAAATGTCACTAAACACAGTAGTAACAAGCTTCCAGTTACTAAAGGATAGCTTACGTACAGACTAAACAATGTGCCGAGCAAAAATGCAATGGCAGTTTTATTCATATATCCCTATAATGACGCCCGACTTAGCATGTTACTGAGACGCCATGCCTCGTAAATTCCTAAAACGCATCATGCCAGATCACAACACGATGCGCGAACATCCACATCTGCGTAAGTTTGGTCAGAGATTAACTGAACCACGTTTATGGCATACCAACCGTCGTTCCATCTCTGGTGGCGTGGCATTGGGTCTATTTGTCGGATTTATGCCGATTCCTGGGCAAATGTTTGTTGCTGCCGCATTAGCGATTCTGTTTAGAGTCAATTTGCCGATTTCTGCAATGGGTGTTTGGATTACCAATCCTTTTACCATGGCTCCTATCTTTTTCTATGCCTATAAACTGGGTGCCTGGGTATTGAACGTGCCGATGGGCACACCTGCCTTTAGTCTGACCTGGGAATGGTTCTCAAAAGAGTTTTTATCGATCTGGCAACCCTTACTGTTGGGATGCACAATTTGTGGTGTGGTATCAGCAATAGCGGGCATTATTTTTGTACGCTTAGGTTGGCGATTAGTTGTTATCCATAGCTGGACACAACGTCAGCGCCAACACAAAAAGAAATCAGGCTCCGGAAGCTAAACAACCATCAATCAAGGTGAGTTGCTGATCCATTTTAGCTGCAAGTCCAGTGTCGTGGGTGACAATCACCAGTGCAGTGCCAAAATCCTCATTTAATTTCAAAATAAGCTCAAAAATACCTTGCGCTGTACGATGATCTAAATTACCGGTAGGTTCATCGGCCAGCAAACAAGCAGGTTCTGTAATTAATGCTCTGGCCAATGCTGCACGTTGGCGTTCGCCACCAGATAACTCGCTGGGTTTATGTTGAAAGCGATGAGATAGTCCAACTTTATCAAGTAACGCTGTCGCTTGTTCTTGTGCTAATGAGGGGGGCATGCCACCAATCACCAACGGCATGGCGACATTTTCAACTGCGGTAAATTCTGGCAACAAGTGATGAAACTGATACACAAAACCTAAGTGTTGATTTCGCAAACGGCTGGCAGCTTTGTTTTTCATGGCATGAATATCATTACCCTGAACCAGCACCTGGCCTTCGGTAGGTGAGTCTAAGCCGCCAAGAATGTGTAATAAGGTACTCTTACCCGAACCAGAACTACCGACAATGGCGATACGATCAGAACGATTGACCGTTAAGTTAATGTTATTCAGGACATCAGTTTTTAACTGACCATCCGTAAATGATTTTGATAATTGGCTGGCAGATAACACTGCTTGATTAGTCATAACGAAGCGCCTCGGCCGGTTTAATCTGTGATGCACGCCATGAAGGGTATAGCGTGGAAAGAATCGATAATACAAATGCCGTGATTGCTATCACACCGACATCACTCCATTCTAATTGTGATGGCAGACTACTGATGTAATAGACATCTGCAGGCATGAATTGATAGCCGATCAATTTTTCTAAACTGGCGATCAAAGACTCAATATTCCAGGCCAACAGCACACCACCAACAACCCCCATAGCGGTACCAATTAAGCCGATTAAAGTGCCCTGAACCATAAATATACCCATCACGCTGCGTGGACTCATGCCTAAGGTACGTAAGATAGCGATATCAGACTGTTTGTCAGTTACCATCATCACTAAGGTCGACACAATATTAAACGCGGCAACTGCCACAATAAGCATCAGGATGACAAACATCACCGTTTTTTCCGTTTTTAAGGCACGGAAGAAATTTGCATGCTGGAATGTCCAGTCAGCCGCACGGTAGTTAACAGGGACATCCTGCATTAATTTGCGTAACAGTTGAGGGGCTTTGAATACATCATCAAATTTTAAGCGCAAGCCGGTCACTCGACCGGGTATTTTGAATAATTTAGCGGCATCATCAATATTCATAACAGCCAGGCCACTGTCATATTCATACATACCTATTTCGAAAATACCCACCACCGTCAGACGTTTCAGTCGAGGTATGACTCCAGCTGGAGTTGGACTGACGTGTGGAGTGATCATGGTGATTTTGTCGCCGGTAGTCACACCCATAGCCGTGGCTAAATCTTTACCGAGCACGATGCCAAAACTGCCATCAGTTAAGTCGGCTAATTTGCCTTGAATAATTTTGTCGCCAATCGTGGAAACGGTTTGTTCCAATTTAGGGTCAATGCCTCGAACCAACGTGCCACGGACGCGACTTCCCTGGCTAAGCATGGCCTGACCTTCGACAAACGGAGCAGAAGCGATGACATCTGGATCATGTTTGATAAGGGTTTGTAATCCCTGCCAGTCTTTTAATGTGCCATCTTCGCCAGTAATAAAGGCATGGGAAGTCATCCCCAGGATGCGATCTTTCAGCTCTTTTTCAAACCCGTTCATCACGGAGAGAACCGTAATTAGTGCTGCAACACCTAAAGCAACACCCAACATGGAGGTTAATGAAATAAAAGAAATGAAATGATTACGACGTTTGGCGCGAGTATAACGCATGCCGATATAGAGACTGAGCGGTCTGAACATAATGTCGCCAATGATGAGAAAAAAGAAAACTGATCCCGCTGAGCAGGATCAGTCCATGTTTAGCCTTTTATGATTTCGCGAATACGGTTTTGGTTCCCTCTGGTGAACCTAGTAACAGAACATCGGCTGGACGCATCGCAAATAAACCGTTTGTTACCACACCAACGATATCGTTTAGTGTTTTTTCTAATTTGATCGGTTCCATGATATCCATACCGTGAACATCCAGAATCACATTACCATTATCGGTGATAACACCTTCACGATAGACCGGTTGACCACCCAGTTTGACGATTTCACGAGCGACATAGCTACGAGCCATTGGAATCACTTCAACAGGTAGCGGGAATTTACCCAATACATCAACCAGTTTTGAAGCGTCAGCAATACACACAAATTGTTTACTGGCTGCGGCAATGATTTTTTCACGTGTCAGAGCACCACCACCACCTTTTACCAGTTCCAGTAAATGATTAGATTCATCTGCACCATCGACATAAACTTCAATTTGATTGCAGTCATTTAAATCAAATACCTTGATGCCATTGGCTTCTAATTTTTGTGTAGAGGCTTCAGAGCTTGATACTGCGCCTTCGATACGATGTTTGATTGTCGCCAGCGCATCAATGAAGTGATTGACTGTTGAGCCGGTACCTACACCGACAATACCATCACCCTTAATGTACTCAAGCGCTGCCCACGCAGCTTGTTTTTTCATTTCATCAGCATTCATATGCAGCTTCCTTTGTTTCAAATCACTTAAAAATTATCCCGGCAATTATAGAGATAAATGGCGGTCAATGGTAACGTAAGCGATTGCTTAGAAAATGATGGCTGGATTTAGCTGTTTATAACTAAGCCTGTTTCTCAACATAACTGATTGATTTGGGCTGAAATGCTGACTGGATACGTAGAAAAAATTCTTAAAGCTCGCGTTTATGATGTAGCGAATGAAACACCTCTTGAGGTGATGCCTCGCCTATCGAAAAGACTTAACAATACGATTTTACTCAAGCGGGAAGACCTTCAGCCGGTTTTTTCATTTAAATTGCGCGGTGCTTACAATCGCATGAGTCAGCTATCTGCTGATGAACGTCAGCGCGGGGTCGTTTGCGCTTCTGCGGGAAATCACGCGCAAGGTGTGGCGCTGGCAGCAAGTAAAATGAATATTCCTGCTTTGATAGTTATGCCCAAAACCACGCCACCGATTAAGGTCGAGTCAGTCCGCGCCTATGGCGCTGAAATTAAATTACATGGCAACAGTTATGACGATGCCAGCACTTATGCCTTATCCGTTGCTGAGAAAGATGGCCGTACCTTTATTCACCCATATGATGATCCGGAAGTCATCGCCGGGCAGGGTACGATTGCGATGGAAATTATCCGTCAGCATCCAGAACCCATTCACGCTGTTTTTGTTCCTGTTGGTGGTGGTGGCCTAATTTCCGGAGTGTCGGCTTATATCAAAGCGTTTTGGCCTGAAATCAAAATCATTGCCGTCGAGCCGGCTGATGCAGCCAGTTTGAAAGCCGCGCTGGATGCAGATGAACGCGTTAAATTGGATCAAGTTGGTTTGTTTGCTGATGGTACTGCGGTCAGACAAATTGGTGTCGAACCTTTCCGAATCTGTCGTGAAACAGTGGACGAAGTCGTGACGGTCAGTAGTGACGAGTTATGTGCCGCCATTATGGATATTTTTCAGGACACACGTTCTATTGCGGAGCCCTCTGGTGCTTTGGCTGTAGCTGGTGTGAAAAAATATTTAGCGAACAACCCGATGGAAAATGAGCAACTCGTTGCCATCAATAGCGGTGCAAATATTAACTTTGATCGTTTACGTCATGTCGCTGAGCGATCCGAAATTGGTGAGCGCAGGGAAGTGCTGTTTGCCACGAAAATCGATGAGCAACCGGGCAGCTTCCAGAAATTCTGTAAAACACTGGGCGAACGAGGTATTACCGAATTTAACTATCGTTATGCTGACGACAAGCAAGCACAGGTATTTGTCGGCGTGCGCATGAATGGTCAGGAAGAAGAGCGCCAACAGTTATTTTCACAGCTGGATAATGCTGGCTATGACTGGGTCGATTTCACTGATAATGAAACTGCAAAATTGCATGTGCGTTATATGGTCGGCGGGCATGCACCTCAGGTCGATAATGAACGGTTAATTCGATTTGAATTTCCAGAGCGCCCCGGCGCCTTACTTCGTTTCCTAACCCGAATTGGGCAGCGCTGGAATATCAGTCTTTTCCATTATCGTAACCATGGAGCTGATTATGGCCGTGTGCTCGTGGGTGTTCAGGTTGGAGAAGACTATAAGCAGGAGTTTCAAACGTTTCTCGATACTTTGGGCTACACCTACTGGGAAGAAACAGATAATCCGGCTTATGAACTGTTTTTGAAATAATAAGGTATCCACGGCAGTGTTATGTACTGCCGTGGATATGAAGACTTTATTGATTAAGTTTGATACTGCCTCGCACATTGACTGAAACTTCGTTGCTACCACCCGCTAATGCGGCGGGAGCACCTTTCATCTGCATATCGGCTGACAGCATATTGGCACGTTCCATCATAGGCATGGGATTAAAGGCATTTCCATCAATCGAGATAGACACTATTTCGTAACCACTGCGATCAAATTCGTGGCTGATCAGTTTCGCTTTATCTTTAAATTTGCTGATTGCTTGTTTGAGTAATTCAGTTTTGACTTTTTCAGCCCGGTCATCCGACACCATAAACTGCATAGATTGGATATTAGCCAGGGTATTGATATCAGCAATAAATTGGCTCATTTGATCAAACTGACGTGTTTCCAGAGTCAGCTGTTGACTGACGCGCCAACTGGCAATTTTGCCATCATCGTAGATAGGCTGGGTGGAGTAGTTAGATGTTTCAGCTTTAATGGCTTTGAAATTTTTAACCGCATCCAGAACAAGGGCTGTTTTTTTATTCACCATATTAGTTAATTTGGCCGGGTCTTTTCCTTGCTCAAAAACCTGTAAACGGGTGATGAGCTCATCATTTTCAACGTCCATGCTGGCGCTGGTATCCAGAGTCACCATGCCCAGTTGTAGGCCGTCTTCAGCAAAACTGAGCGGGCTGATGGCTAAAAGCGAAATGAGTGCCAAAGTTTTTTTCATAGGTCCTTCCTTAATTGAATAAAAAATGCTGCGTCTTTTAAGACTAGCTCAAAAGCGTTAAGTTTTGATATATCATGCTTAAAATTCATTTGAGAACGGTGGTGATTAATCACTACTATTTCAACATAGTTTAAATAATCAGAAATTGAGGAACATAATGAAAGCAGAACAAAAAATCCTGCCTGATGCGACGAGCTTGATTACCGCTGCCGCAGAACATTTTGTCAGTACAGCACGATCAGCGATTGCAAAAAGAGGTGTTTTTTATGTCGCACTAGCAGGTGGTTCTACGCCAAAAGGTTTATATGAAAAATTAGCCACATCGCCATATATCGAACAGATTGACTGGGCCCGGGTACATTTGTTTTTTGGTGATGAGCGTTGTGTGCCTGCCACACATGATGATAGTAATTTTAAGATGGCACGTCAGGCTATGATCGATTTAATACCGATCCCATCAAAAAACGTGCATCGTATGCCAACAGAAAGTGGTGATGCAGCCGACGTGGCTGTGCGTTACGCTGATACCATGAAGACGGTTATGGATAGCGCACCGTTTGATTTAGTGTTGTTAGGCTTAGGCCCCGATGGTCATATTGCTTCACTGTTTCCGGAAACTCCGGCTTTGGAGGTAACTGATACACTTACGGCTAGCCTTTATGTCGAAAAATTTGATTCATGGCGCGTGACTATTACCTATCCCGTTATCAATGCTGCCCGTCAGGTAATTGTGTTTATTGCCGGTGAAGCAAAAGCTGCGATCGTTAAGGATATTACAAGTGATGCTTTATCCGGCTTACCAGTACAGCGCCTGGCGCCAGAAAATGATTATTACTGGTTTATGGATAAAGCCGCTGCGGGTCAGTAGTTATGTCACATATGCTAGCCGTCGATGTAGGTGGAACAAAAACACTGTTTGAGTTATCCGATACTGACGGTAATGTCATATACAAGCTTAGGTTAGATAGTCAACGCTTTGAGAGTTTTGATCTGATTCTCACTGCTTTTTTTGAGCAGATGCCACAAGCATATTCGATTGATTCAGCCTGTATTGCGCTTGCCGGCCCGGTCAGTGGCCAGTACGGACAAGTAACAAAATTACCATGGAAGTTAGATGCCAGCGTGATTGAGAAACAATTCTCAATCAAGCTGGTCACGCTTTGTAATGATTTTGAAGCGGTGGGTCACGGCATTGCCAGTCTTCAGTCTGAGGATTTTGAAACATTACAGAGCGGAGAGTCTAGTCATACATCGCCCCGCGTCGTATTAGGTGCTGGCACCGGATTGGGGCAGGCGATATTGATTCCTGATAATGGTGACTGGCGTGTTTTTCCGACAGAGGGAGGGCATGTTGATTTTGCTCCATTAGACCGGACACAACAGCTTTTTCTGGAGCATTTACAACAACGGCATGGGCATGTGTCTTATGACCGCATTGTCTGTGGTAGCGGGCTAGTCAGTCTTTATCATTTTCTGCGTGACTATAAACAAATCGACGAAAATAATGCCTTACGCCTGGCTATGGTCAATGGTGATGCTGCGTCTGCTATCAGTCAGTTTGCCATAGAACAGAATGATGTTTTAGCGAATGAAGCTCTAGAAATGTTTGTCGATATTTATGCAGCGCAAGCCGGTAATTTAGCGCTGACAACATTAGCCAGAGGCGGTGTATATCTGGTTGGTAATATCCTGCTGAAGAATATTGCTAAGTTCAGAGCGCCATCATTTATCAACAGTTTTGTTGAAAAAGGCCGCATGACGACGTTGATGAAGCAAATACCGGTTCATATTGTACTTGATGATGAAGTCGGTCTGAAAGGTGCGCGCTTATTAGCACAAAAAGCCATGTATAATTAACGCATGAATGAACAAAATAACGATATTTTAGTTGATGTAGAAACGACTTATCTGGATGCAGAGTCCGATCCAGAAAAAGCTCGCTATCTATTCGCTTATACCATCACCATCAAAAATCATAGCCAATCATCTGCAAGGCTCTTGTCGCGTTATTGGAAAATTACCGGTGGCGATGGTCATGAACAAGAAGTGGAAGGGGATGGTGTTGTAGGTCTTCATCCTTATCTTGCCCCTGAGCAGGAGTTCACATATACCAGTGCGGCTATGTTAGATACCCCTGTCGGTATGATGCAAGGTCACTACAAAATGATGGGCGATAATGGCGAACGTTTTGAAGTGAATATTCCTGCATTTACCCTGGCTGCGCCACGTAAACTGCACTAAGCCATAAGCTCTGCACAATGCTGACAAGTCATAATAAAGAAAAACTGATCTGGTTGGGATTAGTTTCTATTGCCTTACTTGTTTCTGCTATTGACCCGGTTGCTGATCGGTTGACCTGGTTTATGGAAACAGTGCCTGTCATGATCGCCATACCTATATTGCTTATCACGCATAAACAATTTCCCCTGACGATTATTTCCATTCGAGCAATTAGTATCTTTGCTTTTATATTGATTATTGGTGGTTATTACACGTATGCAGAAAATCCCTTATTTAACTGGATTCAGCAAGAGTTTGATTTAGCCCGCAACCATTATGATAGGTTGGGGCATTTTATTCAGGGTGTAGTACCTGCTTTGTTAGCCCGGGAAATTTTGCTGAGAAACTCACCGCTACAACGTGGCAAATGGTTATTTTTTCTGGTCTGTTCGGTGAGCTTGGCTATTAGTGCCTGTTACGAGTTTGTAGAATGGGCAGCTGCCGTTATTAATGCTCAGGCGGCTGAGGCATTTCTGGGAACACAAGGTGATAACTGGGATACGCAGTGGGATATGTTCTTAGCCTTAAATGGCAGTATCTTTGCTCAATGGGCTTTTGCTGGTACTCAGGACCGTCAGCTAAAAGAACTATTGCACTGATTGTCGGCATTCACCAACTGAGTCCTTGCCACATATCGTGCCATTAATCCAGATGGCACTATCTAACTTAACGCCTTCCAGATTAGCGCCATTGATATTAGCTCGGGTTAAATCGGCGTATGACAAATCTGCATAAGACAAATCGGCATCACCTAAATCTGCGTCTCTTAAGTTTGCGCCTTTCAGGTCTGCGTTAGTTAATAGGGCGTAACTCAGATTAGCCTTACGCAGATCACTATAAGCCAAATCTGCTCCCGATAAGTCACTATTCATCAAGTTAGTATTACTTAGGTTACTACCACGCATTAACGCCATGGAGAGATTGGTGTTAGTTAGATTTTGGCCTGAGAGCTGACAGTTATTCCAATTAGCCTTCGGTGTTGCTGGTGACTGGCAATCAGATTGTGGGGTAGGCAATGGAGTCGGAAACTCAATGGCTAAAATACTGACAATGGCAAGAACGATTAAAATAGAGACGCTAGGCCAGAATATTTTCTGGTTACGGTTTAAGTAACGGTGCATGAGTATTCGTCGCAGATAACGTCGTTTCAGCTCTATCTCCGCTTCCTCTTCACGCCGTTCGCCTTTACGCTGTTGTAATACTGACTCATCGACTTCGGTATCCGTTGTATTACGCCGATCCAGACCTGTACGCTCATCTAAATAGCCTTTTACAGGCTGATCTTTTGCTGGGGGAGTAGCGAAATCAACAGAATCAGCAAAGCTATGCCAATGACGACGATCACGAGAGACCTCATCTTCTAAAGCAAGACGACCAACTTTTAAGTGATTGCTGATAACGGAAGCGGTAAACGGGCCAGAAATTTTTCCCTGCTTATGAATGTACCATTGTCCATTTTTATGTTTCATTGCCATTGCTCTTAGCAATAACCAGATTGCTATACTAGCATCATGTCGAGTTAGATAGTGACTTTATGCAGATAAATAGATCTCAACAGCCGAATACTGAAGTGATTGTAAATGCCTCTACAAAATTAGCGGATGCACTTCCTGTCGGCCAAAAAGTGGAGGCGACAGTGATCGGAAGAGTTAATGCCGATCAGATTAAACTTCAGCTTGGAGACAAGGTTTTTCAAGTCAATACACAGCAAGAGTTGGCACCAGGGCAAAAAGTCATTCTGCAGAAATCTGTCGACGCTGGTCAGCCAGTCATTCAATTAACCCCAGCTTCTGTACAAAAAGTCGATCTGGAACCGATGACATTGGCAACGCTGTTAAAAGCTAGGCAGGTCATTGCCGCCGATGTGGTTAAAATACTTGCGCAAAATCGCTTGTTAGTCACGCCTAAATTTATTACTGATGCGACGGTGACTCAGCCTCAGGCTAATCAGCTTGCTCAATTAAATAATGCTTTACCTAAGCTAATGGAAATTGATGTCAGTGGCATCAATCAGCTTTTTAAAACGGGGGATAAACTCGCTGTTGAGGTATTAAAGACACTACCGTTATCGGTCAAAATCATGCCGGATGCTGCGACTCGCGAACAGGGGGTGATGAATTATCAGCGAGAATTATTGCCTTTATTACAGAATCTGATAACCAAACCGACAAACCTTAATTTGTCATCGGCTACCACACAATCTCTGCCAGAACCTGTACGACAGGCATTAAGCAGTTTGATACAAAATGTGGTGGATAAGAGCACCTTACAGCAGCCGGAAAAACTGCAGCAAACGATTAATAACAGTGGTGTCTTTCTTGAAAGTCAGTTAAAACAAACAACCGCTCAGCCGGATTTACAGCAGAACCTGAAAGGGAATTTACTACGTTTAGCAGATGTGCTGAGAACACAATTGCAATCACCATTATTACCCAAATTACTGGATAACCCTGAGTTGATAAAACAATTACCGGTGGAGGTGCAAACCGCTATCAGGCAAATATTATCCACACCTCAGGATATGCGAGCTCTCCCGGCACAGGTATCACCGGCACTAGCTAATCGAGGACAAACACCAACGCAGTTACTATTCAGTTTACTGGCAGGATTAACTACAGCGTCCAGCCCAGATAAACCACAAGTACCCGTAGCCACAAGCCCGGCACCGACCACGACCGCACCTATAGTGAATATGGCGACAAATGCACAACAAGCTGTTTCACGAGCAATTGAGTTTCAAATGATGCGTGATTTATTACAGGATGTTGAGTCAGTCACTGCGAAAATTCAGTTTAATCAATTGTCGATGGTGCAAGATAATGATCTCAATACCAACGCCAATGTCTGGTTATTTGATCTTCCGGTTAAGGAAAAGCAGCAACTGGAAATGCTGCAGATGCGGATTGAGCAGCAATATACAGGGAATAGTAAAGATAAGGATTCAGCGATTTGGCAGGTACAACTCAATCTTGAAACTCAGAATTTAGGTCCTATGCAGGCCAGAATCACATTACATGCCTTGGACGTGAGTGTAGTGTTATTAGCTGAACGCCAGCAAAGCGCCACATTATTGACAAGTTATTTAGATCGTTTGGATGGACGTTTAAATGATATAGGGCTTAATGTCAGTCATTTAAGTTGTAGACAAGGGATCGTAAAGCCTGTGACACCGACAGTAATGACAGAGCACAAAGATTATCTGGTGGATATTTCAGTATGAGTGAGAAAGATGTTCTGCATGCCATAGCGCTTCAATATGATGGTGAAAATGCGCCTATTGTTACTGCCAGCGGCCAAGGTGATATTGCCGAAGAAATTATTCGCATAGCTCGCGAACATAATATCCCGTTACGTGAGGATGCGCTGTTGACTGAGTTATTGAGTGAACTCAAGCTTGGGGAAGAAATTCCCCCGATGCTTTATAGAGCAATTGCTGAAGTTATTGCCTATGCGTACTTGGTGTCAGGAAAAGTTCCTGTAAATAAAAGAGAAAATAAAAACTGAAGCTGAAAGTCAGCATTTTTATCCGAGACTATTTTCCATAAACACGCTTATAAACTTTATAATCAGCATTACAAAAATAACATTAAGTGTTGATTTTAATATATATATCCGATATTGTCGGTGCATGTTTAATTTCCGGTCTACATAATGTAGCTCCCCTAACTGATGAAAAATAAAATCAAGGAAACGTTGATGCGTGAGATAGCACTTGATCAGAAATCTGATCTACCTGCTAGCATAGCTTCAGTTACAGAACTCCTTGATGCAAAAATCATCATTGGCGGCCGCCAACCAGCCGAAACGGCATTTACAAAAACCCTGCTTGAGATTAGTGGTTTTAAGCGTATTCAAAGTGCGACTGATACTGATGGTGTTATGTTGTTACTCCGCCAGAGTATCGATAACGATTTGTCAGATATCGACTTACTGATTTTAGATAATGATTTACCTGGAATTTCTACCAAAGATATTCGTATGGTGATGGATCAGTTTGATGAATGGCGCTTAATCCCCATCATTTCTTTATGCAGGCAATCAATCTGGGATCATGCTCAGCTGCTCACTGATTTAGGCCATGGTGTGACTTCGCTGCTTTATCACCCAATGACGGCTGAATCATTGCCTCCAGCGATTATGACGGCATTGGCTGTTAAACGGGAACGCGATAAAACGTTTAAACGACAAACAGAGCTTGAAGATGAGCTTGCTAACCTGAAAGTGATGGAAGCGCGCTTACAGTTTTCTGTTAATCACGATGATTTAACTGGCTTGGCTAATCGACGACGTTTGGAAAATGCACTTGATATGACCTTGAGTCAGGTGCGTAATTTTATGAGCGTCAGTGCGCTTTTTTATATTGATTTAGACAGCTTCAAAGTCCTGAACGATGCCGAAGGGCATGAAGCCGGCGATACGCTGCTAGTACAGGTGGCTAATTCCCTGAGACGTTATTTTAATATCAACGATATTTTGGTACGTATTGGTTCGGATGAGTTTGCTGTACTGGTTAATAATACAAATAAAGAAACAGCGATAAAATTAGCCGAAGATTTACGTAATCTGTTTGACGGTTATGATTTTGAACACCATGGACATCATTATCACCTGTCAGCGAGCATCGGTTTAAAAATTATTGATGCGGATAATGCCACCACGGTAGGTGAAGTGTTATCACATTCTAATCAGGCTTGTTATACCGCGAAAACACGCGGACGTAACAGAGTGCATTTATATAGTCCTGATGATCGTGAAATGCATACCTTACGCCACAGTGTGGAATGGGCACCAAGAATTCGGGCCGCGTTAAAAGAAGGCTTGTTTTTATTGGAGTTCCAGCCAATTTATTCACTGGAGGCTGAACAAGTCTCTCACTATGAGTGCCTGATTCGCATGCGTGGTGAAGGCAACGTTATTTTTTATCCTAAAGAGTTCATTCCTGTTGCCGAAGCAATGGGCTTAATACACCAAATTGATTTTTGGGTGGTAGCGAAAGTCTTTGAGCTTATAGTGAATATGCCGGAGAATCTATCATTTGCTATCAATCTCTCTGGTAATGTATTTCTTGATGAGAATTTATACAAGCTAGTAAGAGATAAACTCAGTCAGACTAAGATAGATCCGAATCGTATTGTATTTGAAATTACCGAAACCTATGCTATATCTAACTTTGAGCAGACGAGAAGGATGGTATCGGATTTGCGGGCACTGGGATGTCGGTTTGCACTTGATGATTTTGGGGCAGGCTTTAACTCGTACAGTTATTTAAAACATTTCCCTGTCGATATTTTGAAAATTGACGGCGGATTTATCACCGATTTGGATAATGACCCGGTCGATCAGCAATTAGTGAAATCCATGATCGATATTGCTCATAGTCTTGGTAAAAAGACGGTGGCCGAGTTTGTCGAAAGAAAAAGCACTTTAGAATTATTAAAAAATTATGGCGTTGATATGGTTCAAGGCTTTTTAGTGGGTAAACCGAGCGCTAAGATACCTAAACCAAAAGATTAATGTACGCTACGCTGTCCATGTAATGTGGTAATCAGATGAGCCTCTTCATCGCTTAGATTACAGTTGTTTATCAGTTGTTGAATATCCGCCCCTTTCTTTGCTAAGCGAATTGCATGATCGTAACCTGGTTGATGGTTAGCGCTCAAATCTAGGCTACGTTGATGATCACGAATTTTGCTCAGTGTTTGTTCGAATTTATGAATACGTTCATCTGTTCCAGCAGCGCCAGAGCATAATGCAGTGATTTGATTTTGCAGGTCATGAATACGTTTAGCTTGTAATTGATGCATTTTCAGCAGGCGCATGGTAGCAAGGCCAATGACCAGGAATACGGCACTCATTACAGTAAATACGACGAAAATAGTCATGGTTTTACTCCTCAGACATCTGTCTGAACTTAAACATACTCATCAATAAACTCGCCTTTATCATCCTCTTTTGGATGCGGTTTCTCATCTTCTTCCGGCGTCTCTTTTTTCTTTTTATGTTGATCCTGTGGAGCAGGCTTATCCTCATCAGAAACAGGATGGATAACCGGCAAGGGTGTGGTCGGCTGGATAGGGTTGATATCATCAGCCATACTCATTATCCCTTAAAAACCAGAGATATCAGCAATCTCTTCATCGTTTAATAATTTATTGACGTCGACCAGAATCAACAAATATTTCTCACGCTTGCAGACACCTTGAATAAAGCGTGAACTGTCATCACTGACGTTCGGCGCAGTGTCAATTTCAGACTGGCGTAAATAAACAACTTCTGCCACACAGTCGACCAGCATACCGATAACGTGACCAGACACTTCTACAACGATAATCCGAGCTCGATCATCAGGTTCAATTGCATTTAAACCAAAGCGCATACGGGTATCAATGACGGTCACCACATTGCCACGTAAATTAATAATACCCAGTACATAAGAAGGCGCACCTGGTACTGGCGCAATTTCGGTCATGCGTAATACTTCCTGCACCTGCATAACGTTAATACCATAGTATTCGTCTTCGAGTTGGTATGTGACCCACTGTAATATAGGGTTTTCGTTACTATTATCTTTCTCGCTCATGTTTTATGACCTTCTGATATGGCTGTCATTTTTATGACAGCGAGCTGCTGATAAAGGATATGCAGACATCATGCCACTTAATATCACTCTAAGGCATTAATGATGGCAGAGATATCCAAAATACTGTGCATTGTTTCGCTCAGTACGCCTGTAAACCATGGTCGCTGACTTGTATCATGTCGCCAGTTAATTTCACCACTGTTTTTATTGATAATTTGCTCAATGTTATCGCATGCGATACCTGTACGTCTGTCATTGACCAGGAGTATATAGTTTGCTTTTAA
This sequence comes from Methylophaga sulfidovorans, assembly GCF_900114205.1. Classification (GTDB taxonomy): domain Bacteria; phylum Pseudomonadota; class Gammaproteobacteria; order Nitrosococcales; family Methylophagaceae; genus Methylophaga; species Methylophaga sulfidovorans. The sequence continues at coordinate 87,929 of NZ_FOSH01000006.1, forward strand.
AGCTGTTTCTTTGTTGGGTGTATGTAACAGCGTTCTTATATCAATAACATTGGTATTTTGACCATTATCGCTAAATAAGCCGACCTCCCATGATTTGCGTCCAGGAATCTGGCTCAAGCCATGTGAAGGCCAGCGAATAATATTATCAAGTGCATCTACTTTGATAGCGACTTTCATGCCACCGATATCACATAATAATATTTTGAGAACGATATTCTGTATCGGTATATCGTCTGCCGGTGTTTCTATCGTGATATCAGTTTGCGTCTGCTGTTCTATTGCTGACTCAGCTTCGCTGTTCACCTCTTCAGATTGAAGTTCCTCGGTGTTTATTGGTGTAGATATAGGCAATAGAGTGGTTGCTGGGGGTACGACGTCGTCAACTGGCTGAATAATGTCTTCTGACGGAAATATGACAGTTTGTTTCAATGTCGGTTTGCTTATAGGCATTTCTGAGCGTTCTACAACGTCCTCACTCGAGGACTGGGTGGAATCTTCCAGCATCTCATTGAAATAAGCAGATAAAGCTTCCCGCTGTTCATAAATTTTTTTCTTAGCCATTGGATATACTCACTTCTGGCTCAGTCAACATATTCAGTAACTGCTTATAGGCTCGTGTGCCCGCGCTATCAGGAGACATTTCTGGTAAAGGTAGTCCAAGCTTACTGGCTTCACGAAAGCCGATATCAACGGGTACAAAACTTTGCCAGACATTATCTCCATAACGTTTATGTAATTCTGCCAAGCAATCGATGGCCGCTTTTGTTCGACCATCATGCATGGTGGGTACTATAAAATAGGGCAGGGCACTTCGACGCGAATGATTAATCATCGAGACGGTATGTAACATATGCTCAAGGCCTTTGAGCGATAAAAACTCAGTCTGTACTGGAATAATCAATTTATCGCAGGCTGCCAGTGCATTGATCATTAAAACCCCAAGCATAGGTGGGCAGTCAATGAGGACGTGCTTAAACCGATCTTTGAAAAAGCTTAATGTTTTGCGAATCACCAAGCCTTTACCCTGTTGTGCACCTAGCTGCCGGTCAAGCGTTGCCATCGCGGTGGATGCGGGTAATAAGAAGATATTATCGTGACGTGTTTTTTTCAGGCTCTTTAAAATAGCTTCTTTTGGTGTGTTATCTAATTGCTGAAACAGGGTGTAAATACTGGTTTCAATGCTGTCAGGATCATAACCAAGATACGTCGTCAGTGAGCCATGAGGATCAAGATCGAGCATCAGCACTGGTTCACCTTTTTGAGCAAGTAAGCTGGCAAGCGACACTACCGTCGTCGTTTTTGCTACACCACCTTTTTGATTACATATTGCCCAGACAGCCATGATTATTGTTCACCTGTATTATTTTGGCCTGACTGGTTTGTGCCAGAACTACTAGTAGTTGATGCTTTCGATGAAGGAGTGCCAGCGCTGGAATCATGGAATACATTGATATCGCGACGACTCAAGTCATTACCCAAAACCACCAATACGACCCGGCGATTTTTCTGCCGGCCTGCTTCAGTGTCATTATTCGCAATCGGTTTATATTCACCATAGCCAATAGCCGACATACGGTCAGGTTGAATACCGTATCTGTCCAGTAGATGCACAACACTGGCAGCACGAGCTGCTGACAATTCCCAGTTTGAAGGAAAGCGCGGTGTATTAATGGGATTATTGTCAGTAAACCCTTCAACCTGAATAGGATTTGCTGATTTTTGTAAGATACTGGCGATCTCGCCCAGAACAGGTATAGCAGGGCGGGCCAGTCTGGCTTCACCACTTTCGAATAAAACCCGGGACTTTATTTCCAGCTCCAGCCAGTCTTCACCTTGTTTTATCGTAACATCGTCAGATTTAATCCAATCGGATAGGGCAGAACTGAACTGTTTGGATAAATCGTTGATAGTTCGGATATCATCATCTGTGGCTTTAGGCGGAAAATTTGAGACGACTTCCGGTAATGGTGTTTCTGGTACTGCTGGTGTGAGAGGTTCAATCACCACCTCACCTTTACCCCGACTCACTTCGCCAATTTGTATTGGATCTTTACTACGGACGGGTTGAGAGAAGACTGCTTCCAGGGTATCTGAAAGTACCCGATACTTACCTTCATTAACGGAAGAGATAGAATACATCACGACAAAAAAAGCAAATAAAAGGGTGATAAAGTCAGCATAAGAAACTAGCCAACGTTCGTGATTTTCATGTTCTTCATGTCTTTTTCGACGAGCCATAGATCATCACTCAGTTTAAATAGGCTTGAAGGCGACTTTCGATGTTTCTTGGATTATCACCATCAGCTACACCAATTAATCCTTCAATCAACATCATTTGAAGACGACTACGTTTATTAATCAGCGCTTTTAGCTTGTTACCTATAGGTAGAAATAATAAGTTAGCGAGGCCTACACCATAAATTGTGGCGACAAAAGCGACAGCAATGCCAGAACCAAGTGAGGCTGGATCTGCCAGATTTCCCATAACATGAATCAGTCCCATAACGGCACCAATAATACCGATAGTAGGTGAGTAGCCACCCATAGCCTCAAACACTTTAGCTGCCTGGAAATCATCTGATTCCTGAATATCCAGATCATTTTCCAAGACTTCCCTCAAAACTTCCGGCTCAATGCCATCCGCAATCAATTGCAGGCCTTTTTGCGTGAAGAGATCGCTTTCTTCAATCGCCATAGATTCCAGTTTGATTAATCCTTCTCGTCGTGCAACCTGATTCCATTCCAGTATTTTTTCTAATTGCAGGCGAGGTGATAATTTGGGTGGTTTGATGATCCATAGAGACATTCGCATGGCGCGCAGAAATGTATTCATCGGTGTTTGCAACATAACTGCACCAAGCGTACCGCCCATCACAATCAATAGAGCAACAGCATTAAGAATGGTGTCTATATGACCACCTTCAAGATACTGACCTATCAGTATGGCACCGAAACCAATGATGAGTCCGATGATACTCAAAATATCCATATCAACTCAGTTCCGCCAGTTGTCGACCAATATCGTTGATATCAAGAATTTTGTCAGCAAGGCCGGCTTTAGCGACAGCCATTGGCATGCCATAAATCGTACTGCTTTCTTGATCCTGAGCCCAGACAGTGCCGGTTTTTTTCTTGATATTTTCACAGCCATTACGGCCATCACTACCCATGCCCGTTAAAATCACAGCCAGAGTTTTCGCCCCGCAAATACTCGCAACAGAATCAAATGTCAGATCAACGCAGGGTTTATAGGTTTCATTTACATCACCGGCTTCAATACTAAGATAGAGATGATTGGGGCGACCTTTAAGCAACATTTGTTGGCCGCCGGGTGCCAGGTAAGCGGTACCTGCTTGCAAGTGTTCGCCATTTTCAGCCTGTTTTACCCGAATGGCACATTGTGTATTTATGCGTTCTGCAAATGAGGGGGTAAACGTTGCCGGCATATGTTGAATTAGTAAAATAGGGCAGGGAAAACTCGCTGGTAATTGTGTTAATACTTTTTGTAAGGCGACGGGGCCTCCCGTCGATGTGCCAATGGCAACCAGTTCTGGCGTAGTATTTAAGGATTTATCAGCTTTGACTGGCACCGATGCCTGGCTTTTTACTATTCTACTTGTCGTTGATAAATCTGACTGACTGGCATGGAAACCACTGGATAGTTGATAGATTCGCTGACAAAGCTTACGCTGGGCTTCGACTTTATCACTGGATAAATCTTCAAAACGCTTCGGTAAAAAATCAGTCGCACCGGCTTCCAGTGCATCTAGTGTTGATTTTGCCCCTTCCGTTGTCCAGGTCGACAACATGAGTACAGGTGTATTACGAATCGCTTTTATTTTACGTACTGCAGTAATGCCATCCATCACTGGCATTTCTAAGTCCATTGTCACCACATCCGGGTGGTGACGTTGTACTTCTCTAATAGCTTCTTCGCCATTACTGGCGGTAGCAATTACTTGAAGTCGCGGATCGGTTGCTATGATTTCAGCAAGACGTTTACGGAAAAAACTTGAGTCATCGACTATCAGAACTTTAACCGTCACACCTACTCCTAATATCCACGGTTAGCATGGACTTTCATTAATTCTGGGAAATCCAGAATTAATGCGATGCGGCCGTCACCAGTAATAGTCGCGCCAGCAAACCCATGAGTTCCTTGTAACAAAGCTCCAAGCGGTTTAATAACAACTTCTTCTTGTCCCAGCAATACATCAACAACAAAGCCGACACGCTGAGTACCCACATTCACGATAACAACATGTTCAATTTCAGGTTTTTTCACATCAGTACGGCCTTTGGTCAGCCATTTGCTGAGATAAAATAAAGGTAAGGCTTTATTTCTCACCATAATGGTTTGTTGACCATCCACCACATTGGTTTTAGACAGATCGAGATGGAATATCTCATTCACGTTCACCAACGGGAATGCAAAAATTTGTTCACCCAACATCACCATCAATGTCGGCATAATGGCAAGTGTCAGAGGGACCTTAATGGATAGTGTTGTACCAACACCAACCTCAGACTGAATATCAATAACGCCATTCAGTTTCGATATGCTGGTTTTCACCACATCCATGCCAACACCACGACCGGAAATATCGGATATTTCCTGTTTCATTGAAAAGCCGGGGGAGAAAATCAGTGAAAAACACTCGGATTCAGTAAGTCTTGCCGCGGTGTCTTCGTCCATCATGCCTTTTTCAACAGCTTTACGACGTAGAGTTTCAGGATTCATACCTGCACCATCATCCGCGATGGTCAGTAAAATATGATCACCTTCTTGAGCGGCTGAAAGTAACACTTTACCTTGACGTGGTTTACCAGCTGCTTCACGTACATCGGGCATTTCAATACCATGATCAACTGCATTTCTGACTAAATGCACAAGTGGATCGGCCAGTGCTTCGACTAAATTTTTATCGAGATCGGTTTCTTCACCACGAAGTTCGAGATCAATGTCTTTTTTCAGGCTTCTGGCGATATCACGCACAACACGGGGGAAACGACCAAATACTTTTTTGATTGGCTGCATACGTGTTTTCATTACAGCGGTCTGCAGATCCCCTGTGACGACACGTAGATTATTGACAGCTTTAGCCATCTCTTCATTGTCAAAAGCTGACTCAAGTGTACTTATACGGTTTCTGACCAGTACGAGTTCACCCACCATATTCATGATTTCATCAAGACGGCTTGTATCGACACGTACACTGGTATCAGCGGCTTGTTTAGCAGGAGCCGCTTTTGCTTCAACCTTTTCAGCCGCAGGCGCTTTTTCTGCAGGTTTAGGTGCAGAAGCTTTAGTTTCGGCCGTTTTATCTGATGGCGGTGGACTAGCTGGTTTAGGTGTTGCAGGTGGGGGAGTGGGGTTTTCAGCTTGTACTTTTTTCGCTCCCTGTAGTTCGTCCAGAAGTGCCTCAAACTCCTCTTCAGTTATATCATCACTATCTGATGAGCTTGATGACGGTGTTGCGGGAGCAGGAGCTGGTGCGTCTGCTTTTTCTGCGTCTTTAATACCAGGCGCAGAATTACCATGGAGTTGGTCTAACAGTGCTTCAAATTCATCGTCTGTTATTTCATCATCTGCAGCAGCACTAGCCGGTTCAGCTTCTTGAGGAGGGGCAACTTCCTCAACTTTTTGCTCTTCCACGACTTCTGGCTCTGGCTCTGGTTCAGGCGCAGCCACAGCTGAGTCACTATTAATATATGCAGATAACTGTTTAATAATTTCATCATCAGCAGGGCTTGGATATTCACCAGATTTGATTTCAGCAAACATGGTGTTAAGAATATCGAGCACTTTGAGGAAGGTATCCATCATATCGGCATCGACAAAGCGTTCACCTTGTCTTAACAGATTGAATAAATCCTCACTCTTATGACAAAGATTAACCATTGCTTCCAGACTAAGAAAGCCTGCACCGCCTTTAATGGTATGAAAACCACGAAAGATGGAGTTAAGGAGATCAGCATCCTGTGGACTATTTTCTAGTTCAACAAGCTGCTCATTGAGACCTTCTAATATTTCTTCTGCTTCAACAAGAAAGTCTTGCAGGATTTCATCATCTGTGTCCAGCGCCATGAATCATTTCCTCAGAAGCCGAGGCTAGATAACAAGTCATCCACATCATCCTGGTTATTCACCACGTTTGGGTTGTCTTGTGCATTTATCTGCGGACCTTCAGCTTTAATTGGGTCAATTTCTTTTTTATTTGGAGACTGTTTTGGTTTGCCAGCAACTTTCACTAACTGCACTAAACTGTCTTCCACTTCTTCTACCAAGCTAATAACCTGACGAATTACCTGTCCGGTTAAATCCTGGAAGCCCTGAGCCAACATCATTTCAGATAAATTGTGATGAACCTGATCTGCGTGCTGTTTCACTGTCGGTAAATAGTTTTCGATTTCTTTTACCAATAAGCGAAACTCTTCTGCATTCATTTCCTTTTTCCGAAAACGGTGCCAGCTCTCATCTATCTTTTCGGCAGTATTTCGGAGTTCTTGAGCCAAAGGTAATGTGTTATCGATATAACCTAAGGTTTTGTGTGCCGCTTCTTCTGTGGTGGTGATGACATAGTTAAGCCGGTCACGTGTGTTGGGCATATCATTCTGGGTTAGATCGATGAGTTTTGCATCAAGATTGAAGTTATTCAAAGAATCGTGAAGTTCACGTGTAAGCTTGCCTACTTCTTTGAATAAATGACTTTCCTGTGCTTTTGCCAGAATAGTCAGTTGTTCCTCAGCAGCGCTTTCATCATTCTTTTCAAACGCCTCGACGAGGGCTCGTGCTGCTTCTAATTGGATTGCCTGATTTGCTGAAGCCATGAGCCGAGTGCTCCTTATTGTGCGTTGATGCGTTCAAAAATCTTTTCGATTTTTTCCTTAAGCGTTGCTGCAGTAAATGGCTTGACGATATAACCATTCACCCCAGCTTGAGCCGCTTCAATGATCTGCTCACGTTTTGTTTCAGCAGTGACCATCAGAACTGGTAATGATGAAAGCTTTTCATCTGCCCGAACAGTTTTAAGTAAATCAATACCTTGCATGCCAGGCATATTCCAATCGGTGACCAGAAAATCAATTCCACCTGCCTGCAGAATAGGTAAGGCTGTTAAACCATCATCAGCTTCTTGAGTATTATTAAATCCCAGATCTCGTAACAGGTTTTTTATTATCCGACGCATTGTGGAAAAATCATCTACGATCAGGATCTTCATATTTTTATCCAAAGCACACCTCCAAAATTTACATAATCCAGTCACGAAGTTTGGCGCGAAGTCGGATCACAGTTTGACTATGAATCTGACTGACTCTGGATTCACTAACCCCCAGAACCTCGCCGATCTCCTTTAAATTTAATTCGTCATTATAATACAGGCTCATTAATAAGCGCTCCCGCTCTGGTAGTGTGTCTATGGCTTGTGCCAATGCCTGCTGGAAATCATCATCTTGAACTTCATCATCGGGTCCGCTTGGGCCGACAGAGATTAGGTGAGCGTGAGTTTCATCATTATCAGTAAACTCATCAAGGCTGAAAATCTGATAACCACTCGAATCGTTTAACTGTTGATAGTATTCATTGATATCAATGCCAAGTGCGCTTGCTACCTCACTGTCAGAGGCATTTCGCCCTTTTTCTTGTTCTATTTTATGCATTTGCTCGGCAATTTCTCGGGCTTTTCTATGAACAGACCTAGGTGCCCAATCATTACGACGGATTTCATCCAGCATCGAACCTCGTATACGAATACCGGCATATGTTTCAAAACTTGCACCCTGAGCTGAATTATATTGATGGGATGCGTCAAGTAAGCCAATCATACCCGCCTGGATCAAATCTTCTACATCAACAGATGCTGGCAGCCTGGCGATCATATGATAAGCAATTCGCTTTACCAAAGGCGCGTGCTGTTCAATCAATTCTGATTTACTTTGACCCGATGTGTACATGACAGCTCTGTTGCTCATACCATTTCCATACTTGCCTGAATGAGTCTTTCAACAAAAAATTCCATGTGTCCACGTGGCTGTTTCTGTACTGGCCAATACTCTATTTTTTTGGCTAAGTGATTAAACGCTGTAGCCGCTTTGCTACGTGGAAATGCTTCTACTACACTGCGTTGTTTCTTGACAGACCGTCTTAAATCCTCATCAAACGGTACTATACCCATAAAATCCAGGGTAACGTCGAGAAAGCGATCACAGACTAATGAAATTTTATCAAATAGTTCACGACCTTCTTGTACACTTCTACACATATTTGTCACGATATGGAAGCGTTCAACTTGATGTTCACGACTGAGTAATTTAATTAATGCGTATGCATCCGTGATAGAAGCGGGTTCATCACATACCACCACAATGACTTCCTGGGCAGCTTTACTGAAGCTGATAACACTGTCAGCAATACCTGCAGCACTATCAATAAGCAATACATCAATATGCTGATCCATTTCGCTGAAGGCTTGTATCATGCCAGCATGTTCAGCACTGCTTAGCTCTGCCATTTTTTTCACGCCAGAGGTTGCAGGAATGATTTTTAGACCAGAAGGGCCCTCAACCATAATTTCATTCAGTGTTTTAGTGCCATCCAATACATGAAGCAGATTAAATTGAGGATGGAGCCCTAACATAACGTCGATATTTGCCAAACCTAAGTCAGCATCAAGCAGGACAACTTCTTTGCCCAATGCAGCTAAAGCAACACCCAGGTTAACGGTGACATTGGTTTTACCCACGCCACCTTTACCACTTGCAATCGCAATGACCTTCACTGGTCTGGCTGCTTGCGCCATTTTACGAAGGCCAACAGCTTGATCTTGGGTATTTTCAGCCATAGGCGGCAAAACCTCCATAACTGGATACGGTTTGAGGATCCAGTTGTTGCTCATCATTCATCAACTCGCTGGCCTGATTAACAAGTGTATTAGGCCGGGCAAGACTCAGATCCTCAGGAACCTGCTGGCCGTTAGCAATATAAGCCAATGGTAAACGATGCCGTACTAAGGCCGAAACGGCACCACCAAGACTGCTGGCTTCATCTGTTTTTGTCAGGATACAGCCGCTCAAGTTCAAGTGAGAATAGGCATTAATAATATCATCCATAGCACTTGCTTGAGTGTTTGCTGACATAGTTAAGTATGTTTTGACACGAGGTGATTGCTGTTTAATCACAGCAAACTTCTCTGTCAGTTTTATATCTCGTTGATTCATTCCCGCAGTATCTATCAGGATAAAGCGGCGATCAAGCAGGTCATTGAGTGTTTCAGTCAGTTCAGCATGGGTTCTGGCCACTCTGACAGGCACGCCTAAAATCCTGGCGTAGGTACGTAATTGTTCTTGTCCACCAATGCGATAGCAGTCAGTAGTAATGAGGGCAACCTGCCGGGCACCGTGCTTTAGAGCACAACGAGCGGCTAGTTTAGCAATGGTAGTGGTTTTGCCAACACCTGTTGGTCCAACCAGGGCATAGATGCCACCTTGCGATAATATATCTTCTTCAGTGAGATGAATTTGAGAAGCTAATTGTCCAAGACAATGACGCCATGCCGTCTCTAAATCATCAATACCTTGTATTTTTGCGGTAATAGATTTGGCGAGTTCGACATCAATGCCCATTTGCATAAAGCGCTTCAGTAACTGTACCTGAGTTGGATTTTGACGTTCCATATCTTTCCAGGTCAGATCGGAAAGCTGGTTTTGCAGCATATTACGCAAACCAGCAATTTCTTTACGCATCTGGACTAAAGTGGGTTCCTGAGACCAGATATTTTGTTTCGGAGCGGGCTGAGAAGGCTCAAAGGTATTACTTTCAAGACTTGGGTTAATCTCTACCCTTGGCGAAGTTTGAGGTTGTGGTGCTTCTTCTACCTGAGACTGACGACGGAACTGTGATTCGTCATAATCTGTGGCTGCGACAATTTCTATCCCACCATCTACACGGGTGTTAGAGAGAATGACTGCATCCGGACCAAGAACATCTCTTACTTCGCGGATAGCTTGACGTACATCAGCTGCCTGGAAACGTTTGATTTTCATACATCAACCTCAAACTCTAATTCATCGGCCGATATTGGCCACTATTCTTATTTGTTTGTCATCCGGTATTTCGTTATAGGACAACACATTCAAACCGGGAATGGAGTGGCGAATAAAACGAGAAATCCAACTTCTCAAGCCTGCCTGAACTACCAGAATAGCGGAGTCACCCGTCATTTCTTGTCTTTGAGTAGCTTCCTGCAAGTTTTTGTGCATATTCTCCGCCAGTCCTGGTTCCAAGCTGGCACCACCTTCTCCCGATGCCTGTAAAGTTTTTAGCAATATCTGTTCCAGTTCTGGATCCAAGGTGATAATTGGCAGATCAGTACGAGTGCCATTGATATGTTGAATAATGGAATGACTAAGCGCCATACGTGTTGCAGCTGTGATGGCTTCAGGATCAGGATTGCGACCTGCCTGTTCAGAAATTGCTTCGGTAATGGTACGGATATCCCGGACAGGAATATTTTCTTCCAGCAGGTTTTGTAAGACTTTCTGTACCGTACCTAATGGCACAGTATCAGGTACCAGCCCCTCAACCAGTTTAGGTGCAGATTTTCCAAGGTTATCAAGTAAGTGCTGGACTTCTTCACGACCCAGTAAATCATGGGCGTGGTTATTTAGAATCTTACTTAAATGGGTAGCAATAACCGTATCGACATCAACAACGGTATAACCTTGAGCTTGTGCATATTCTCGTTGGCCAGTTTCTATCCAGATAGCATCAAGGCCAAAAGCAGGGTCTTGTGTTTTGATGCCTTCAAGATCACCAAAGACCTGGCCTGGGTTGATAGCAAGCATTCTGTCCGGATGTACTTCAGCTTCGCCGAATGTCACCCCAAACAGCGTGATTTGATACGCTGTTGGCGCCAGATCGAGATTATCGCGGATATGAACAGGCGGGATTAAAAACCCCATTTCCTGAGATATTTTCTTACGTATACCCTTGATTCTATTCATTAATTGTCCACCCTGGTTTTTGTCTACCAGAGGGATGAGACGGTAGCCAACTTCCAGGCCAATAGGATCAACCGGACTAAGATCATCCCAACTCAGTTCACGTTGTTCTCTAGCGGCTTCTGAAGTCGGTTGTTGAGCGGTGGCTAACTCAGTTTCTGTGGCAACTTTTTGACGCTGATGAATTATAAAGGCACTGGTGCCACCGATAGCAGCCAAAATCAGGAATGGGATGTTCGGCATACCAGGAATTACACCCATGCCACCAATAATGATAGAAGTCACTGCTAGTGTTTTCGGATTGCTTAATAACTGACTGACAATCTGCTGCCCCATATCTTGTTCTTTGGTGGAGCGTGTAATCAGCAGGCCAGCAGCTGATGCCAGTAATAATGAAGGTAACTGAGCAACCAGACCATCACCGATAGTTAAGAGTGTGTAGTTCTGGGCTGCCTGAGAAAAACTTAAATCGTGTTGGGCAACGCCAATGATGAAACCGCCAATAATATTGATAAACAGGATTAAGATACCGGCGACAGCATCACCACGGACAAACTTACTGGCACCATCCATGGAACCGTAAAAATCCGATTCCTGCATAATTTCTTCACGACGGCGACGCGCTTCATCCTGATCGATAAGACCAGCATTTAAATCAGCATCGATCGCCATTTGCTTACCTGGCATGGAATCCAGAGTAAAACGAGCACTAACTTCTGCAATACGTGTGGCACCTTTGGTGACAACCACAAAGTTAATAATAACTAGGATAGCGAATACAACAAAGCCGACCGCATAGTTACCGCCGATAACGAATTCACCAAACGCTTCAATAACGTTACCAGCCGCTGCTGCACCAGTATGGCCTTCAAGCAGAATGATACGAGTCGAGGCAACATTTAATGCTAAACGCAGCAGGGTGGCGATTAACAAAATACTGGGAAAGGCAGCAAAGTGCAGCGGTTTAAGCATGTAAATGCTAGCGAGCACAATCACTAGTGATAGAGCGATATTAAAGGTAAATAGCATATCCAGCATAAATGCTGGTAAAGGAAGGATAACCATGGCCAGCAATGCCACCAATAGCATTGGCGTGGCTAATTGACCGTTTACAACTGATTTAAAACGGGCAGCCAGTACGTTGTTTTCCATGTAGCGTTAATCTCGTCTAAATTCTTCAGGTATTGGCAAATCTTCTGGATTCAAATGCGGTTTCTTGCCACCTTGTTTTCGGTAGCGACGCAATTGGAATACAAAAGCCAGTACCTGAGCTACTGCAATATATAGACCAGATGGAATTTCTTCGCCGATTTCAGTTGAATAATAAACAGCACGAGTCAGTGGTGGTGCCGCCAGAATAGGGACTTCATTATGTTGTGCGACCAGTCGAATTTGTTGTGAAATTAAGTCTGCGCCTTTAGCGACAACAATAGGTGCGCCAGGACGAGCTTGATCATAGCGAAGAGCGACGGCGTAATGTGTCGGATTGGTAATAACAACATCTGCAGAAGGGATATCCTGCATCATTCGCTGCTGAGACATCTGAATCTGCATTCGTCTGATGCGGCCTTTCACTTCAGGATTACCATCAGTTTGTTTCATTTCATCTTTGACTTCCTGCTTGGTCATCCGCAGCTGACGGTTGTGATTCCACAACTGAAATGGCACGTCGATAAGGGCAATCAAAATCAAACTGGCTGTGATAGCAAGAAATACCCACAACGTTAAATAACCTAAATCTGTCATGGCAACGTTCACTTCCTGACTGCCAAGCGTCAATAATTGGTCACGTATTCCCCACAGAATTGCAGTCGATATAGCACCGATAAGAATAAATTTACCTAATGCTTTGCCAAGTTCAGCTAAACCCTGGGGGCCAAAGACACGTTTGAGACCTTTGATGGGATCCATTTTTTCTGGTTTAAATGCCATGGCCTGTGTGGAAAAATTCCAGCCACCTATCAATGCAGGCGCAGCTAACGCTGCAAGTACGGTTATAGCGAGGAACATGCCCAAATCAAAAGAAATGATTTCGATCATATGCATGAAATGATGCACCATTGCCATCGGATCAAATATTTGTTTTTGGGTCAATGTAAAAGATTCATTCATGACTGCAGCCATGTCCGAAACCAGACTGCCACCCATAAAAAAGAGGGCGATGGCACTGGCAATCAGAACCATCACGGTAGTTAATTCTTTTGAGCGTGGAACCTGGCCTTTTTGGCGGGCGTCTTCTAAACGCTTGCCGGTAGGTTGTTCTGTTTTTTCTTGTCCGGTTTGCTCAGCCATCCTGAACCACCATTACCCTTATCAGTTGTAATATGTGATCTGTCATTTCCAGTAAGTGATCAGCCACTAATGGCAGTGTTACAAACATAATGACAAACCCCATTACAATGGTCATCGGAAAACCGATAGAGAATGGACTGATTTGCGGTGCTGCACGCGATAAGATGCCAAACGCTAAATTGACCATCATAATAGAACCTATCGCAGGTAAAGCAATAATGACGCCAGCAGCAAACATCCAGCTTGCCTGAGCAGCAATATCTCGTAGATCAGTAGGTGTTAAGCCACTTGCTGAAATCGGCATGGTGACAAAACTTTCTGATAACACCTTAATCAGAATCAAGTGGCCATCAACGGTGATAAAGAGCAGTGTGATAAAAATCAGATAAAACTGACTGATCACCGGCACGAGTACGCCGTTTTGCGGATCAACCATAGAGGCGAACCCCAGGCCCATCTGCATAGCAATAATTTGTCCAGCCACAATAAAAGCATTGAACAGCAACTGCAGCATAAAACCCATGCAGGCACCGATTAGAATTTGCTGAGCAATGATCAATAAACCTTCTACGCTCAGAGGTTCAACGCTGGGCATATTGACGGGGGTATTCGGTACCAGAATGATACTGATGGCTAAGGCGATGATGATACGGGTGCGTGTACTGAGAAAGTTACTACTGAAAATGGGGGCAACCATGACCATGGCTGCAATACGAATAAAGGGCCACATATAAAGCCCTAGAATACCGGTAATCTCAGCGGTGCTGATTTCCATCATTAACCGATAAGAAACGGTATTTCTTCATACAGACGGCGAGTGAAGCCCAGCACCATTTCCAGCATCCATGGTCCAGCCATCACCAGGACAAGTAAGGTGATAAACAGTTTAGGAATAAAGCTCAGTGTTTGTTCATTAATTGAGGTCGCGGCCTGGAACATACTGACCAGCAGACCAATCAATAAGGCTGGTAATAAGATAGCAGCGATCAATATCGAGATGATCTGTAAGGTTTGCTGCATTATGGTGAGAACTGTTTCTGGCGTCATAATTACACGTAAAAGCTCGAAGCTAAAGTACCCATAAGTAGTGCCCATCCATCAATAAGTACAAATAACATTAATTTAAATGGCAACGAAATTAACATAGGGGAAAGCATCATCATCCCCATCGCCATCAAGACACTGGCAACAACTAAATCAATAATCAGAAATGGAATAAAAATCAGAAAACCAATCTGAAATGCAGTTTTGAGTTCACTGGTGACAAACGATGGCAGTAACAAACTGTAGGGAATATCCTGCGGTGTTTGCATTTCTTTATAACCGCCAATCGAAGCAAATAAAGCAATATCACTTTCCCTGGTCTGGGCGAGCATAAACTCTTTAAAAGGTTGCCCGGTTCTTTCAATAGCTTGAGTGAATTCGATGTCACCATTCATATATGGCGTAATACCATCGTTATAGGCATGATTAAACACCGGATGCATGATAAAAATAGTCAGAAATAAGGCTAAGCCAATTAATACCTGATTGGATGGCGTTGATTGCACACCAATTGCCTGCCGCAATATGGCTAATACAATAATAATCCGGGTAAAAGAGGTCATCATCATTAAAGCGGCGGGCAGTAATGTGAGTGCCGTCATCAACGCCAGAATTTGTAAGGTGACGCTATAGCTTTGGCCACCTTCGCCATCAGTAACCGTTACAGCTGGAATACCGGGAGCAGCGAGGCTGATTAGTGGAAATACCAGTAATAATATACTCAGTAACAGCCGAATCATGCGTCACCTCGTTGCATTAACTGGCGCAGTTTATTGGCAAATTCATTAGGTGATGAAGATTCGGTTTCTGTTAATGGTGTTTCCAGTTTGTGTAGGGTATTAATCTGTTGGGCTGTGACTCCCAGTAATAATTGTTCTTCACCAATTTGAACCAAAATAACTCGTTCTCTGGTGCCAAGCGGAATGCCTGCAATAACCTTTAATTTACCGTTGGCGGCAGCGTGGAAATGATTTGTCCGTTTCAATAGCCATGCAACGGCGACAATACAGGCCAGAACCAGTAACAAACCAAATAAGGTTTGCAATAAATTAAGAGCCGACAATGGTGATTGATTCAGGCTATGAGTCGCGGACTCGGTTGCAGCATAGCTGGTTACTGAAAGGCTCAAGCCTAATATGAGAAGCCAGAGTTTTTTCATCAGCGCAATTTCTTGATACGTTCTGATGTGCTGATAATATCCGTCAGACGAATACCAAACTTATCGTTAACTACAACCACCTCACCATGGGCAATAAGTGTATCGTTGACAAGGACATCCATCGGTTCACCAGCCAGTCTGTCCAACTCAACCACTGACCCCTGGCTTAGCTGTAAAAGGTTACGAATACTGATTTTGGTACGACCAATTTCCATTGAGATAGTGACGGGGATATCCATCACCATATCCAGATCGACATCTGATTTTGGTCTTCCTTCATCATCAAGCTTGGCTACCGGGGCAGGATTAGCTGTTTGACTGGCTTCTGATTCAGCTTGCTCTTCTAATGCGGCTGCCCAGGGATCCTCTTCAGCCCCATCGGCATCACCTTGTTGTTCCAGTGCAGCCGCCCATTCGTCAGCCAATTCCTGATCTTGTGTTTGGGTGTCTTCACTCATAATTTTTTACCTTTTTTCAGGTGGATTGTTGAACTTGTATCGTGAGGATGTTCAATAATTTCCATAATTTTTAATGCTGTTTTTTCATGATGTTCACCGTATGTGGCACGAAACATCGGAATGTCTTCTACCATGGTAGTGACTTGTTTTGGCATATCAATAGGGATGATATCGCCTGGTTTCAATTTCAGTATCTGTCCAAGTGATAACTTGGCTTGAGCTAAGTTTGCCCAAAGCTCTACATCTGCCATCATAATTTCTTCACGCATGGATTTTTCCCAGCGTCCATCATCCATGCTGCGATCACTTTGTAAGCCGGTATCCAGCAACTCACGAATAGGTTCGAGCATAGAATAGGGGAAGGTAATGTGTATATCGCCACTGCCTCCGTCTAAATCGACATGGAAGGTGGAGATAACCACGACTTCACTTGGACTGACAATATTGGCAAATTGTGGATTCACTTCGTGGTTAACAAATTCGAATTCCACGGGCATAACAGGCGACCAGGCCTCAGTCAGATCTTTGAAGCACAGATTGAGCACCATATTGATGACACGCAGCTCCGTTGAGGTGAACTCTCTTCCTTCAATACGTGCTTGAAAACGACCGTCGCCACCAAAGAAATTATCTAAAAACGTAAAGACCAGCTTGGGCTCAAACACTACCAAGCCTGTGCCTCTGAGCGGATGCAGATGAATTAAGTTTAAGCTGGTCGGAACAAATAACGTATGTATGTATTCCGAGAACTTCATGACTTGTACACCCCCCACTGAGATTTCAGCAGAGCGGCGCAGCATATTAAACAGACTGATTCTTAAATAACGACCAAAACGCTCATTAATCATTTCCAGCGTTGGCATCCGGCCACGAATGATGCGTTCTTCATTGCCGAAGTCGTATGGTCGGGTGCCTACATTGGCATTATTGTCTGCTGAATCAGTTTCAAGATCGCCATCGCCCAAGCCATTTAGCAGCGCATCTACTTCATCTTGTGAAAGGATGTCATGAACAGCCATAGTTATTGCATTATGAAGCTAGTAAAGTAAACGGCTTCCAATTGTCCATCAACGGAAGATTCATTTTTCAAGATTTCATTTATTGTGTTTAAAGAAGCTTGTTGTAAAGCTTTTGTACCTTCAACAGTCTGTAGTTCGTCATAATTTTGACTAAAGAACAGCATATTCAGCTCATGTTGAATCGCTGGCAGATTAAGTGTCACCGCATCAATCACATCCTGAGAGCGGGCTTTAACCTTGAGTTTAATCTGCATGTATTTCACTTCGCCTTTGCTTTGCTCAGAGAAATTTACAATGAAGGGCTCTTCAATAGCGTAATAAATAGGCGGTTGTTTGACCTCAACTTTGGCTTCCTCAGTTTCATCACTTCCGCTCATCATAAAAAAGGCTGCTACACCACCGCCAATCAGCACTAATGCAGCTATGATAATAATCAGCAGTTTTTTCTTACCGCCTTTGCCTTCAGTAATTTCAATGTCTTCGCGTTCTTCAGCCATAGTATTGTCATTCCATTTTGATAGTTTAATCTAAGCAAAGAGCGTGCCGCTTATTGGATAATAAAGCTCGTAAAATAGACTTTTTTAATGTCACTGTTGCCTGTTTCTTCTTCCAGCACTTTTTGTACACGCTCGGTTGCAAGGGAATCTAATTTTTCTCTGCCTTGTAGTGTTGTCACTGATTCGTATGTCTGTTGTGAAAATAATGTTCTCAGCTCATCTTGAATCATGGGTAGGTTGAGTACTGCACTATCCATCGCTTCCTGGCTGGTGGTCATTAAAGCGACTTTGATTTGCAGATAACGTGCGCGCTTCTGACTCTGATTAACAAAGTTAATCGTAAAGGGCTCTTCAATTTTGTAATAAACAGGTGGCGTTTTCTCGCTTTCATCAGCAGCATAGATTGGTGTCACTAATAGATACATTAATAAGACGGTGATTAGCGACAGCGACTTCTTCATTGCTTGTTATACTCCATGATTTATTTCGATAAAGGTTTACACAGAATTATGACAAGCTTGGGCAATTGGTTAAAGAGGCAAGCATGAGTAAAACGCAAAAACACCAACCACCTTCTTGGTTCAGCAAACTATCTGATATGGTTTTGACGCTACCACAATATGTGATTCCACAGCATACCTTATCCGTCATCATGCATGCGCTGACTCGTAGCAAAGTAACATGGTTTAAGAATGCTTTTATTCGTTTTATTACCTGGAAGTTTGACGTTAATCTGAGTGAAGCAGCGGTGTCTGAACGTGATTTTTACCCAAGCTTCAATGCTTTCTTTACTCGTGAACTCCGCCAAGGCATTCGTCCGGTTGCCGCTGGTAAAGACGTTGTGGTATCACCCGTCGATGGTGCCGTGAGTCAAATAGGCCCCATTATTGATCAGACTATTGTTCAGGCTAAGGGTAGAAGTTACAGCGTTGAAGAATTATTGGGTGGAGATAAAGTGTTAGCTCAGCGCTATGACAATGGACAGTTTGCTACTATTTATTTGTCGCCCCGAGACTATCATCGTATCCACATGCCGGTAGCAGGAAAGCTAAAGTCAATGCGCTACGTGCCTGGCAAGCTATTTTCGGTTAACCCTCGAACTGCAAGAGCGGTACCCAGATTATTTGCTCGTAATGAACGTGTTATTTGTGTGTTTGATACTGAATTTGGCGAAGTTGTATTGGTCTTAGTTGGAGCTATTTTTGTTGGCAGTATGGAAACGGTATGGGAAGGTCAGATAACACCTCCCTATGGCAAAACAATACAAGATTGGACTTATGAAGGTGATGAAGCGCTGTCATTTGAAAAAGGTCAGGAAATGGGTCGATTCAATATGGGCTCGACAGTAGTGATGTTATTACCTGCTGGTATGAAGTCATTTAATCAAGAATGGCAGCCAGAGAAAAAAATTCAACTGGGACAGGCGATGAATTAAGTTTGTTTGCAGATGAAATAAAAAAGCCGGCTTAAAGCCGGCTTTTTTGTTGTACAACAGATTAGATATTATTACGCCATGCGTGGCATGAGTTGTCCTGAATACGACTGACTTCTTCAGGGCCCCATGTACCAGCAGGGTAAGTGTGGACAAAGCTTTTATCTTTGGCCCATTTTTCGATGACAGGATCAACCACTTTCCAGGCCAGATTGACTTCATCAGCACGTAAGAACAATGAACGGTCACCTAAAATAGCATCCAGAATCAATGCTTCATAGGCATCTAAACTATGTTTGGTGTCTTCAGTTTCTACCGTTTCAAGTGCCACCGTGTGATTGTTTAATTCTAACCCAGGTTGTTTTGCTTGCAGTTCAATACGCAAAGTATTGTCTGGTTGCAGACCCATGACAATCCAGTTGGCATGACTGTCACCAATGACGGTATCTTTAAATAACTCTTGTGGTGGTTTCTTAAAGCGGATGGCAATCATCGCTTTAGATTCAGGCATGCATTTACCCGTTCTTAAGTAGAACGGCACACCACGCCAGCGCCAGTTATCAATATAAAGCTTCATAGCAGCGTAAGTTTCCGTCACGCTGTCATTAGGTACTTCATCGTCTTCCAGATAACCCGGTTCTTTTTTACCATTCAGTTCACCAGCCGCATATTGTGCGCGGAACGCATGATCATCAACGATATCTTCAGTAATAGGGCGAATGGCTTTTAAGACTTTTACTTTTTCATCACGTAGAGACTCATCACCTAAATCTGCTGGTGGTTCCATTGCAACCAGTGCCATCACCTGCATCAAGTGACTTTGAATCATATCGCGCAAGGCGCCAGATGTATCGTAGTAACCGGCACGGCCACCAACGCCTTGTTGTTCGGCGTGGGTAATCTGAACGTGATCAATATAGTTACGGTTCCATAATGGTTCCAGTAACAAGTTAGCAAAGCGGAATACAAAAATATTCTGTACAGTGCCTTTACCCAGATAGTGATCAATTCGATAGGTTTGTTGTTCAGTGAAGTTCTTGCGCAAAATGCCTTCTAATTCATCGGCGCTCTTCTGGTCGTAACCAAAAGGTTTTTCGACCACTAAGTGACGCCAGCCATTGTCTTCTTTATTCAGGCCAACGGCGGCTAACTGATCACCAACCACACCGAATAGCGCAGGTGCGATAGAGAGATAGAAAACAATGTTTTGTGAGAAATTATTTTCTTCTGTGGTAATTAATGTATTCAATTCGTGATAGCTGAACGCATCGTTAATGTCACATTTGAAATAATGAATACGATCTAAGAAAGTATTTAGAAGGTCACCATTTACACCGCCACGGGCTTTAGGACTAACAAATTCTGTGACTTGTGCTTTCCAGTCTTCTTGACTGGAGTCGCGACGACCCATACAAATAATGCGTGTATCCGCTGTTAAGCGTTTTTCCGCATCTAGATGGTATAAAGCAGGCAATAACTTTTTCTTAGATAAGTCGCCTGTGGCGCCAAAAATAACAATGGTACAAGATTGCATGATTTCTCCCGTTGCAGGCTATTACTGAGCCGTTGACCGTATATAATTTGAAGAATTGTACAATTTTTGGGAGATAAGCGTGCGAAAAATTCTTTTTGCCAGTAGTGAAGTACATCCATTAATGAAAACTGGCGGCTTGGCTGATGTTTCTGCCAGCTTACCGAATGCTCTGGCACAACATGGACAAGATGTCAGAATTTTTATGCCTGCCTATCGTCAATGTCTGCAAAAAATTGAAAAAATTCAAATAGTCGCAACATTGAAACTAGATGGTTACCACTTACCGGTAGAGATCATCGAAGCGCAACTCCCGGGTACCGAGGTTCTTGTATGGTTATTAAATTCACCATATCACTTTGACCGGAATGGTGGTCCTTACAGTCACCCTGATGGTCACGACTGGGAGGATAATGCGGCGCGGTTTAGTCTGTTTTGTCGGGCTATTGTCGCTTTAGCTATGGATGAGGCCGGGCTGAATTGGAAACCGGATATTTTGCATTGTAATGATTGGCAAACCGGTCTCGCGCCTGCTCTTTTGTCGTTGAGAGAGGAAAAGCCGGACACTATTTTCACTATCCATAATATGGCCTATCAGGGATTATTTGAACGCCCGGTTTTTGATGCACTCGACTTACCTGAAATACTCTGGTCTGTTGAAGGGTTAGAGTTTTACGGTCTGATGTCATTTATGAAAGCGGGCCTGATCTTTAGTGACCAAATTACAACGGTCAGCCCAACTTACGCCAAAGAGATTTGCCATGCCGAATTTGGTTATGGCTTAGAAGGTTTATTATCTTACCGTGCTGAACACGGACGCTTAAGCGGTATCTTAAACGGTATCGACTATGACGAGTGGAATCCGGCCACTGACCCTTACTTAAATTATCACTACTCGGTAAAAACACCCAATCGGAAAAAGAAAAATAAGCAAGCGCTACAACAACAGTTTTATTTGCCACAGTCCGAGCAGACATTATTTATTGGTCTGATAAGCCGTTTGGTGTCACAAAAAGGCATTGATCTCTCGATTCAGGCAGTAACACGCTTACTGGAACAAGGGCAGGATATACAGCTAATTTGTCTGGGAAGTGGTGAATCAGACTTTGAACAAGCATTACGTGTACTTCGCGCCCGTTTTCCTGATAAAGTGGCATTAACAATTGGCTATAACGAAAAGCTTTCGCATCAGATTGAGGCTGGCGTTGATGTATTTTTAATGCCGTCTCGTTTTGAGCCTTGCGGTCTTAACCAGATGTATAGTCTGCGTTATGGTACTTTGCCAATTGTACGGAATACCGGTGGCTTGGCTGATACCGTCGTTGATGCTAACGACGACAACCGTAAATCCGGCACCGCTAATGGATTTTGTTTTGACGAGGCTTCAGCAGAAGCTTTATATGAAACACTGGAACGTGCTATCGCCCTGTTTCAGCATCCGCGGATATGGCGAAAACTGATGATCACCGCAATGGAGGGGGATTTCAGTTGGGAAAATAGCGCCAATATCTATATCGATCTCTATCACCATGTAAACGAACGTTGAAACTATGACAGATTATGAACCTGTACTAAGTACAGTCGAGCAATTATCTATGCTTGACGATAAAGAGCTGCGCCAACACGTCCGATTTCTTGGCCATATCCTTGGTGAAGTGATTGATGAGCGTGCGGGCCGTGAGGTCTATGAGACGGTAGAGCGATTGCGTAAGGGCTTTATCAATCTACGCAAGGATGATAACGCCTTATTACGTACAGAATTATTAAGTTTTCTAAATACTCTGGATGTTATAACACTGCGTGAAGTGATTCGGGCGTTTAATTTGTACTTTAGTCTGCTGAATACGGCAGAAGAGGCTTTTAACTATCATAACCGACTGATTCAATTACGTAATGGCCGTGATTTATGGCACGGTTCGTATCTTGATACCTTGACCCAGTTTAAACAGGAAGGCGTCACCCTCGAGCAGTTACAGCATATGATGGACACTATGGTTTATATGCCAGTGTTTACCGCTCATCCGACTGAGTCAAAACGTCGGACCTTGATGGAAATCCTACGTCGCATTTTCTTACTTGATGAAAAGCTGACCAATGATCCACTAACGGCATTTGAAGAAGAGCGCACCCGTTCAGAGATAAAAAAACAGGTGCAACTGCTGTGGTCAACCGATGAGGTGCGGGCTGTTAAACCGACAGTTCGTGATGAAATTAAAAATGGTTTGTATTATTTCAATGTAAGTTTGTTTGATGCCGTACCCAGAAGTTATCGCAATATGGAAAATGCGATTCGCCGTGTTTATAAAGATGAAATCGCCGAAGGTGCGACATTCAAGGTGCCAGGTTATATTCAGTTTGGTTCATGGATTGGTGGTGATCGTGATGGCAATCCCTTCGTGACGGCTGAAACGACGGATATGGCCATTCAACTTCAGAAACGTACTGTGATTCGTCGTTATCTGGAAGATATCACTAAACTGAGTTACCAACTCACGCATTCACAACCTTTGTGCCAAATCAGTGACGAATTAGCGGTAAGTATTGATGAATCTGAGCAACGTTATGCTGGCGCATTCAGAGCAAAACCGGATCGTTTTCTGAATGAACCTTATCGTCGCAAACTGTATATGATGCGGCATCGACTGGAAGATAATTTACGTCTACTACAGCAATACTTTCGTCCAGATCTTGAACCCACCGCGCTGGGACTCGCCTATCAAAATGAAGACGAATTATTGCAGGATCTGCGCTTAATTCATCAGTCCTTGGTATCACATGGTGATGCGGATCTAGCTGGCAGTGAACTGACCGACTTAATTCGTCTGGTTGAAACATTTGGATTTTATTTATATCACCTTGATGTGCGTCAGGAATCTACCTTACACACAGAGGCAGTAGCTCAGGTTCTTCGACAAACGGGTTTATGTGAAGACTATCAACAGCTGGATGAAACACAACGTCAGTCTTTACTTACCGATCTACTGGCAAGACATGAATTACCTCCATTGCCTGAGTTAGAAGGGCAAAACAAAGAAATATTATCAGTGTTTCAACTGATGAATCGTTTACAAAAAGAAGTCAGCGCTAATGCGTTTGGCAGCTATGTTATATCGATGACACATCAGGCCAGTCATATTCTCGAAGTATTAACACTTGGCCGTTTTGCTGGTTTATGCGGTTATCAGGAGAATGGCGAGACGTTCTGCCTGCTCCGTGTTTCACCTCTGTTTGAAACCATTGAAGATTTATCACATATTGAGCCTGTGATGTCAGCATTGCTGGAAAATGAACATTATCGTCGTTTATTAACTGCTTCAGGCAATTTACAAGAGGTCATGCTTGGCTATTCTGATTCTTGTAAAGATGGCGGTATTCTGGCTTCGGTATGGAATTTATATCAGGCGCAGCAAAGAATAAGTCATCTGGCTGAACAACATGGTGTGAAATGCCGTATGTTCCATGGCCGTGGTGGCACGATTGGTCGTGGTGGTGGCCCAACCCATGATGCGATTATGTCTCAGCCAGTGGGTACCGTGCAGGGACAAATCAAATTCACTGAGCAGGGCGAAGTGTTGTCGTTTAAGTATGGCAATATTGAAACCGCCGCCTATGAATTAGGCATGGGCGTGTCTGGATTAATGAAAGCTTCACGGAGCCTGGTGGCCGAGACCGGTCATGATGAGCCGGTATTTATGGATGTCATGCAACAACTTACGGTAGTGGGTGAGCAGAGTTACCGTAAATTAACAGAAGATACTGCGGGTTTTCTGGATTACTTTTATGAGGTGTGTCCGGTTACAGAAATCGGCATGATGAATATTGGTTCCAGACCATCACATCGTAAACAGGGCGATCGTTCGAAAGCGTCTGTACGAGCCATCGGCTGGGTATTCTCCTGGGCACAGTCACGACATACCTTACCGGCATGGTATGGCATTGGCACAGCACTGGAAAAATGGCATCAGAACGATCTCGAGAAAATTGAAATATTACGCAGAATGGCGAAAGACTGGCGTTTCTTTAGTGCTTTATTGAGTAATACTCAGATGTCATTATCGAAAGCAGATATGAATATCGCCCGCCGTTATGCCGCTCTGTGTGAAGATGCTTTTCAGGGTCAGCAAGTGTTCGAGGTGATTTCAGCAGAATATCATCGCACGGTGAAACAGGTGTTGCTGGTGGTCAATGAAGATAAGTTGATGTCGGAAACACCTGCACTGCGGTCGTCTTTGCGTAGACGTGAACCATATCTGGATCCGATCAACTATATTCAGATTCTGTTATTACAGCGTTATCGTGAGAATGCATTATCTGAAGAAGAGCGGGATAAGTGGCTGGATCCGCTGTTACGAACCATTAGTGCAATTTCGGCGGGAATGCGAAATACCGGCTAGTCTGATGACTTGCTACGTAATGCGTTCACCGTCAGTTGTGTGGTCAGCATAATCAGTAATACGGCTGCGCCAAATACATATAAACCGGGGTGAATCTGAATACTGGCTATCGCCCCGAGTTTGACGGTAACAATCAACATGGCGACCACCATGACATCAAGCATGGCCCAACGCCCATAGTCATGCATAAGGTTTAATAATTTTATTTTGACTGGAGTAGGGTGGTTATCAGCGAATAATAATCGAAACAGCAAGCTGATTTTAGCGAAAGGCATGACAATGCTGAAACTACCGATGATGAAAAATAACAGGTATTTTTGTGCTTTCCACAGTTCAGTGATACCGGAAATCACAGAGAAATCATCACTGATAAGCAGAAATTGCGTAATTGTCAGCATGGGCATAAATAACCCCGCTATTAATAACACGCTACTTATAACTAATAAGCAGCGTAACAGATTGACTGATTTATTCCGGAGCACGATCTTTTTTAGCGATATAGCGACTGTCTGCTGATTTTTTGCTTTTTTGTTTATTGGCTTTGCCTTTGGGAGCCAGGCCTTTCATTTTCACTACCGGCAGTGTTTGGCCGATATGATGTTGGATACGCTCGAGATTCTTTTGATCGTGCGCTTCGACTAAGTTCACCGCAATACCTGATTGTCCGGCACGGCCCGTTCTGCCCACACGATGGATATAGATATCGCCTCGAAATGGCACATCATAGTTAATAACATGGCTGACCTGCGGTAAATCCAGACCACGAGAAGCAACATCAGTCGCCACTAATACCTTAGTTTTACCTTGACGAAACTTGCGGGTACGTTCGCGACGATCTGCCTGAGAGAATTCACCATGCACGACCTGGGCAGAAATGTTTTGTGATTGCAGGTAATCAGCCACTTCATCAGCCCGTTCTTTTTTATTACAAAAGACCAAAGCACTTTTACAGTCATCTGAATTAATCACGGCAGTTAATAAAGCCTGTTTATGTTCGCGATTATCTGCCAGGTAAACACGTTGCTGTACTTGTTCAGCATAGTGATTTGAGGCATTTACATCTACTCGTGTCGCATCGGGTAATAAGGTATTAGCAAAAATCTCAACACCGGCACCAGCCAGGGTTGCAGAAAATAAGCAGGTTTGGAAAGCGGTTGTGATGGAGGCTAACAATGTTGCAACATCGGGGCCTTGTCCCATATCCAGCATACGATCGGCTTCATCAATTACCACAAACTCAATCAATGATAAGTCTGCCTGATCTTGTTCTACTAAGTTTAATAAACGACCAGGCGTCGCGATAATGACATCACAGCCTTCATCTAAAAACTTTTGTTGTGCTGCAGGTGCCTGACCGCCTGTAATCATGGCGATATCAATAGGATCCTGTTTACTAAATGTCTTGAGCACATGTTGAATCTGGAAAGCCAGTTCTCGTGTCGGCGCCAGAATTAAGGCAACAGGTTCATGTGAACGCTGCTTTCTGTCCCAAAGCTTTTGTAATAAAGGCAGAACAAAGGCAGCCGTTTTTCCTGTGCCGGTAGCTGCGCAAGCCAGTACATCCTGACCTGCCAGAATAAGTGGAATTGTTTCTGTTTGTATAGGAGTGGGTTCAGTAAAGCCCTGAGCAGAAATTGCACTTAACAGGCTGTCTTCTAGTAAAAGATCTTCAAATGACATTTAACGATTTATCCGGAATGCGGTGATGACGTTGTCCATCATCATCGGAACAATAACGAGGTCTTTCTCTGGCATCACAGTATGATCCGCACTACCTTGATTAAACTCTATCAAGGTCTCACTATGACCTTCAGGGGTGATTTTCAATAAACGACCATTTAACCAGTCAGTGACCAGATAATTACCCTGACCATCTGCTTCAATACCATCGAGGTTACCTGCAGGAGATTTATCTCCCAGACTTTTCATTTGGTGAGTAATGAGATCAATGATTTTTAAATGGCCCGGCGTTTCAGTTTCAAAGCCATTGGTCATATGACCCCAACTGGCCACAATTAAATTATTGTGCTCTACCAATAGTCCGTTAGGTGCTTCCAGCGCAGGATCTTCCATCCAGATATCAAACTTGTCATCAGATAAACGATAAATACGATCTGTCATCATATCGCTGACATAAACATGTTCCTGTTTATCTACCGCGACATCATTAAGAAATTTTGCCCCTTCGGCTGGATAACGTTTAATAATGCGTTGTTCGGCAATATCAATGACAACTAATTCATTAATGTCAGAAACATAGAGTTTATTGCCATTAAGAGTCAGGCCTTTTGGCGCATTGAGTCCATCCAGCCAATGTAGTTTTTTTATCTGGCCGTCTACGGATAACTGGCTGATAAAACCATTGCCATCGACATCAAGCGGACCACCATTTACATTCGAGACATATAACAATTTTGTTATCGGGTCGTAGATAACGGACTCAGGGTTTTTGAGTTCTGCCGGGCTCGTCCATACTGGTGTCAGTATAGTATTGGCAAAAACATGCATTGACATAAACAGGCCGGTCAGCATGATAGTTAACCGTTTCATTGTATTCTCCATTAACAATCTGAGTGCATGATAACAGGCGAAGACTGATCTCGCTCAAGCGTTTAAAACCAATAAACTACCAGCAACCATCACCAGACAGGCTGATAAACGTCGCCACACATGTTTTTCATTAAAAATACGGTAGCCCAGGAAAACATGTAACACCATACTTAATTGAAATAAGGCAAGGGAATAAGCCACCAGCAGCTGAGAAAATACCAGCATAGTCATGTATTGCATCAGAAAAATCAGACAGCCAAGATAAATAAATGGTCGGATATCATCCCGCGCTTTTATGAAGTTTTTCTGTATATTGCCTTTGATGAAAAACCACTGAGTCATCGCTGCCAGCGGTAGTCCAAAAAGACACCAGAATACGGTGGTCGCTAAGGCGCCACCAGCAATGACTGCTGTTTTAAGGGGCAGAGTGCCAATAGAAAAAAGTAAAATAGACAAAAACCGATATTGAACGCCTCTGTCTTTGAATAAGGTCCAGATACGACTCTGCTGAGCTGTTTTAGCTGGAAATAAAAAATAACTGCCGGCGACGATGACAGCGACGCCAAAGAAACCTTGAAGGTTAGGCACTTCACCAATAAAAATCATCGCCAGAATCATTGAAACGACAACCTTATAGGCATTTAAGGGCCCAAACACGGATAGATCTGTTTTAGACAGTGACATGACTAAAAACACCGTGCCTGCCATGTCCAGTAATGCAGCAAAAAAGATATTAGTCCAGAAGGACAGAGTTAATGAAGACGGATCAAACAAGTAAAGCAATGGCAAACAAATGACAGCCAGAACCAGATAGGAGCTAAAAACAATAAATAGGGATTCAAAGCCACGATGGCTCAGCTGTTTTTGAAAAACATTAGAATATGCTGAGAACAGTACTCTGCTCAGCACAACGAGCGCTTCCATGATTATTTCTCTGTTGTGCTGGCCTGGTAATGCTGGTTTTGATCAAGCTGATATGCCGTAAAAATTTTGTATTGTTGATGCTGATTAAATTCTACAACAGCGAAGTTATCTTTGCGTGGTCCCATTTCCATTCCAGGCGTACCGACAGGCATTTGAGGGACGGCGATACCGGTAACATCGGGTTTTTGTGTGAGTAAACGCAGAATATCATTTGCCGGTACATGGCCTTCAATGACATAACCATCAACTACCGCGGTGTGACAAGAGTGCATAGCACTGGGTACGCCGAGCTTTTCTTTTACAGCATCCAGATTATGTGTCGGTTTATCGATAACATGAAAGCCATGATTTTCAAGATAAGTAATCCATTTGTGGCAGCATTGACACCCAGGATCACGGTAAACAGTGATATCAAGCGGTTTATCCAAATGGAGATCTGAGGCAGCCCACTCCGAGTCAGCAAACGCAGGCAAAGCGAGCAAACAAAAGAGAACAAAAAGGATATTTTTCATTTATAAATATTCAACATAGATTTCATTATCACGACTATTTTTTTCAACGTGACTTAATGCGTTTATTACTGACTTCTCACTTGCCGGATCAGCATGCTCGGGTAAAAAATAATAATCACAGCCAGCGGCGGCGAGGTTCGGCAACTCAATGTGATTTTTTAAGTCAGGATTGAGCCAGACGCTAGCTTTCTCTGTTTGTATTTCCGGAGCGGCTTCTAATAAGCCCTCACTGGTAAATATCAGAAAAATCATTGTGCCGATTCAATGTTAAGATATTTCTGCTCAGAGATTTCAGACCAGGCGGCATCTTTCTTACGAAATTTCTGATAGGCATCATATACCCTTTTAAATTTGGGGTTTTTAGCTGCTTCTTCCTCTAATGTCTCTTCAGACAACGTTTTTAGACGTTGTAAAACATCATCAGGGAACGGTGCAATGGTGATGTCATCTCGGTCTTTCAGAATTTGTAATGCTTCCGCATTCTTCTGTTCCATCTCAGACAGCATAGCCAGGTTTTCGGCCTGAGCAGCATTGGTGACGATCGCTTGTAAATCTGCAGGCAAGCTATTCCACGCCCGCTCATTGATGGTTAACTCTAAAACGGTGCCTGGCTCATGCCAGCCCGGATAATAATAATGTTGTGCAGCACGATAAAGTCCTAAACGTTCATCGTGGTATGGACCAATCCATTCAGTTGCATCAATCGTATTACGTTCAAGCGCACTATAAACTTCACTACCGGCTAATAAAACAGGGTTGCCACCGGCTTTAGCTAAGACTTTTCCGCCTAAGCCCGGAATACGCATTTTTAAGCCTTGCAGATCATCTACAGAATTGATTTCTTTATTAAACCAGCCGCCCATTTGAACGCCAGTGTTACCAAGAGGGAAGGGGATAACATGAAACGGTTTATAGATTTCACGCCATAATTCGAGACCGCCACCATCGTATAACCATGAATTCATGCCTAAAGCTGTCATACCAAAAGGTACGGTAGAAAAGAACTGTGCTTCAGGCACTTTACCGGCCCAGTAATAGGCACTGCCATGACCCATTTCCACTGTACCTTGTGATACGGCTTCAAACACTTGTAATGCCGGAATCAATTCACCGCCCGCATACACTTTGATATCCAGACGTCCGTTTGACATGGCCTTGATATTGGCGGCGAAACGTTCTGCGCCTTCTTGTAAAACAGGAAACCCTGGCGGCCATGTTGTGACCATCTTCCAGCGGTAAGTTTTATTGTTCGTTGTATTATCAGTGACTGACTGAGATTGATCACTTTGTCCACATGAGGTCAACATAAGGGCGACAAGACCCACAATGAATGAACGTGATAAACATGATGCCAACATAGATAAATATCCCTGATTAAAGTATGTCTAATTTAGCATAAGCAAGAACTAACCACTTACTTCCTGCATGCTTAAAGTTGACTTGTACTCGTGCATTTTTACCAGAACCTTCAGTATCAACAACGATACCAGGGCCAAATTTCTGGTGATGCACTTGTTGTCCGGTTTTGATTCCGGTTTCATTTAATCCCTGACTTTCTCTACCTCGAACGCCATTAATGCTTGGACTGACATGATTATTACGTGCGCGGACTTCTTCAGTACAGTCACTGGGTAATTCACTCAGAAAACGGGAAGGGCGTTGCATCAGTTCTTGACCGTAGAGAAAACGCGACTCGGTGAATAAAAGGTATAGGGTTTTTCTTGCGCGTGTCATCCCGACATAACAAAGGCGTCTTTCTTCAGCGAGTCGTACAGGATCATCACTGGATTTCTGTCCAGGGAACAGGCCTTCTTCCATACCCACCATAAAGACAATAGGAAACTCCAGGCCTTTAGCTGAATGAAGTGTCATTAATTGCACACAGTCTTCCCAGCGATCGGCCTGATTTTCGCCCGCTTCCAGTGCAGCGTGAGCAAGAAAAGCATCCAGATCGGACATGTCTTCAGCTTCTTCAGGCTTGTGAAACTGTTTGGTGGCGGAGATTAATTCATCAAGGTTATCAATGCGACCTTGTCCTTTTTCTGTTTTATCTTTTGCAAAGTGTGCTTTTAAACCACTTTCATCGATAACCAGTTGGGTGAGTTCGTTTAAGGACATGACGGTGTCTTGTTCCGGCGTCAACGAATCAATCAAGGTGATAAAACCAGCTAGCGCATTACCAGCTCGGGCAGCAAAGGCTTTAGCATCGAGCATTTCTATGGCGCTATGCCACATTGATATTCCGCGCTCACGGGCATATTGACGTAATTGCGTTAAAGTCGCAGCGCCAATCCCACGGGTGGGTGTATTCACGATTCGTTCGAAAGCCGCATCATCGAGACGGTTTGAGACAAGACGTAAATAAGAAAGAACATCTTTGATCTCAGCCCGTTCAAAAAAGCGTAAGCCACCATAGACACGATATGGCATTGCAGCTTGTAATAAGGCTTCCTCTATTACCCGTGATTGGGCATTGGAGCGATACAGTACGGCTGCATCACTTCGTTTGCCACCGTTATCCACCCATTTGCGGATTTGTTCTACAAGGTAAGAGGCTTCATCACGTTCGTTATAGGCGTTATAAATCTGGATAAGATCGCCGTCATCATCTTCGGTCCACAACTCTTTACCTAGTCGTTCACTATTATTAGCGATAACCGCATTAGCTGCTTTGAGGATATTGCCGGTGGAACGATAGTTTTGTTCCAGACGAATGGTGCTGGCACCTTGGTAGTCTTTATCAAACTGTTGGATATTTTCTATACGAGCGCCACGCCAGCCATAAATGGACTGGTCATCATCACCAACAATAAAAAGGTGTCCGCTATTACCGGCTAATAGTCGTAACCAGGCATATTGCAGAGTATTGGTATCCTGAAATTCGTCGACTAAAATTTGTTTAAAACGCTGCTGATACTGCGCCAAAATATCGGGACGTTTTAACCAGAGTTCGTGGCTTCTGAGTAATATTTCACCAAAATCAATAACACCAGCGCGCTGACAAGCTTGTTCATAGGCAGCATATATGGCCAGCATATTTTTTGAGTAAGGATCATGGCCTGCTTGAATATCTTTGGCTCTGAGACCTTCATCTTTTTGTGCGTTGATATACCACTGAGCCTGTTTTGGTGGCCATTGGGCTTCATCAAGTTCCATAGCGCGGATGATACGTTTTAACATCCGAAGTTGGTCATCACTATCGAGAATCTGGAAGTTCTGTGGTAGTTCTGCTTCTTTCCAGTGGGATCGGAGTAGTCGGTGAGCCAGACCATGAAATGTACCGACCCACATACCGCCAGGCGGGTAGCCCAGAATATCTTCGATACGACCACGCATTTCAGCGGCGGCTTTGTTGGTAAAGGTAACAGCAAGAATATTACCGGCTGAGAAACCTTCAGCTTGAATCAGCCAGGCGATACGATGAACTAATACACGTGTTTTACCACTACCGGCACCCGCTAATATTCTGGCGTGACCCAACGGAGCAGCAACCGCTTCACGTTGTGGTTTATTTAGGTCATTTAAAAGTTCAGAGACATCCATTTTGTGATCATATAGTTCAGGCATAAAGAAACCAGCGCATTAACAGATGTGACTGAATGTACTGGTCGAGAGTGTTCATGCATTATCAGCCAGGCGGGGGGCTGAATAGCAGGCATAACACAGGTTTAAAAAGCAAACTCCCTGCTAAAGCTAATTAGCAGGGAGTTCATTTTTTTTAAATATTGCTGTCTAAAAACGCAGCCAATTGTGATTTTGTTAAAGCACCCACTTTTGTTGCTTCAACTTCACCATCTTTAAATAGCATCAATGTTGGGATACCACGGATACCGTAACGTGGTGGAGTGTCCTGGTTTTCGTCAATATTCAGTTTGCAAACTTTCAACTTACCAGCATACTCGGCCGCGATTTCATCCAATACGGGGGCGATCATTTTGCACGGACCACACCATTCAGCCCAGTAATCGACCAAAACAGGCAGGTCAGACTGCAGTACTTGACTATCAAAGTCGCCATCGGTCACGTGGGTGACGTTTTCGCTCATGTTTTATCTCCAGTGGTATATAAAGTATCGTGGGTCTATACTCCCATACGATATAGCCTAACATTTTTTCCTATCATAAAAGGTAATGCAAGTATTCTATGAGTGCACATCTAACCGAGCAGGCCTTCTCATCCTTGCCACTCCACGCTTCACTTAAAGCCGGACTGGCGAACGCCGGATTCGAATTTTGTACACCGATTCAGGCATCTGCGCTGCCTCTATTATTATCGGGACGCGATGTAGCCGGACAAGCGCAAACAGGAACAGGTAAAACGATTGCTTTTTTACTCGCAACTTTCCAATGTTTGATTGATAAAGCACCTGCAGAAAATTGGGATGGGAAACAACCCCGGGCATTAATTTTGGCACCAACGCGGGAATTGGCTATCCAGATTGCCAAAGATGCAGAAAAACTGAATGTCGAATCAAAATTACGTATAGGCATCGCTCATGGCGGCAAAGATTATCAGCGCCAGCGAGATGCGATTACCGATGGACTGGATATTTTGATTGGTACGCCTGGACGTTTATTGGATTATCAGAAACAACATGTTTTTAGCCTGAAGTTTATTGATGTGGTTGTGCTTGACGAAGCAGATCGTATGTTTGACCTTGGCTTTATTAAAGATGTGCGCTATTTCCTGCGGAGAATTCCCAAACCTGAACAACGTCTGGGCATGTTGTTTTCAGCAACATTGAGTTACAAAGTCAGTGAATTAGCCTACGAACATATGAATAACCCGGAAAAGGTTCAGGTAGAGCCTGAAAAAATGATGGGGGATCGTATCGAAGAATGGGTGTATTACCCGGCTAATGATGAAAAAATTCCATTGCTTCTGGCATTGATTGCACGTTTAAAACCAGAACGCGGCATTATTTTTGTAAATACCAAGCATGTGGCGGAAGTCGTATGGGGTTATTTAGAAGGGAATGGTCACAAAGCCTCGTTACTGTCTGGCGATGTTCCACAAAAAAAACGTGAAAGTTTGTTGCAGCATTTTCAGGATGGGGAATTTCCTTTTCTTGTCGCCACCGACGTCGCTGCGCGGGGCTTGCATATTCCTGAAGTTAGTCATGTGTTTAACTATGACTTACCTCAGGATGTGGAAGACTATGTACACCGGACGGGAAGAACAGCGCGTGCAGGGGCCAGTGGTGTAGCTATTAGTTTAGCTTGTGAAGAATATGTATTTTCATTACCGGATATTGAAGCTTATATTAAACATAAATTACCATTGGCTTCGACGTCTGATGAGCAGTTAGAAACACCTAAACCGCGGGTAAAAAGAGAGAAAGAAGCGATACCACAGCAGAAAAGAAATGACGCGAGTAAGTCAACAAAGCCCAGGCGCAGGCGGAATAAGCCGAGAAAGGGCGTAAATTCACATGCAGATAAACAATAACAGACAAGCTAATTTCTACCCGCTGGTTCCAGCTGAATCACGCAATAGCTCGCGCTTACCTGTTACTTTCGATTCCGCTGTTGAATATTCCGCCACAGTTGTTGATAAAGAACAAGCTGATACGACGAATGTGGTTACGCCCGTCGCATCAACGCAAGACAGTCAGCAAGCTCAGTTTGTTCGACAGTTTATTGGCAGTGAGCGTGAGCAGTCTCCGTCTGAATCACAAGCTAATTTATTACCAAAATCAGTACAGCAGTATCTTTATATTAAGGATATTAATAACACCACCAAGCCATCAGGAGGGCAAATAGTGGATGAGATGGTTTAGTGTTATATGGTTAATTTGCTTTTTAACAGGATGTGCAACAAGCGGAAATAATGGTCAGTCCGATCCGGGTGTCACCCGACTGGCTAAGAGTGATATTGACGAGGTGATAGAAGTTCACCAGCAAGCTGTTATCGCTCAGCTCAAAAGATTGATGTTGAAGCTTTATAAACGTAATCCAAACCTGCGTCACGACAGAGATATCAGAACCATAAAAGAAAGTGTGGAGAGAACCTTCTCCAGACAGGTCGATTTTATCTACCCCGAGTGGGCCATCATCAGAAAACCAACCGACATTATCCGACTTGCGTTGGATGAACGTTTTCAGGGCGATCGTGTGCTGGCCTATATTATCGGTTTAAGAAAAATGTTGATGGCGTCTTACGATGATCACAGCGAATTTTTTTATCTGACTTCTATCGATCAGCAAAAACTATATAACAGTGCTCGCAACATTGAGATTGCTGCCTGGTTACTGGCAAAAAAACGTGACCGTGATGGTAATTTACTGATACTTAGCGACAGTCTTTCAGGTGAAATACGTAATTTAAGTTATCAGCGACTATTTGGAAAAATGATAGCGACTCAAGATAATCTTGCTCAAATCATGGCCCAAAAAAATGGTCGTATTATCAAGACCTTCGTGGTCAGGGCTGCCACACTGGTTTTTCTACCTATTTAGGTTTTGTATGCCCGGCAACACCAGCGGTTAATACAAAACGCATTGCTTGTTCCATGGTCATATCGACAGGTTTCAGCATACGTCTTGGGATGATGACCGGATAACCACCGATGTTGTAACTCATGGGTAAATAAACGAGCACACGTTCTTCATCACCTTGTGTGGGTAAAAGCTCAACACTATCCACTGTGATAAAACCAATCATTTCCATACCATTATCAAGTTTAACGGAAACAACCTGCTCAAATTCTGTTTCTCGCCCTGGCGTAAAGTAATGAAAGAAGTCATGCATGCTGCCATATATCGATTTGATAACCGGTAAGTGATAAAGCAAGCTTTCCGCCCATTTGAATAAGCGTTTAAAAACATAGAGTCGCATCATGATGCCGAGTGAAAAAATCAAGGCAATAGCGGCGAGAAACCCCATGCCCGGCCAATACATATAATCTGGCAGGATAAATTTGATCACATGACTTAGTGCCTGTTCAGTCGATGTTATAACCCAGTAAAGCAGATAGAGCGTAATGGTAATAGGCAGTATTGTGATAAGACCTGTCAGAAACTGACGGGTAAGAAATCGAAACATACACGGCTCCGTGGAGTAAGGTTAAGTCATCTAAAACAGACAGGTCTGTCAGAATTATTTTTCAATTAATGATGATCACGAACGCGTTGAGCTAATTTGGGAGTAGCAAAGGACCGACTTGCTGCCTGCTGCATAAACAGGTTTTTCAATAAACGACTTTTATTAACATGACGTAAACCAAATTGACGTAGCCATTTTACCGGCGTCAGAGAGTTGGTGAAGACACGCTTAAACATATCCATGCTCATTTGCATTAATAGATTATCTGCATGTCGTTGCCGTTGATATTTTTGTAATGTATGTAACTGACCAATGTCCCGGCCTTGTTGTGCTGCATTAATAATGACTTCAGCCAGGACTGCCGCATCCAACAGACCAATATTAACACCTTGTCCGGCCAGAGGATGAATTGTATGAGCGGCGTCACCCACAAGGACTAAGCCGGGTTTGATATAGGTTTCAGCATGGCGTAGCTGTAAAGGAAAAGCATTACGATGACTGATTTTGATGACTTTACCAAGGCGCTCTTCAAAAGCTGTATTAAGCTCGTTGATAAATTCATCATCAGACAGTGCTAATAAACGATCAGCATTATCAGTACTTAATGTCCAGACGATAGAGCATTGGTGACTATCGGCAAGGGGTAGAAAAGCAAGAGGACCTTCCGGTAAAAAGCGTTGCCATGCCGTCTGCTGGTGTGGGGATGTTGTGGTGACATTACACACCAAGCCTTTTTGTTGGTATGACCAGCCTTTAGTTTCAATATTGGCAAACTCTTTTATGGCGGAATGTGCGCCGTCAGCAGCAATGATCAGTTTTGTTTTTAGTGTGTGTTCATTGTCGAGATGCAGTTGCTGATTTTCAATAGCGACTGGTTTTGCTGGGGTAATCACATCAATATTGGGCTGCTGCTGACATAAAGAAAAACTGGTTTGTTGCAGTTGTCGGTTTTCGATAATGTGTCCGAGGTTAGCAGCCCCCATATCCGCACTATTAAAATGTAGTTCACTGTCGGCATTTTCCCAGACCTTCATATCAGAAAATGCCGATAACCGCGACTGCGGTAGCATTGACCAGGCATTAAGCGCTTTTAAAATGTTCTCACTGCCCTTGGTTAAGGCGCTCACCCGGATATCAAAAGGGGCCGCTTCAGCTAAAGGTTCAAATGTTTGTGCTTCAACCAGGGCAATATTAAAGGCACTGTGGCGTGATAATGCTAAGGCCAGACATGAACCGACCATTCCGCCGCCCACAATCGCAATGTCATATTCTTGTTTCATGTTAATGGAACACCTCTGGCTAATTTTGGCTGTGCCTGTGCCAATCCCATACTTTTTGTGGCAAGCCAGTGTTTCATCACTGGCATAGCATCAACAAATGTCAGGCCAGCACCACGTATATGTCCTAAGACTGGGATATCGTTACTGAATAATTTGACTAACTGATCGGTGGATTTGACCACTTGATCCTGATCTTGCTGGCGTTGGTCCTGATAATTTTTGAGAAGTTCAGCATCACCACTGTCTTTACTGTTAAACAGATGTTCTGCTAACACGGCAACATCACGCAGTCCGAGGTTAAACCCCTGTCCGGCAATTGGATGCAGGCTGTGAGCGGCATTACCAATAAAAACAATCCGTGGTTGTACAGGCATATCTGCTTGCATCAGAATTAAGGGATGACTGTTTCGCTGACCAACACGAGTGAAGCGACCAGCGCGATAGCCAAACTCTCTCTGTAACTGTTTCAGAAATTCCTGCTCTGACATGGCCAGCAGCGCTTTGTGCTCACCGCCCTTAACAGTCCATACCAGACTGCTTCGTTTGTCTGTCATTGGTAATAAGGCCATAGGACCAGAGGTCGTGAAACGTTCGTAAGCCCATCCTAGGTGAGGTTTATCGGTGGAGATATTGGCTGTGACCGCAACCTGATTGTAATCTTGTTCCCATGCACCTAGTTTTAAACAATGGCGGATGGTGGACTCCCGTCCATCAGCAGCAACAATCAGTTTTGCTGTGAGCGTGTCGTCATTATCTAAAGTTACCTGCACATGTTCGGTTTCTGCGACTACTGTGCTCACAGTTCTGGGACAAAATAATGTCAAATTATCAAGTTGTTGCAGTTGACGATTGAGAGCTTGACCTAAATATCTGGCCGTAATTACCTGTCCGAGAGCAGGTACGTTTTCCTGCTCAGCAGATAAGCGTGTTACGCCAAAGCGGCCGCGTTCAGAGACATGAATGTGCTGAATAGGACTGGCGTGCTGAGCAATCTGAGACCAGATACCCATGGTTTCAAATATGCGCTGTGAGCCATAACTGAGGGCGATACCACGATCATCGTAACTGGGTTGTGAGTCCGTCTTTAATGATTTAGCTTCTATAAGTCCAATTTTTAACTGACTATTTTTTAACGCGATAGCAAGGCTGGCTCCTGCCATGCCACCA
Organism: Methylophaga sulfidovorans; assembly: GCF_900114205.1. GTDB lineage: Bacteria > Pseudomonadota > Gammaproteobacteria > Nitrosococcales > Methylophagaceae > Methylophaga > Methylophaga sulfidovorans. The sequence continues at coordinate 126,233 of NZ_FOSH01000006.1, forward strand.
CCCACAATGAGCACATCAAACACGCTGTGATTCACGTTTCTATATTGCCTCTGCCATTAATGCTTCAATTTCATCAATTTCTTTGGGTGCGGCTTCAGTTAATACTTCGCAGCCGTCTTTTGTCACCAACACATCATCTTCAATACGGATACCAATGAAGTGCCATTTTTTATCAACATGGGCTTGATCTCGAATGTACAGACCAGGTTCAACTGTCAGTACCATGCCCGGTTCAAGTAGTCGCCATTCGCCACCCACTTTATAATCACCGACATCATGTACATCCATGCCTAACCAATGACCAGTGCGATGCATATAAAATTCTCGATAGGCACCATCTTCAATAAGTTGTGCGACATTACCTTTGAGGATACCGAGATCGACCAAGCCTTGTGTCAGCACTGCCACTGCCACTTCATGAGGCTGATTCCAGTGATTGCCAGGTTTAACAGCGGCAATGGCCGCTTTTTGTGCATCTAATACTACTTGGTAGATAGCTGCCTGAGCGGAACTAAATTTGCCATTGACAGGGAATGTGCGAGTAATGTCGCCTGCGTAACATTCAAACTCAGCCCCTGCGTCTATTAACAGTAAGTCATTATTTTTCAGTTTGGCGTTATTTTCAATGTAGTGAAGAATACAACCATTTTCACCACCACCAACGATTGATGGATAAGCAGGAGAGCGGCAGCCATTTTTCATAAACTCATGAATAATCTCGGCCTCGACTTCATATTCCCATTTGCCTGGTTTAGTAAATTGCATTGCACGAATATGCGCCTGAACCGAGGCTTTTGCTGCCTGTTTCATGGCTTTGATTTCTTGTCGACTTTTGAACAGGCGCAGCTCATTGAGGCAATGCTCTAGTTCAATAATCTCTGTCGGCGAATGCTTACCTGAGCGTGAAGCCTGTCGCAGATGATTCAGCCATGACACCATATGTTGATCAAAGCTAGGTTGGTTACCCATGGTGTAATAGACTTTTTCTTTGTCTTCTAACAAGCCCGGTAAAATATCATCGAGATCACTGATAGGGTAGGAGTCGTCTGCACCAAAGTTACTTATTGCGCCATCCTGACCAGCACGATAACCATCCCAGATTTCCTTATCCAGATCTCGTTCACGGCAAAACAAGATATATTCGCCATGCTCACGGCCAGGAATCAGTACAAGCACCGATTCAGGTTCATCGAAGCCTGTAAGGTAATGAAAATTACTGTCACTGCGATAAGGATAGTCAACGTCACGATTACGGTTGGCGACAGGAGCATTAGGCAGCACAGCTACTGTGTCTGGCCCCATGATATCCATAAGGTATTGACGGCGTTTAGCGAATTCTTTCTTTTGCATTAGTGTTCAATAGCTTCGTCTGTAGGATCGGCGGGTTGTAACTCGCCATATAATAAAAAGAGTCCCATGCGGATGTATTCAACTAACTCTTCAAAGTTAGCACGTTCTTCTTCCGTATCTTCTACATTATCAAAATTGACCTGACTGATTTTGATGACATCGGTCACGTATTCCTGACAATCATCTGATAATTCTGTCTCATTGGTCATCCCTGATGTACCCAGGCCATAGACCAGTCCCTGACACCAATCGGCCATCGCAGATAAGCGCGAGACGATCGGCGCATTATCATCTGGCAGTTCCATCTGAAAATCGAAGTCGAGACTATTTAAAGATTGAATCGTATCATCGAATAAATGCGTTAAATCTTGTTTTTCTTCTTCGGCCGGCGAAAAATCATCAAACAACTGTACATACCAGTTTTTTCGATCAGCTAAAGCATCCATACACAGCAAACCACACAATGCGCCCTGGAGTTCTGCCAGGCTTGCTGGGCCATCACCTGTCTGATTATCGGGAGATAAGGATGGAAAATAGAGTTGTGACATAAAGTTAAAACCTGAATAATGACTAAAAAGATATCTTGTTCAATGTTATGCATTGGAACACAAATTGTTCCTATTATGACAGTTGTTGACCGAGTCGGCAGCGCACGTCTATAGTTAGGCTTTATTCTCGCACAGCGAAAGAACTCATATTAATGGATAAAAACGCGATACAACAATTGGAACAACAAGTGGATGAGCTACTTCGTACCAGTCGTCGATTGCGGGAAGAAAACATGTTGTTACGCTCGCAGCAAACGGCATGGCTTTCAGAACGTACGCAACTGATCGAAAAAACTGATGTTGCTCGAAGCCGAATTGAGAAAATGGTTAGTCGTTTGAGAGAATTGGATAGCGAATTATGAGTTCACCGGTAACTGTCACCATTCTGGGTAAGGAATATCAAATTGCCTGTCCGGAAGACCAAAAAGAAGCGCTGATTGCTTCTGCAAAAATGGTTCATGACAATATGGAAAAAATCCGTCAGACCGGAAAAGTGGTAGGCGTTGATCGTATTGCTGTCATGGCAGCATTAAATTTAGCGCATGAGTTGCTTATTTTTAAACATGACGAAGGTCATGATATGGAAAAAGTTAATAACAAAATTCTGCAGTTGAAAGAGCGTGTTAGCGCTTTTCTGGAAGAAGATAGACAGCTCGAGCTCTGAAAAAACTTGAGCTAAGCCAACTGATTTTGCGTATCATAAGTTATGTCCCTGCGGTGCTCGATAGCGACAAGTGTGTCTTGAGCCGATAAGCAAATGCTTAAGGAAACTGAAAATTAGAAGTTGAAAAACAAGCCCGCTTGACGGGAAGTTTGCCATCTTCATGAAGTTTCCCTCTTGAATCTCATGGTTCAAGAACCCCCGTCGCACCGACACTGTGGGGCTCAATTTCCCCTTCATCCTCACCTGATCCTAATCATAAAAAGAAGCCGATCTCATTGGTGGGGATGTTTTTAGTATCCGTTTGTACGCCACGAACAATATTCACTAAGCCGCTTTTTTCGGCTTTTTTTTTATGGCAGTTCCGTCTTTACGAATAGTTGTGATATGTTGCTGGAAAACATAATAACTATATCTAGAGAGGAATATTACTGATGTCATTGTTCGATAACCTAGTCGCCCGGCTATCCAAGAAACATATCATCGCCAAACCTGGGTTTAATCGCTGGTTAATTGCGCCAGCTTCTGTTGCAATCCATTTGTGTATCGGTTCAGTTTATGCCTGGAGTATTTTTAATCCTGCGTTAACAAAACAGTTTGGTGTGGTAGCAAGTGCCGCTGAGGACTGGAGTTTTTCCTCCGTGGTATGGATCTTCTCAACGGCCATTGTTTTCTTGGGATTAGCTGCTGCCATTGGTGGTAAATGGTTGGAAGAAGTCGGCCCAAGAGCTACCGGATTTCTTGCTGCCTGCTTATGGGGTGGTGGTTTTCTTGTCGGTAGTATCGGTATTGCCACACACGAACTTTGGCTTATCTATTTAGGTTATGGTGCTATTGGTGGCTGCGGATTGGGGCTGGCTTATGTCACACCGGTGAGTACTTTGATTAGGTGGTTCCCTGACCGACGAGGTATGGCAACGGGGATTGCTATTATGGGATTCGGCGGGGGTGCGATGATAGGGGCGCCACTGATAACTTATCTTTTAAGCTTGTATTATCAAATGCCGGAGTATTTAGGCAAAGTCACCGACGTTAACCTGATAACTGAGGCAGGAAGACGGTATGCAGAAGTGGCTGGACAGCAAGTTGAAGTAGTTATTGCTTCTGCAGCAGATATGTTAAAAACCCCTGTTCCCGGACCTGAAGGGGTTTATGTTGTTGGTACTGGTGATACAGGCGCAACCAGCGTATTTATTACTCTGGGCATTGTTTACTTCATCGTGATGACAATCGCAGCATTCAGTTTCCGTGTACCAGCAAAAGACTGGAAACCTAGTAACTGGACACCTCCGACCAAGAATGAGTCTGCAAAGAATCGTCTTATTACCGATAATCATGTTCATATAGATCAAGCTTTAAAAACGCCTCAGTTTTATCAGCTATGGATCGTATTATGCTTTAACGTGACTGCGGGGATCGGCGTAATTGGTGTAGCAAAAACGATGATTACCGATATTTTTAGCCCAAGTTTACCCAGTATTGTAGATGCCAGTTTTGCTGCCACCTATGTCTTAATGATTAGTGTTTTTAATATGTCAGGACGTTTTTTGTGGTCAACAGCTTCTGACTATATTGGGCGTAAGAATACCTACCATTGCTTCTTTATTTTAGGCGCTATGCTATATCTATCCATTCCTTTTATCGCCACACAAGCAAGCGTAAGCCCGAGTGTGATGGCATTAGTGATGTTTTATGCCGTGACCATGATCATATTCACAATGTATGGCGGTGGCTTTGCGACCATTCCTGCTTATCTGGCCGATATTTTTGGGACCATGCATGTCGGCGGTATCCATGGAAGACTATTAACTGCTTGGAGTACTGCAGGTATTTTAGGGCCTTATGTCATCACGCATTTACGTGAACATTCACTAAATAAAGTTCTGCATGACTTAGCTGCCAAAGTTGACCCAGCAGCTTTTCTACAAAAGTTTGGGGCGAGTATTGATCATCTGGATCAACTTATTGCTGCAAAAACGGTGTCGATTTCACAGTTAATGGAGATTGCGCCTGCTGGCACCTTGGATCCAACCCCTAGTTTATATAACTCAACCATGTTCGCTATGGCAGGATTATTGATTGTGGCATTTCTGGCGAATTTATCTATTCGTCCAGTGAAAGATAAACATCATGTTCACAATACGCATCCAGAATTAGCGCAAGAGCATAAATAGTGTTGAGTGATTTCAGAATAACTAAAGCCTGCTTTTGCAGGCTTTAGTTTTTAGAGTAGGGCATACTCAGTTTGATTACATATTGTCCCGAAGCTTTTGCATGACTGAATGGGTATCAGGTCTGACTTTTCGCCATAGATAAAAAGCTTCAGCTGCCTGTTCGACCAGCATGCCCAAGCCATCTACTGTTTTGCTGACATTCTGTTTTTTTGCCCATTCAATGAAAGCCGTGTCAGTATCGGCATACATCATGTCGTAACAACAGGATTGATTAGTAAAAATGCTGGTGGGTAAATCTGGGATTTCGCCATGTAAGCTTGCTGCTGTGGCATTAATGATCACATCAAAATGGCCGTCTACATCTGTGAGCCCACCGCCTTGTACCTCACCTAAATCAGAAAATAGTTCAGCCAGATTATTAGCTTTGCTGGCCGTTCTGTTGGCAATAAAAAGCTCAGCGGGCTGATATGCCATTAACGGGGAAATGACCCCTCGAGCTGCACCACCCGCACCTATCAATAAAATCCGTTTATCTTTTAATACAATGTCATGATTTTCCAGGTCACGGCATAAGCCAATACCATCGGTATTGTCACCAGACATCGTACCGTCTTGTTCAAAAATTAAGGTATTAATCGCACCGGCTCGACGAGCACGATCCGATAAGTTATCTGCCAGTTCCCATGCTTGTTCTTTAAAAGGAACGGTAATGTTAATGCCTTTTAACTTGAGGACATCTCGAAGCTGTTGAAGGCTCGAAGCCAAGGCATCAAGCGGCACTTCGATGGCGGTGTATTCAATATCCTGCTGACACTGCCTAGCAAATTCAGCATGAATAAAGGGCGATTTACTATGTTTAATCGGGTGGCCAATAACGGCATATTTATCAGTCATAAAATACAGCTAAACGTTTCTTAAATTTAGATTCCAGCTTTGAGCTGCTGAGCAACATCCTTGGCAAAGTAGGTTAGAATGCCATCGGCACCAGCGCGTTTGAAGGCAAGAAGACTTTCCATAACCACTGATTCAGCTAACCAACCATTTTCGATAGCAGCTTTTAGCATAGCGTACTCACCACTGACCTGGTAAGCATAGGTCGGTTTTTTGAAAGTGTTTTTTATACGATATAAAACATCAAGATAGGGCATACCAGGTTTTACCATCACCATATCAGCCCCTTCCTGAATATCTAATGCCACCTCGTGCAGAGCTTCATCTGTATTTGCCGGATCCATCTGGTAAGTAAACTTGTTACCGCTACCCAAGTTACCTGCGGTGCCTAAGGCATCACGAAATGGTCCATAAAAGCTGGAAGCATATTTGGCTGAGTAAGCCATGATGCGAGTATGAATATGACTATTAAATTCCAGTGCGTCGCGAATGGCGCCGATTCTGCCATCCATCATATCTGAAGGGGCGACAATTTGAGCGCCGGCTTCGGCATGCGATAAAGCTTGTTTAATCAACACATCAACGGTCTGATCGTTGACGATGTATCCATTGTCATCGAGTAAACCGTCTTGACCATGAGTAGTGAAAGGATCTAAAGCTACATCGGTCATAATGCCTAACTCAGGAAATTCTTGTCGTAATGCACGAACGGCTTGTTGAATAAGACCGTCGGGATTATAGGCTTCACGCGCATCTTCTGTTTTTTTCTCAACAGGCGTTACAGGGAATAAGGCCATCACTGGTACACCAAGTCTATGAATGGTTTCAGCTTCTTTTAGAAGTAGGTCGATACTTAATCGTTCTACACCAGGCATAGAGCTTACCTGCTGACGATGATCTGAGCCTTCAAGCACAAAACAGGGGTAGATTAAATCATTCACAGTCAGCACATTTTCACGCATTAGACGTCGCGAAAAGTTATCTTTACGCATTCTTCTTGGACGTTGGTTGGGGAAACCACTATTGATTATTGATTGTGTCATGGCTGACCTCATTGATTACACATTAAACAGTTCAATATACCCAAGCATCGCTAATGTCACCAGTGATTTTCTAATGTGTCTTGCATGAGTTTGTGTACAGCGTTTTTTTGTTATATTTTCGCTAGAAGTGATTAAGCACAAAAAAAGTAAGGTGATGTGATGGTAATCGATGTTGGCATCGTACAGATGAATTCGTCTGAAAGTTACGAGGATAATTTGGCTTTTTCCGAGCAGATGGTTGCGGAAGCGGCTGAACGGAAGCTTAATCTTTTAGCCTTTCCTGAAACTTTTCTCTATGTTGGTAATGATCATTCAGCCAAGCATGGTGTTGCTGAGAAACTGGAAACGGATATCCTGCCTCGCTTTAGTCAGCTTGCCAAACAGAGCAATTGTGCCTTGTTACTAGGCAGTGTCTATGAGACTACTGATGAAAATAGTGGGCGTTTATTCAATACATCTATCTTCATTGACCGTGATGGTAAAGAAAAAGCTCGCTATCGAAAAATTCATATGTGCGATGCTGTTCCACTTGGTTATCTGGAATCTGCCGGTATAAAGCCGGGTAGTGAAACCGTTGTATTAGATCATGAGCTGGGTCGACTTGGTTTTAGTATTTGTTATGACTTACGTTTTCCGGATCTGTTCAGATCTCTCTCGGATAAAGGCGCTGAGATTATTTTTGTTCCAGCGGCATTTTTCCTCCATACCGGTAAACATCATTGGCTACCACTGTTGATTGCACGTGCTATTGAAAATCAGGTCTATATCGTTGCGCCAAATCAGTGGGGTAAACATTATGGAGATCGAATTTCATATGGCAGCAGTGTAATTATTGATCCTTGGGGAAGTATCCTCTGTTGCGCACCAGAAAGAGTCGGTTTAACTTTGAGCCGAATTGATATTGATTATTTACGTCAGGTTCGGTCAAACATGCCGCTACACACTCATCGCAGACCCGAACTTTATGTATAAATGGTGCTGTTCTCTTCAACAAATTGAAACAGTTACCACAAGCGCTACACCATAATCGTTTTTAGCGTGGACTCGACCGGCTGTTTTGCGATAAAATTGCAAAGATTTTGTCTGGGGAGAACGTCATGTTTGCCCCATTATTTTTATCTGGTGGAGGTTTCCCTTGCGAACGAGTGCGTTACTTGCTCTTGAAGACGGCACGGTTTATCACGGCGAATCGATTGGAGCCATTGGCCAGTCAGTCGGTGAAGTTGTTTTTAACACGTCTATGACTGGCTATCAGGAAATCCTGACCGATCCTTCTTATTGTCGACAAATAGTCACATTAACCTATCCTCATATCGGAAACACCGGTGTTAATGACGAGGATGAAGAATCTGACAATGTTTACGCAAGTGGACTGATTATCCGAGAACTTTCTCCTGTGGTAAGCAGCTGGAGAAGTGAACAAGCATTGGATGCTTATCTGGTCAAACATAATATCGTTGGTCTGGCTGGTATTGATACCCGCTCATTAACACGTTTGATTCGTGAAAAAGGGGCCATGAAAGGATGTATCGTCGCCGGTGATGATATTGATGTTGAGGCGGCTATCGTCGCTGCAAAAGGGTTTCAGGGCTTAAAAGGACTGGACCTTGCTAAAGAAGTCAGCACAAAAGAACCTTATGTTTGGGATGAGGCCTGCTGGCATATTGACGGACAGTCAAAAGCAGCTGAACCGAAATATCATGTGGTTGCTTACGACTATGGTGCCAAAAAGAATATTCTCAGAATGCTGGTGGAACGTGGTTGTAAACTTACCGTTGTGCCAGCACAAACTCCGGTTGAAGAAGTATTAGCACTTAATCCGGATGGTGTATTTCTTTCGAATGGTCCTGGCGATCCTGAACCCTGTGACTATGCAATTAGCGCTATCCAAACTTTGCTGGAAAAAAATATCCCAACCTTTGGTATTTGCCTTGGTCATCAATTGTTAGGTCTCGCTTGTGGTGCAAAAACAGTAAAAATGAAGTTTGGTCACCACGGTGCTAATCATCCGGTGCAGGAACTGCTGGCGGGATTGGTTATGATTACCAGTCAGAACCATGGCTTTGCCGTTGATGAAGAAACTCTGCCGGACACATTAAATGCAACGCATAGATCTTTATTCGATGGGACTTTGCAAGGCATTCACCATGTCAGCAAGCCAGCATTTAGTTTCCAGGGGCATCCGGAAGCAAGTCCTGGTCCGCAAGACGCAGCTCCACTTTTTGATCACTTCATCGATCTACTTGAACAAGCAACGGGTAAATAACACACGATGGCTAAACGTACTGATATTCAAAGTATTCTGATTCTGGGTGCAGGGCCGATTGTTATCGGCCAGGCCTGTGAATTCGATTATTCTGGGGCACAAGCGTGTAAAGCGCTCCGAGAAGAAGGTTATCGTGTCATTTTGGTCAATTCCAATCCCGCCACGATAATGACTGATCCTAATATGGCTGATGCTACTTACATTGAGCCTGTCACCTGGCAAGCTGTTAGTAAAGTCATTGAAGTAGAACGTCCAGATGCCATTTTGCCCACCATGGGCGGACAGACGGCTCTGAACTGTGCACTGGATCTTGAAAAACACGGCATTCTAGAACAATTTGGTGTCGAAATGATCGGTGCCGACAGTGAAGCCATCAACAAAGCTGAAGACCGTGATTTATTCCGTGAAGCCATGCGCAAAATCGGTCTGGATATGCCGCAGTCTGATATTGCTCACACGTTAGATGAAGCATTAAACGTTCAAGAAAAATTTGGTTTCCCGGTGATTATTCGTCCATCTTTCACGATGGGTGGCAGTGGTGGTGGTATCGCCTACAATAAACAAGATTTTATTGAAATCTGTCAGCGTGGTTTATACCTCAGCCCAACGTCTGAATTACTTATTGAAGAGTCAATCATTGGCTGGAAAGAGTATGAAATGGAAGTGGTGCGTGATCGTAAAGATAACGCCATCATTATCTGTTCTATTGAAAACCTGGATCCGATGGGGGTACATACAGGTGACTCTATTACAGTTGCACCAGCCCAAACTCTGACAGATAAAGAATACCAAATCATGCGTAATGCCTCTCTGGCAGTATTGCGTGAAATAGGTGTTGATACAGGTGGTTCAAACGTACAGTTTGCTGTTAATCCTGAAACAGGACGACTGATCATCATTGAGATGAATCCGCGGGTATCACGTTCTTCTGCTCTGGCTTCTAAAGCAACTGGTTTTCCTATCGCGAAAGTCGCAGCAAAGCTGGCGGTGGGTTATACGCTGGACGAATTACAAAACGAAATTACCGGTAATGCGACACCTGCTTCGTTTGAACCAACAATCGATTACGTGGTGACAAAAGTCCCGCGGTTTACCTTTGAAAAATTCCCACAGGCTGATAATCGTCTAAGTACGCAGATGAAGTCTGTTGGTGAGGTAATGGCGATTGGGCGTAATTTCCAGGAATCATTACAAAAGGCTTTACGTGGCCTGGAAATAGATCGTGATGGCCTGACAGAAGTTATTGAACTGAATGAAGAAAATACTGCAGAGACATTACGTCGTGAGTTGAGTTTACCTGGTTCGGATCGTTTATGGTTCGTAGCAGACGCCTTCCGTTATGGTTTCAGTTTTGATGAAATTCAAAAACTGACTCATATCGACCCATGGTTCCTGATTCAAATCGAAGAGTTGGTGACAATAGAAAATCAACTCAAAGAACGCTCGCTCAATGATATTGACCAGCAAGAAATGTATGCCTTAAAACGTAAAGGTTTCTCTGATTCACGTCTGGCGAAGCTGTTACAGAAAACAGAAAAACAGATCCGAGAATATCGTCAGGCGATGCAAGTACGTCCCGTTTATAAGCGAGTGGATACCTGTGGTGCTGAGTTTGCTACTGGTACGGCGTATATGTATTCAACTTACGATATGGAATGTGAAGCCAACCCGAGTGATCGTGACAAGATTATGATTCTGGGTGGTGGTCCTAACCGTATCGGTCAGGGTATTGAGTTTGACTACTGCTGTGTTCATGCGGCATTGGCTTTACGTGAAGATGGTTACGAAACCATTATGGTTAACTGTAACCCTGAAACGGTTTCAACCGATTACGACACCTCAGATCGTTTGTATTTCGAATCATTAACACTGGAAGATGTCTTAGAAATCGTCGAACTGGAAAAACCGAAAGGGGTCATCGTACAGTTTGGTGGTCAAACACCATTGAAACTGGCGCGTGCACTAGAAGCTGCCGGTGTGCCTATTATTGGTACCTCACCAGATGCCATTGATCATGCTGAAGACCGCGAGCGATTCCAGCAAATGGTTGAAAAACTGAATTTGTTACAACCACCTAATAGACTGGCACATTCTGTTGACACCGCTGTATCACTTGCTTCAGAGATCGGTTACCCACTAGTGGTACGTCCGTCGTATGTTCTTGGTGGGCGCGCGATGGAAATCGTTTATAACGAAGATGAATTACAACGTTATATGCTCAATGCGGTGAAAGTATCGAATGAGTCACCAGTATTATTAGACCGTTTCCTTGACGATGCTATTGAAGTGGATGTGGATGCCATCTGTGATGGTAAAGATGTACTGATTGGTGGCATTATGGAACACATTGAACAGGCTGGCGTTCACTCTGGTGACTCTGCCTGTGCCTTACCGCCATATAGTTTAAGCCAGGCGACACAAGATCAGTTGCGTGAACAAGTACGTCAAATGGCGCTGGAACTGGGTGTAAAAGGTTTAATGAATACACAGTTTGCCATCAAGGGTGAGCAAATCTACATTCTTGAAGTCAATCCACGCGCGTCCCGTACTGTGCCTTATGTGTCGAAATCCATTGGTGTACCTTTAGCCAAGATTGCTGCGAGAGCCATGGCGGGTCGTTCACTAGTGGACCAGGAAGTAACGAAAGAGGTCATTCCTTCTTATTACTCTGTTAAAGAAGCTGTATTCCCATTTATTAAATTCCAGGGTGTCGATCCTATTCTTGGCCCGGAAATGAAATCGACAGGTGAAGTCATGGGGGTTGGCAGAACATTTGGTGAAGCTTTTGCAAAATCACAGTTAGCAGCATCAGTTGTGCTGCCTACTGGAGGTAAGGCCTTTATCAGTGTGCGTGAGGCTGATAAGGTAGCTGTTATACAAATTGCGAAAGACCTGTCTTCACTCGGTTTTGCATTACTTGCTACGCGAGGCACACAGCGTGTATTAGAAGAAGCTGGTGTGAGTTGTGAGCCTGTAAACAAAGTCGCGGAAGGTCAACCTCATATTGTCGATATGATTAAAAATGATGAAATTAACTTGATTGTGAACACGACTGAAGGTCGTCAATCTGTTGCCGATTCAAGAGAAATTCGTCGTGCAGCACTACAGCATCAAGTCAACTATACGACAACATTGGCAGCTGCTAGAGCCACTGTTCAAGCATTAAATAGCGAAGATATTGGCTCAGTAAACAGGCTGCAATCTTTGCATGGAGAGTTAAATTAATGGCTGTACCTATTACTTCACGTGGTGCTGAAGCACTTAAAGAAGAATTAAAACACCTTAAAATGGTTGCCAGGCCTGAAGTTGTTGCGGCTATTTCAGAAGCCCGCGCACATGGTGATTTAAAAGAAAATGCGGAGTACCACGCAGCAAAAGAGCAGCAAAGCTTCATTGAAGGGCGTATTCAGGAGTTGGAGTCTGTCCTATCTAATGCTCAGATTATCGATCCCGCGACGTTACCCAAAGAAGGGCGCGTGGTGTTCGGTGTCTCAGTCACGCTGTTAAATATTGATACTGATCAGGAAGTGCAGTATCAAATCGTCGGTGACTATGAATCTGATATTAAATTAAATCGTATTTCTGTATCTTCGCCTATTGCTCGTGCACTCATTGGTAAAGAAATTGATGATGTTGCAACCGTGCAAGCGCCTGGTGGTAATATCGAATATGAAATTATTGATATAGGTTACGAGGCGTAGGATGTTGTCTGGCTATTCCGGTGAACGATTGCTTTTGACCTTATGGATTGGTTCATTGTGGTCGATAGGCTATCTAGCAGTGCCGATGGCCTTTGCAAATTTAGATACAATAGTTGCCGGTGATTATGCCGGCAAACTGTTTTATGCAGTCAACATTATCGGTCTTATCAGTGCCATTATTTTATTGGTAAGTCGACTATTTATTTTTGGTGCTGCTTCATTTCATCGTTATTGGCGAAGCTGGCTTATTTTAGCCATGCTAATAATGAGTGTTGGCTTTCTGATTTTTATCCAGCCAGAGATGGCATCAATAAAATTATTAGATTGGCGTGCAGATCCTAACTTAACAGAACGATTTAATATTTTGCATAAACTAAGTGAAAGTATGTATATGCTAATGAGCTTACTTGGTTTATTGTTAGTGTTAACGACTGATAAACGTTCTGAAGCTGAACAAGTATCCTGATATGGCCAAAAGTAAATCAAGTCAAAGCTGGTTGAAAGAACATTTTGATGATCAGTATGTCAAACAGGCTCAGAAAGAAGGTCATCGTTCACGTGCGACATACAAGTTAAAAGAAATTGATGATAAGGATAAACTCATTCGTCATGGTATGAGTGTGGTTGATCTTGGTTCTGCACCAGGTGGTTGGTCTGACTATGCGCTTGGGAAAGTCGGCGATGCGGGCAAAGTCATTGCTTTGGATATATTAGAAATGACACCATTAACGGGTGTACATTTTATTCAAGGTGACTTTCGTGAAGACGATGTACTGGATAAACTGAATAAAGTTTTGGATGGTCGACAAATAGACCTTGTATTATCGGATATGGCCCCCAATATGACAGGTGTAGGGTCAATAGATCAGCCTTCAAGTATGCACTTGGTTGAGTTGGCTTTAGATTTTGCAGTGAATAATTTAAGTAAAAGCGGTTGCTTTCTTGTCAAAGTATTTCAAGGCGAAGGATTCGAAGCTTTTTTAAAAGAAATGAGAGACAATTTCACAAAAGTTGTTACCCGTAAGCCGGGGGCTTCTCGTGCGAGAAGTCGTGAAGTTTATTTATTGGGGCGTGGTCTCAAATAACATTTAATGGTAACCAGAGGTACCTTACATTGAATGACATGATGAAAAATATTGTTTTGTGGGTAGTCATAGCCGTTGTGCTAATGTCTGTTTTTAATAATTTTGGACCACAAAGTAATGATTCAGGCAGCATGGATTACTCCAGCTTTATCAGCAATGTGAAAAATGGCGCTGTGGCTAAAGTCGATATCCAAGGCAGAACAATTACAGGTGAGATGACGGATGGTAATAAGTTTACAACTTATACTCCTGATTATGACCCTGGTTTGATTGGTGACCTATTAGATAATGGTGTGACCATCAAAGCTGAGCCTGCAGAAAAAACTAGCCTGTTAATGCAGATCTTTATTTCATGGTTCCCAATGCTTTTATTGATTGGCGTCTGGATTTTCTTTATGCGACAAATGCAAGGTGGCGGTGGTAAAAACCCTATGTCATTTGGTAAAAGCAAAGCGCGCATGCTTAATGAAGATCAAGTTAAAGTTACCTTTAAAGATGTTGCGGGTGTAGAAGAAGCGAAAGAAGAAGTTGCTGAACTTGTTGATTTTCTTCGTGATCCAAGTAAATTCCAGAAATTAGGTGGTCGTATCCCTCGTGGTATCTTGATGGCAGGCTCACCTGGTACGGGTAAGACCTTACTGGCTAAAGCGATTGCTGGTGAAGCTAAAGTACCGTTTTTCTCTATTTCTGGTTCTGACTTCGTTGAAATGTTCGTTGGTGTGGGTGCATCACGTGTTCGCGATATGTTCGAGCAAGCTAAAAAACATGCCCCATGTATCATTTTTATCGATGAAATTGATGCTGTAGGTCGTCATCGTGGTGCCGGTATGGGCGGTGGTAATGATGAACGTGAACAAACACTTAATCAGTTATTGGTAGAAATGGATGGTTTTGAAGGTAATGAAGGCGTCATCGTCATTGCGGCAACTAACCGTCCTGACGTTCTTGACCCTGCCTTATTACGTCCTGGTCGTTTTGACCGTCAAGTAGTGGTACCACTTCCTGATATTCGTGGTCGTGAACAGATTCTTAATGTACATCTGCGTAAAGTACCAGCATCTGATGATGTTGATGCAAGAGTAATTGCTCGTGGCACACCAGGATTTTCTGGTGCTGACTTAGCCAACCTTGTTAACGAAGCTGCATTATTTGCTGCTCGTGGTAATAAACGTCTGGTTGGCATGGAACAACTAGAGCTTGCGAAAGATAAAATCATGATGGGTGCAGAACGTCGCTCCATGGTGATGAATGAAAAAGAGAAAGAGTTAACGGCTTATCATGAAGCTGGTCATGCGATCATTGGTCGTCTGGTTCCTGGTCATGATCCTGTTTACAAAGTCAGTATTATTCCAAGAGGTAGAGCATTAGGTGTGACTATGTTCTTACCTACAGAAGACAAATACAGTTACAGTAAACAAACTTTAGAAAGCCAAATCTCAAGTTTGTATGGTGGTCGTTTGGCTGAAGAACTTATCTTTGGTGAAGAAGCGGTCACAACTGGTGCGTCAAATGACATCCAGCGTGCAACAGAGCTTGCTCATAATATGGTTACCAAATGGGGGCTTTCAGATAATATGGGACCCCTGTCTTATGGTGAAGATGAAGGCGAAGTCTTCTTGGGACGCAGTGTAACTCAGCACAAAGCTGTATCTGATTTGACAGCTAAACAGATCGATGAAGATGTAAGACGTGTTATCAACCGTAACTATGACCGTGCAAAACAATTGCTGATTGATAATATGGACAAGCTACACATTATGTCTAAATTATTGATGAAATATGAAACCATTGATAGCGATCAGATTGACGCTATTATGGAAGGTCGTGAACCAGGTGAACCAAAAGACTGGACTGATCGTTCGTCTACACCACCATCTGGTAATACTGAATCTGACTCTTCAGAAACGCCTTCTGGCAAACCAGCTGATCAGCTCCATTAAAATCAGGAAATAACTACGTGATTTTTGATTGTGCGGGCAAGTCCTTGGACTTGTCCGCTCCTCGTATTATGGGCATCGTAAATGTCACCCCTGATTCATTTTCAGATGGTGGCAAATTTCTTAATCATGATGCAGCACTGAAACAAGCTGAAAAACTTATTGCTGAAGGTGCTGATATTCTGGATATCGGCGGTGAGTCTACACGGCCTGGTTCAGACATCGTGGCGGAGCAGGAAGAAATCGAAAGGGTTGCTCCTGTCATTGAATTGATAAGTGCGGAATTCGATATTCCTATTTCTATCGATACAATGAAGCCTGGAGTCATGAGAGCAGCGGTCAAGGCGGGAGCTGGCCTTATAAATGATGTCAATGCTTTACGAACTGAAGGTGCATTGGCAGCTGCTGTAGAGTTGAATGTGCCAGTGTGTTTGATGCATATGCAAGGCACTCCTCAAACCATGCAAAATGAACCCCACTACGACGATGTGGTTGCTGAAGTGAAAGCGTTCTTATTGGAACGCGTAGATACCTGTATAAAGGCAGGCATTAAATCAGAACAAATCATGCTTGATCCCGGCTTTGGTTTTGGTAAACGAGCTCGCCATAATCTTAGGTTGATGAAACATTTATCGAGTCTGACCGAGTTACCATATCCAGTTTTAGTTGGTGTTTCACGTAAGTCTATTATTGGCGATATGTTAAAAGTGACCGTAGATGAACGTTTAGCAGGAAGTTTGTCTCTCGCTGCTATCTCAACATGGTTAGGAGCAAAGCTTATCAGAACACATGATGTGAAAGAGACTCATCAAGCAGTAAAATTAAGTCAGGCAGTTATGCAGGTAGAAGATTTTGACTAAACAAAGACGTTATTTTGGTACAGATGGTATTCGCGGCCATGTTGGTGATGGTGCCGTTACTCCAGATTTTGTATTAAAACTCGGTTGGGCGGTTGGTAGAGTTTTGGCAAAAGAACGTAATAGCAGGGTCATCATTGGTAAAGATACTCGAATTTCGGGTTATATGTTTGAGTCTGCCTTACAGGCTGGATTATCTGCTGCAGGTGTAGATATATATCTGTTAGGGCCAATGCCTACCCCAGCAGTTGCTTATCTAACACGTACTTTTCATGCTCAAGCTGGTATTGTTATCAGTGCTTCTCATAATCCTTACCATGATAATGGAATCAAGTTCTTCTCGGCGCAGGGGACAAAATTACCTGATGAAATAGAGCTGGAAATTGAAGCTATGCTCGAACAACCATTAAAAACGGTTGATTCTACCCGCTTGGGTAAAGCACATCGTATCGGCGATGCAGCAGGTCGATATATTGAGTTTTGTAAGAGCACCATACCGACTGGTATAGATTTAAATGGACTGAAAATCGTTGTTGATTGTGCACATGGTGCTACTTATCACGTTGCTCCGGATGTCTTTAGAGAGTTGGGGGCTAATGTCATTGTTATGGGGGCCGAGCCTGACGGCTTCAATATCAATTTAAACTGTGGCTCCACTGAACCGCGACTTTTACAACAGGCTGTGCTTGAGAATAAAGCAGATCTGGGCCTCGCATTAGATGGCGATGGCGATCGTATTATTATGGTTGATCACCGAGGTGAAATTGTCGATGGTGATGAATTATTATTTATCATCGCCAGAGCAAGACAACGCATGGGGGCAAGTATGCCTGACGTTGTTGGTACTCAGATGTCAAACCTTGGGTTGGAACATGCGCTGGCTAAATTTGACATGTCGCTTCATCGTGCAAAAGTTGGTGATCGTTATGTCATGGAAAAATTGCAACAAGTCGGTAGCCTTCTAGGCGGTGAAGCATCAGGTCACATTATTTGTCTCGATAAAACATCAACAGGTGATGGTATTGTTGCAGCGCTTCAAGTAGTTGCAGAAATTCAGCAAACCAATAATAGCCTGCATGAATTACGCTCAGTGGTAACAAAATATCCTCAACATCTAATTAATGTCAAAGTAAATAAAGTGATCGATCTCAATGAGAATGCTGAGATTAATCATGCCATTTTATCGGTAGAAAAAAGACTGGGTGACGAGGGACGAGTATTGCTTAGAGCCTCAGGAACTGAACCTGTTATCCGGGTCATGGTCGAAGGTATTGATGCAACATTAACCAAACAGTTGGCTGAGGAGCTTGCTTCTGTAATAGAGCAGGAATTGAAAAATTAAACGAGCTGTTTTGATATTAGCTCAGCCTGCCTCTGGTAATTGTTTAACCAGAAGTATTTCATACATTGCATTATCCATAGTGGGTATGTAGTCTGATGTTTCATTTTATATTGAAAGAGAGTGTTAAGTGCGAAAACCACTAGTCGCTGGAAACTGGAAAATGAACGGCTCTAGTGAGAGTAATAAAGCACTACTTGAAGGAATACTCGCTAAAGCCGATACCTTTTCGGATATTGAAGTTGCATTATTTCCACCGTCTGTTTACCTGCAACAAGTACAGTCTGCGCTCACCGGTACAGGTTTAGGCTGGGGTACGCAGAACCTGTCCCAGTTTGAGAAAGGAGCATACACAGGGGAAATTTCGGCTAGCATGCTGGTAGATTTTGGATGCCAGTATGTGTTGATCGGTCATTCAGAAAGACGTTGTTTATATGCTGAGTTGGATCTGGATCAGTGTCTGCTTGATCGTATTATCGCGGAAAAGTATGAAATGGCAGTTAGGGCTGGTATCACGCCAATTATCTGCATTGGAGAAAGTCCGGATGAACACGCGGTCGGTCGCACAGAAGAAGTGGTGTTGAGATTACTTGATACAGTGATTGCGCATCAGGGGGTTGAAGGGCTCGCTCATACCGTTTTAGCATATGAACCTGTATGGGCTATAGGTACAGGACGCTCAGCCACGCCAGAATGGGCTCAAGACGTCCATAGCTTTATGCGTCAACGTGTAGCAAAACACGATAAAGAGATAGCAAAAAATATAAGAATACTTTACGGAGGCAGCATAAAAGGTAATAATGCTGCGCCATTGTTTCTACAACCTGATATTGATGGTGGACTTGTTGGTGGCGGATCACTCGACGCTGATGAATTTGTTAAAATATGTCAGGCCGCAGTTTTAAAATTAGGTTAACAACAACATGCACGCGATTATTCTCACAGTTCATATTATTGCCTGTCTTCTGCTGATTGGGTTTGTTCTGATTCAGCACGGTAAAGGCGCAGATGCAGGTGCTGCATTTGGTGGAGGTGGCGGTGGCGCCTCAGGTAGTCTATTTGGTAGTCAGGGCTCAGCTTCATTTTTAAGCCGTGCCAGCGCGATACTAGCAGCTATCTTTTTTATCACCAGTCTAACATTAGCCTATTTTTCTGTGGATAAACCAGGAAAAGTAAAAAGCGTGACTGAGTCTGTGCCAACAACACAACAAAAAGTCGATAAAACACCTGCAGATTTGCCTGAATTACCGTAGAATACGCAACCTTGATTACCCTTGCCGACGTGGTGGAATTGGTAGACACGCTATCTTGAGGGGGTAGTGCCTTAGGGTGTGCCGGTTCGACTCCGGCCGTCGGTACCAAATTAAAGAACCTGACTAGTGTCAGGTTTTTTTTTGCCTTTTAGGTTTTTATCCTGCAAACAACATATTTCTACAATAATAAAGCTAGGGTAATTGCTAACCTCGGCAATATCTATTTCAATTATAGTGTGTGTGAGTAACGGCAAAATGTCATGAAGGAGCTGATGATATTTTTAGTCAGTTTTATGGCTGATAGGAAGCGATGAGTAGATTGAAATTAAATTTATGAAGTAAGGAGGGCTGTCAATATTCATTTCTTTTTTGTTTAAATATACGGTAGGTCAGAAAAGATTAGATGGTTGAAGGGTATAGCTTCACCAGACAAATATACCAAAACTCAAACCAATCACTATCATGAGATAAGCACTAATGGTTACCCATACTCCTCCTGCATAGGAGTAAAATTTTGATCTATGTTTTAAACATTGTTTATCTATCAACAGATACATTGTTGCACTAAGTAAATAACCAATTATTATCGCTAGAACTATACTGTAAAATGTACCTCTGAATCCGAAAATACCCGAGATACTGTTAGCGGCAAAGACACCTATCCAATGGTTTAGATATAGGGGGTAGGATATCCCACCTAAGAATTCTCCGAAATTACTTTTTTCACCTTTAATTGCTAATAATAAAACAATGGATATAGAAAACGCTGGAGAAAAATATTGATAATTACTATAAATTATTCCGAAAGTACTAGTTATTAAAATAACAAAAAGGATAACTTTTACGAGTGGTTTTTCATAGAAATCACCATATTTGAATGCACAAATTGCAGCGAATACACCTAAAAAAATGGGTGCATAGAGATGTTGATGCCAAGCAATTACTGATAACAGTGCCCAAGTAATGGGATTACGACCAAATTTGCCAAGAAGGACTAATAAAACTGGTGCAAATAAATAGAACTGTTCTTCCGCATTAACACTCCAAAAATGATTTCCAGTTCCATCCAGAGGCATCATATCTTTGTATTCGAGTAGTTGTGGCGGGCCGAAGATATTATAGACAAAGGTGAGTTTGTAAAGAATGAACTCAAACCATTTAAGATTAATTGGATCTTTTAATAAACTGACGACAACTACTAACGCTAGTGCAGCGAAATAAGGAATCCATATCCTGACTGCTCTGTTGAAATAAAACCGTGGTAAATCTTCTTTTCTACTCCTGACTAGAATCCCCCCTATCAACCAGCCACTTAACGCAAAAAAGACATCAACGGCAATACTTCCACTTGGTTCCCACTTGATTAAACCGTCATGGTAGAACATAACGATACTGGCAGCGATAAATCTTACATAATCAAAATAGGGATAATAGGTTTTAAGTTTGGGATTTGTTCTCATTTATATAAATTCTTTATACTGAGGGCGTAAAAATAACTTATCTGGTTAATTGAATAATCAATTAGATGATACGACAAGTCTTTAACAAAAAGAGATTGACTATTTTCATATCAATACTCTGGTGTAATTACTGTATTATTGCCAGAAACAGTTGAAATTGGAAAGGAACAGATGGCTCAAGGCAGGATCAGACAATACGATGCAAAAATTAATGCTATATCACGACTGATTGATAGTGGCATAATCCTGCTAACATTTTTAGCTCTATTCGATATTTTCAATGCAACATGGGATGTGCTCTATATATGGAGTCTTTTGTTCGCTATTGTATTGTTTAACTTCTTTGCTGAGTCACAGGACGCCTACCGCTCTTGGCGTGGTACAGCTCTAAGAGAAGAAGTCTCTGCAGTTATGTTTTCCTGGTTTACCAGTGTTTTTATTCTGGTAATGATTGATATCTTTTTTATTCACTCAGGCTCTTATCTCGATAGTTTTGTTTTTTTATGGTTTTTGTTGACCCCTATCGAGTTAATTTCCTGGCATGCGATTGTGAGAACATCATTAGCTATTCTTCGTGCGCGAGGTGTTAACACCAGAAACGTCGCTATTGTTGGGGAAACAACGCTAGGCAAACGACTGGAACGAGCATTTAATGAAATGGACTGGTCAGGGTTCAGACTGGTTGGTTATTATGATGACCGATCACAAAAACGTGTCGAAACAGAACCTAACTTAGTCGTCACGCATAAAAAAGTAGGTGATTTCAATCAACTGATTGAAGATTGTAAGGCTGGTAAAGTGGATACGGTTTATATCACCCTTGCCATGTCTGCTGAGCATAGAATACGACATATAACTGAGCTATTGGCTGATAGCACTGCCTCGGTGTACTTAGTACCAGACTTGTTCACATTTAATCTTCTTAATTCACGTTGGGTTGACTATCAAGGCATTACGGCTATTTCGGTATATGAAACGCCATTTGCTGGTATCGATAGTATGTTGAAACGATTAGAGGATATTATCCTCAGTTTCGTTATTCTGATGATTATTGCTATACCAATGCTAATAATTGCAGCAGGGATAAAATTTACATCTAAAGGTCCGGTCTTTTTCAAACAAACACGTTACGGTGTAGATGGTGAAAAGATTAAAGTATGGAAATTCCGCACGATGACGGTAACAGAAGATGGAGATACTGTCACACAGGCACAAAAGAATGATAGCCGTATAACACCATTTGGCGGTTTTTTGAGAAGAACATCATTGGATGAGTTACCTCAATTCTTTAATTCATTGGGCGGAAGCATGTCGATTGTAGGCCCAAGACCTCATGCTGTAGCCCATAACGAACAATACCGTGCTCAGATCCAAGGGTACATGCTAAGACATAAAGTCAAACCTGGTATTACTGGATTAGCACAGATTAACGGGTTTAGAGGTGAAACAGATACGTTGGATAAAATGCAAGGGCGTGTGCACTACGATTTGAAATATATACAGAACTGGTCATTATTATTAGATATCGAGATCATTTTCTTAACCATATTCAAAGGATTCGTTGGCAAAAATGCCTACTGAGATTTTCGCTGTAATAATTAGTAGTTTTACTTAACCTAATAAACTTGTTACCTGACATTAGACACGGTATCATATGGCTTCTATTGAAATAGAAGCATCAAGCATTGATGCCAGATAACACTCGTTATCGTCATTATTTTCAATAGCAATCAGAACAATAGACATCAACGGTGATGGCTTTGTAGCAAGATCATTCGCTTGATCTTACACAACGTCAGCGGGTTAGATGTTGTGTAATTAAAGCCAAACTCGCTGTGAGGCGGGGTCGGAAAGCCACAGATCTTTAAATAAAAACATTTTAAAGATGGCTGGGTTGCATTGCTTGTTTTTTCAACTTATGCATAAGGAAGTTTATTATGAAAAAAGCGATGCTATTTGTCGTAGCTTTATTGTTTTCAGTAAGTGTTAACGCCGCAACGTTATCTCTGACTGAAGTTGGTTCAACTATCGCAAGTCAAAGTGCTGATGTCACATCTGGTTCAGTTGTATTAGGTAGTGGTACGGTTTCTACTGGTGGTACTTGGAGTTCTGAGTTTGCATTAACAACAGACGAAGACACACCTGTTGTGATTGCATGGTCATTCAACCCAGCTATTATCGGTGCAACACTAGTTTTTGGTACATTGGGTGATACGGTATCATACGCGATCACTGAAGACTTTAGCTTCACAGCTATGTTGACTGCGGGCGCAGACTATATCTTGAGCATAATTGATGCGACATCAAGTGTAGTTAAATATGATGTATCAGTATCAGCAGTACCTGTACCAGCCGCATTATTCTTGTTTGCCCCTGCCTTATTAGGCTTTTTGGGCATGCGTAGAAAAGCAGCTGTGGCAGCGTAGTTCAAACGAAATAGAAAATAAAAAAGGGAGCTTAAGCTCCCTTTTTTATTGACGTAATGATATTGTAGATTATGCCAGTCAAATTCGGTGTGAAATTAATTGTATCCATTGTACCAAGGTACAATAGACACGACCTAAACGAGACTCGTAAGATGGAAACATCTGAAAAAGTCAGATAGGTAATTATCAAATTAATGATTTGATAATTGATTAAAGCCAAACTCGTCGTGAGGCGGGGTCGGAAAGCCACAGATCTTCAATGAAGAAGATGGCTGGGCTGCATTGCTTGTTTTTAACTTATGCATAAGGAAGTTTATTATGAAAAAAGCGATGCTATTTGTAGTAGCTCTCATGTTCTCTGTTAGTGTCAGTGCAGCGACTCTAACACTCGATGGATTCTCATCATTCAATGCTTCGCAAGAGGTGAGTGTTTCAAGTGGTTCAACCGTTTTAGGCGGTGGCTATGTAACTGAGGGACCTGGCACATGGAATTCGTTATTCAATTTAAGTAGTAATGAAGACACATATGCCAAAATTGAATGGTCATTTAATCCGGAGTCGAACTTCACTAACGCTCAACTTGGATTTACAGCTGAAGGTGATTACCCAGTTTATACAACGCTTCTGAATATTATGGGTGACTATTCTTTCGTCGTATTTTTAGAGGCTGGCGTAGAGTACGCTGTTGATATTATCAATGCTAGTCGTAACGTATTCAAATACGATGTTTCAGTATCAGCCGTACCAGTACCAGCAGCTGTATTCTTATTTGCGCCAGCCTTATTAGGCTTCTTAGGGCTGAGAAGAAAATCAGCAGTTGCTGCATAATAATAAATTAACAGTAATTATTTAACTGTTACAATCTGAAAGGGGGCTAATGCTCCCTTTTTTTTTGAAAAATAGAGTGTTAATATCAATTTTGAATGTTATTTATAGATAAGGATTTTCCATTATGTCAAAGCGTTTCCTTTTGTTCTTTATCGTTGTTGTTTCTCTGTTTTCTTCAACTGTATTTGCTGCCGAACGCTATTTATTAAATTCAGGTGACGTCTTAGACATATCAGTATGGAATGAAGAGTCTTTACAAAAGCAAGTAACCGTCTTACCTGATGGTGTTATTACCTTTCCTTTAGCTGGAGAAGTTGTCGCTAAAGATAAAACGGTGGCAGAGGTTGAAGAAGAATTAACAAAAAAACTCAGCGAATATCTAGCTGATCCTGTTGTTACAGTCTCTGTAACAAGCGTTGACGGTAACAGAGTCCATATCCTGGGAAAAGTACTTAATCCCGGTTCATTTGTGATGAATCAACCTCTAGATGCTATGCAAGCCTTAAGTTTAGCGGGCGGTTTATCTCCTTATGCAGAAGAAAATAATATTATTGTGCTGCGCAGAGATGGGACTAAACAACAAGTACTACCTGTCAAATATGCTGAGATAAAAAAAGGTAAAGCATTAAATACCAATATTACATTGGAGAGTGGTGACGTGATTATCGTACCCTAAGCAAAATAGCTGAGACCCGTGTCCATGAGAAAATATATTCCGCTATTAGTGCCTATTGTGCTGATAAACACCGCATCAGCAGCAGAATGGGTATTTAATGCACAGGCAGACCCTAAATTTAAATATGATGATAACGAATTACTTCGAGAAGATAAGTTGGACGATTTCAGTCTCAATATCGACCCGACTTTATCATTAAGCAGATCACTTGAAAACTCAAGCTCAGAAATACGTTTGGGATATAGAATCAGTAGATACAAAGATTTAAAGGAACTGGATAAAGAAAACCCGTTTGCCAGTTTCAGTACGTCTTATGCTACAGAGAGAAGTACTTACGGATTGAAATTAGACTATGCCGAACGTGAGTCTCGAAGTATTGCTGAAGAAGATACCGCTGACTTTAGTAATATTTCGACAACGATTACAAAAAGTATTTCACCATCTTATAGTTATAGATTGACGGAGTTAGATACGATAAGCACGAGTTTATCCTATCAAACGCGAAAGCAATCTGACGATTCACGAAATAATAACTCGGTTTTTGGTTCATCATCGAATTTAACAGATAATGAAACAGCTAGTCTGAACCTTGCGTGGCAGCATCAATACACAGAAAGGTTAAATGGTGGCTTATCGTTTACGTATGTTAATTATCAAGCCGAATCTGACAGTTTAGACAATGAATACGATTCGTATTCATTAGGGCTGACAAGCGAATATCAATTATCTGAACTGTGGTCTGTCAATGGTTTGCTTGGTGCTCGTTATTTGGATAGTGAAAATAACCCAGTAGTCGGTTCACAGACTTCGGATCAAAGCACAGGTTTAGATTATTCGATAAGCACAACCAGAGAAGATGAATTAAATAGTTATACCTTATCAGCAAGTCGATCCTTACTACCTTCGAGTGAAGGTGATGTCAATGAACAGGATGCTTACACCATTACTTACCGTAGAAACCTGACCGAAAAACTCACCGGTAATTTGTCAGCGAGTTATCGTAAATATCGCAGTGCGGATGATTTAGATAGCACAGAAACAAAATATATTGATTTTTCACCTAGTCTATCGTGGAAATTGGCTGAGGACTGGTCACTTGTTTTTGCGTACAGATATCGTAGTGTTGATGAGTCTGATGGTAAAAATGTTGATGGCAATGCGCTGACGTTCAACATCGATTACAATTGGCATGGAATTCGTTTTTCTCGCTAAATCACAGCAAAGAGCAAATAATAAATGGAAGAAGAAGTAAAGGGCTTAGGAGACTATCTTAATATTCTCTGGCGGAGGAAGGTGTGGATTATTGTCCCTGCTGTGTTATTAGCCATAGCGACAGTAGTAGTAGTCTTTTCTTTACCGGCTACCTACAAATCTCAAGGCACAATACTGATTGAGTCACAAGAAATTCCAAATGACTTAGTCCGTTCAACAGTAACCAGTTATGCTGACCAACGAATCGAAGTCATCAAACAACGCCTAATGACCACATCCAGAGTCATGGAGATGGTCAGAAAATATGATCTTTACCGTACAGAACGTCAAAAAATGGCAGCTACTTCAACCATAGTAGAGTTATTTAAGTCTAATGTAAGTGTGGACTTAGTTCAGGCGAACGTGACGGATCCAGTTAGTGGTCGTGCTAAACGAGCTAGTATTGCTTTTACCGTCTCTTTTATGGATAAATCGCCTCAAAAAGCACAACAGGTGGCTAATGAGCTCGTAACCGAATTCTTGAATGAAAACGTCAAAGCCCGTACTGACCGGGCCGCAGAAACTAAAGACTTCCTCAAAGAAGAGGGTGATAAGTTTCAGGCAAAAGTTCGTGAACTGGAAAAACAAATTGCTGAGTTCAAAGACCGTTATAGTGGTAGCTTACCTGAGTTATTACAGTACAACCTTTCAATGATCGAAAGACTGGGTGACGAGCAAAATACGAATCAAAACGAAATTTTATTACTAAAAGATCAAATCACTACATTAAGTCTCCAGCTTTCAACTATCCCAATGTATTTACCATTAGGTGTGACGGCGAGTACTGGAAATGAAACCAGTACTTCAGAAGTGCGACTGGAGCAATTGAGAATTGAATACAGTACTCTATTATCAAAATACGAACCAACGCATCCTGATGTGGTAAGAGTGAAACGACAAATTGATGCCTTAGAAAAAGAGCTGGGTGTCACAGGGAATGATGCTCAAGTCATTCAAGCTGAATTAGACCAGGCAAAGACAGAGTTAAACACGCTGAGTGAAAAATATGCTGATAATCACCCAGACATAAAAGCACAAAAAAATAAGATTGCCGGCCTGGAAAAACGCCTGGAAAACGCTGATAGTCAACCAGCTGAAACAACGACATCATCCGAACGATTGAATCCCGCTTATGTGCAACTCAAATCCAAAATAGACTCAACGGAAAATGAAGTGTCTCGCTTAAGAGTTCGTCAGGAAGAGATTAAAACAAAACTTGCTGAATTTGAACGCCGTGTTTCGGAAACATACCAAGTTCAGCGGGCATATGATGAGTTGACACGTGATCACGAAAATACAGTAGCCAAATATCGTGAATTACGTGCTAAGCAATTACAAGCTGAACTGGCACAGAATTTGGAG
Organism: Methylophaga sulfidovorans; assembly: GCF_900114205.1. Lineage (GTDB taxonomy): Bacteria > Pseudomonadota > Gammaproteobacteria > Nitrosococcales > Methylophagaceae > Methylophaga > Methylophaga sulfidovorans. The sequence continues at coordinate 153,341 of NZ_FOSH01000006.1, forward strand.
TCAGAGAACAAAGGTGAAAGCTTTACTTTAATCGAACCGCCAGCAGTGCCTTCAAAAGCAGAGAAACCTAACAGACCTAAATTGCTCGTTCTTGGCTTAGGTGCATCGATGGGAGCAGGATTAGGCTTAGCTCTTTTGGTTGAGATGTTCTTTGGTGGCGTAAGAGGGTATACACAAGTTGCTCATATCGTTGGTAAATCACCGCTGGTTGTTATCCCTGTTATCACAACAACACGAGAACTGGCTCGCAGAAAAACATTAAGAAACCGCTGGATCATTATTGCTATTCTGTTAGCTATTGCATCAGTGATAGCAGTACACTTTTACGTGATCAATCTCGAAGTGCTGTGGTATCGATTAATGCGAAAAGTAAGTTTGCTTTAACTGTACCTGATTCTTTGAGTAGGAAATAAGAATGGATAGAATTCAAAAAGCCTTAGACAAAGCAAAGCAAAAGCATGCTGGGATCGAGGGTGAGCCAGAAAATACAACTGTATCTACGAAAATTGATATAAATACCTCTTTTCCTGAAGACCCATTAGCGCCACCGTTACAGAATATTGAATATACACAAACAAAAGTCGTTAAAACACCACCCAGTGTTCTGGAAAACAACCGTGTTATTGCCGGTCATTACAATAATCCGCAATCAGCAGTATTTCGTATGTTGCGAACACAAGTTCTGCAGAAAATGCGGCAAAATGACTGGCAGACTTTGGCCATTACATCGCCCACAGCAGGCGAAGGTAAATCTTTGGTATCGTCTAATCTAGCCGTAGCGATTGCTATGGAACTCAATCAGACAGTGCTTTTGGTTGATATGGATTTAAGAAATCCTTCGATTGCCAGTTACTTTGGATTAAATGTAGAAGGGGGGTTGAAAGAATATCTTGAAGAAGATTTATATCTTCACCATGTTCTAGTAAACCCTGGCGTAGAAAGACTGGTTATCCTACCGGGAAAGGGGAGAGCTGAAGATTCAGCCGAGTTACTCTCAAGTCCAAAAATGGCATCATTAGTGAAAGATATTAAATCGCAATACAACTCGCGGTTGATTATTTTTGATGTACCACCTTTATTACAGACCGATGATGTTTTGATGTCTTCCAATTATTTTGACTGTACTTTACTGGTGCTGGAAGATGGAAAAAATAATGAAGAGAACATTAAAAAGTCGTTACAACTATTAGAAGGTTCACATCTCGTCGGAACTGTGCTTAACAAAGCAGAAAGACATCCAACCCATCAGAATTATTAATTCATGTATACAGAACATTTTGGTCTGAATTTCAAGCCGTTTAACCTGGTTCCTGATCCTAAGTTTTTATACCTTAGCCCTGTACATAAAAAAGCCTTAACCATGCTCGAATATGGCTTAATGAGTCAGGCGGGCTTTACTGTCGTTACCGGAGAGATTGGTGCGGGTAAAACAACATTAATTCGGTCCCTGTTAAAAAAACTGGATGATGAATACCTGATCGGATTGATTAACAACACCAGTGAATCCTTTGGCGAATTAATGGAGTGGGTACTTGATGCACTCGAAATCCCATCATCAGCCACTGATAACGCGGGTCGCTATCGTGATTATGTTGATTTTGTTGTTGAACAACATGCGAAAGGTAAAAAAATCGTTCTGATTGTAGACGAAGCTCAAAACTTATCCGTTAAGGCTTTGGAAGAGTTAAGACTACTTTCAAATGTCAATATTGATGCAGATATCTTTATGCAATTAGTATTAACTGGCCAGCCTGAACTCAGTGATAAACTTAATTTACCGGAGCTTGAACAGTTTGCTCAGCGTATTGGAGTTGAATATCACTTAAAAGCATTGAGCTATCCAGAAACACAAAAATACATTGAACACCGAATGGAAGTTGCCGGTGCAGACCATAAGATTTTTACCAATGAAGCATGCGCTGCTATCTTCTGCTATAGCGAAGGCGTACCAAGACGTATTAATAACCTATGTGACTTTGCTCTAGTATATGCTTTTGCTGATGATTCGAAAGAGGTCAATGTCAATACGGTAATTGACATGATTAAAGACAAACGCTCATCTACCATTATTAGAACAAAAGACAGTCAAAACCCTGATGTTAAGCGTGTAAGAAGCTGGTTGTTAGAGCTTTATAATATTCATTTAGTTTGAGATAACTTTTCAAAATTTCTGACAATGTGATTTCGTTCACGATTCATTATTTGTCTGAAAGGTAAATTATCACTGCAGTTCTAAAAACTTTCTGCCCCCCAGAGAGTTTTTGAGCCCAGTGGATGACACTGGGCTTTTTTTGAACCATATCTCAGTGACTTTGACTAAAGTAATTAGAAACTCAAGTCGTTATACTGTTTGTAAGTTCACAAAAATATAAAAAAAGATTTTTCAGTTTAAATTGTGTGAGAGAAATCACTAATACAACTGTGAATCAAGCATATTATTAATCTGTGTCATCTTATTATCACGGGGGGGGGATGGACATGAAAAAAGTAATCAAATTATTTATTGCAATCGCATTTTTTATTAACTGTACAGCAGTTTTTTCTTCAGAATACTACTTTTGTGACACGGGTGATGACAATAACCCTGGTACTGTAGACAAGCCAATGCAAACTTATGCTAAAGCTACAACATTATTTAACACGATGCTTCCTGGAAGCAGCATTAACTTTTGTCGTGGAGGACAGTTTGTAGTTGACAGCACTCCTAGATTCTATAATTCATCATGTCACAAAGATGCTGTTTGTGAAATAAAGGACTATGGCGATTCGAATAAACCAATGCCAGTCATATTATCACTAAACGGCTCTAGTCCATTTAATTTTGAGGATGGTGGACCATCGAATGCAGATGGCGGCTATGTTGTACGTAATATCAGTCTCATATCATCAGGTGGTGGTGTAGGTGTTAGGCTCTCCAATGAAGTGAACGATACATTGATTGATAACGTTTATATTGATGGGTTTGATATCGGAGTATATTTCGCTGGCGCGAATAAGCCTGCTAATAAGCTTTCTAATGGTTCAAATGACAGAATTAAATTAATCAACTCAAGAATTATCAATAGCAGTAAAATTGGTTTCTTAGGGACGTGTAACGATTGCCTCATAGAAAAGAATACTTTTGAACGTAATGGTAGCCATGGGATATTGGACCACAATATATATCTGAGTAGTGCCTCTAAAGCTTCAACAGGTATAACAATAAGAGATAACTTTCTATACAAGTCCTCAATTGTGGATGGCAAATGCAATGGAGTATCGCTTGTTGCTCATGGAGTTTTCCATGATTTAGTCATCACTAACAACACCGTGAAAGAGGACGCAGGAAAAGTTTCTTTGGCTTGTTGGGGGATAAGTGTTGATACGGGCTACCAGCAATACGAAGAATATTTCAAGAATGTCAAAATTACGAACAATACATTAATTAATGTCGGTGGAACAGCAATCGGTTGTGCATCATGTGATGGGCTTGAAATTACCGGAAATAAGATAATTGATGAAGGAGGGATTCTAATTACTGGTATTAGCGTTCCTGTGAGGGATGAAGACAGTTTTAAATCAAGCAATGTGTTAATACGTAACAATAAGATTGTCAGTACAACTCCAAAATTCTCTGGTATTAAGATTGGCGGTGATAACCCCTATGAGGTAAGCAATAATCAGATATGGCAACCAGAGAACACCACTGTTGAATGCATAATAAGAAAACTGGTGAACACCAATACAGATATAAGCCAGAATGACTGTGAGTATCATAATGGTTTAAAACTTGATAAATTGTTAGTTGATACTGTTGAAATTATACATGTAGCTGATGAAGGTAATTTAGATTCGTACTCCATAAAAAATGAATCTGATAATGCTACCTACAATCAACCGGAAACTATAATTGATACAAAACCAAGTCGACTGACAAATAAAACCATTGATATTGAGGCTAATACAGAACAAAATGCCCATGCTCCGACAGGAGGTGGCTCATCTCATTCTAGCTCACCTTCTAGCTCTGGAACTTCATCTGGACGAAACATAAACATTCCAAAAGATGAAACAACTACTAAATTGAGTAATGATACTAGTGAAAAATCAAGATTCACTTCACCCTTGTCTACTACAGTAATACAAGAGGATAGTAAGAGTCTAGACAACACTCCAACACCTACTAATGCAGTAAAAGAGAATGTTAGAAAGCCAAGCTCGATTAGGAGTATTACTATTAAAGATGTAATAGATGCTTCACGAGAGGATTATAAAGAGGTTAATGCATCTACATGCAGGGCTTATTCTAGAGATGTTTGTTTAATGCGTTAGTGTCAAAAACTGCCTTTTGGTTGTATAGTCACGTTGATGCCTACACTGTGTGTGGGCATTTTTTTAGAGTAATATAGATAGTATCTTTTAGTTAGGGTAATAATTAATCTTCAAGGGATGATATGACTAAAAAAAAAGCAGTGTATGTTTTAGTGAGTGATGAAAATGATCACTATACTGAGATGGCAATATTGTCTGCTAGCTGCCTGAGAAAATTCTCACCATCACTCGCTATTGAATTGGTGATTGATAAAAAAACATTCACAGGTTTATCTAATTATAGAAAAAAAATACTCGATTTAGTGGATCTAGTAAATGTCGTTGATTGTCTAGGTGAAAATAATGCATTCACGAGTCGTATAATAAAAACACAGCTTAGGAAGTTCGTAACTGGTGATTATGTTTACATAGATATTGATGCTGTACCTGTCGCCGACATCAGTTCAGTTTTCGAATGTAATACCGATCTAGCAATGGTATATGATCATAATGTAAAAAAACCAAAGGATTTCGTGTTTTATGATTACGAACGTAAAACTTTTGATGACATGAGTTGGGAGTTACCAAAAGAATATTTTAACTCTGGTGTTATGTTTGTGAAGGACTCATTAAGGGTAACTAGATTCTTTGAAGTCTGGCATAATCTTTGGCTTCAGAATAGTGCACTTGGTTTACATAAAGACCAACCACCAATGCATGAGGCTATAAAAAAAACAAAGATAGACGTAGAGCCACTTGAGCCTTGCTGGAATCTTTTAATTGGATTGCAAAAAGGTATTTGTGCAAAAAAACCAAAAATATACCACTACAGTACCATAAGATTTGATTCTAGAAGTGATACATGGTTTCATCAAATCGTAAAAGATATGAAAAAAAACAGCACAATGGATGAGAAGTTTTTATATGAAATAATCTCTACAAAATATCCATGGACAAATAAAAACTCTATTCGATTAAATTTTGCTGTTGGCAACTATCATCGTTTACCTCTACTAATATTTAATAAACTCTTTTAGTCACTCCCACAGATTGCCTGAGTTGAAGCTTCTCTCCACCTTTAATTTTAGCAACAGTTAATTGACTAATATTTAGTAACTTCAACACTAACATTTAGGTAATTTCTAATTTATGTCTGGAATTGAAATAAGTAAGAAAATTATACTGATCAATTCTTTAAGTTCAGCTATATCTCTCCTTTTAAGTATGTCTGTTCTTGTATGGTTGCAGCAATACCTCCTCAAACATATATCTGCAAGCGAATACAGTCTTATACCTATCGTCTTATCCGCAATGGCATTTGCTCCGTTAATGACAACTGTGCTCACCGGTGGTTTATCTAGATTCGTTACAGTTGCTTATGCAAAGAATGACCTAGAACAAATAAATACCATTTGTTCAACAATGTTTCCCATATTATTTTTAGCGGGAATAGTTTTTCTCATAGTGGGGTGGTGGATTGCTTGGAATATAGATACCTTTCTAGTTATAGCACCTCAATACCTTTTAGATGCCAAAATTATGCTCGCACTTATGGTGTTTTCAACTGCGGTAAGACTACCTTTGACTGTATTTTTGTCAGGCTTTATGGTGAGACAAAAACTAGTTTGGCAAGATCTAATTGACATTACATGTAATCTATTTCGAATTGCTTTACTATTTTGTTTATTATTTGGGCTTAGCGCCAAAGCCCTTTGGGTCACTGTTGCATTAGTTTGTAGTGAGCTATTAAATTTGGCTATTTCAACACCTATATCATTAAAACTATTACCTGCACAGAAAGTTTCATTTAGAAAGTTTAAGAAAACATTAGCAAAAGAGATTACAGCATTTGGCAGTTGGTGGTTTGTAGGCAGTCTGGCCGATGTAATTAAAAAAGCTATGGATCCCCTAATCCTTAATCGTTTTTCAACTGCATTTGAAGTCACTGTCTTTTATGTGTCAGACCTAGTGCCTAGAACAATGATTCAGATTCTCATGCCTATCAGTAAGCCATTCTTTCCTATTTTAGCTGGTATGGTTGCAACTCAAGACAATGTACGATTGAGAAACACATACACCAGAACAGCTCGGTATCATACTTGGATAGTGCTTATGATAGCTGTCCCTGTTGTATGTTTTAGTACGGAACTGATGCATCTTTATCTGAACGGGCAATATGACAAAGCTGGTGGCGTAATGGCCATTCTAATGGGCGTAACTATTATGAACGCTCTGAATGCCCTCGGGGCAGCTGTGGCATTAGCATCTGGTGATATGAGGGGACTCTCCTTACGTGTAATATTTATTCAAATAACAAACTTGCTCTTAACCTTTCTCTTTGTTGTTCGCTATGAACAAGGGGCCTATGGTTCAGCTTATGCATCAATAATTGCGGTCGTTATCTTAGATGTTACGTTAAAATGGCCATTTTGTAGGAGGCTTGCACATACACCTTTCATTTATTGGTTTAAAGAGTGTCTTATCCCAACATTTATTCCAGCACTTCCAGCTCTGTTATTCTGCTTATTTGTTAAATCAGAATATGATATCGATAGCTGGGTTAAACTCATATCTGTTTCAGCACTTAGTGCATTCGTATACATTGTATTTATTGTGAAATTTGGGTTAAGGACTCAAGATAAGATGGATCTGATGAGAATGTCTCAGATTGATAAGGTCCCTGAGCCTATGAAAAAAGTCCTGAAGCTTCTTGCTAAGTCATAACTATTCGAAGAGCTATTTATGGAAATAAAAAAAAATGTCCTAGCCTACTTACCTCACCATATAAAACCTTATGGTATTGGTTATGCAGCTCACTCTCTTGCAATGGGAATGAATAATCACTTATTGGTTTCTGAGCTTTTATCTCTCAAATCTGACTTCGCGAAAGGTGAAAATCACGTAAAAGAAACATATCCGACAGATTGGATTTATAGAGTAGCTTCTCGCTTTAAGGGCGAGCATCACATGATAAAAAAAGCAGAAATGAAGTTAAGAGTAATTTCAGAACGCTATGAGGTTGTTCATTTATGGCCTGGGTGCTCTATAGACACCGTTAAGTATATTAAAAATACTGGAGCTAAAATAATAATTGAGAATATTAACTGCCACCATAAAACCTCAATTTCTATATTAAATGAAGAATATAAACGGATAGGGTTGGATGATAGCTATAATATTCCTGAGTCGAAATTAATAGCTGAAAACGCTATTTTAGAGTATGCAAACTTTATTTTTAGCCCAAGCCCACAAGTAACAAACTCTCTTGCAGGGGCCGGTATTTCTCATGAAAAGATATTAAATACTTCTTATGGTCTTGATACTGATGATTTAATATCAACTGCTCGAATAGAGGGTAAGAGTCATAATGAATTCACAGCGCTGTTTGTTGGTAGTGTTATTCCCAGGAAAGGGGTGCACCTTCTTCTCGAATACTGGCAAGCTTCCAAGATTAAAGGAAAATTAAAGATTATTGGTAAAGTTGATAGTGTTATGAAGGCTGTCCTTGCAAAATATGAAGCTGACCCATCAATAGAGTTTATATCTTTTACTAACGATTTAAACTCTCATTACTCAACTGCTGATGTTTTTCTTATGCCAAGCTTAGAAGAAGGAAGCCCGCTCGTAACTTATTTAGCTATAGGGGCTGGTTTACCTTGCTTAGTTTCACCGATGGCTGGCGATGGTATTATTAGAGAAAACATCGAAGGTTATATTATTGAGCCTCATAATAAGCTAGGGTGGATAGATAAGTTGCAAACGATCTATGAAAATAGACAATTAAGAATGGCCCTTGCATTAGCGTCTAGACAGCGGGCTGAAGAGTTTTTATGGAACAATGTCGCAACGAAGAGAGCTCAGCAAATTCTGACTAAAGTGATAAGTTAATTGTGAATGTTTTAATATTAGGTGGAACAGGTTTTCTTGGGAACCATGTAACAGATGTTATCGTTGCCAAAGGACATAACGTCCGTATATTTGATAAGTCAGTTGTTGAACGCAGTGATGTAGAGTTTATTAACGCTGACTTCTCAGATAGGATGGCATTATCAGGAGCATTGATAGGTATTGATGTTGTCATTCATATGATAAGCACATCTGTGCCAAGTACATCTAATCATGATCCAATTAGTGATATAAATGGTAATTTAGTAAATACTATAAATCTTTTGGATTTGATGCGACAGGCAAATGTCTCAAATCTTGTATATTTCTCTTCCGGCGGAACCGTTTATGGCATTCCTGATTATTCACCTATGGATGAGAATCATAAAACTAATCCAATCTGTAGCTATGGGATTGTTAAACTGGCCATAGAAAAATATCTACACATGTACCATTCTTTGTATGGAATAAGCTCTACTATTTTAAGGCCATCTAATCCATATGGACCGGGGCAAAAGCGTATGGGAGTGCAAGGATTTATAGGTACTTGCCTTCACGCAGCAGTTAAAAACTCAAAGTTAACTGTATGGGGGGACGGTAGTGTTATTCGTGATTATATTTACGTCTCGGATATGGTAAATGCAACCATTAAAGCAATGGAACTGTTACCTCAGGGAGTCTTTAACATCAGTAGTGGGAAGGGATATTCACTCAATGAAATTATTTTGACCATTGAGATGTTAACAAATAAAAAAATAAACGTTGAATATCGAGAACAACGAAACTTTGATGTGCCAGAAATGATTCTTGATAACACTAAGGCCTTAAAAAAATTAGCTTGGGAACCGTTGATCAGCCTTGATGCTGGGTTGAAGCAATCGTTGAGCTTTTTTGAAGATTACTAACTCATGCCTAATTTTTTTGCTTATCTTGTTATCTGTTTTTGGCCTTTATTCGTTATTTTTCTGATTCGACGATATGGGCATGGAATAGGTAGTTTCTTGAGTTATTTATTGGCGTATATGTTCTTGCCTGCATCTTTTGCCATTAACCTGCCTGGAGTCCCTGCGCTTGATAAATTTACCATAACCAGTATCACGATTATTCTCTATTTTTTAGTAAGCGGAAAGCGAATCGGCTTTCAACATTTAACTAAACCAATGATGGTAGTTTTTTTTAGCTTTATGGCTGCTCCATTTTTGACTTCACTCACCAATAAGTCTCCTTATTTATTTATGCCAGGCTTGTCTCTGTATGATGGCTTAAGTCAATCAATAACGGGGTTCTTGTATTTTTTTCCTTTTTTTATTGGAATAAGCTTTTTTCGTGATGAAATGAATCAAATAAAGTTATTTCAGTATTTAAGCATAGCAGCCTTTTTTTATGCGTTTTTAGCCTTGTATGAGATAAGAATGAGTCCACAATTACATGTGGACTTATATGGTTATTTTCCACATTCATTTCTACAGCAATATCGTGAGGGCGGCTTCAGGGCTGTTTTATTTATGGGGCATGGGCTTTTAGTAGCCATGTTTTTGGCTCTTGGGTTTGGAACAATGGGGATTCTGAGAAAAGCCAAAATTAGAATCTTTAACTTTAGTACAAACTTTGCGATAGCATTACTTTTTATTACTTTAATTTTATCCAAAAGCTATGCGTCATTTGTTTTTGCATTATTTGTCTATCTATCAATTCACTTTATTAATACAAAATGGATACATCGTGCATCAGCAATGATTGCAATTATGTTTATTACCTATCCATTCTTAAGTACGGTGAATTTATTTCCTCATAATGGAATCGTTAAATTCTCGGAATATTTTAGTGAAGAGCGAGCACAGTCTTTAGATTTTCGCTTCAAGAACGAACAAGCTTTACTGGCACACGCTAACGAAAAATCCTGGTTTGGTTGGGGGGGCTGGGGGCGAAATAGGATTTATGATGAAGAATCTGGAAAAGACATAAGTGTCACAGATGGTACATGGATTATTACACTAGGTACATACGGTTGGTTAGGTTTTTTATCTCGTTTTTTATTTATCGTCGTGCCATTATTATATGCATATAGAGAGCAGCGACGAATTCAAAATATTACTGAACAAGAGAAGCTTCTCCTTGCAGGACATTCTCTACTTGTGTCAATTATTTTATTAGATCAAATTCCTAATTCCTCACTAAATTCACTTTACTGGCTTATCATTGGTAGTTTGTTCGGGCGGGTCCAGTCTTTATCCCAGAGGTCAAAAAGTTTTGATTTAACTGTGAAAAAAACAAATTTTGTGGATACAAAAAGCAAGAAATATATAAACTAATGAAAAAATTATAAAATACATAGTGATGAATACTGGCCGGTAAAAAATGGTTTGGCTTAATTTTATAAACTATCTGGTCAGGAAGATGTTAATTATTTATGGAAGCTGGGGAGGGGCGAGAATGAAAAGATGGCAGTCACTAGATCTTTTAAGAGGGGTTGCTGTCATTTTTATGTTGGTTAATCACTCGCTAGTACAATGGTTAAATAAATCTGATTTTCATTATGAGTATATAACTAGTATTAGCTTTATTAGTAGTTTCGCTCCTGTTTTATTTTTCTTTGCAACTGGTGTGGGGTTTGGTCTTGCTCATGAGCAAGGACGGCCAGCTGTAATACGGCCGCTTTTGATTAAAGTCATTATTCTGATTGTGGCAGATATTTTTATGCGAGGCGGTAACTTCCATTCTTTTGGATGGGATTTCCTAGCATTTATTGCATTTTCTATGCTTTTTCTTCATTTCTTTCGTGGCAGAAATAATGCCATAACTAAGGCTTTTATCTCCATATTAATCTTATTTATTATCCGGTATGGTGTGGGAGGCTATTATGGTGGGCATTATAGCAATAACGATTGGATAGCCGTTATCCTTGGAATAAAAGCTATAGATGGTGTCTCCTATTGGTTAACACCTTGGTTAATATACCCTTTGATAGGCTTTATTTTCGGGGCGATATATAAATCCCATAATGAAAAATATAAACAGTTATTGTTACCATTAATTTCATTAATGCTACTGTCTGGACTGATAATTAGCTTCATTAGTTTTGTAATGAGTAATCATGGTGCTATCTATTTCAGATGGGGTACCGTATCTGTTAATTTCTTTATAGCTAGCATTGCTTGTCTCTTATTTTGCGTAGCCTTCGCTAATATAATTAGCGAGTTGTTCGCTATGAAATTTATTTCAGCCAGTTTGTCTATGCAAGGAGTAAGTAGTTTAGCTATTGTCCCTATTCATTATCTATTTCTAAACATCACAAATATCCTAGATGTGACAATGAGTGCCGAGATATATTTATTTTCTCTTGCTCCGTGGTTACTCGTTTGTTTTTATATTGCAAAGCGTACAGATTCTTTTGCAATGTATTTGGCTTTGAAGCAGAACAATACATATTTATTCCTCTTTTGTTTATGTATTGTTATTTTCGCTATCCTTTGTAATACGTATCCAGACTTTAAGGGAGTATTTTTACTAACGTTTTTAGCACAATATTTATTATGCTTGATGTTGGCATTTTCTTATTCAAGAAAATACTCGAATAACACTAGGTGAAATTATTTTTTTAGAGTGATACATTTAAGATTCCATGGCGTAGCTGTTTTGAATTTTGATAAGGATTTTATATGTGGGAATTGGTTAACCTGATTAATGTTGAAGAATTCAAAAATAGGGTACAAAATGCACCGGAATTTCCCCATTTTTGTTTAGATGACTTTCTCAAGGAAGAGTTTGCTGAAGCAATATTTGAATCTTTCCCCGATTATGAGTACGCACAAAAAGTTGGTTTTGAATTTAAAGCAGTTAATGAGAAGAAAAAAGTTCAAATAACAGACTCTAAGTTATTTCCCCCGCCGATTAAACAATTGAATGATCTTTTAGCATCTGCTGAATTTGTCGAAATGCTGAGCTACGTTTTTGATATTGACTCACTTCAATCTGATCCGACCTTAATTGGTGGGGGCATACATCAAACTGACTCCGGAGGTCGCTTGGATGTTCATGTCGATTTTAACTTTGTTGAAAAGAATCAAATGCATAGAAGGCTCAATCTTTTACTCTATTTTAATAAAAATTGGAAAGAAGAATATGGTGGATATCTTGACCTATGGGATAAAGATGTAAAAAATAGAATAGGTTACTTTGAACCAAAATTTAATCGCTTATGTGGCTTTGTAACGAGTGACATTAGTTTTCATGGAGTAACTCCAATTCATTGTCCTAAAGGTGTTGTAAGACAATCGTTTGCTACATACTATTACACAAAAGATGCACCAGAAGGGTGGGATGGTAAAAAGCATTCAACAATCTTTAAGCCAAGACCAGATGAATTTCTCAGAGGGCATGTTTCTATGCCTATCGAAAAACTGGGCAAACGCTTTAAAAAAATCATCAATGCCATTAAATATAAACTTATTAGCTAGCTATATTAGTATTTTCTTCTGATTATTTTTAAACTTATGCCTGGAAATTTAATGCATTTAACACAGGCTGTCATTGCACTCTAAACTTTAGGCTGATAGTTAAAAATGGAAAGCAATTTAGAAACGTTTCGATTAGCCGTAAGTATTGTTAACTATAAATCATCGCAGCTAGTATGTAATCTTCTACCAACACTTATCTCTCAACTTGATCTTGATACTGACAGAATTATTATTATTGATAATAAGTCACCAGATAACTCTGTATCTGAAATACAAAGTCTTATAGACAGAAGTAATTGGCAGGAATTTGTGAAGCTTATTCCTGCTGAAGTGAATGGTGGATTTTCTTATGGAAATAACCTTGCTATCGGGCATGCAATAGAATCTTATGGCAAAAAACCGCAATATGTCTGGCTTGTAAATCCTGATACGCAGATGAAAACAAATGCTTTGGATGCTTTATTAATGTTTATGGATTCAAATTCTCAAGCTGGAATTTTAGGAAGTAGACTTGAGGCGCCAAATGGACAACCCCAATGCTCAGCATTCAGGTTTCATACTATAGGGAGTGAATTACTATCTGCTCTACGTCTTGGCATACTCGATAAACTTTTCCAAAGCAAACTCGTCTCTCCCTCGTCTATACCATTAAATAGCGAACAATGTGATTGGGTTGCTGGCGCAAGCATGTTTATACGTTACAAAGCCATTGATAATATTGGTATGATGGATGAAACGTATTTCCTTTACTTCGAAGAAACAGACTTTTGTTTACAAGCAAAACGTCAAGGATGGGAGTGTTGGTATGTACCAGAGAGTCGTGTTGTGCATTACGTCGGGCAAAGCACTGGAGTTGTAAGTGGAGATGTTCAAAGAAGAAGACGTCCTAAGTATTGGTTCCAGTCAAGACAGCATTATTTCAAAAAAAATTATGGTGTCATTTACACTATGTTGGCAGACTTAGCTTGGGGGCTAGGGTTTAGCTTATTGAAACTCCGCTATTTGATACAGCGGAAGAAAGGAACTGATCCCGAATACATGCTTAGAGATTTTTGGCGAAATAGTATTTTTTTGTCATGGTTAGATAGGTTCTAACATGTTTTTTTCCAATATAAGGGATGACCGTAAAGCGAATAATAAAACGATTAACCTTGCTGGTTTTAGAACATTGACTGTTTATCGCTTTGGTCGTTGGCGAATGTCTGTTCAACCTCGCTTTTTAAGGGCAGGGTTGAGTCTGATATATCGGATGATGGAGAGGCATGTTCGCTTCAAGTATGGCATCGAACTTCCCTACACAGTTCAGCTAGGGAAAGGCGTTGTTTTTGAACACCAACATGGCATTGTGATTCATGGTAATACCAAGATTGGTGATGGATGTATTATTCGGCAAGGTGTCACTATTGGAAATAAAAGTCTCGACTCACCTTTTGATGCGCCGGTTATCGGCAATTATGTCAATATTGGTGCTGGAGCCAAAATACTCGGTAAAGTGACGATTGGTCATCATGCCAGTATTGGAGCCAATGCTGTTGTAATACATGACATACCTGATTATGCAGTTGCTGTTGGTATTCCAGCGAAGGTAATAAAAATAAAATCAGAAGTGAGGATAAATGAATAAGATCTCAGCTGAAATACCTGACTGGACACGTGAACAGAATGAATGTTTTTGGTCACCTTCCAAAAAATTACTATCTGCCATACGGGACTACCAGAGATATACAGCTAAAGTAAGCTTCTTGAATAAGCTATTAAAGAAACTAGCTGTTTTACGCTACAGGTTCTGGACTGTGATTACTGGAGCTGATATTCCCTTGAACTGTCAGATAGATGGTGGTGTGTTGATGCCCCATCCCAATGGGATTGTTATTCACTCTGCGGCTATAATTGGGCCTAATTGCCTGATTCATCAACAAGTCACGATTGGTGTTAAGTCCAGCAATGACGGTGCACCTAAAATTGCAGGGCATGTAGATATTGGGGCAGGTGCAAAAATAATCGGGCACATCGCCATTGGCAAGCATGCTCAGATTGGTGCTAATGCGGTCGTGACAAAAGATGTTCCAGACTTTGCTATTGTTGCAGGCGTCCCTGCGAAAGTCATTGGTTCGACAAAAGAAATGGATAGTTGATTTTGAATAACAATTCGATAGGTGCTGTTGTTATTGGTCGAAATGAAGGCGAGCGCCTGAGAGTTTGTCTCGAATCAATTAGAGAGCAGTTGAAATATGTGATCTATGTAGATTCTGGTTCTACAGACTCTAGTATCGAATTAGCCGAGTCATTAGGCGTTTATGTAGTTAATCTTGACCTGAGTATTCCATTTACCGCAGCACGAGCTCGTAATGAGGGGGCAAAAGCTTTGCTAAACCTCAACCCGCAAGTCGAGTATATTCAATTTGTTGATGGTGACTGTGAAGTCCAAGCCGGTTGGTTAGAGAAAGCCTATGCTTTTCTTAAGGAGTCTGATGCTTATGCTGTCGTTTGTGGAAGACGTCGGGAACGCTATCCAGATACTTCAGTATTTAACCAACTTTGTGATATCGAGTGGAATACGCCTGTTGGTGAGGCAAAATCATGCGGTGGCGATGCTCTTGTACGAGTAGAAGCATTCCAGCAAGTCAATGGTTATCGTGAAAGTTTGATTGCGGGTGAAGAGCCTGAAATGTGCTTTCGTATGCGAGAGCAAGGCTGGAGAATTATGCGACTGGATGCTGAGATGACTTTGCATGACGCTGCTATGACAAAAATATCACAATGGTGGAAACGACATAAACGAGCAGGGCATGCGTATGCTGAGTCTTATGAGTTGCATGGTGAGTCTGAAGAGCAGTTCAGAAAGTCGGATTGTATGAGAATAGTATTTTGGGCTGCTGGACTACCACTTATCATTGCTTTTCTATGTTTCTTCCATCTCATGTTTGCTTGTTTACTATTTGTATATCCATTTCAGATTATACGGTTGACTTTAAAATATTTTCGTCAGTTCAGACGATTTAGACCAAGCTTTTTTTATGCACTTTCTAATGTGGCGTCCAAATTCCCCCAATGTGGTGGTTTATTTTCTTTCTATATAAATAAACTTCGTGGTAAGACAAACACCATTATTGAGTATAAGTAATTAACATCTGAACGAGGTTACTAAAAGATGACGTTAAGTGATAAGCAGATAACAGGGATTGTTTCGAAGAACTCGATTGCTTATGTCAAAGCTATCTTTCAGTGCTATTCAGAAAATGAAACAGTTGTTTTACTCCGTGATGAAAACGATAAACGTATTGAGCTGACAGGTGTATCCAAAGTGATTAATCCAGCCACAGAAGCTGGATGGTTTAATGAACATATTCAATTCATAAATGATGATGTTTTAGCCCAAATTGCATTTACTTCAGGCACGGAGGGGGAGCCCAAAGGTGTTTTGTTAACACATGAAGCATTGGATGATGTCACAACACGATTGAACTCTATCATGGAAGTAGATTCCTCAATCAAGGAATATGTTGGTATTCCTGCCAATTTTTCTTTTGGTCTAGGCCGCTTTAGAGCGGTGGCCGCGGTTGGAGGCATGGCATATTTGCCTGAGAAGGGTTTCGATCCCTTAGAGATAAGAGATATGCTCAGTGCTGAACAAATTAATGCTGTTTCTGCTGTTCCCAGTCTCTGGCGTGTTTTATTGAAAAATAAACAGATATTTGGTGATGAACGTTATCAATTAAAGTGGATCGAGATTGGCAGCCAGTACATGAGCCGTGCTGAGAAAGAAGAGCTAGTTGAGCTATTTCCTAAAGCAAAAATTGCACAGCATTATGGTTTAACGGAAGCATCGCGTAGCAGCTTCTTACGACTCGATCAAACTTCGGGAGATGCCCTGGAATCTGTCGGTCGGGCTTATGGTAAAACGGAGTTTAAAATTTCTGAATCAGACCGTATTTGTATTCGGGGGCCACATGTTGCTAAAACATTACTTAAATCAGGTGAGTATGTTTCTAATATAGATGATGACGGTTGGTTTCATACAAGTGATTTAGGCGTTCTGGACGATGGTTATCTTTATTACAAAGGTCGTGCTGATGATCTCATCAATTGTGGTGGTATTAAATTATCACCGGACGCTCTTGAAAGGGAAGTGCGTGAACTAACAGGATTAAAAGAAGGAATCGCTATCTGTGCAGTTCCTGATGAATTAACTGGGCACGCCGTTTTATTAGCTTATCGTGATGATCTTGAGCTAAGTGCAAGTGTATTGAGTAGTGCGTTATCCTCTGTACTCAAAAAGTTTGGTATCAATAATAAAAATGTTATTAAGCTTGTAGCTCTTGGAGAGTTTCCTGTTACTTCTACCAACAAAGTACAACGTAAGGAACTGGCAAAACTATACGAGTCCTCGACTGATAACGAGCTGGTTACGGATAGTAATACAACTTTCTATCATGAGATGAACTCCGAAGAAGCTGATATTGCACAAATCTGGGCTGAAGTATTGAAACTTGAGAGTGTGAACCCAGATTGTAACTTTTATGACTTAGGCGGTGACTCTTTGTCAGCCATTGGTGCTCTGGTAGCTATGGAGTCAAAGGGTGTTCCTAAAGAGATATCTAAAGGGATGTTACAAGGGTTAACCGTACGTGAAATTGCTAAAAAAATGTCTGACACTGACAGTGAAAGTTCTTTTCACACTATACGTTCTGATTCGATCAAAAATACAATGACTATTAGTATTGTCAGAGGGCTGATGGTCTTAATTGTTATTTTTGCTCACTGGCATCAAGGATTATTAGAAAAAATATTCGGTAATGTCGAGCAGTTCACGGCAATGGCAGGTCCACTATTGTCAATGGGGACACCTGGGTTTGCAGTAATCTATGGTGTTGGTGCAGGTTATTCTTTATATCCACTTTTAGAGAGAGACCCTCATAGGTTAAAGGGGATTTTCCGTAAGACGGCAGTACTATTGGGAACAGGAATAATTATATTAGCATTGATAAAGTTCTGGTCGATATCGGTGATTAGCTCCAGAGTTTTGACTTTTACTGATTTTACAAATTCGTTTTACTCTGTTCTGACGTTTTATTTTTTCGCATCATTAACGCTGTATTACTGGTTTACATTAATCAGAAAAACTAACTATCCGATTGAATTTTCATTAGTACTGTCAATAATGCTTTATTTATTCCATTACGGTGCTGTGACGCATCTTGCAGACGTACACACTTATGGGATCGCTGAATTTATTAAATTAATTTTAACTGGGAAATATGCTTATTTCTTAATGATGTCTGGTGCACTGATAGGTGTTGTTATTGGCTTATTATTAAATAAAATTCCACTAAGGACTGGTACACGACAACCATACTTTTACGCAGGCCTTGCTGTATTGTTATTGGGAATAAGTACTTGGTCCTATGTATACAATATAGATATGTGGAATCATTGGCCTGTTAGAGAAAACTATCTTTGGCGATGGATTTCTTACAGTGGTGTTATTATTTTGTTGCTTGTACTGGTTTCTTATGCCCTTGTTACATATGACCAATCTTCAAAAATAAAACGGTATTTTATGCAGTTGTTATCTGTCACTGGCATTTTAGCATTCCCTCTCTTTGTACTTCACGAGGTGGTCATGCCGTTCAAAGATATTCTTATTGCTTATGGTATAAGCAATGGCATCGCACTTGTAGTTCCTATGCTGAGTTTTTTGTTACTGAGTTACTTGTTGTATAGAAAGCTGCATAGTATTAGTTTCCAGTAAAGGTCAGGATGAAATAATGAACAATAATTATCTTTTAGTTTCACCTTGTCGCAACGAATCTGACTACATGCGAATAACACTGGATAGTGTTGTGAATCAGACCATTCAGCCTGACTTATGGGTAATTGTTGATGATGGTTCAACGGATGCTACACCACAAATTCTGGCTGAGTATGCTGCTAAATACTCTTTTATTAAAGTGATTACACGTGAGAACCGAGGGCATCGTAGCGTCGGTCCTGGTGTGATTGAAGCGTTTTATTATGGCTATGATCAGGTAGATGTCAGTCAGTTTGATTTTGTCTGTAAGTTTGATCTGGATTTAGATTTACCATCACGTTATTTTGAGATTTTGATTGATCGCATGAATCAGAATCCACGGATTGGTACATGCAGTGGCAAAGCCTATTTCAGAGATAAAACTTCAGGTCAGCTTATCAGTGAAAAGTGCGGTGATGAGATGTCCGTTGGCATGACAAAGTTTTATCGCCGAAAGTGTTTTGAGGAAATCGGTGGATTTGTTCGCCAGGTGATGTGGGATGGCATCGATTGCCATAAGTGTCGTCAACTAGGTTGGATAGCGGTTAGCTGGGATGAGCCTGATTTACAGTTTATTCACCTGAGACCGATGGGGTCTAGTCAGAAAGGCATATTCACCGGACGTATGCGTCATGGTTTTGGTCAGTATTTTATGGGGACCGGGCTGATTTATATGACGGCTTCCTCAATCTTCCGTATGTTGCATCCTCCTTATTTTCTTGGTGGTGCGGCGATGTGGTGGGGATATGTGAAAAGTATGTTGACCCGTCAACCAAGATTCGCTGATAAGCCACTGGTTGCGTTTATTCGTCATTACCAATGGCAGTGCCTTATTAAAGGGAAAGCTGAAGCAACTCGACAGTTAAACGAACAACAAACAGTTGTTTGGCAACAATCTCACGGCTAGAAGGGAATACGTTTGAAACTGGCATATCTGGCACCTGAGATTCCTGCGTTATCTGCCACATTTGTATATAACGAAATTCTGGCGTTGACTGAACTAGGCCACGAGATAATACCGTTCTCTGTGCATAAACCGATCATGCCAGCCACTGTTCAAGACCTTGATGAATTGAGGTCGAAGGTTATATACCTTTATGCGACTTCAAAAAAGAAGGTGCTTTTTAGTCACCTGAAATTACTGGCTAAAAAGCCTTTTCATTACATAAAAGCCCTTGGTGAATGTGTGAAAGACATGTTCCAAGTGAACATTATGTCTCGAGATGCAAGAGGTTTACTTTATCGGTTCATCTATGCAGCTAAGCTGGCGCAAGATTTAGTAGAGAATGACATTCAGCATCTACATGTACATTTTGCACATGTACCTACTGATATTGCGATGTATGCCAGTATGCTGTCTGGAATTACTTTCAGTGTAACCGCTCATGCTAATGATATATTTGAACGTGGTTTATTGTTAGACAAAAAGGTGAAAAGGTCAGTTTTTTTTGCCACGATTTCTGATTTTAACCGTCACTATATTCAGCAGACCTATCAGGTTGAACCTGAAAAATTAGAAATTATTCGTTGTGGCGTAGATAGTCGCGTATTCACTTGTAAGTCTTCAACAGCATTATCAAGTCCTGTTCGTATAGGTGTCGTCGGTAGATTGGTAGAGAAAAAGGGCATTGATACGCTTATTTCTGCTTTAGTTATCATGCGGACTCAATTTTCTGATTTCATTGTCGAGATTGCCGGTTCAGGGCCACTAGAAGAGGAATTAAAACAGCAAGTCAAACAACTTGAACTGACAGAAAAAGTCATATTTCTTGGGCCTTTACCACATGATCAGGTGGTGAAATTTGTCACTGAACTGGATCTGTTTGTCTTACCGTGTAAAAAAGATAAGCAAGGAGATATGGATGGTATCCCTGTCGTGTTGATGGAAGCCATGATGGTAGGTACGGCCGTTATATCCTCAAAGATTTCAGGAATTCCAGAGCTGGTCGTTGATGAAGAAACGGGTAAGTTAATTGAGCCTGGTAATAGTGAACAATTAGCTGCAGCGATGTTTGAGTTGATAAATGACGAAGCTTTACGGGAGCAACTCATCAGTAATGCTGAGAAAAAAGTGCAACAGGAATTTGCACAAGATATCAATGCCAAGCGGTTACAGACATTATTTACTGAAACAATTGGCCGTTTTTAAATGCAGAAACAAGGATTTTTTTTCAGAAGGCGAAATATTCTTGTTCCTACTATTTGGACTGTGATGTTCAGCCTATTGCTTGTGTTGGGAATAGCATTGTTTTTGATAAAAAATGTTGCATTCTTTTTAGCAAAACAGGAGCCTGTTTCAGCCAATATTCTAGTCGTAGAAGGTTGGCTTGAGTCTTCTGCACTGAGTCAGGCTTATGCTGAATTTAGAACCGGGCATTATGACTTGGTGATTACCACAGGGGGCCCTGAAGCAAAAAACTTTACAGATCAGTTTGATTCTTATGCAGAACAAGCCGCATATCAGTTGACGTTATTGGGGCTTAGTGCGAAAAGGCTTAAGGTCATTCCAACCCCAGCTTCTGCTCAGGATAGAACATATTTAAGTGCTGTTATGGTAAGAAAGTTTATTGAATCATCGCCTATTAGAGATGAGATGAAAGGTATAAACGTATTTTCTGGGGATGTTCATAGCCGCAGAACACAGTTTTTATATCAACAAGCTTTTCTGGCTTTACCTATGCCAATAGGTATTATTAGCGCTTCTCCTGAGGAGTTCAGTTTAGGGCATTGGTGGCAAACCAGTGTGGGAGCTAAGAGGGTATTGGTTGAGCTTATCGGTTGGATTTATGCACATTGTTGTTTTGATTTGCCAGTAGTGAGCTCGCACCAGGAAATGTGGGGTACGATAAATGAAACAGAAAATTTACGATGATGTTTTAGTTCTTTTTGTTTGACTTTTGGGGATAGGATTCATGCTTCGTAAGCTAATTAAGACCATAGCGTTTAAAACAGGTAGACTAAAAAGTCTATATCTAAAGGTATGTAAGCCTTCAGCTGTAGAGTATTCAGAATACATAAGGATCTGGGGAAATTTGTACCATATGGGAAAAGATGTTGTGTTGTGGCCATATACAAATATTACAGATCCAGAGTATACATCTATTGGTGATAATGTAATGCTTACAAACTGTACAATCCTCGGTCATGATGGTTCGATAGCTGTATTAAATAGAGCTTTTAATAAAAAGCTGGACTCAGTCGGTAAAGTTGACATCAAAGATAATGTTTTTATAGGCCATGGAGCAATAGTATTACCGGGAGTTACTATTGGACCTAATGTTGTGGTTGGGGCTGGAGCTGTTGTAACTAGAGATATTGAAGAGGACTCTGTTGTTGTTGGTGTTCCAGCAAAAAAAATATCAACATTAGAGCAATTTGTAGAAAAGCTGGAGAAACAAACAGATAGCTATCCGTGGAATGATTTAATTCAGATGCGAGATGGTGATTATGATTTATCTATAGAGCCAAAACTCAAAAAAATGAGACAGGAATTCTTTTTTTCCTCAACAACCAAATAGTTAACTATGGAAATTGGGGATAAAACAGTCAATATTGAAGGCTTACCAAGGCGGAAAGTGCAGCATGTTTTGCTAGGCTTACCTTTCGACCTTGTCACTATTGTTGAGTCTGCAACATTGATTGAACAAGCTATTTCATCCAAAAAACGTTGTTTTCTTTCCACGCCTAATATTAACTTCACTATCGCGGCTCATGAGGATAATGCCTTTTATCAATCAGTCGCTATTAGTGATTTATCAGTAATTGACGGTATGCCATTAGTTTGGTTAGCTAAATTAATGGGATTCCCTGTTAAGGAACGTGTAGCGGGGTCAGATTTATTCCAGTTTTTATCTGAAAAACATAGAGATAAACCGATTAAAGTGTTTTTCTTTGGTGGTGAAAGTGGCGTTGCCGAAAAAGCACACGAACAACTCAACACACATTCTAAAGGTATGGTGAGTGTTGGTTTCTACGATCCTGGTTTTGTCAGTATTGAAGATATGAGCAAAGATGAGATTATTCAGAAAATTAATGATGCCGAAGCTGATTTTCTGCTTGTCGCACTGGGTGCAAAAAAAGGCCAAGCCTGGATTATGAATAATCTTACCAAGCTAAACGTTCCGGTGATTAGCCATCTGGGAGCGGTGATTAACTTTGTTGCCGGCTCAGTTGTCAGGGCCCCTGAAAAATGGCGTAAATTGGGGCTGGAATGGCTATGGCGAATAAAACAAGAACCGAACTTGTGGAAACGGTATTTAAAAGATGGCTGGAGTTTGAGCTGGTTATTACTGACCAAACAACTTCCCTACTATTTTGTGAATAAAAAATATAAGCGTGATGCGAGCCAGAATAATGCCGTCAACTGGCAACCTAACACGGATACCTTATTTTTAGCCGGATGTTTCCATGCTAATAATCTTGAGAAACTAGATGCATTGATAAGCTCGACCTTGTTAACAATGCGTCCTCAGTTGAAGATAGATATGAGAGGGCTGAATTACATTGACGGTACATTTATGGCGAGGCTATTGATACTTCAAGGTCATCTTTCTGTGTTGGGTTGTGAAGTTGTTATTTTGAACCTTGAACAGAAAATCAAACGATTAATGTCATTAGCTGGTGTTTTAAAACGATTCAAGGTAATCTCAGGTTAATTTTTCATAAGAAAAGGCAAGGAGCAGGCACAGTGTTGAGCTATCAGAAAGCAGGTGTATTTATTGTCACGCTTGTGTTGGCTTTTATCACCTATTGGGGGGGGATTGCTGAGGCATACGCGCGGTGGAACACACAGGAAGAGTACAGCCACGGATTTCTTATACCATTAGTGAGCCTCTACATTCTTTGGGAGAAAAAGAACCTGATTCTCTCATCGGTCAGCCGCCCTATGTGGAGTGGCTATATTATTGTTTTATTGTCATTGCTCGTATACATACTCGGTGAATTAAGCGCCTTATTTATTCTAATTCAATATTCCTTTGTTTTGACTCTGGTTGGTTTGTCTATGATTTTTCTTGGCAAAGCCAGCCGATATACACTTGCTCCGCTATTATTACTGTTATTTGCTATACCTTTACCCTACGTTATTGAGGTTGTTCTAACTGCCAAATTGCAGTTGGTGTCATCCTGGTTAGGGGTTCAGGTTATCCGTCTATTTGATATTCCTGTTTACCTTGAAGGCAATATCATTGATCTTGGGGTATACAAACTCCAGGTGGTTGAGGCCTGTAGTGGTTTACGTTACTTATTCCCGTTAATGAGCTTGGGCTTTATTGCTGCATATTTCTACCGTGCCAGCTTTTGGAAAAAAGCTGTGGTTTTTCTGGCAACTATTCCCATCACTATTTTGATGAACAGTTTCCGAATTGGTGTGATTGGTGTCTTGGTAGATAACTGGGGCATTGCCCAAGCTGAAGGCTTTTTACATGACTTTGAAGGTTGGATTATCTTCATGGCCTGTGCCGGTTTGCTTGCATTACTGATTTGGCTAATGGAAAAGCTGACAACGGGATATTCATTTTCTGATGTTTTTGGGGTAGAGCAATATAACAAAACAAAACCAATATTCTATGAAAATAATTCATCAGCATCGGGAAATCTGCTGATTTTTGGTTTGACTATACTCACCCTTATATCAAGCTATGGTGTAACGCACTATATTGATAATCGTCAGGAAATTATTCCAGAGCATAAAGCTTTGGTTAATTTTCCGATGAAGCTGGATGAGTGGACAGGATATCAAATGCCTTTGGATGACCGAGTTGAATCCAAATTGGCGATGACGGATTATTTATTAGCCAACTATCAAAATAAGCAGAAGCAAACGGTTAACTTTTATGTGGCTTATTATGAAACGCAACGTAAAGGTGAGTCACCGCATTCACCGCGAGTATGTATTCCTGGTGGAGGTTGGGAGATAGCTGCATTTGACCGAATTGAAGCGAATGGTCATCCTGCCAATCGTGTCATTATTAAAAAAGGCACACAAGAACAGCTGGTTTATTACTGGTTTCAGGGGCATGGTCGTATTGTTGCGAATGAGTACATTAACAAGTGGTACTTATTACAGGATTCAATCATAAAAAACAGAACAGATGGTTCACTGGTGAGAATGGTCACCATGGTGGCGGATAATGAAACAGTGGCTCAAGCAGAACAACGAATATTGTCCTTCATGAAGGTCGCTGAGCCAAAGTTAAAACAATATATTGCTGAATAAGGTAGGGATATGAAAGCGAGTAAAGGTTTATTACTGGTATTGATGCTGGGGATGGCGGCGGGCTGTGGAAGCTCTGCTGATACTGCAGCGGATTATGTTGAAAGTGGTAACGAGTTTTTTGATAACGGAAATTATGACAAAGCTCGGCTGGAATATAAAAATGCTATTCAGATTGATCCCAGACAAGCAGAACCCTACTATCGATTAGCCTTGTTGGATGAGCAAAGCAAAAACTGGAAACAGATGTTTGCTAATCTGACCACGGTTGAACAATTGGATCCCAATCATGTTGATGCTCAAATTAAATTGGGACGTCTCTATCTGTTAGGCGGTAAGCTTGATGAAGCGATGACCAGAGCCGATAAGGCATTGTCTTTAAAACCTGAAAGTTTTGATGGTCGAATTCTCAAAGCCTCAATTCTGGCTAAAGAGCAGAAGTTTGACGAAGCATCCAAACTGCTTGCTGAAATATCAAAAGATTATCCTGATCATAAAGACATTCTGTCCTTAGAAGTTTTAATCCTGAAAGATAAAGGTCAATTACCAGCGGCACTTGCAAAAGCACAAGAAGCTGTTGAGAAATATCCTGAAGATATGTCGCTACGATTGATCGAGTTAAGCCTTTATAACGAAATGAAAGACTATAAAGGTATGGCTAATGTCTATAAAGAGATTCTGGAGCGTAAGCCTGATGAACGTGAAGTGGTATTGTCTTACGCTAAACTTTTAGTCTCAAAGCTGGATAGATACGATGATGCGTTAAACATTCTACAATCTTTCCTGAAAAAACATCCTGATGATCCCGAAGCACAGCAGTTTTTATTAGGATTAATTAATCAGAAAAATCCACAAGAGGCATTAAGCAAACTGGATGAAATGATTAAAGCAGCACCTGATAATTATGAGTTACGTTTTGCTAAAGCGGCTTTGTTAGATAAAAATGGCGATGTTGATGGTTCAGTTAATGAATTGAACAGTATCGTTAAAGAAGATCCGCAGGGTATTAACGGAAATAAGGCGCGTGTGATGTTAGCGTCTTACTATGCATCAAAACAGGATTTCAACAAAGCCCGTGAGTTAGCCCAATCGGTTCTTGATGTTGCTCCTGAGGAAAGTGGTGCATTATTGGTCAGAGCAAAACTTGATTTAATCGATCAAAAATATGATCAGGCCGTCACGGATTTAAGGACTGTACTAAGAAACTCACCAGATTCTGATGAAGCCATGATATTACTGGCACAAGCCTATCAGAAACAGGGTTCAGATGCCTTGGCAGAAGACAGTTTCCGACAAGCTTTAGCTGCCAATCCTTATAATGCAACTGCTGCATTAACTGTGGCGAGTATGTTGGTTAAGGAAAGTAATTACGATAAAGCTGAACAAGTTTTGGTGACGGCCTTAGAAAAAAATTCGACCAATACCAACTTATTGCAACAACTGACAGAGATCAGAATCCTGAAAAAAGA
This sequence comes from Methylophaga sulfidovorans, assembly GCF_900114205.1. Taxonomy (GTDB): domain Bacteria; phylum Pseudomonadota; class Gammaproteobacteria; order Nitrosococcales; family Methylophagaceae; genus Methylophaga; species Methylophaga sulfidovorans. Next base: position 179,447 of record NZ_FOSH01000006.1, read on the forward strand.
TTGGAAAGCAGGGATTGAAACTATTGACCTGCTTAAAGATCAACAAGGTGATACCTTACTTTCTCATTTATTGTCTGGACAGTTATATGAGGGGCAGGGTGACTATGCGCTTGCAAAGGCCGAGTATGAGGCCGCGCTTGAACTGGATCCTAATTCAAGTCGTGCAATGCAGGGCTTGGCTACCAGTATGGAAGCATTGGATGAAAATGAACAATTAGAAAACTATTTGAACAATTTCAACCAGAAATATCCGCAGTCAATGAATGGTTTCGCTACCCTGGCCATTCATTATTTCCGGATCGATAAAACTGAGCAAGCAATCAATATTCTTGAGAAGAAGCTTGCAGAAGATAAAAAGTGGACTTTAGGTTATTCGCTCCTGACCGATTATTACTTGCGTAATGACAAGCTCACTGAAGCGGCAAAAATATTGAAACAAGCTGTTGATAATATTGACGACAATATCCGTTTTTCATTACAGCTGGCATCTATTGAAGAGTCTCGCGGTAATTATGGTGAAGCTCGTAATTTATATGATGCGATCCTGAAAAAGAATAATAATATTGATATCGCTGCCAATAATTTGGCCAGCTTATTAACAGATCGGTTTGAGTCGCCAGAAAACTTAAATCGTGCATTGGAAATTACTAAACGCTTTAAGTCTTCAACTCAGCCTTATTTCCTGGATAGTTATGGTTGGGTCAATGTGAAACTGAATAATCTTGATGAAGCAAAACCCGTACTGGAACAAGCTGTTTCATTAGATCCAAATGTGGCGGTATTCAACTATCATCTCGGTGTTTTACATGCGAAGCAAGGCAATAGTGAATTAGCCAGACAATATCTAAACACGGCAAAGCAACAAGCATCACAAGATAATGATAGCGCTTTAATCGCCGAGATTGACACGGCATTGAGCTCACTGGACAACTAATAGCTGACAACTTGTTAGAACGGAATTTTAAATGATACCTGTTGTAATGTCTGGCGGAAGTGGTACACGTTTGTGGCCACTTTCGCGTAAACATAAACCAAAACAATTTTTAAATTTGTTTGGTGATGATTCAATGTTTCAACAAACTATACTCAGACTGAAAGGTTTGGATAGTGCATCTCCTATCGTTGTTTGTAATGAGAGTCACCGGTTTATGGTGGCAGAGCAATTATTAGAAATTGATATTGAGTCTCCTAGTATTGTCTTGGAGCCAGTAGGTAGAAATACTGCGCCTGCAATTGTTAGTGCTGCATTTCAGGCGCTTTCACGTGAGCAGGATCCTGTACTGTTAGTGTTGGCTGCTGATCATGTCATTGCTGATAATAAAGCCTTTCATCAGGCAATTAATCTTGCCGAACAGCAGGCAATGGCCGGGAATCTGGTCACGTTTGGTATCGTGCCAAGCTGTGCTCATACTGGATATGGCTATATTCAGGCTGAAGAAAAAGACACTATTTCTGCGGTTAAGCAATTTGTAGAAAAGCCTGATTTAGCCACTGCTGAACAATATCTGAGTTCTGGTGAATATTACTGGAACAGTGGGATGTTTATGTTTAAAGCTTCAGTATTGATTGAAGAAATGAACAAATTTAATCCTGATATCGTTGAACAATGCCGTCTAGCCGTAGCAAAAAGTGAACAGGATTTAGATTTTGTTCGTTTATATAAAGCCGCTTTCGAAGCATGTCCATCAGACTCTATTGATTATGCTTTGATGGAGAAAACTAAAAAGGCCGTTGTCGTGCCTCTTGATGCCGGATGGAATGATGTCGGATCCTGGTCATCGTTGTGGGAGTGTTCACAACAGGATGAGAATAATAATGTTCTCAAAGGTGATGTCGAAATACAGAATGTAAAAAACGCTTATATTCATAGCGAGCACCGACTTGTCTCGGCAATTGGCGTTGAAGATCTAGTGATTGTCGAGACAGCAGATGCCGTGATGGTTGCCAGCAAAGCCCAGGCACAAGACATCAAAGATATCGTTGCCAAACTTAAGGCGCAGTCACGACCTGAAGCAGAAAATCATCGTCTTTGTTACCGTCCATGGGGATATTATGATTCTATCGATCTTGGCGAACGGTTTCAGGTCAAACGTATCAGGGTAAAACCAGGTGCGTCACTATCTTTGCAAATGCATCATCACCGTGCTGAACATTGGGTAGTGGTTCAGGGTACTGCTGAGGTAACTAGAGAAGATGAGGTCTTTTTACTCTCAGAAAACGAATCGACCTTTATTCCTGTTGGACAAAAGCACCGTCTACATAACCCGGGACGAGTGCCTTTAGAAATTATCGAAATTCAATCTGGTGGCTATCTTGGTGAAGATGATATTGTCCGCTTCCAGGATAATTACCATCGTCATTAAACTATTCAGATGAAAATTCATATTGAACAATTGATGTCAGATTCTGGCGTCAAATTCGGTACTAGTGGTACACGTGGCCTTGTCACTGATATGACAGATCGTGTTTGTTTTGCCTATACCGCTGCATTTTTGCAGCATCTGATAGCTGGCAAGCAGATACAGAAAGGCGATAGAGTTGGTATTGGTGGTGATCTTCGGCAAAGCACTCCACGGATTATGAATGCCGTGGCCACAGCCTGTCAGCATTATGGTTTACAGCCTGTTAACTTAGGATTTATTCCGTCTCCAGCCGTTGCTTTGTATGGCATCCAATATAAAATGGCGAGCATTATGGTGACGGGAAGTCATATCCCCGATGATCGCAATGGCATGAAGTTTAATCTGCCAATAGGCGAAATACTTCAGGCGGATGAACAAGCTATAAAACAGCAGTTTGTTGATTTACCAGATGAGTTATTTAATAACGATGGTCAGTTTGTTAAGCAAGATAATATACTTGCGAAGCCATCATTATTAGCTGAAACACTCTATATAGAACGTTTCTCCGAGTTTTTCCCTGAAAACTGCTTGTCAGGAATGACTATTGGTATTTACCAGCATTCTGCTGTGGCTAGAGATCTGCTTCAACAAATCTTGTCTAGCCTTGGTGCAAACACTATCTGTTTAGGTCGAAGTGAGCAGTTTGTATCAGTAGATACTGAGGCAATTCGCCCTGAAGATGTCAAACTCGCACAACAATGGGCTGCTGAAAATAAGCTGGATGCGATTGTATCTACGGATGGTGATAGTGACCGACCACTGCTCAGCGATGAAAATGGACGTTGGCTCAGAGGCGATATAGTTGGGTTATTGACTGCGATTTATCTTGCTGCTGATATCGTGGTGACTCCTGTCAGCAGTAATTCTTCTGTGAATGCGGACTTTTTTGAACAGGTCATACGTACCCGAATAGGTTCACCGTACGTCATCTCAGCAATGCAGAATGCGGCGAGTGACTCAGAAAAGAGTGTGGTGGGTTATGAAGCAAATGGCGGTTTTCTACAGCAATCAGTGATTGCATTAGCAGGAAATACATTAAGTCCTTTGCCTACACGTGACGCTGTGATTGTTATTTTAAGTGTGTTGTTATTAGCTAAACAAAGACAACAGACCGTGTCTGAACTGAACTCTTCCATGCCAGCAATTTATACCAGTAGTGATCGCCTGAAAAACTTCGCACTGGAAAAAAGTCGATTATTACTTGAAATTTTATTACCTGATAATCATCTGAATCGAGAGCTGGTTAAACAACTGTTTCCTTTCATGGATGAGGTTAATGCTGTCGATACAACTGATGGTATCAGAATGTCATTTGCTGACGATGAAATTATCCATATCAGACCTTCTGGTAATGCGCCTGAACTACGCTGTTATACTGAAGCCAGTGATGAACATCGTGCAGTAACGTTAAATCAGCAGGTATTAGACGCCATACAATGCTGGGCTAACTCAGCTTGACATAAAGTCCGTTTATGGAGTCTCCCCCAAGCTTAGCGTTTGATAGGTTTTTCTATAGCTCGGCTGATAGTTTCAATTAACAGATTAAAGTTAAGCGGTTTGGTCAGATAATAATCAAAACCTGCTTTCAGGCCTTTATCAATATCTATTGGCATGGCGTTAGCACTTAAGGCAATCGTTTTAATATCACGGGTGATGGCAGAACGCTTAAGGTCTTTTAATGCCTCAAAGCCATTTTTGCCTGGTAAGTTAATGTCCATCAGAATGACTTCAGGCTCAAATTGTCTGGCCAGCTCTAAGCCTGCTTCAGCATCGGCCGCTGTTATCAGATCAAATTGCGGGTATTGTTTAAAAACTCGTTGCATCAGGTTCAGGTTAGTTGGGTTATCTTCTATGCATAAAATTTTGATATGTTTAATCTGAGCGCCATCCATTTGATCAGGCTGACTATCTGCAGGGGATAAAACTGAGCTATTGTTAACCGATGAGCGTTGAAGTTCTATCCAGAATGTCGAGCCTTTATCGCGCTCGCTTTCAAAGCCAAAACTGCCATTCATCAACTTAATCAGTTCACGACTAATGACAAGCCCTATGCCGGTTCCTTGTATATCGGAGGCATCTTTATCAAGACGATCAAAAGGTTCGAATAATCGTTGCTGTAAATTTTCATCAATACCATAGCCAGTATCTCTGATAGCAATACGAATTGAGTCACTATCCGGAAGGCTAACAATAATTTCTATACTGCCTTGGGGCTTATTGTATTTTGCCGCATTGGATAATTAAGTTAAGTAATACCTGTTTTAATTTAATGTGGTCAGCACGGACAAAGAGCGATGGGACTTGTCGGGGATAACTTTCTGTAATACTTAAATTAAGCGCCTTAAGTTGAGTGTGTATAAAAGGCAGAATATGGTCGATGAGTGGTTTTAATTCGACATCTTCAACAGACACTGACATATGGCCACTTTCAATACGTGACAGGTCAAGTACCTCATTAATCAATGACAGCAAATGATTACCTGAACTTTCAATCATGCTGACAGACTCACGCTGGTCATCATTTAACTTATCCATCAGTAATAGCTGAGAGAAACCGATGATGGCATTGAGCGGTGTTCTTAGTTCGTGACTCATCTTGGCAAGAAATTCACTTTTAGCCTGATTAGCATGCTCAGCCTGTTTCATTGCTCTGATTAATTCTTGCTGATATTGATATCTTTCTGAGATATCACGAATAACGCCAATATAAAATTTACGATGGCCAAACAGCATAGGGCTGATATTTAATTCAATCGGAAATTGACTGCCATCTTTTCTGGTCGCTGATAATGAGCGGGTTCGATGAACAATTTTAGGTTCATGTATATCCGCTTGTTTCAAATAATTATCATGTTTATGTCGTTGATCTTCATCTATCAAAATAGATACAGGTTGACCAATTAATTCGGCTTCCCGATAACCAAATAGAAGACTGATGGCGGGATTGACCATGGTGATTTTCCCCCGGTCATCAATAGTGACAAAACCATCATCGGTTTGTTTAATAATGGCATCCCGTTGCTGCAATGAAACAATCCGTTGCTGGGTGGAACGACGGTAGAAATAGGTACCAAAAGCCGTCATAAAAATGATAAATACAATACTGACAATCACACTGAATAACAGTGATCGATAAAGTTTGTACACTTCGGAAACCTCTGTTTCCGTGACAATCCCCATATTGAGCTGGTCATCCCAGCGCTAGCTACCAATAACTTTGACGCCACGATAATCACGATAGCCTTTTAGATTGACCCCACTTTTATGTTGAGTCAAAGACTTAGCCATGAGTGTCAGCGGCGTAGGGCTTTTCACTTTTTTATCGGGTGACTCTAGTAAATTAAACCCTGGATCACGGACTTCCAGTGTTAATTCACTAAGTGGGTTGGAAGCATCAATTAATCCGGCACGTATTAATTGGTTTGTAAATTTACTTTGGGTAAGCATCCGTCCTTGTTCATCTATTGCGTAGGCTTGCCCGGTTTGTCCCACTTGGTTTTCATGAAAAGCGGGGTTAAACAGCTTGTCAGGGTTAATTTCAAACGCAAAAAAAGCCACTGTTTTACCAGCCCAGTCATGAACTGGTGCAATAAATAACATGGTTGGTAACGGATATTTATGTCGTAACGTCGATTGCCATGCTGAGGAAGGCATAAACGGGTGAGAGGTGTAGACAGCTTTTTTTGATAATTCAGCGAGAATGTCGTCTGGCAGGGTAATATTCTGATCAGGCTTAGCGAAGCCACTGATGCCTGACAAAATCAATTCGCCATTAACATTAAATAATTTGTAGTCGCGATAACCTTCATTGGTGAGTGTCGCTTTCAGACTGCCATCAACGAGTTTATATAAATCTTGTTGCATGGCTCTGTTTTCGTGCTTATTGGCTAACAAAGCAATTTGCTGAATAACAGTATTCTCTGACCAATAAATATTATTGCGCTGATGATTGGTGAAAGATTGTTTGACTCTGTTGATAGAGGTAACCAATGCTGTATTCAGGCGTGACGTGACATCCTCCTGAATCAGTGAGAACAAATGTGAAGCTGCTACGCCAGCTGTTATGAAAGCCGCTAATAATATGACGATGGCTACCACTACAGGTGTACTTAACCACTTATTCTTATTCACCCGAAATGATGCACCTTATTGTTTTTTTTATCAGAAATATTCGTTTAATGGGTATTGAGCATTGCTTAAATTAATGCAAGGCATATTCGAGCATAATACATTGAGTTCTGTCTAGTCTGGATAAGCTTGGTAAAAATCATTATTTATCAAATATTGTGACTTCTCATCAGCGTTTTTAGTGTGTAGTATCAATCCTGATGATTGCGGTCATAGTAGAAATTGCAATCAGGGGCATGAGGTAGTGACGCGAGTCCCTCATGCTGAATTGTCGAGACATCCGAAGGAAGCACAGCATGCTGGAGAATTATCTCCCGATTTTGTTGTTTATCATCATCGGCATCGGTTTTGGTGTTCTGCCATTGCTGGCCGGCTTTGTATTGGGACCTCGGCATCCTGACAGTGAAAAACGATCAGCCTATGAATGTGGATTCGAGCCTTTTGAAGATGCCCACATGAAGTTTGATGTTCGTTATTATCTTGTTGCTATTCTTTTCATCATTTTCGATTTAGAAATTGCATTCCTTTTCCCATGGGCCATTGTTTTAGATGAGATCGGTGTGTTTGGACTACTCGCCATGTTTTTATTTCTGGGTATTCTGGTAGTTGGCTTTATCTATGAATGGAAGAAAGGAGCACTGGAGTGGGAATAGAAGGTGTTCTAGAAAAAGGCGTTGTCACTACGTCTGCGGATAAGTTGATTAATTGGGCAAGAACCGGATCCTTATGGCCTATGACATTCGGTTTGGCCTGTTGTGCTGTAGAAATGATGCATGCAGGTGCCGCACGCTATGATCTGGATCGATTTGGCATTGTATTCAGAGCCAGTCCTCGTCAATCTGATGTGATGATAGTTGCCGGAACCTTAGTCAATAAAATGGCCCCCGCGCTACGTAAAGTCTATGACCAGATGTCTGAGCCGCGCTGGGTTATTTCAATGGGCTCCTGTGCCAACGGCGGTGGTTATTACCATTATTCCTATTCTGTTGTCCGTGGTTGTGATCGGATTGTGCCAGTCGACATTTATGTTCCTGGCTGCCCACCTACGGCCGAAGCCTTACTGTACGGAATATTACAACTGCAGAAAAAAATTCATCGTACTAATACCATAGCCAGACAACCCTGATAGCGACCTGTTTTATGATGCAAACTCTAAAAGCCAAACTTGAACAGGATTTTTCAGATGCCTTACTCGACTGTGAACTGGTTCGCAATGAAATCACTTTGCATGTGGCTGCTGAACAAATTATCGACGTTTGCATAAAATTACGCGATGACTATCAATTTGAGCAATTGATGGATTTGGCCGGAGTAGATTATTCCGAGTATGGCGGTAGTAGCTGGGAAACAAAACAGTCGACAGAGTTTGGCTTTAGTCGGGCTGTAGATGGATTGGGGCATGCAGAACCCGTGACAGATGGATACCGATTTGCTGTCACCTATCATTTACAGTCAATTAAACATAATCAACGCTTACGCTTAAAAGTCAGGCTGGCTGCCGAGCAGCCAATCGTCGACAGTGTAACAATTGTCTGGGCCAGTGCTGATTGGTATGAACGTGAAGCCTTTGATATGTTCGGCATTCTATTTGAGGGGCATCCCGATTTACGGCGAATCTTGACCGACTACGGCTTTGTCGGTCATCCATTTCGCAAAGATTTCCCACTTATTGGCAATGTCGAGATGCGCTACGATGAAGACAAGAAACGCGTGGTGTATGAACCTGTCAGCATTGAACCGAGAACGCTTGTACCCAGAGTGATTCGTGACGATAACCGTTATCTCCGGGATGAGAAATAATGGCCGAGATAAAAAACTTTACACTGAATTTTGGTCCACAACATCCAGCTGCACATGGTGTACTTCGCCTTATTCTGGAAATGGATGGCGAAGTGATTGTCAGAGCCGATCCCCATGTTGGTCTGCTGCATCGGGGCACTGAAAAATTAGCTGAATCCAAGCCGTTTAATCAAAGCATTGGTTATATGGACCGTCTCGACTATGTGTCGATGATGTGTAACGAACACGCCTATGTGATGGCCATTGAAAAACTGATTGGTATTGATGTACCCGTTAGAGCGCAATACATTCGGGTCATGTTTGATGAGATTACCCGGGTGTTAAACCATTTGATGTGGCTAGGATCGCATGGTCTTGATATTGGTGCGATGACCATTTTTCTCTATTGCTTTCGTGAGCGTGAGGATTTGATGGATTGTTACGAGGCGGTATCGGGGGCGAGGATGCATGCTACCTATTACCGGCCTGGCGGTGTTTATCGTGATTTACCCGATAAGATGCCTCAGTACCAGGCATCTAAATGGCACAACGAAAAAGAAATAAAGAAAAAGAATCAAAACCGTGACGGCAGTTTACTCGACTTTATTGAAGATTTTACACAGCGCTTTCCTCACTGTGTCGATGAGTATGAGACTTTATTAACTGACAACCGTATCTGGAAACAGCGCACAGTAGGTATCGGTGTTGTGAGTCCGGAGCGAGCATTGCAACTCGGGTTTTCAGGACCGATGTTAAGAGGTTCAGGGGTTGAGTGGGATTTACGACGTAAACAACCTTATGAAGTCTACGATCAGCTGGCGTTTGATATTCCGGTGGGTAAGGAGGGCGACTGTTACGATCGCTACTTAGTCCGTGTAGCCGAGATGCGTGAATCTAATCGTATTATCAAGCAATGTGTTGATTGGCTCAGAGCGAATCCGGGCCCGGTCATTATTGATGATACAAAAGTCGCTCCGCCTAAACGCAGTACGATGAAAAATGATATGGAAGCCTTGATTCATCACTTCAAGTTATTTACCGAAGGCTATTGTGTACCAGAAGGTGAAGTTTACAGTGCGATTGAACATCCAAAAGGTGAGTTTGGGATTTATATGATTTCGGATGGAGCCAATAAACCCTATCGCGTGAAAATCCGCGCACCAGGTTTTCCACATCTGGCTGCTATGGATGAAATGGCAAAAGGCCATATGCTGGCGGATGTCGTTGCCATTATCGGTACGATGGATATTGTGTTTGGTGAGATTGACCGATGACAGAAATGGTATTAACCGGACCTAAACAGACTTTATTTACTGAGCAATTGCGTTTGGCCTTAGATAAGTGGATAGCCAAATATCCGAGAGGCCGTGCTCAGTCGGCGGTCATTCCATGCCTACATATTTTGCAAGAAGCTAATGGTGGCTGGCTTTCCAGAGCCATTATGGATGCTTTGGCAGAATATTTATCGATTTCAAGCATCAGTGTCTACGAGGTGGCAACCTTTTACAGTATGTTTGAGCTGGAACCGGTTGGTAAACATAAGATCAGTCTATGTACCAATATCTCCTGCATGTTGTGCGGCTCTGAAGAAATCCTTGAACATCTACAGCAGCGTTTAGCCATTAAGCCGGGTGAAACAACCGCAGATGGGCTGTTTACGCTTAAAGAGGTGGAATGTCTTGGTGCTTGTGTTGGTGCACCGATGCTGCTGATGGACAAGCAATACCATGAGTATCTCACCAAAGAAAAAATTGATGCCCTGATTGATGAGGTTCAGTCATGAAGCTGGATCAAGTGTGTTTTCGTACAAACCATCTTTCGCCCTCATGGACTTTAGATGCCTATCGTCAGGTTGGTGGCTATCAGGTACTTGAAAATATCTTGAATAATAAGCTTAAACCCGAATCCATTATTGAGCAGATTAAAAACTCGGCATTACGTGGTCGCGGTGGCGCCGGTTTCCCTACCGGTCTGAAATGGAGCTTTATGCCAAGGCGTTTGCCCGGCGATAAATATATTGTCTGTAACTCTGATGAAGGCGAGCCTGGTACCTGCAAAGATCGCGATATCCTTCGGTTTAACCCGCATCAAGTGATAGAAGGCATGATCATCGCTGGTTACACAATTGGTGCACAAACCGGTTATAACTACATCCGCGGTGAATTTTTCGAACCTATAGAACGCTTTGAGGCAGCATTGGAAGAAGCCAGAGAAGCAGGTTATTTAGGCAAGGATCTTCTGGGTAGTGGTTTTAACTTTCAACTTCATACCCATGTTGGTGCTGGTGCCTATATTTGCGGTGAAGAAACCGCCTTACTCGAATCTCTGGAAGGTAAAAAAGGTCAGCCACGTTATAAACCGCCTTTTCCTGCTGGCTATGGTTTATATGGCAGGCCGACAACGATTAATAATACTGAAAGTTTGGCGTCTATTCCGGTGATTTTGCAGCATGGTGCTGATTGGTTTCATGAATTGGGCACACCGAATAATGGCGGTAGTAAGATTTTTTGTATGACCGGTCACGTTAATAAACCCGGAAATTATGAAGTGCCTCTGGGGACGCCATTTGCTGAATTGTTGGAATTAGCAGGTGGCGTCCGGAACGGTCATCAGTTAAAAGCGGTGATTCCGGGGGGATCGTCGACGCCTGTGGTGCCTGCTGAGATTATGATGGGACTCGATATGAGTTATGACGGCATAGCCAAAGCACGTTCCATGCTGGGGGCGGGGTCAGTGATTGTCATGGATGATTCAACCTGTATGGTGAAAGCGCTGCAACGAATCGCCTATTTTTATTATGAAGAGTCATGTGGGCAGTGTACGCCTTGCCGTGAAGGCACTGGCTGGTTATATCGTGTTGTTAAACGCATTGAAGATGGACAGGGTAAACAAGAAGATTTAGACCGGTTGGTAGATGTTGCTGAAAATATTAATGGCAATACGATTTGTGCTCTCGGCGATGCTGCAGCAGCACCTGTAGTCAGTTTCATCAAACATTTTCGTGATGAATTTCAATACCACATCGATCATGGTCGGTGTATGGATAACACAGCGTGAAGGCTGAGTAGACATGGTTAATATCGAAATCGACGGTATTCCGCTGAAAGTGGACTCATCAAAAATGATTATTCAGGCTGCTGATGAGGCAGGTATTGATATTCCACGTTTTTGTTACCACAAAAAACTGTCGATAGCGGCCAATTGCCGGATGTGTCTTGTTGAAGTAGATAAGTCTCGTAAAGCACTACCAGCGTGTGCGACGCCTGTCACTGAAGGCATGAAAGTGTTCACTCATTCTAAAGTAGCCATTAATGCCCAGCGTAGTGTGATGGAGTTTTTGCTGATTAATCACCCACTGGATTGTCCGATTTGTGATCAGGGTGGGGAATGCGAATTGCAGGATCTTTCCATGGGGTATGGCGAAGGTGTCAGTCGCTTTACCGAGGGTAAGCGTGTTGTAAAAGATAAAGATATTGGACCTTTAATTCGTACTGATATGACGCGCTGCATTCATTGCACAAGATGCGTGCGCTTTGGTGTGGAAATCGCTGGAGTTAAAGAACTAGGTGCAACCGGGCGTGGCGAACATATGGAAATTGGTACTTATGTTGAGCATAGTCTGGTTTCTGAGTTGTCCGGTAATATTATCGATCTGTGTCCTGTTGGGGCGTTAACCTCAAAACCTTTCCGCTACAAAGCCCGTGCCTGGGAGATGAAAGCCCATCCATCTATCGCACCTCATGATGCCATTGGTTCCAATATTGAGCTGCATGTCAGACAAAATGATGTGATGCGTGTGGTGCCGAGAGATAACGAATCTATCAATGAGGCCTGGTTATCGGATCGCGACAGGTTCTCATACCAAGCTCTGGCTCATCCAAAACGACTCACTGATCCCATGATTAAGGTGGATGATGACTGGCAGGTAGTTGATTGGCAAACTGCGTTGGAAACAGCGATAAAAGGTTTACAAACCATTATCAATAAACATGGTGCCGAAGAAGTGGGTGGCTTGATTTCACCTACAACGACCTTGGAAGAAGCGTTTCTATTTCAGAAATGGTTACGAGGTTTGGGCGTTGAAAATATTGACCATCGCCTTCGTCAGCAAGATTTCTCAGATCATCCGCAACAATATCCTCTGGATAATTGGACATTGGGAGACGTACAGGAAAGTGATGCTATTGTCCTGATAGGCAGTCATATTCGGGCTGAGCAACCTATTCTTGCTCATCGTATAAGGCAAGCGGCGATGATGGGTGCCGCAGTAAGTAATATCAATTTTTTCCTGACAGATTTGTTGATGCCAATTGAGTACGAAATGGCTGTCGATATCAATACTATGCTCACAACGTTAGCAGGTATTGCCAAAGTATTATCGACACTTATGAATGACAGTGATAATGATGACGAATGGCAAGCTTTATATCCGGAACGCACGCCCACCGCGTTTGAGCAAAATGTGGCAATGCAGTTATCCAATGCCGCTAGCGCAACACTTATCGTAGGCGATTTAGCTAATCATCATCCTGATGCCGCAAAAATACGTGCTCTAGTACATAAAATTGCTGAGTTATCAGGTAGTCGCTGTATTGTGGTGCCTTCGGCCAATAGTCATGCTCATGTCATTGCCAATACCTTACCTGGCAAAGAGGCTAAGAACAGTCTGCAAATGTGGCAACAAAGTCTGCGGGCTTATGTGTTGATGGGCTTTGATGCTTTGCATGATACCGCGGTGCCGGTGATTGCTAAGCAAGCATTAAAACGCGCTAGTTTTGTAGTGGCGTTGCATAGTTTTGATAGTGAGTTTTTAAGACAAACGGCTGATGTGATTTTACCCATGGCCTGTTTTACTGAAACATCAGGTACTTTTGTCGGCATAGATAAACAATGGCAGCAGTTTGCTGGTGCGGTAGCACCCAGAGGTGATAGTCGGCCTGCTTGGAAGATTCTGCGCGTACTGGGTAATGTCAGCCATGTAGAAGGCTTTGACTATATTTCGTCACAGGATGTTGTCGATGAAGTTCGGCAAATACAGGCTGAGAGACATGACAAACCGATTCCGCCTTATATCCCGGATTCGCTTACTGTCGAGTCAGACTTGATGATGATTTCTGAAGTACCGATGTACCGGACAGATGCGTTATTGCGACACAGTGAAGCGCTGCAAAAAACACCGGAGACTCAGCGAATACAGTTTGCACGTATCAATAGAAAAGAAGCAGAAAAACATGGCTTAAACCATCAAACACCGTTGACGCTGACACAACAAGATAGTGTGGTTCGCTTACCATTAGAGATTGATGACAGTATTGCTGATGGTTGTGTTTATGTTGCTACAACTACTGATGCTGCTAGCCGCTTAGTCAGCCTGTTTGGTCAGGTCTCTGTTTCTCAAAGCGAGGCAGCCACATGATCGATATGTTTTTACAGGATATCCTGCCAAATGTGCTGAAGATCCTATTAATTGTTGTTCCTTTGATGCTGTCAGTTGCATATCTGACTTATGCTGAGCGAAAAGTCATTGGTTATATACAGGTCCGTATTGGACCCAATAGAGTCGGTCTCTGGGGATTATTACAACCGATAGCGGATGCCCTGAAACTACTGCTTAAAGAAGTTATCTTCCCGGCAAAATCCAATTTGTATTTGTTTTTGGTAGCTCCTGTTCTGGCGATTGGGCCTGCATTGGCCGCCTGGGCGGTAATGCCCTTTGATGATGGCATGGTACTGGCAAATATTGATGCTGGTCTTTTGTACATCCTGGCGATCACGTCCATGAGTGTGTATGGCGTGGTGATAGCTGGTTGGGCGTCTAATTCCCGTTATGCCTTTTTAGGGGCATTACGTAGTGCTGCACAAGTGGTGTCATACGAAATTGCCATGGGCTTTGCTTTGGTTGGTGTACTGATTGCGGCTGGTAGCTTGAATCTTGGCGAAATTGTATTAGCTCAACAAGGTGGTTTCTGGCACTGGTATTTCATACCACTGTTTCCTTTATTTATTGTTTATTTTATTTCTGGGGTGGCTGAAACAAACCGAGCACCGTTTGATATTGCGGAAGGGGAATCAGAAATCGTCGCCGGTTTTCATGTGGAATATTCCGGTATGGCGTTTGCCATTTTTTTCCTGGCTGAATATGCCGACATGATTCTGATATCGATGCTGGCAGCGACTCTATTTATGGGCGGTTGGTTATCGCCATTTGATGGTATACCTGTGTTGGAAAGCTTCTTTTCATGGGTGCCTGGATTAGTCTGGTTGCTGGGCAAAACAGCTATCTTTTTGTTCCTGTATTTATGGTTCCGGGCGACATTTCCCCGGTATCGTTATGACCAGATCATGCGCCTGGGTTGGAAAGTATTTATTCCGGTCACCTTAGTTTGGTTAGTGATTGTATCGACGGCTCAGGTATTTGATATTGGGCCTTGGTTTACAGAAAGTGCAGTCATTACTGCGGGAGGGGGATGATGTCAGGTCTCCGTCATTTTTTTAAAAGCTTTTTACTGTGGGAGCTGATTCAGGGGCTACGTTTAACTGGGCGTTATTTATTCGCCGGTAAAGTCACAGTGCAATATCCAGAGGAAAAAACGCCACAGTCACCAAGATTCCGTGGACTTCACGCTTTAAGGCGTTACCCGAATGGGGAAGAGCGTTGTATTGGTTGTAAATTATGTGAAGCAGTCTGTCCTGCCCTTGCTATTACTATCGAAACTGAACCCAGAGATGATGGCAGTCGTCGTACCACTCGTTATGATATTGATTTGTTTAAATGTATTTATTGCGGCTTTTGTGAAGAGTCCTGTCCGGTAGATTCGATTGTAGAAACGCGTCATTTTGAGTTTCATTTTGAAAATCGTGGTGAACAAATCATGACCAAAGATAAATTACTGGCAATAGGGGATAAATATGAGCCAGAGATTGCTGCTGATCGTGCAGCTGATGAACCATATCGCTAAGGTGGTTGACTAGTGGAAAGCGTTATTTTTTATATCTTTGCCGCCATTTTACTGTTTGCCGCAACCATGGTTATCACAGTGCGTAATCCTGTGCGTGCCGCTTTATTTCTGGTGTTAGCTTTTTTCACCAGTGCCGGCATCTGGTTAATGCTGGAAGCCGAGTTTCTCGCCATTAGTTTGGTACTTGTCTATGTGGGAGCCGTGTTAGTACTGTTTTTATTTGTGGTGATGATGCTGGATATTGATCTGGCACCGCTGAAAGAAGGATTCACGCGTTATTTACCACTAGGCATTATTGTGGCCGCTTTGATTGTGGTGGAGATGATTGCTGTATTGAATGCACCACAATTTGATATCAGCGCTGCACAAGCAACGGACGGCAGTAACACTAAAATGTTAGGACGTTTGCTGTATACCGTTTATGTTTATCCATTCGAAATTGCCTCAGTCATCTTAACCGTAGCCATTGTTGCAGCTATCACGCTGACATTACGTGAGCATCATCGTAAGTTACAGGACCCAGCTAAACAGGTGATGGTTAAGTCGGCAGATAGGCTTAGAATGGTCGATCTTCGCAGCAAAAAACAAGATGGAGAGGGCTCTGAATCATGATTGTTTTATCTGACTATCTCATTCTCGCCGCCATACTGTTCAGTTTATCTTTAGCGGGTATCTTTTTGAACCGTAAAAATATCATCATCTTATTGATGTGTATTGAGTTAATGCTGTTGGCGGTTAACCTCAATTTTATTGCTTTTTCACACTTTTTGGGAGATCCCGCTGGTCAGGTGTTTGTGTTCTTTATACTAACAGTGGCGGCAGCTGAAGCGGCTATTGGGCTTGCCATTCTGGTAGTTCTCTTCCGTAATCTCAGCACCATTAATGTGTCTGACCTGGATAGGTTAAAGGGGTAACTGATGCCACAGAGCTTACTGCTAGCCATCGTTATCGCACCTCTGTTTGGCAGTATTGCTGCAGGTTTATTTGGTCGTCATTTGGGGCGTTGTTGGACGCATCGCATTACAATCTTTTCAGTCGGTGTGGCTTTTTTCCTGTCCGCCTGGGTATTAAAGCTGGTGACAGTGGATGGATTGAGCTATAACGGAACGGTCTATCACTGGTTGCAAGCAGGATCATTGCAGCTTGAAGTTGGCTTTATGATTGATGCTTTAAGTGCGGTCATGATGACGGTAGTGACCTTTGTTTCCTTAATGGTACATATCTATACCATCGGTTATATGCATGATGACGATGGCTATTGTCGTTTCTTTAGTTATATTTCTTTATTTACCTTTGCCATGCTGATGTTAGTGATGGCGAATAACTTCATGCAGTTATTTTTTGGTTGGGAAGCCGTTGGCCTGGTGTCTTATCTGTTGATTGGTTTCTGGTATAAAAAACCAACGGCGATTTACGCTAATTTGAAAGCCTTCCTGGTCAACAGAGTAGGGGACTTTGGTTTTTTACTGGGTATCGCTGCTGTGCTGATGTATGCCGGCAGTCTGGATTATCTGGCAGTGTTTCAGCAAGCGCCATATATGGCAGAACAAACTATCAGTATATTTCCTGATACAAGCTGGTCGGTGATGACGCTGACCTGCATTCTGTTATTTATTGGTGCCATGGGTAAATCGGCACAGGTGCCTTTACATGTGTGGTTGCCTGATTCAATGGAAGGCCCGACACCTATCTCCGCTTTGATTCATGCTGCCACCATGGTCACCGCCGGTATTTTTATGGTGGCACGTATGTCACCGTTGTTTGAGCTTTCTGAAACGGCATTATCATTTGTGTTGATCATCGGCGCCATTACCGCCTTATTTATGGGGCTGCTTGGTCTGGTACAAAATGATATTAAACGTGTTATCGCTTATTCGACCTTATCACAGCTAGGTTATATGACGGTTGCCTTGGGCGTCTCAGCTTATGCCGCCGGTGTTTTTCATCTACTGACACATGCCTTTTTCAAAGCCTTACTTTTTTTAGCGGCTGGTTCGGTCATTATCGCTATGCATCATGAGCAGGATATGCGAAAAATGGGCGGCCTTAAAAAGTATATGCCCATCACCTATTGGACAAGTCTGATCGGTTCTTTGGCGCTGATAGGCTTTCCTGGTTTTGCCGGTTTTTTCTCTAAGGATGCCATCATAGAAGCAGTTCATGCTTCCAATATACCCGGTCATGGTTTTGCTTATTTTTCTGTACTATCGGGTGTGTTGATCACGGCTTTATATAGCTTCCGCTTATTTTTTATGGTGTTTCACGGAGAGCCGCGATTCAACACAGACCATGGCCATCAGCCTAAAGAATCACCATGGGTGGTGACATTACCTCTTATTCTGCTAGCCATTCCTTCAGTCATTGCTGGTTACTGGATTGGCAGTGTGGTCTACGGTGAGTTCTTTGCTCAAGCCATTTATGTGTCATCAACACATGATGTGTTGGCTGAGCAGGCAACTGAGTTTCATGGTGTATTGAGCTTTATATTACATGGACTGACAGCACTTCCTTTCTGGCTGGCAATATCAGGCATTGTCATAACCTGGTTTTTATATTTAAGGCGGCCTGATTTGCCTGCGGTGTTACAGGAAAAAGGGCAGTTTATTTATCGGATCCTTATTAATAAATATGGCTTTGACGATTTTAATCAAACAGTGATTGCTGGTGGCTCGCGATATTTAGGCCAGTTTTTGTGGCGAGTAGGGGATCGCTTTTTGATTGATGGAGCTTTGGTAAATGGTACAGCGAAGACAGTGGCTTTGTGCTCACGATTAGCCAGACAGTTACAAACCGGTTATTTGTATCACTACGCTTTTGCCATGATTATTGGGGTGGGGCTGCTACTCACCTTTTTCGTAGTGTGACAAGGACGGAATAGGACACCATGCTGGCACAACTCCCATTGTTAAGTCTGATTATCTGGTTACCCATTCTGGTAGGGGGGATCAGCATATTCCTGAACGATCGTCCCTGTTTAAGTAAGTGGCTGGCATTAATAACGACACTTTTGACGTTTTTACTGTCGATCGGACTCTATCTGGGTTTTGATAATGCATCAGCACAAATGCAGTTTGTGGAAAAGTATCCTTGGGTCGAGACGTTCGGTATTTATTATTATCTGGGTATTGATGGTTTTTCACTGCCATTGATGATGCTGACAACGATATCGACGATATTGGTTGTTGTCGCTGGTTGGCGCATTATCGAATATCGTTTGAATCACTATCTTGCTGCTTTCTTGATTATGGAAGGCCTGATGCTGGCGGTTTTTGCCTCGCTCGATGCTATTTTATTTTATGTGTTTTTTGAAGCGATGCTGATTCCGTTGTTTTTGGTTATTGGCATCTGGGGTGGCCCAAATCGTGTCTATGCCACGATAAAATTCTTTTTGTACACGTTTTTTGGTTCGGTCTTTTTATTGATCGCTTTGCTGTATTTGCATCATGTCGCAGGCAGTTTTTCATTGCTTGATTATCATGCTGTGAATTTGTCCATGGCTGAACAAACCTGGCTGTTTTTTGCTTTTCTCATTGCCTTTGCCGTCAAAGTCCCTATGTGGCCAGTCCACACCTGGTTACCTGACGCACATGTGGAAGCACCGACTGGTGGTTCCGTTATCCTAGCGGCCATCACTTTAAAAATCGGTGGTTATGGCTTTATTCGTTTTGCTCTGCCTATTGCGCCTGATGCCAGTATGGCATTTGATTGGTTATTAATCAGTTTGTCACTGATTGCAGTGGTTTATATAGGCTTTGTTGCATTGGTACAGTCAGATCTGAAAAAGCTGATTGCCTATTCAAGTATTGCTCATATGGGTTTTGTCACCTTAGGTTTATTTATTGTTTTCAGAATATTCTTTAATTCATCAACAGGCAGTGGAACCGTGTTAGCGGTGGAAGGTGCTATGGTGCAGATGATTTCACATGGCTTTATTTCAGCAGCGATGTTCCTGTCAGTTGGTGTGTTATATGACCGTATGCATACTCGTGAAATTAGCGCTTATGGTGGCGTGATTAACACCATGCCGACGTGTACCGCGTTTGCCGTGTTTTTTGCGATGGCCAATGCGGGTTTACCTGGTACATCGGGGTTTGTCGGTGAGTTTATGGTGATTCTCGCTGCATTTCAGGCGAATTTCTGGTTTGCTTTTTTAGCGGCAACAACGCTCATTCTCGGTGCTGCCTACACTTTGTGGATGGTCAAGCGGGTATTTTTTGGGGAAGTCAGCAATCAGCATGTGGCTGAGTTACAAGATATTAATTCACGTGAATTTATGCTGTTAGCCAGTTTAGCTGTCATTATCTTATTGTTGGGCCTATGGCCTGATCCGTTATTAGATGTGATGCATGCTTCTGTTGAAAATTTATTGACTCAAGTTGCTCAATCCAAGCTATAGAAAGGACAACTGATAATGAATTACCAAGTGCCAAATATGTTGTTTGCATTGCCTGAAATGGTCATGCTGGCAATGGCCTGTGTTGTCTTGTTATTTGTGGCTTTTACCGGAAACAGAAAAATTCAATGGAGCTATGGGCTTAGTCAACTAAGCTTATTTGCTGTATTGATGACAGTGATTTTCTCATGGGGCGATACTGGAACCACTTTCTCCGCTACCTATATCAAAGACAGCCTTAGCGATATATTAAAAATTGCTATCTGTTTGATTAATATGTGTGTTTTATTATATTCGGTTGAGTATTTACGGGCACGCCAGTTACTGCAGGGGGAATTTTATGTCTTAGCTCTATTCGCTACCCTGGGCATGTTGATTATGGTGTCAGCGAATCATTTCCTAACCTTATATTTAGGCCTTGAGCTGTTATCACTCTGTTTGTATGCGATGGTAGCGATGCATCGGGACTCTGTTATCGCCACAGAAGCGGCAATGAAATATTTTATTCTCGGCGCGATTGCTTCTGGCATGTTGTTATATGGCATGTCGATTATTTATGGCATAACAGGTAGCTTGATGTTGCAGGAGGTCGCTGCCGCGGTGTATTCATCATCTAGTAGCGACACGATTCTGAGCTTTGCTCTTGTGTTTATTATTATTGGTATCGGCTTTAAGTTTGGTGCCGTGCCTTTTCATATGTGGCTGCCGGATGTGTATCACGGTGCGCCGACAGCGATAACCTTGTTTATTGCTGCTGCTCCAAAAGTCGCTGCCTTTGCTTTATTGATTCGATTATTAGTGGATGGACTGATAGACTTACAAACCTATTGGCAACCGATGCTGATGCTGATGGCTGTTTTATCGATGATAATCGGTAATGTCGTGGCTATCGCTCAAACCAATATTAAACGCATGCTGGCTTACTCGACCATCTCTCATGTTGGCTTTTTGTTGATGGGGGTGTTGTCAGGTACCGACGCTGGCTATGCGGCCTCTCTGTTTTATACGTTAATATATGCGTTGATGACATTAGCGACTTTTGGTGTGATTTTACTGATGAGTCGTTATGGTTTTGAAGCAGATAATATTGATGACTATAAAGGGCTTAGTTCTCAGCATCCCTGGTTGGCTCTGCTGATGATGATCCTTATGTTTTCAATGGCAGGTATACCGCCATTAGCTGGATTTTACGCTAAGTTAGGCGTCATTAAAGCGGTCGTTGATGTTGATATGATGGCTGTGGCTTTAATCGCGGTGGTGATGTCAGTCATTGGTGCTTTTTATTACTTACGGGTAATAAAAGTGATGTATTTCGACAAAACTGAAGAGAAATGTGAGTTTACTTATTCAGGTCCTGCAGCCTTTGTATTGAGTATAAATACATTATTGGTGCTGGCATTGGGGATTTTTCCAGGATTGTTAATGTCGATTTGTTCAACGGTTTTTTCTTAAGGAATGACATGTCTATTTGGCTGATGTTAGGGCTGTTTTTTATATTGGCAAATTTACCGTGGATTGGTGATCGTGTGTTTTTTGTTTATGCGTTGGAGCGCAAATCAAACTGGATACGACTATTTGAATTAATCGTGTATTTCTTCATTAGTCTCGGTATTGGTATGGCTTTTGAAACCCGGTTCTCTGGTGATATTTACACGCAAGGTTGGGAATTTTTTGTGACAGTATTCAGTTTATTTCTGGTGCTATCCGTCCCTGGTGTCGTTTATCGATATCAATGGTTACCAATGCAGCATAGATTCAAATAGACCTTACAGATTCCGCAAACGGTATAACAATAAGCTGTCATTAACAGCATGTAGATTTATCGAATGGCGACATAGCAGTCTTTGTCGCCTTTTTACTTATAAATGTGTGCATATATAAAGATTCTAGTTTAGAATTGGCGGGTTTAACTCCGTGTAAATGCACGAATTGTTCATTTAAATAATAGAGACAGGATTATGGCTTCTGATTTATCCAAGTACAGAAATATAGGTATCTTCGCCCACGTTGATGCGGGTAAAACCACAACAACCGAGCGTATCCTGAAACTGACCGGTAAAATTCATAAAACTGGTGAGGTTCACGAAGGTGAATCGACTATGGACTTCATGGATCAGGAAGCTGAACGTGGTATTACCATTCAGTCTGCTGCTACCACGTGTGCATGGAAAGGTTACCGTTTAAATGTTATCGATACACCGGGACACGTTGACTTCACCATCGAAGTATATCGTTCATTAAAAGTACTTGACGGTGGTATTGGTGTTTTCTGTGGTAGTGGTGGTGTTGAGCCTCAATCAGAAACTAACTGGCGTTATGCTAACGAATCAGAAGTATCTCGTCTGATCTACGTTAACAAACTTGACCGTATGGGCGCAGACTTCTACCGCGTTGTTAAGCAAGTAGAAGATGTACTTGCAGCTACACCTCTGGTTATGGTGCTGCCAATCGGTATCGAAGACGAGTTTAAAGGTGTTGTTGACCTGTTAACACGTAAAGCATGGTACTGGCCTGACGAAAAAGATCCTGAAAACTACAACATCGAAGAGCCACCTGCAGAGATGGCTGACCAGATCGAAGAATGGCGCGAAAAACTTATCGAAACTGCGGTTGAGCAGGACGATGATTTGATGGAAAAATACCTGGAAGGTGAAGAGCCATCTATCGATGACCTGAAAACATGCATCCGTAAAGGTACATTAGAATTAGCATTCTTCCCAACTTACTGTGGTAGCTCATTCAAAAACAAAGGTCTTCAATTAGTATTGGATGCGGTTGTTGATTACTTACCTGATCCAACACAAGTTGATCCACAACCAGAAGTTGATTTAGAAGGTAATGAAACAGGTAAAGTAGCAACTGTTGATATCAATGGTCCGTTACGTGCACTGGCATTCAAAATTATGGATGACCGTTTTGGTGCGTTGACATTCGTTCGTGTTTACTCAGGTGAATTACGTAAAGGCGATACTGTCTTGAACACCTTTACAGGTAAGACTGAACGTGTTGGTCGTATGGTGGAAATGCATGCCGATGATCGTAACGAATTAGATTACGCCCATGCGGGTGATATTATCGCTATCGTGGGTATGAAAGACGTTCAAACGGGTCACACATTATGTGATCCTAAAAATCCAGCAACACTTGAACCAATGGTCTTCCCAGATCCCGTTATCTCGATTGCGATTGCACCGAAAGATAAAGGTGCCTCTGAAAAAATGGGTATCGCATTGGGTAAAATGATTAAAGAAGATCCTTCATTCCGTGTTGAAACTGACCAGGATAGTGGCGAAACCATTATGAAAGGTATGGGTGAGCTGCATTTGGATATTAAAGTCGATATCCTGAAGCGTACACATGGTGTAGACGTTATCGTTGGTGAACCACAAGTGGCTTACCGTGAAACGATTACACAACGTGTTGAAGATAGCTACACACACAAGAAACAATCAGGTGGTTCTGGTCAGTTCGGTCGTATCGACTACATCATTGAACCAGGTGAGCCAGGCAGTGGTTTCACATTTGAATCAACTGTAACAGGTGGTACCGTTCCTCGTGAATTCTGGCCAGCAGTTGAAGGTGGTTTCAAGAAGATGATGGGCAAAGGTGTATTGGCTGGCTTCCCATTATTAGATGTTAAAGTGAACTTGTTTGATGGTGCTTTCCATGCCGTTGACTCCTCTGCGATTGCGTTCGAATTAGCGGCAATGGGTGCTTACCGTCAATCTATTCCTAAAGCGGGTCCACAACTGTTGGAACCGATTATGAAAGTAGACGTGTTTACACCTGAAGACCATGTTGGTGATGTTATTGGTGATTTAAACCGTCGCCGTGGCATGATCAAGTCTCAAGATGCAGGCCCAACTGGTGTTCGAATCAAGGCTGATGTGCCATTGAGTGAAATGTTTGGTTACATCGGTTCACTGCGTACAATGACATCAGGTCGTGGTCAGTTCTCGATGGAGTTCTTACAATACAACCCATGCCCACGTAATGTGTCGGATGAAGTTATTAAGGAAGTTCAAGAGCGTGAAGCTGCTAAGAAATAAGCGATTATTTCTATAGTATAGAAAATAAAAAAGGGCTGATTTATCAGCCCTTTTTTTATGAATAATATTTAAATATACAGGAGTATTGAAATGAGGGACCACCGAATTGACTTACTTAGATTCATTGGCCTTTCAATGATAATTTTTGCTCATGTTGGTCCGCCAAGTATCTTATTTCAATTAAGAAATTTTGATGTTCCGCTCATGGTACTAATTTCAGGTATGTCATACTGTAGTGGTTTAATGATCCCGGACACCATTTAAGGAGGTAATATGTCCTCCAAAGAGGTGTTCAATGACAAAACAAAGAAGAAGTTTTACTCCT
>NZ_FOSH01000027.1 GCF_900114205.1 Methylophaga sulfidovorans
GTAGCCTTTTTTAATATAAATTTTTCCTGCTCCAGGCGTTTCACCCGGGCTTCCAGTTCCTGAATACGCTGCTGTTCCGGTGTTAGCGCTTTGGATGCAGGCGTATGTCCACCTCGCTCTTCCTGTAACTGTTTAACCCAGCGACGTAGGGCTGACTCGCCCACATCAAGAGCTTGACAAGCCTCTGGAACACTGTAGTTCTGGTCGACAACTAAACTGGCTGCCTCCAACTTGAACTCAGGAGTAAAACTTCTTCTTTGTTTTGTCATTGAACACCTCTTTGGAGGACATATTACCTCCTTAAATGGTGTCCGGGATCATTAAACCACTACACTTATGACAATGTCATCTGCTTTAAGCGTATGGGATTAGCCTTACTGGCTTGGGTGATAGTAGGCATTATATCCGATACTTTGCTCAGCTTAACTTTGACCATTCAAAACCCCGTTGGGGAACGATTACTCACCATAGGATTTGGCTCTAATGAGATGACCACTTTAATTACTGGCTCTGTGATATTAGTGATTTCTTGGGTAATGAAAGAGGCTGTAGAAATGAAACACGAACAGGAATATACCGTTTAATATGAGTATCGTTATTAACGTCGATGTGATGCTGGCCAAACGTAAGATGAAATCAAACGAACTGGCGAAACGAGTTGGAATTTCTGAGCAAAACCTTTCCATACTGAAAACTGGCAAAGCAAAAGCTATCCGTTTATCAACACTTGATGCTATTTGCATAGCTCTTAACTGTCAGCCTGGTGACTTGCTGGAATATCACCCTGAAGAAGAATAGCTGGGGTCATAAAGTTATGTTGTCAGTCTACTTTATATTTCTATTTGTAGGGACATTCTATGACTTGAACATCGTAACTGTATAACCTCGTTCTCGATCATAAAAAAGGGCCAGTCCGCAAGGACTGGCCCTTTTTTTGGCAGTTTTATAAGCCGTTTGTGGTGAATTATTTCTGTGTATAGCTATCAAAACGAGCGATATATTCTTCGAGGTTTTGGTTAAGCATTTCGGCATAACGCTGAGTGAAGTATTCAATGGCGGCTTGTTTTTCGGCTTGTAGGTTTTCTGCGTTTTCAACAGAGCGGGCAACACTGAAGGCATTAAAACGGGCGGCTGAAAATAGAACCGCTGTATTAACGTCTTCTACAGAACTTTCAGCTGCTTGCTCATTGGCAATGGCTACGAACTCATCGACACGTTCTTGAAATGTTTTGCTTGGTGAATTTTCACTCATTCTTGTTCTCTCATTGGTTTTATAGATTTGAAATATTTAGCTGGTAACAGGCTGATTAAAACGGATCACATCATAGCAGATAGAGAAGATGGTAAAACCTTAGCCATCTTGGGTTTTACCTAAGCCGTTAGGGAATTTTATTGGCTATATTGACGCCATCACTTCAGTGTTAGTTTCGCTAACAATCGGTTTATTGTTTCGCTAAAACTGATTTGACGATACTAATTCCTATGGCACCCAAAATAACACCTGTGGCTTTATCTATATAAAAGGAGAATCGGGTTAATTTATTTCTCACGGTCTGTTTGGATAATAAATAAACGATGGCGACGTCCCAGAAAAAGACGACCAGCGTCATCCAAATACCCAGTAAAATTTTGAAGTTGAGGCTTACCTCTGGCGTCAGTACCACAGTGAATAAGCTTAAATAAAACAATAAGTTTTTCGGATTTAAAATGCTGGACATAAAGCCGGTAAGACATTCTTTCATAAAGCTGTTTGTTGCTAAACCTGAGTTGTTAGACGCAACAGTCAGTTCTCGGTAGGCTGATTTAGGGGCTTTCAGAGCGTGAAAAGCTAAATAAAGCAGAAATAAACCACCGATAATTTTCAATACAATCATTAATGAAACGGATGCCGCTAAGATTGCGCCTACACCAATCAGACAAAGTCCGATGTATGTGGCGTTCGCCATCGTAATACCGAGTGCTACGCCAACGGCATTTTTACGATGACCTTTAATAGCGCTTTTCACGACTAAAACAAAATCAGGACCGGGACTTAATAAAGCAAGAAAATGAGCGAGAGCAACGGCGAAAAATATACTGAGTAATCCAAAATCCATTCACATTCTCTTTATCATGCGATCCAAAAATTAAATGTATTGACCCAACAATAGCTAGAGCGTATCGAAGCTATACTTAGTAGGGTTATTTTATATCATATCTTTTTTACTGCGATAGCCTGAACCACAGCAGCCAGACCGGTATGGTAAATACCTTCTGTGACATCTCTTTCCATTTCCAATAAGTGCAGAAAGGTTAAATCAGCTAATTCTTTCATCAGGGTTTCTCGGGATTGCATCAACTCAGCAGATGAACCACCACCAGTACCATATTGGAGTTGTTCTGGCGTATAAGCTTCCAGTAAAAAGACGCCATTTGGTTTCAACCCTCGCATCACATTCTGATAGAGCCGTTTTCTGATAGCTGGTGGCAGAGGGCAGAAGATTGAGACGATGCCATCCCACTGAGATTCACCGAGATCAAAGTCACCCAGATCAGCATGAATACATTCAATATTGACCTGGTTTTCTTCGGCCAGCCGTTTGGCCTTTTCCAAGCCGACTTTGGATGAATCTATAGCCGTGACTGAATAACCTTGCCTGGCAAGGAATACCGCATTACGGCCTTCGCCCTCAGCAAGACTCAGCACGCGACCTTTGGGAATGGTATGCACATTCTCTCTTAAAAAGTCATTGGGGTTGATGCCGTAAACATAATCATCGGTGTCGTATCTTTCATCCCACATCTTTATTTCTCAATTTATTGCTATGAATATGAAAGTGATGGTATTACTTCAAGTCAACTTGAAGTCAAGAGCTAAAAGATGAAAATAGGTGACGTCTCAAAAAACACTAAGCTGCCAACATCAACCATCCGGTACTACGAAGAAAAAGGACTGATTCAATCCTCGGGGCGGAAAGGTTTAACCAGAACATTTTCACCTGGCGTAGTAGACCGGTTAGCATTAATTACACTAGGTCGAAATGCTGGATTGTTGTTAGATGACATCCGCGTCATGCTGCTACCGGACGGTGTCGATATTGATAGAGATAGGTTGTTGGCAAGGGCCGATGAATTAGACGAAAAAATTAAACAAATGACGGCGATGCGAGACGGTTTACGTTATGCTGCTGCGTGCCAAGCGCCAAATCATATGGAGTGCAAGACCTTTCGTCGCTTACTGAATATAGCCACTAAACGATGGGGCAGGCCATCGGCGCACGAAAGAAATTAAACCTTATTCTGATAAATATAATAAAGCTTGAATACCGAACCCATAGATTATAAGTTTTGGTCTTTAGCGACTAAAGATAATAAGGATGCTTTATGGACTATATTTTGGTGAAATATGTGCACCTGCTTGGTGTGTTTGTTTTATTTTCCATGTTGGTCGCTGAGCATCTACTTGTTAAATCAGAGATGACGAATGCAGATCTTAAAAAGTGCTTAATCGTTGATATAGTCTATGGGGTTTCCGTTGTGGTGGTTCTTGCAGCAGGCTTAACACTATGGTTTATCGTTGGAAAACCTTCCGGGTTTTATTCATCAAATCCTGTTTTCCATATAAAAGTTGGTCTGTTTCTTTTGATAGGTCTGCTTTCAATATATCCAACCATATTTTTTCTGAAAAACAGAAAATCATCGGCATCAGTCATTACCGTTCCTAAATCTGTGGTGATGTTTATCCGAACGGAGCTAGCATTACTTATCGTTTTGCCTTTGCTTGCCGTGTTAATGGCCCAAGGTTATGGCTTAACATAAGAATCTATCCGAAGCTGGCTTACCCAAGCTAAGCGATGACGATTTCCAGATTATCAATTAAATCTGAAATAAGCTGTTTTTGCCCTGAGTTTGATTTAAAGACAATCTGGTTTTTACTGGCAGAACTGAGCTGAAACTCGCTTTTGGCACTGTCTGGAAGACTGCTGTTGATAGCGAGTGATTGAAAGCCACCAAGATTAAATTTACCCCCCGAACAAGCAGCAAATTCATCATGCAGACGTTGAACCCAGCCCGTAGTATCAAAGTGATATTTCACCAGAAAAAGAGTAGGGAAAATCTGATCGTCCTCGACAGGTAATGTGGTGTGTGCTTCACACTCCTCACCAATACGATAATGTAATTGTGCTGAGTCTAGTTTAGCCATAGACACTTGCAGTGAGACGTCGTCTGTAAAAGCGATGCCACTAAAGCCTCGGAAGTGTGTTTCTTTCCGGCCAAAGCGGACATTAAAGTTAATAAACTCAACATTGATATCGCCAAAATTCACACCGATGCTGGTGTATTCCTCTTTTGTCATTAATGGCCAGGCCAGCGGTAAACCCATAAATTCGGCAACGCGATTTGCTGTTTGTTGAGGGTCATCGACCTCAATCATTAGGTGGTCTAGTTTAAACATATAGTATTTTTCTATTTATTTGCTCATTCTGATTACAGTTTCATTCAAGCCTTAGAAAGCATCATCACTGCAGACCAGTTTATGTGCTTATTTATATTAAACTCC
Organism: Methylophaga sulfidovorans; assembly: GCF_900114205.1. GTDB lineage: Bacteria > Pseudomonadota > Gammaproteobacteria > Nitrosococcales > Methylophagaceae > Methylophaga > Methylophaga sulfidovorans. Next base: position 4,541 of record NZ_FOSH01000027.1, read on the forward strand.
TCGCGTTGCCAGAGGTGAGTAATGGTGTCGTAAGCCTTGCCGATATCGTCAGGAGTTATGTTAGATTGAGTCACAGTTTATTGGCCTTTGTATATTCCTCAACAAACTCATTGATGAGGAATTCAACATCTTCATTCAGCTCATCTATGTCGGAGATATCTTTGACATAACGACCCCAGACAAACCCGCCTTTGGTGTAAGACTTTCCATCAGCCTGATATTGCATTGTTCGACTGAAATCGAGGTAAAGCAAGTACTCACCTGCATGCTCTTCGACTCGTAAAAATAGCTGGGCATCATCACGTGGACTTTGCTGAATATTGGCACTGGATAACTGATTATCGATGATAGCTTCAAGTTCACTCTGATCAACACCATCCGGTTCTACGGTATACACCACATAAACCTGCTGAGGATTATCTATTTCCAGACCCGTTCCTGATTCTGCCATGGCTAAAGAAGCCTGTAGAGTGAGGCTCACAAAGAGCAGAAGGGACAGCCAGCGTTGGGATGTTGGATTCATCATTTAAGCTCTCAATATCAATCGAGTTAGTTGAGTAATAGCTGGATTGGATAATAGCAGAGGTCGTATGAATTGAGCAGGTTAGGTTTTATTAGATAGAAGAGCCATTACTTCAACAGCGTTACTACAGCTATGAAGTCATGGTCATTTCAGGTCTATTCAATTTTCAAGGAATAACTGATTCCCCATTTTTATTTTATGGATTTGTATGCCACTGATAATAAATGGTTTATAGTCGAGCTAATCATGAAACATCGGAAGCTGAAGATATCAAAAGGCAGGCACTATTTTTCACCCAGAGATCAAAATTTTGACCTTATAATTCTATGAATGAGAATTCACTTTCATTAATAATCAATTGGTTAGGGTTTTATTTGGTGAATTATAAGGCCGCCTGTTTAATATGTATTACACAAAATGAGAACTTTTGAAGGCCACGTCTACCTAGATCACCATTATCCGCCGGTACTTTGGAACATAGTACGTGGCGGATTTGACTCGGTTGGGTCGCTGCCATACGCAGAAAAAGATTTTGCTATATCTGTCTCACTTTCGTCGATGCTTCAGAGTTCATCGGCCGGTAGATTGGAGGCGGAACTCTCCTTGGAGAGGGTACGGCTGGCGACCAACCCCAATAGTGTATCGAGGCTTCGTGGTGTATTCGTTTTTGATGATATCGAGAGTCTCTCCAGAATTTGGGATTCCAATAAATGGGGAGGTCACTTTACAGACGAGTACCTGGCTGATGTTAGTGTTTGGGCAAAACAATCGACTAGGGTTGATGCGGCTTGGATAGAGGACATCATCAGTGACCAGGGACAACTTCTTCCGGATTGGGAGGCTGCAGCTGTCGGTTATTGGTCTGGAAAACCTAAATCGGAGGACACACCTATCTGGGAAGTGTTGGTTGAGGGACGTTTCTGTATATGGTCTATGCACTCAAAAGAAGAAGCGCTTAAGGAAATATCCGCGATTTGGCCAAACTCATTGGGTTTACTGACGTATAGTATGAATTGTTTCGGTCTCGGTTCACTGGATGGTCAATGTTTCTCTGGAATTACGGGCCATGATGAAGGAATTTCTGTCGACCATTACCTCAGAATGGTAGACAGCAAGGATTCTGATTTTATAAATAGGTTAGCAAGGCTTCCCATAGAAAAACCTAAATTCTATGTAGGTAATCCTGACCCAGAAAAAATGTATCTACCAGATCTGACGGGTTATTCGAAAAAAATATGTACCAAAGGCGATGCAAACTTTACCGCATTATTGAAGTTGCTATTACAACTCCAAAATAGTGCAAGGTGCGGCGAGAGTGCCTAACAAATGGCTGTTGGCGGACGCTCCTACACTGGCGCTCCATCACGCCGCAAAGCCAAGGCGTTATGCGAATTCAATGGGGGAATCGTGAAAGGAAGTTGTTTGTGTGGCGAAATTGAATATGAAATCTCAGAATTTAATGGAAACATATATCAGTGCCATTGCTCTTTGTGTAGAAAGCAGGGCGGTTCAGCTTCAAATACTGGCGCAATAGTTCCATTGAATCGATTGCATTGGTTAAAAGGCCAAGCGAATGTCCGAACTTGGGTGAAGAGCACCGGTTTTACATCGTCTTTTTGTCAGAGCTGTGGGTCTCTAGTTCCAAATGTACTTCGGGAGCTCGACTATTATTGGGTGCCTGTTGGTGCACTAGATGATGGTGCATTTAAAGTTGTTGCAAATATATACCTTGATTCAAAGGCGAGCTGGGCTACGGTGTCGTCTTCTGGTGGAAGATTTGAGGCGATGCCAGTATTAGACGAGTTTTTAAATCTACTGGATGTAGGGCTTCATGGGCAAAAATAGTCCAGTAAGCTGTACGCGTATAACAATCACAAGCAAGGGACCAAACTACGCTCCGCCAATTTGCGGTTCGCTTTTGTTGTGGGCGTTAGGAGTTAAAAAATAATGAAAGAATCATTACAAAATAAAAGAATACTCATTGTTGGAGGCAGTTCCGGCATTGGCCTCGCTGTTGCAAAACAGGCATGTAAGGCAGGGGGAAAAATTATTATAGCTTCCAGAAATGCGGCAGAAAAATATAATGATCTAGCGGCTACTGTTGGTCATGACATTGAGACCTATTCATTTGATGTGACATCCGAAAACGAAACAGAAAAGGCATTGAAAGAAATTGGAGATATCGATCATCTTGTTATTACCGCAAGGTCAGAGATAAGCTCGGTACCCTTTGCCGAAACCGATCTCAAACAGGCGAAAGAAGCATTTGAAACAAAATTTTGGGGCCAATACCAGCTCAGCCAGAAGGCACAATGTCATATTAGTCAAAATGGCAGCATTGTTATGACCTCCGGCATTGCTGGCGAAAAGATCTTCAAGAACGCTTCAACTATGTCTATTATCAATAGTGCTACGGAGGCATTCTGCCGGTCGTTGGCGGTAGAACTGGCGCCAATGAGAGTTAATTCTGTAAGCCCTGGTTTTGTTGCTCCAAAATATCCAGAGGTGGAGAAATATGCTCAACAGTTCCCTTCTGGAAAAATCGCTTCACCCGAAGAAGTAGCTGAAGCATATATTTATTTAATGGAAAGCTCTTATACAACAGGACTGTCTCTGGTGATTGATGGTGGAGCCAGATTGATATAGTTACCTTAACAAAGCAAATGCAGTCGACGCAAAAAGCCGCGTGGCTGGTTAGCAACGTTATGCATCAAAATAGAGAGCAACTATGAACAAGGGTACATTGACTTTCTTCTGTGGAAAGATGGGTGCAGGAAAATCTACCAAAGCAAGACAAATCGCTCAGGAAGGCAATGCAGTATTACTTTCAGAAGACGAATGGCTTGCGGCTCTTTACCCAAATAAGATTTCATCACTAAGTGACTATATTGAATGTTCAAATCTACTTAAGCCACAGATTAAAAAGCTTGTTCAGTCCATGTTGTCTACGGGAACAAATGTGGTGATGGACTTCCCAGCAAATACTTTTTCACAAAGAGGTTGGTTTCGAAATATTTTCTCTGAGATCGATGCTCCACATAGTCTGGTATACATCGATTTGCCAAATGAAGTCTGCTTAAAACAGATTGAGAAGCGACGCAAAGAACAGCCTGAAAGAGCAACAACGGATACGGCAGATATGTTTGAGCAGGTTACAAAGTATTTTATGGCTCCGACACCCGAGGAAGGCTTCAATATAATCAAAGTGGAACCAAATGCATAACAATGCACTGCTATGGAAAATTTACTCGCTGGCGCCCTGAATTTCTACAGAGCGCGGCGTTAGCATTCATGGAGAAATTGTGAATATTCGAGAAGCATCAATAGACGATGCGATTAAAATTAAAGATTTAGTGTCATCCCTATCTCATTTTTATTTTGAGGACGACAACTCGATACTCCCAAGTTGGTTTTCTGACACTCTGGTAATTTCAGAATTTGAGAATCGGTTAAAGAGCGATGATTTTACAAATCTGGTGTATATCTTAAATGAAGAGATAGTTGGCTATATCTCAATTAAAGGCTCAAGCCATATTTATCATCTATTTGTTGCAGAAAACCATCAAGGTAAAGGGATATCAAAAGAGCTATGGAATCGTGTTATATCCACATCAGGTGTAGACACTTATACTGTTCGCTCATCAATATTTGCGGTTCCGGTTTATAAAAGTTTTGGTTTTAAAATATCTGGAGAAATGGCTAGCAAAGATGGTATCAAATTCCAGCCTATGGAGTTGGTGTGCTAAATGCTGGCAAGAATCAATAGTGTCAGAGTATTTGATTCTAGAGTAGAAAATATATCCACTCTGACGGTAGACCTTAATTACCAAACTATCCATGTATATCCAGTAATCACCGCAATACACCCCAAGTTAATCCAAATACCTGCACGCATCATATCGCTTTGTTGAATAAAGCCTGAGCCAAATACTATTGCGTTGGGCGGTGTGGCGACGGGCAGCATAAAGGCACAGGATGCTGATACAGCAATAACCGAGGTGAGTACTAAGGGAGAGATTCCTAAACCTTCGGCAATGGCTGCAAATACCGGAATGAGTAGTGCGGCGCTGGCGGTGTTGCTGGCGAATTCGGTTAATATCACCACAAACGTCACGATGCTTAGCAGTACTAACAGTATGTGGCTACCTTCTAAAAAATCACCAATGGTGTTGGCTAAAAAGACGCTGGTGCCAGTGGCTTTAAGCACGGCGCTTAAACATAGACCGCCGCCAAAGAGGAGTAATACACTCCAGTCGGTGGTGCTTTCGATGTCTTTCCATTTCACTACACCAAAAAAAGTCAGCAGCACAATGGCATTAAGCGCGACTAAGCTATCGAATTTAGACAGACCGCCTAGTAGTGCATTGATTGGTGTGCTGAATATCCAGCAGAACACGGTAAAGGCGAAAATCAGTAGAGTGATGATTTTTGCTGGTGTCCACTCTAGCGGCTCATGTTTTACCGAGAACTTATGTTTTAAATTTGGACGAATCACCATAAAAAGCACCGCGACAGCCAAAGGCAACAGCAGCAAGGCGAGTGGCGCTACGAGTATCATCCACTCGACGAAGCTAATTTTATTATGTGCGGCGGCAATGGCATTGGGTGGACTGCCGACGATGGTGGCGATTCCGCCAATGCTGGCGCAGTAAGCAATGCCGAGTAATACGAAGACATAAGTCGGACGCTGTTTTATTGGGTCGAGCTGATGCAGTATGCCGAGCACTAACGGCAACATCATGGCCGTGGTAGCGGTATTGCTGATCCACATGGAAAGTCCTGCCGAGACGGCGAACATAAGCAGTACAGCGATACTCAGTCGACCTTTGGCGATAGCAAGAACCTTGTTGGCAATCGCTGTATCCAGTTGTTGAGTGTGTAGCGCCGCTGCTAAAGCAAAGCCGCCTAAAAATAGAAAGATAATCGGGTTCGCAAAACTGCTTAACGCGTCGGTGGTGTTAAACACACCCAATGCTACGGCGAGAATGGGAACAAGCAGGGCGGTGATGCTGACATGCAGTGCCTCGGTGAGCCAAAGAATGGCGATAAACACCAGCATGCTTAGGCCCGTCACGATTTTGGGCTCAAATGGTAAGAAGGTGAGCATTAGCGCAAATAGAAGCATGTCACCAAGTACAATTAAGTGTTTACGGTTGAATAGTGCTTCTGGCTTAGCCGGTTGGAGTCGATTAGGCATAGTTTATAATGCATTAACTCAGTTGCGAATTGCTCTCAAATCTATAGTGGTGACAAGAGACCTCATAATAAGCTGCTCAAATTCGTTCCGTATACAAAGGATGTGGCCTCCACTAAGACTCACTACACTCACCTTATAGCGCAGCGTTATGCAAAACAAGAGAAGACTATAAAAAACTGCTGTAGCTTGATTTTCGCTGTGGCTCCAAAATGTCACGTATGCCAAGCATTGGGCCTTACGAAGAAAAAGAAATTCGATGTTTAAACTGGAAACTAATCGTTTGACTATTAGGGATATGACACTTGCAGATGAGAGTGCTTTTGTCAGTATGTCTCAAGATCCGAAATACCAACGTTTTTACGATGAAAGTGACTGCAAGCCTGATAAATATCGAGAATTAACTCGTCTTTTCATTGAACAAATTTCCGAGACGCCACGACAAGCATATCAATTAGCCGTTGAAGGTAAGGACACAGGAAAGTTCATTGGTACAGTTTGCTTACGATTAGAGGTAAATAATCAAGCGTCGATGGGGGGCGCCTTTTCAAGGGAAGTACAAGGCAGAGGGCTTAGTTTCGAGGCTTCTGAAGCATTATTAAAGTTTGGCTTTTCAGAGTTAGGGGTGCACCGAGTTTATGCAGAAACAATCAGTAAAAACCTGGCTGCGATCAAGCTTTGTAAGTCACTGGGTATGAGACAAGAGGCTCACTTTAGAGAACATCGTTTCTTCAAGTCTAAGTGGTGGGATACCATTGTTTTAGCGATTCTTCGTAGTGAATGGGCCAAGCATAACAAAACGTTGAAGACTGATTCGTAACATTCCGAACTCTCAGTTTAAGATGAGTTTTGTTTTTACCTTGCAATGGTCCAGACTCGGTGGATGTTAACCATTACTTAACACGGTATTACATATCAAAAGGAAACATACATGATCGTTGTTTACGGCATCAAAGATCATCTAAATCCAATTAAGGCTCAGCTATCTGATGTCATACATTCCTGTATGCAGTCAGTGCTCGGCATGCCGGAAGATAAGCGGGCTCATCGCTTTGTGCCTTTAGATAAATCTGATTTCTACTATCCGGGTGGTCGGTCTGAGGCTTACACGGTCATTGAAATCAACATGATGGCTGGGCGGCAACCGGAGACACAGAAAAAACTCATCAAAACACTGTTCGAGCAGATTGAGAAGCAGCTGTGTATTTCCCCCATTGATGTTGAAATCACTATTAAAGAGCAGCAACCATACCAATGGGGTTTTCGTGGCATTACCGGTGATGAGGCAAATGACCTCAAGTACAAAGTCAATGTATAACAAGGCCGCAGCTCGTCCTGTTTACAGCGTTATAAGTAATCAATTAGTAGGTTAAGTTACATATGAAATGCTCGGTATTTATTGCCACTAGCGCTGATGGTTATATCGCGACAGCTGAAGGCAGTGTTGACTGGCTTCATAGTGCAGGCAATCAAGATGCGGATATGAGTGAGAATCCTGATATGGGATTTAATGACTTTATTGCATCGGTAGACTGCATGATTATGGGGCGTAAGTGTATGGAGACGCTTGCTGCTTTTAACCTTCCTCCAGAGCAGTGGCCTTATGGAAATATCAAAATTTATGTACTGAGCAATTCGATCAAGGTGACGCCTGAGAATTTACGAGATAAAGTGGAAATGTACTCAGGAGACATTTTGACGCTGGTAAATCGGCTTGATGGCGAGGGTTATAAAAACGCTTACATTGATGGTGGTGCAACCATAACTTCGTTTCTAAATCATCAACTGATTAATGAAATGATCATTACAAAAGCGCCAGTTGTTCTTGGGAATGGTATTCCGCTTTTTGGCAAAGTAGCTCAGCCTATCAAGTTAGAACAGGCTAGTGCTCAAGCATTTCCAAATGACTATATTCAAGTCAGGTATACAGTACGTTACTTATAACAAAAGTATCTAAGTGACAGAGTCAAGTTTAAATTCCCCGTTTACCAGGTCAGTTTCGGATCGATACATTCATAAACCTGACCCAAACTCTGTTCAGTCTTAAGTAGCTCATGGGCCAGTCTCGCGACTTCTATCCGGTGAATTAAGCCATGGACTTCTTGATGTTGTGAGAGCTGGCCAGTATGGGTGATGTCACCATCTTTCAGACCGCCAGGACGGAGAATAGTGTAATCAAGCGAACTGGTTTGCAGCCAGGACTCAGCCAGTGATTTTTCTCTCGCTGCTCCACCGAACCCTTGTTTAGAGCGTTCAGACAAGTATTGCCATGAATCGCCACAACCCAGCGATGTCACCAACAGAAAGCGCTTGATATCGTTGGTTTCCAATGCATTAATCAGGTAGCGATGACCGATATAATCTACTGGTATGTCAGCACGGTAACTACCCATAGTGGATATCACCCAGGCATCTTTTGGCAGCTTGGAAACCGTCTGCTCTACCTGCATCTGAACAGTGGCATCACAACTCAGCGTTTCCAGTTGCAGCTCGGCTAATCGCGGGTTTTTAGCCGGGTCTCTTGCCACGCCAATCACTTGAAAATCCTGATCATGAAAATATTCGACCATGGCTGCACCTAAACCACTAGCCGCACCGAAGATAACAACCGTTTGCATATTTTCTCCTCGTGTAATTCGGTTATCAGTGTCTATTTTTTCTGGAAGAATTACCAGTGATCTCAGAAGAATAATCAAATACGCTTAACGTGTTGATTTCCATATTTTGTATACGTCAACAGCTTCATGTTTAAGCATCATGCGTGAAGTATATGTGTGGTAAGGTCTATTACATTTGAGAATCAGGGCGGTTAGAAATGGCGATTACGGATAAGTCAGATAAAGAAATAATTGAAATTGTAGAGCCAATGATTGGCGAAGTGATTAATGCGTCGAATCAAAAAGATTGGGAAGTGTTCTCAAAATATCAAACTGACGAAGAAGCCAGTGATCCTGAAAATAGAAAGAATGTCGAAAGGCTGTGGAAAGAGTCAGAATTATTTACCACGCTGAATCCTGCGGGAGAAATACTTGGGGTGTTGCGTCGTGATGATATGGCGGTAGTTTGCTGGAAACAAACGAGTAAGAAAGTCCCTGGTGAATATTTGGCGAGTTACCATATAAAAGAAGTGAATAACGAGATTAAAGAGCTTGGGTTTGTAATCATTTAGCCAGGAAATGAACTAGCTCCAGCTTATAATAAAGAGGCTGTCGTATATTATTTTTCCGGTTCAGTGACTTTCCAAATTGGTTGCTGTTCGCAGGCTTGATGGAATCCTAATTAAAAAAACAATAGGGTCAGAGTCTGTACGATCCCCACAAAAATTATAGCGTTTCAAACAAGTAAGCACTTGATAAATGAAGTGCCCTGACAGACTTCATAAATTCTCTTATCTTCAATTTCGCATATTTATCAGCAATGACTCTAAAACCAATAAAAGGTAATGATAAAACCGAATCCGTTTTCAAACTATTAGCTTGATATTGACGATGATGCTGTGTTTGCCGGGCAGCTAATCCAATCACCATCAGTATCCAGTGGGCAATCGTTGTCAGCAGGATTAACACAGATAATCTCTCTTTATGTGTCGTTTTATTGTATTCAAATCCCTGTCCAAATCGGTGGCTTTTCATAT
>NZ_FOSH01000004.1 GCF_900114205.1 Methylophaga sulfidovorans
CCTCAGAATGTGTTATTCCACAGCGACCAGGGTAGCCAATACAGCTCTCGAAAATATCGGCAACGGTTATGGCGCTATCGCATGACTCAGAGCATGAGCCGACGTGGTAACTGCTGGGATAATGCGCCCATGGAGCGTTTGTTTCGGAGCTTTAAGGCTGAATGGCTGCCGAGACTGGGGTATCGAAACATAAGTGAGGCAATGCGTGATGTGAGCTATTACCTGATGAATTATTATAACTGGCAACGGCCGCATCAATTTAACGATGGATGTCCACCTGCAAAGGCGGAAGTTCTGTCTAAACCCGTGTCCGGAATTAGTTGACCACTACAGTTTGTTCATTAAATAACCCTAAGAGGTATGCCTCATTTAAACTAAAAAACCCCATGTAAATGCTAAAAAGATATGAAATAGCTGCTGAGCCAGCGGCTCTAAATCTTCGCTCCTTGATTCCACGCAGGTAACTTGAGTAAGCATTTAATAATTTAACCAGAGTTTTGGCTGCACTAATCAATGCAATTACAATACTCACCATCAGCCCAGAGAAAACAAACTCTCCTACTCCTATTTTTAGCCCATTCATGAACAGAATCCTATAGATAGATAGCATGAAACTAAATGGAAGAAGGAAGACAGCAACCGTCAACAGGGTTGAAATAAGCTGATATTTTTTCTTGCTGACCACAATTTCTGAAATATTTGGCATGCTCTCTATCACAAATTGCCTTTTAATGAATTCAAACAAAGAATCTACCTACACCATTTTTTGCTAGAAAATTAAAATCAAGTTGGCAGGCACATTTTTATTATTTCGGGAATGAAAAAACTTGTGGGGGGCATTATTCATAAGACGATCTCCATTTCTCATTTCATTAAATCCATTTGCTTAACTAGCCACTATTGTTGAAAAGCGAATAATACGAAAATCTCAGCTAATCCGAATAATACAACGGCTGATTTTTCTTGTCGATTAAATACCCAATATAAATAAGCCCCGATTAATTATGATCAATCGGGGCTTATAACTGAAGTGAGTTTAGAAAGTACGATGTTCTGGGGCTATGAACCTTTTGGCCTTAGGTTACTTTGAACTCAGGTTTTGCCTTGAACTAGCACTGAAATCAGAAAGTGCATCTAATCATGCATAGAAATCTATAAAATGGCTGCTCGTTTTTGAGGATTGAGAGACAGTCTTTTCTCTATCTTTTTTCGTATCCATGCTAAAGCTGAATTGTGATGACTCGCTTTGATCCGATGAGCTCAGATGAACCTGCACAATCTCTTCTTCAGTATCGATTTGCAATAAGGCCTGATGCTGCCAACTGACATCGTTATCGTATCCAAAATAGGTTTTCTCAGACAACAAACCATTATCGCCATATTCTTGATATTGGCTATTAACCTTAACACCTGATCGAAGTAGCATGTTCAGTCTCATTGCTTATTCCGTCATTCCAACCTTATGGAGATATTCATCTTCAATATAAAGGTTAGTTTGGAATAAAAGATGAGCAGTTCTGAGTACTTCCCGTTACCAGCTTACTGAGCATCAGTATTCCATCAACAGGATTTTGATGCACACTGTTCTGAGTAGCTTGATGACCAATATTGTGACTTTCATAGTTGCTGTTGGCTTTGGCGTATTAGGATGTGCAACATATCAACGTGTTTATCACAGTCAAAGCAACGACAGCGTCTAGTCATCCCGACCTACAATATACTCTACATAAAACAGGCATTGCGCAGACGTTTTATGCTGTATTTTTCTATGATGGCATCCGCTATTTATGTACAGTACAGTTATGGATTACCTAAAATAAATAGAAACACTGAGAGAAAATGTATGAGCAGACTATATAACGATAAACATCGCGCCCTTCAGGATTTATTCAATAGCCGGGAGATGGCCGATCGGGTGGAGGAAGTGGCTTTGGTCACTGAAGTTGACGAGATGGCTAAGGGCTTTATCGAAAGCCGGGATATGTTTTTTCTGACTACGGTAGATGAGCGTGGTCGACCAACAGTGTCCTATAAAGGTGGTGAAGCAGGCAGCTTTGTTAAAGTGCTGGATGAAAAAACCCTTGCGTTCCCCAGTTATGACGGCAATGGTATGTATTACTCCATGGGTAATATTCAAGGCCACCCTGAAATCGGTCTGTTATTTATTGATTTTGAGAAACCGTATCGGATTCGTGTACAAGGCACAGCCGTTGCATCTAGCGACGATCCACTTTTGTCTGAATGGCAAGAAGCTGAAATGGTGGTACGCGTGACCGTTTCTGAACTATGGCAAAACTGTCCCCGCTATGTTCACCGCTATCAAAAAGTGAAAGACTCGCGTTATATCCCCAAACAAGAATGCAAAACACCTGTGGCAACATGGAAACGTATTGATAATATGCAAGACGTATTACGTGAACATGAATTAAATCAGGTAGCCGAAGAAGGTGGCACCATGCCGATTGAAGAATGGATGGAGTATATTCAGTCGGGTGATGAGAAGGCTTAACCTCTATCAAACACGTTTCTTCTGAGTACAATTAGTGGCTAATAAGCTAACCCTAAATATGCGTAAAACAGATAAAAAGTTAGATAACACCATACGATCATCATTAACTGATGTCTGTGAGCAGGCGTTGAAAGATATAGATGGTTTTCAGTGGTTAACCCACTTGGTGAATTATGACGATTACCCAAAGAGCTTAAAGGTAGTTTGTGTATTTGATACAAACCAGAATTTGAATAATTACCTTGAGTCTGATGAGAATCAAAGCATAGAGTCACTCATTCATTCTGAATTTCAGGCTACGGATATCAAGCTAAAACGGATTGCTGAGCATATTGCATACGATAGCGAAGAGGCCTGTCATCAACAGCATAATGGCAACTGGGCTATCAGACTGGGGTAATAGGTCTGCCGAACAAGCCTTTTTATTTTTTCTAAAAGCAGTATTTTTTGCTTAGGTTTTAGGTTTCTTGTGTTCTGACTCAAAATAACCAGCAAGCGTAATACACTCATATACTTATACGTCTGTAGTTTATACTGCACAGTATCTTTTCTTGGATACATTTGAGTGATATACCTCGAGCAATGAAAATACCAAAACAAATTCAGCCACTTGTTGATGATGGTCTTGTGGACGACGTGATTAGTCGTTTAATGAGCGGAAAGGAAGCCGATGTCTACGTTGTTCGATGTGGTGATGACATTCGCTGTGCCAAAGTTTATAAAGATGCCGTCAAACGAAGCTTTAAAAAAGCCGCCCAATATCAGGAAGGTCGAAAAGTGCGTAATAGTCGCCGTGGCCGCGCCATGGAAAAAGGCTCCAAATTCGGTCGTAAGCAGCAAGAAGAAACCTGGCAAAATGCCGAAGTGGATGCACTTTTCTTGCTGGCAAGTGCTGGCGTGCGTGTGCCTCAACCTTATGATTGCTTGAATGGCGTGTTATTGATGGAGCTCATCACAGATGAGGATGGTGATGTTGCACCTCGCCTCAATGATGTCTCCATGTCTGCTGAACAAGCCATTGAAGATCACCTTCTGGTCATGCATTCGGTGAAAAAGATGCTTTGTGCAGGCTTAGTTCATGGCGACTTGTCTGAATTTAATGTGCTGGTGGATGAAAATGGCCCAGTCATTATCGACCTACCTCAAGCCGTAAATGCCGTGGCAAATAATAATGCACAAGCCATGTTAAATCGCGATGTACAAAATATGACGCGTTACTACGCCCAGTTCGCACCAGAGTTACGCCATACCCATTATGAAAAAGAAATATGGTCATTGTTTGAGAATGGTAAATTACTGCCTGATACAGAACTCACAGGCCTGTTTGAAGAGAGTACTGAAGCAGCCGATGTCGATGCTGTGATGCTTGAAATTCAAGCTATTCTGGCTGAAGAACAAGAAAGAAAATTACGCTTACGTGATGAAGATGATTAATCAGCTATAAACCAATATGTTCTGCTTGATAACTTGAAGTCTCTCCTTCAATGCAACTCAATGTCAGAAGTAAAGTCGAAAGACGCATAGCGCTGGTGTTATTGCTTTCTATCAAGCTCACCATTCCGATGAATCAAGCAGAAGAGTATTTAAATCTATGAAAAAAGTGACCTTATTAATTATCTTTTTGTTGATTATCATCGGTGCCTTGAGCCTGATGCCATCAAATACCACCATCACCTATAATGGCGAGCAAGTCACGGGACCATTAAAACATCTGATAGAAGCCGGTGGCATTGTTTTTGTGCCCATCCTCTTACTTTGCATGGGTATATTGATGGCGTTCATGTTCACAGGCATTGGACTTGTCATTTTGGGTTTCCTGATGTTTTTCTGCCTGGTCTCTTTTTCTATGACCTTCCCGTTTCTTCTGCCATTCCTCATTCCTTTGTTCATTGTCTGGCTAGTTTTTGCATTCACACGCAAAGGTAAAACGAATGACGTCGATCACTCAAAGTAGATAACACGCTGTCAGTCAACATAGTTAAATAGGTCTATAAATAAAAAAGCCATCACACTCTATGATGGCTTTTTTGGTCTCATTAAAAATCTACTGAATAATCGATGGTATAGATATTTACCAGTTATAAGAAGCAGTAAGCGTCGCTGAGCGCTCTACCCCATAAAAACAGGCATAGCTACATGTGGCGTATCTTTTATCAAACAGATTATTAATATTTAAAGCCAGTTTCCACTCCGGTGACAAACTGTAGTTCACCACAGCATCGACTACCGTATATCCAGGCGCCTCAACCGTATTGGCAATGTTATAAGTTTCACCGATATAACGAATACCCGCGCCAGCACCTAGCCCTTTTAAGACATTAACAAATTGATAATCGGTCCAGAATGAAGCCATATTACGCGGTACATTGTTGGTGCGGTTGCCTTCGCTACCGTTATTACTTTTTGTCACTTCATTATCAATATAGGCATAAGCTGCTGTGAAATTCCATTGATTAAGGCTGGCTTTGGCTTCAAGCTCAAAGCCTTTTGACTCTACCTCGCCTTCTTGAACAAGAAATTTAGGATTGACTAAATCAGTAGTAGAAACATTTTTCTGAGTCAATTTATACACAGAAGCAGAAACTGAGTATGGCGCGCCTTCTGGTTGAAAACGTAAGCCAGCTTCATACTGCTGACCTTCCGTTGGTTTAAAGCTTACACCTGAAGCACCCTGCCCCAAGACAGGTTCGAATGACTCAGAATAGCTCACATAAGAAGCAAAGCCATTATCAAATAAATATACCAGTCCAGCCCGGCCAGTGTATGCATGATCATCATTATTTGAGGAAGTACCGGTTAGCTTATTGTCGGTATCAGATTTGAAGTTATCATAACGACCACCAAGCATAATTACCCATTTATCAGCGATCTTCAAATGTTCCTGGGCATAAAGGCCAAGTTTCTTGCTACTTTCAGCAGTGCTTCTGGCCGGCGAATTACTCATAAGAACAGTAGAGCCATAAACAGGGTTATAAATATCTAGAGCAGCAACATTTCCACTGTATTGAATACGTTCAAATTGATTTTTCTCATAATCCATACCAACTAAAGTAGTATGCTCCGTATTGCCCCAATCCCATTTGGCTTCGAATTGGTTATCAATAGTGAATGTCCGATTTTCATCATGACGGATATATGCTCCACGTGATAATAATCGCTGTGAGGAATCGAGTGAACCGATATAAATATCGTTGTAATCCGTTTCAGCATTGTAATAAATGACATTCTGACGAAAAGTGAGCGCATCATTAATATGATGGCTGAATAAATAACCTAATGTCTGATTACGCGTATCAAACTTATTAAAGTCAGGTTCACCAACAAATAAATCACGGTCGATATGACCATTTATATTATGTTCTACAGTCCCCTGAGACGGTAAACCATAAACAAACACAGTTTCGTTATGCTGGTAGTTAGCCAGTAATGTTAATGAAGTATCTTCACTTGGTTGCCAGCGCAAAGAAAACTGACCGAACTTGCGATCATCCGGCACATGATCGGTCATCGTGTCACTGTCTCGATACAGGCCAGTAAAACGATAAGATAAACTGCCATCATCCGTTAAAGCACCAGTAAAATCGCCTGCAAGCTGACGCCGGTCAAAACTACCAGCCTGCACTTTTAACTCACGCTTGGTTTCCGTTTCAGGCAACTTACTCACCATATTCACAATGCCACCCGGAGCAGCATTACCATACAATACTGATGCAGGCCCTTTGAGTACTTCTATACGCTCCATCGCATAAGGCTCTGAGACTCCACTAAAGGTATTGCGGGGTAACTTACTTCCATTGAGATAGATGGGTGATGACCCCGTCACATTGAAGCCACGAATAATCATGCCATCACTTGTTGTATTATCAGCCCCCATTGGAACGACACCTGGGGTATATTGCAATACTTGATTTAACGATTCCGCATTATGAATTTCTATTTCATCTGCTGTTACTACGTTCACTGCTTGCGGGGTTTCGATAAGCGGTATGTCAGCTTTTGCAGCAGTTATACTTCGTTTGGCGACATAGCCTGACACAGGTCCTAAGCCGGTCTCATCAATATAGTCACCTGACACACTCACTTTAGGTAACTCAACTTCATTAGATGAAGAACGATTTTCGATGCGATAGCTTTCGCCATCAATGGTGATGACTTGCAAACTTTGTCCCTCCAGCAACTGTTGCAAGCCCGCTTCTATTGAATACTGCCCTTTTAGTCCACGGCTTTGCTTACCCGACACTAAAGCAGGGTCAAAGGACAAGGTAATCTTTGCCTTGCTTGCAAACTGCCTGAGCACTCTGGATAAATCTCCCGAAGCAATGTTAAACACTTGTACTTGCTGACTTTGCTGAGTATCCGCTTGAACAACTGAAGAATAAGGGTATGAAATGATTAATGATGCAGAAAGTAGAAAAGCGGCTTTCAGCTTCTTGGATATAGGCTTTTGCAAAGCAGGTATGGTGTTAGTCTCTGACTGTGTAGTTTTTTTCATTGAGCTACCTGTTATTTATAAATGTAAATAGGATTTGTTTACATCTATAGCCGTAGCACAAAAGAAAAGAGGCCAAATTAATTTGGTTTATCGACAGTAACCCAATAAGGTGTTCGATAAACTAGGCTGATGGGTAAAGTATTCGCCAGATTTTTTAATACTGTATCGGTGTCATGCAGCTGAAATACACCACTGACTTTCAAGTTCGCTACGTCCGGGCTACAACGTAACCAACCATGTCTATAGCGACTAATTTCGTGAATAACATGACTTAATTTCTCATCATCAACGATGAGCTGCCCTTCGACCCAAGCCGAATCAGCAGTATGACTCGGCTTAGGGTGACTAATATCATATTGAGAAAAGACAGCTTTCTGCCCTGCTTGCAGCAGTTGCTTTTCGCCTGACAGAGTAGTCACTTCAACAGTATCTTGCTGCACACTGACTTCGATGCCATCAGACAGTTGATTTAACTGGAACACCGTACCTAATGCTTCGACCTGACCATACTGTGTTGTAACTATGAACGGACGCGAGAGTGAGTCTTTTGCTGTAGAGATCTGAATTTGACCCTCAATTAAATAAATCTGTCGGAGATGATCATCAAACAGAATATTCAGCGCTGTGTGAGTGTTCATTATGATCCGGGAACCATCAGCTAATATTTGTGTTTTTTGCTTACCAGTGGCGGTACTGAGATCAGCAGTCCAATTAGAAACGGGCAAAGTTTTAAACGCAATAACACCTGTAACAGGTACCACCAGCAAACCACTTAATAGTTTGATTAATTGTCGCCGATCCTTTTGCGATCTTTTTAGGACAGTATTGCCGAGACCACTGGGTACAGATTGAAATGACCGTGAAAGCGTTTGAGCCATTCTCCAGGCTTTTTGATGATCCTTGCTTTGATCATGCCAGCTATCAAATTGCTCTTGCTCCTGTTTAGTCAACGGAGATTCTTGTCTACGAATTAACCAATCGGCTGCTTCAGTAATAATTTTGTTAGGGGGACAGTCACTATTCACTGTCTTCAGACCAGCTAAATGTTAAACAATGAATATAGGCCTGTTGCATATCCCTTTTTACCGTTCGCAGAGAAATACCGAGCTTCTCTGCAATAGCAGCGTAGGTAAGACCATCCAGCTGAGAATATAAAAACACGGATTTCACGCGTTTTGGTAGACGCTCAAGAAGTCTATCAAGTTGCTCCAGTGTTTCTTTTAATAGATAAAGCGTCTCTTCAGACAGCTGCGTTAATTCTGGGATTTCATTTAAAGCTTGTTGATACGCTTTCTCCAATGATTTTTTACGAAAATAATCAACTACAAGCCCATTAGCAACAGTCCTGATATAGGCTTTGGGCTGCTCTATAGTAAATTCCTTTTGCTTGTACTGCGTTTGTAATATGCGAACAAACGTATCGTGAGTCAGATCCTCTGCCCGGTGCTGACACCCCAGTTTTTTTACTAACCAATTGAATAACCAAGGTTGGTTATCTTTGTATAAAGAATCGACCGATGGTTGTGACATACTACAACAACATAAAGATGATAATGAGATACATTAACATCTAGATATTTTTCTAGCAATGGCCGCTGATCAATTTCAATTACTTAGCCTTTATTACATAGACTAATAAGCCACCACAGGGGTAGTGGCTTTTCACGTCTCACTAAAAGTCTAATGAGTAACCGACGGTAAGCGTTCTACCTCGACCTTTGAAATTACGTGCATCAGAGCCATAACTGGTTTGTGATGAATAACTGAAATAATCCTTATTCAGTAAATTGGTGACGCCAGCATGAAGCTTACCGGTGGAGAGTTTATACGCCATGGTGGCATCAATCAGCCCATAGGCTTTGAACTGCTCTTCTTTCTTACCGGCTTCTTCATCAAAGTTACGGTCAAAGTTATAGCTCGCTTGCACAAATGACGATAATTTTGGCGACCATTCTGCCTGCCAGCTGGCAATTAATCGGTTAGGTGGAATATTTTGACCATTTAAATCACTGTCTACTTTGCCGTCACCATTACTGTCAAAGCGTCCACGGATATAGGAATAAGCCAGATTCAATTTATGGTCATCATTCACTCTCCAGCCTAAATTTGCTTCGGCACCATTGATTTCCTGTTTCTCACGATTAATGGTGTAATCAGTTTTATCAGCATTAGGAGAAAGTCTTGAGCCTAAATCAGAGTCAGATTCATAGTAGCTTACTTCTAAATCAACTGTTTCCCAGTTAAAACGTAAACCAATTTCTTTATTAGTGGTTAGGATTGGCTTCAAGTCCAGTAAGCTTTCAACACTAGCGTTAGACACTTCAACACTACGCAGCACTCGTCCAACATCAGGCATACCAAAGCCTTCAGAATAGTTAGCAAAGACACTCAACCAAGATAAAGGACTGACAACAATCCCACCATTAAACAGTGTTTCGCTATAGTCGGGGTTTCCTCCTTTTACCGTTACGCCACCACCTTTTGCAAACACGGTTTTATATGTATCAACATTTAACTCTGTATGTTCATAGCGAACACCAGCATTCAGTACCACCATATCTATAGGTTTAAACTGTAACTGTGCAAAAGGCGCATAATTTTTATGAATAATTTCAGGGGCATAACGTCGTCCAGTAAGAGCTAAATTTTGTGATGTATTGTCACGTAGTAAATCTAACCCTGTAGTGACTTTCAACTTATCATCAAATAAGCCATCCTTTACAAGCGTGAATTTAGCGCCTTTTTTTACGGATTCCACCTCAGTTTGATCGATCATGTCAGGTGCAAGAACAGGATCTTCAAAACTTGAAGATTTCAACGCCCCAAATAAAGCTTCAAACTCTTGTCTATATGCCTGAGCAATAAACTCCATGCCTGCTAAATCATAATTTTGATATTTGAGGCTGGTGGTTAATACACGGTTATAAGGAGCTTCACCGACTGGCGTACCTCTGACAGAAGTGGTTGGTTTGCCTTTATCAATATCACCGTCAACACTGATGTAGTCATTGCCACCTTTGATCTGATAACGGTTGAGTGAGGCCTCAATATGCTGATCATCGTTTATCCAGTAACCCAGCTTGGTGAACAGGTCATAACTCTTTGAGTTCATAATGTCGCCCTGCACATTATCAACACCAATTTCGGTGCCATCGGCATCCAGAAACACACCTTGTCTTTCGTAACTCAGCCCTAAGGTATATTCAAAATCATCTTTGCTACCGCTCAGATTGTAATCCGTGCGATAACCCGAGGTTTCATCACCAAACTCACCGGTTGGCGTGGTCATTTGCACATTGAGACTTTGTTTCAATGTGTCCTGGCTTGGCCGACGAGTAATAAAGTTGATAATGCCACCCGTCGCGCCAAGCCCATGAATGGCACTGGCACCGTGAATGACTTCAATACGTTCAACCATCGACATATCAATAGTATGGCCATCACGCTGGCCGTCACGTAATGGATTACTCTGTGGTACACCATCAATCAGAAACAAGGGTGAACGACCACGGAATGTTTCACCGCCACCGGTGAGCTTTTGGCGGCTAGGTGAAAATGACGGTAATAAGTTGCTTAAAATCTGAGAACTATCACTGTTCATATCCAACTGCTGTTCAATCTGAGCACGATTAATCACGGTCACAACTTGTGGTGAATCTTTTAGCTGTGTGTCAGAACGTGTTGAGGTGATCAACATATCGTCTAACTCAACACTTTGTTTCTGCTTCGGTGAAACAGCGACAGGCGTTGATTTTCTAACGATGGAATAACTGCCATTGCTTAATAACGTCGCTTTTAATCCAGTGCCAGATAATAACTCGGTCAGTAGCGCTGATGGCGCAGTTGATCCCTGATACGGTTTTGTCTTAATTCCTGCCACCACATCAGGGCTGAAGGAAACGGTGATCCCACTCTGTACAGCAAACTGGTTGAGTGCCGATTCAAGTGTGCCAGCTTGAATATGAAAGCTTTGTTGCTGAGTCACGCCGTCTGCATGACTGATATTTAACATGAGATCAGTGCTTGCCAAGGCTGTCGTTAACATTCCTGCCATGATGAGTTGTCGGCTTAATGGCGACAAAGTTAAAGGTAAGAAAGTGGTGTGTTTCATCACTGGTCCTGTTCGTTAATGTAGATAATGACGTTGCGATAACGCTGTTATCTGACAGGCCGAACGAGAAAGCAGAATCGTTAACCCCATTATTTAAAAAAATAATCAGACAGGTTCAACTTGTGCCCAAAAACGAGTGAAATAACGGACTTTGACAGGTAAGGTGCTACTAAGATTTTCCAGTACTGACTGGGTATCGTTAATATTAAATGCACCGGAAATACGTAGCGATGCCACGACAGGATCACAGCGAAGTGCGCCTTTGTGATAACGCCCAAGTTCATTTATAAATTGATCCAGCCGCCAGTTACTGACGATCAACATGCCCTGTGTCCAGGCGTCCGTATTCAAAGGCATCAAACTTAATGGGCTGTGTTTCAACGTATCAAAACTCATGCAATGACCGGCTTGCACTTTGACAGCTTTACTGGCTTTTTCTGATAGGACTTCCACAGCATGTTTGCTAACACCGACCCAGGTCTCGCCATCATTACATCGAACTTGAAAGCGGGTGCCTAGCGCCTTCACTCTTCCTTGTGCCGTTTTTACAATAAAATCCTGCTGTGGCATCCCTTTGCCAGTCTCAACAATGATTTCACCACGGTATAAAGTTAGCTCCCTGACATCATCACTAAAACTCACATCCAAAGCACTATTAGTGTTCAGAAACACGTTGCTGCCATCGGTCAGCTCTATGGTTTTATGTTCACCCGTGTCGGTACGGTATCGTGCCATCAGACTGGATAAAGCGCGCTGCTTGTAGGCCACACCACCAGCGCTGCCTACCGTTAAGACAACTACCAGTGTTTTGACTAATTGACGTCGTGACTGACGTGCTTTTTCCAACGTGCCTTGTCTGATTTCATTTGGGACTAATTGCAGTTGTTTTTGTAAACGTTCCACTCGCTTCCAGGCATCATAGTGACGACTATCAGCATCAAGCCATGCCTGATGTGCTTCGAATATGACATCTCCGGGCCGTGCATTGCGAAGATCCACAAACCAGCTGGCAGCCTGAGTCAAAATGTCTTCATTCAACTTCATGGTTTAATCTTCAAGTAATAACAGGCACTGCGTCATCGCCCAAATAAAATGTTTACGAACGGTTGTTACCGATACATTTAATTGTCTACTGATTTCAGCAAAGGACAATCCATCCAGTTGAGCCAGTAGAAAAATTTGTCGTCCCTGTTCACTCATTGCATCCAGCATTTTTTCGACCTGTAATAAGGTATCGATAATGAGATGATGCTGTTCAGCAGAAATAGTATGTTGTTCTGGCAGAGTTTCCAGTGTATCAAGATAGGCTTGTTCAACCGTGCGACGACGGAAAAAGTCCACCAACAAACCACGAGCAATACTGCTTAAATAGGCTTTAGGTGAATTGAATTCATGCTCTCGTCCCTTCATCAATACCTTGATGAAGGTTTCCTGCGTCAAATCCTGAGCTTGCTCAACATTATTTAATCGGGAACGGATCCAGCTCTGAAGCCAATGATGATGCTCTGTATAAAGTGATTCCAGCGATTGCACAGCCATTATTAATAGAACTACTTCACAATTGATAATGAGATACATTATTGTTTTGAGAGTTATATATCAATAGTGTCTAGGGTTTATGTTTGAATTTTAAGGATTATTTTTAATGGAAAAAAGCATAATATTAATAATTAATTCAGTTAAATAAATTCGTTGAAAGTTAAGGAACGTCATGGCTCAAAACCCGTTTTACGTATATGCCCTAAAAGATCCTAGACAAAAACCTGCAAAGCCATTTTATATCGGCAAAGGGACAGGTAATCGAGCTTGGGAACATCAAACAAGAATAGACGACTCAATCAAGGGAAAAGTGATTCATGAGATACACGAAGCAGGTCTAGACGTCTTACATACTGTTATTTCAGATAATCTCACCGAAGAACAGGCTTTAAAAATTGAAGCTGAATTAATATCTGCTTTTGGCATTGCATCTCACGGAGGTTTATTAACTAATAAAGTACGTCCAAACCCTGAAAATATATCTAAGAAAGTCAAAGTTAATATCCCTAATGGCTGTTATGAAAAAGCACAAATGGGCTTGGAGTTATTAAAATCGGCTGTAATGGAATTAGCTAAAGCTAATCCTTCAGGTATAAAAAATTCAGATGCAGCGAAGTACCTTGGACTTCAATCTGATTATGGTGGAGGCTCAAAGGATTATCTCAGTTACAGCATTCTGGGTATCTTAATGAAAGATGGACGCATTACTCGCAATGATAAGAAAAAGCATAAAGCAAACTCAGAATAATCCAGCACCAAATTAGTGCTCGCCCACCACTTTAAGTTTGGTGGCAATAAAGTCTTTATGGGAAACGTATAACAAACTGGCGAGCTTACGAATCACATGTTCTTCAATATCTTGTAGATCGTGATCGGCCCAGGCAATTTGCCAGAGCATTTCTATCAGTTCAATTTTCTCTTGTTCGTTATAGTGCTGATTAATGTCTGCCGTAAAGCGGTAAAAGTCAGTGGCGTCGTCATGAGCTCTTTGGGCATCTGCAATCAATTTTTCTGCATCGCTGTCTTCAACATTAAAATGTGTGGCGAGAATATGCCGTAACATCGCCTTTTCCGTCTCATGCTGTTCATTATCAACCGCAATGATTTCAATCATTAAAGCAACGGCAGCAAGTATTTTAGATTGCTGTTGATTGGCTAAATAGCTATCGGTGTTTTCACCTAAGGTGGATGAAAATATCTGTTTTAATTTTTCGATCATAGTTATCTCCTGCAAGCAAAACCGACTGCCAGCAGTTAAATAAAGTTCATTTCGCTACTTAGCTTTTACAATAACGGCAGCTTGGTAACGTGGTTTTCCATAACCAATCATTCGATTAAATTCTTTGTGCGTAACCGGAATATATCCGCTGTCGGTGACACTTTTATTGTCATCCCAGTCCACATCCGGATCATGAAAATAAACAAAGGTGTCGGAAACAGACACTACCAGAATCCAGTGGGGTGATTTACTTTGATTAAGCCGATAAGAGCTTATCAGCACCAGCGCCAGTGAGCCTTTGGATAAGTATTTTCTTAACAATGCCGCATCCACTGAGGCTTTGACTTGTTTAATATCGGACTTGGCTATCTTTTCAATAAAGTCCTGATGCACGCATTCAATGACAGACTTTTTTTCTTCACTACGTACACCATTGATAAAGGGAATATCGTCTGAGTTACAGACTAAGGTAGTTTTCAAACCACGTTCATTGGCGGCTAACGCCAGCCCTTGCGGACTACAACCGCCATGACCGGATGTCATAAAAATCGTGGTGGCTTCACGCCATAATTGCAATTCAAGCTGGCGAGTAAGTGCTAACTCATTGTCCACGCTTTTCATCGCCATCATCAGGCAGGCTGGTCCGCAGGTAAATTCGGTTGATTGAGAGTAATGTGCAACTTCTGGATGGGTGACCTCTGGTACATGATGCAACACTTTCATCATGCGGATAGCATCGGCATGGTCTTCATAAAAGTCAGTGACGATATCAAATGGTTGATAGCCTAACTTTTCATAGAGCTTGATCGCCCCGACATTATCAGGACGAACTTCTAAACGCAGAAAACTCCGGCCATCATCCAGTGCCTGAGTCTCGGCTTCCTGCATTAATTTCGCTGCGATACCGGCTTTACGATAATCAGCATCAACGGCTAATGAGTAAACACGGCCAAGTGATGTGCCTTGTGAGTAGAGTAACAACACATATCCAACCAACTTATCGTTAGTTGTCGCCACCAGCAATAAGCTGTGGCCTCTTTTGATCATCCATTTGAAGCTGCGCCTTGAAATACGATCGGTTTCAAAGCACGCTTCTTCTATGTTACTGAGTGCATTAACATCATCAAGACTAGCCTCGCGGAGTAAAAACTCAGCGGGCGTTGTGGTTGGCATGTTCAGTTAGTCCATCTATGGCCATTTCAATGACCTGGCGCCCCCGAAACAGCACCAGTTCCTGCCACTGTTTTTGATCAGGGCAGAAAAAGTCCTGCATGGCATGCTTCACATCCAGCGTGGCATCATCGGACCAGTCCATTTTGCCTTTCTGCTGTAAATCCTGATCATCCGATAACACCTGTAACATCTGCTGAGTACCAAAGGTACCGAATTCCAGCGTTAGGAAACATATATTGTCACCTAGCTGATGCCAATAATAATCGTGTAGTCCAAACTTCAAACCTGAAGTAGACGTGCCCAATGCAGGCTCGGTCACCGTAGCACCGAATAATTCAAGAGCATATTGTTGCCCTTGACTCTCGACAGGGTGCTCACAAATAAGCTCACCAAAACCATAGGGGCCTAAACCTGTGTGGATATCAATCAAGATCACTTGTTTACGCTTGGCAGGTTTAATTTGTGCTGCCAGCTCTTCGATGAGTTGACGAGACCATGTTGGTTCTTTGCCACCAAAATATGGGGCTGACGGTTGTTCATATTGGCCTTCGGATAATAAATCGAATTTTTCTCTGTCCTGCGCCACCGTCGCGATATCTGTTTTCCCTTGCTCCAGATCTTTCCATATTGCAGCCGCTTGGGAAGTCGGAAGCGTTTTATCAAAATCGACAAAGTTGCGATTCACATCCACACCCTGCTCATCACCTCGACTTGCCCAGGCAAAGCCCCATGGATTAATCGCGTGAACAAGCACCACACACACATCCGGAGGAAGTCGGCGATAACGTGTGACAAAATCGGCCTGAATGGCAGAGCCAGCGCCACCTTCAACGCCATGCAAACCTGAAATTAAGACAATGATATTTTCTGCTTTTGGATTGCCCGCCCAAGCGATATCACAAAACAATTTTTCGTTTTTTGGGCCTTTCAGCGGATGAATATGATGCGTCAACCTTTCAATAATCGAACTGGTTTCAACATTATCAATAAATTTATCTCTCGCACTGGAATAGCGCTGCGAAAATACACTTAAAACGGCATCGGCATACATTTTTAACAGACCTCCTGTGCAAAATTTTCGCGAAGAATATGTGAGTTTTGCCATTTTGACCAGCAAATAAAATGGGATGCAAAAATTTTTATCACATCACTGCGTTAATCATTTTATGATGCGCTTTTAATACGCCTATTCCGGCGACTAACAGTAAGGGCAAACCATGACTAAGCACTTGATAGTAGTTGAAAATATTGACGATTGGCGTCCTTACTTTCCCAGCGAACAAGTAATTGATGTCGATACCTATCTGCAATCCTTGTCGCAAAATACACAGGCACCTGCGCAAATCATCAACTTATGTCGTAGCCTGGATTACCTTAGCCGCGGCTATTACTGTTCGATGGTTGCCGAAGCACGAGGCCACCGTGTTTTGCCTGGACTACGCACCATTAATGACTTATCTCGTAAAAGTCTTTATGCCTATGACTTATCGGATTTATCAACGCAATTAGATAAACAGCTCGGCATGGGCGCTTCAGAAGAAAGTTTTGTATTAAAAATCTGTTTTGGGCAAACACCAGTGACCTCATTACAAAAACTGGCCAGACAATTATTTGAACAATTCCCTTGCCCGATTCTGGAAGTGGAGTTTAGTTTTAACACACACTGGATTATCAGCCAGATAAAAGCCGGCGCGATTAATAAGCTGAGTGAAACAGAGCAAGATTTCTTTGCTGAAGCGCTGGATAGCTTTAGTCATCGCCTATGGCGGAAACCCGCCAAACGCCGTCAGTTTCGCTACGATATGGCTATCTTGCATAACCCGAAAGAAGCTATGCCGTCCAGCGACAGGGCCGCATTAAAGAAATTTATTAGCAGTGGTCGCCGTCTTGGTATTGATGTTGAACTCATCACACCAAAAGACTACATCCGTCTGGCCGAATATGACGCCTTGTTTATCCGTGAAACCACGGCCACACATAATCACACCTATAAATTTGCTCGCCGGGCAGAAAGTGAAGGTTTGGTGGTGATTGATGATCCCACCTCGATCATTCGCTGTACCAACAAAATTTATTTGAAAGAGCTTTTGTCAGCCAACAATCTGCCAATGCCGGATTCACACCTTTTATACCGCAATGACACGACTGGTTTAGACAAACTCTGTGAAACAGCAACCTTCCCGTTGGTAATGAAGATTCCTGACGGCGCATTTTCAGAAGGTGTGATTAAAGTCAATAATGCGGAAGAACTACGCGAACAAGCACCGACGTTTTTCCAGCAATCGGCCATTATTCTGTTACAGGAATTTATGTACACCGACTATGACTGGCGTATCGGTATGTTTAACAACAAACCTATCTATGCTTGTCAGTACTTTATGAGTAAAGGTCATTGGCAAATCTATAATCACAACACTAAAAAAGGTACCTCCAGTGGTAAGTCTTCTGCTATTCCTATCAGCGAAGTGCCGGAAAAAGTACTGAAAATTGCGACAAAAGCAGCAAAACTGATTGGAAATGGTTTGTATGGTCTCGATATCAAACAAAGTGGTAACCGTATCGTGATTATCGAAATTAATGACAACCCCAGCATTGATAGTGGTGTCGAGGATAACTACCTTGGCATGGCCTTATACGATGACATTATGCGTGAGTTTTTAAGGCGCCTGGAAGAACGTCGGGCAACCCGTCATTAAACAATCGTAGAAACAAAAAAGGCGCTGAAAATCAGCGCCTTTTTTATTTAACAAGCCGTTTCTGGTTTAGAAACTGTAACTTGCTCCAATCTGGAAATTACGTTTCTGCCCAGGGAAGAAACGATAACTTCCAAATGCATAATCAGCTCGATCAGCGTATTCTTCATTTAGAATATTTTTGACCTGTCCATGCAAAGTCAGCTTCTCTGTCACTTTTGTTTCAACACGTAAATTCAGTAAGTCATGACCGTCATATTTGTGTTCATTTGAAGGGTCTAAGTAGTAGTCCCCCATATGTTGCCACTCTAGTTCAGCACGGCTACGCGGGTTAACATCCCATCCAAGACGGACATTAGCGATATGTCTTGGTGCAGTATCAATTTCATTACCAGACAGCACTTCACTTGCTGTATTAGTAAAGTCATAGGTATGTTTGGCATAGGTGTAATTCACAGCTAAATCAAATTGTTCAAATAAAGGCATTGAAAGTGCCACTTCTACACCACGGTGTTTTGTCTTGCCATCAGTCACATTTAGTCCATCAGAGTCACGGAAGAAAAAGTTTCTCTTTTTCATATAGAACAAACTCACTTCGTAGTCGATGATAGCTACCGTTCCACGTGAACCCACTTCTATACTATCCAATTTCTCAGAATCCATATCACCCACAGTTTGCTGATTTTGTAGTCGATACAAGTCAGTTGTTTGAGGTGCACGATTACCTCGTGAGTAATTCGCAAATAGGCTGTGATCCTGGTTTAGTGCATACACGATACCAAGTTTAGGGCTCCAATCATTGAATGTATCTTCTCTGTTTCCTGGTCTGAGATATAAACATTCTGATGGCGAGGCAAAGCATGGACTTCCATCTGCTTCACCTGTACCCGAAGCTACATTATTGTCGTAATCATAATTAACATGCTCGAAACGTAAGCCTGTTGTCGCACGCCACTTCTCGGCAAGTTGCCACTCAGCATGGACATAAGGTGCAATAGTCGTTGCCACAACATCATAGTCATAGTGAGTGCCCTGCTGCCTGTTTTTACCAAAAGCAGTATAACTAGCGCGCTGTTGCGTCTCTTTCAGACTACCATCGGTGTACTCTAAATCTGTTCCAAAAATAACTTTATGACCACCATCCAAGTCCATATAGTAGGCAATCTGAGTTCCTAAACTTGTGTGTTCATTTTCCTCAATGGCTCGTGAAGGTAAATAATGCTGCCTAAATTTCATACGGTTATCACGAAAATATGGCGTAATGCTCAATATATCGCCATTCGCCATGACATGGTCCCAGCGCGT
This sequence comes from Methylophaga sulfidovorans, assembly GCF_900114205.1. Lineage (GTDB taxonomy): Bacteria > Pseudomonadota > Gammaproteobacteria > Nitrosococcales > Methylophagaceae > Methylophaga > Methylophaga sulfidovorans. The sequence continues at coordinate 19,042 of NZ_FOSH01000004.1, forward strand.
ATGTAATCGAACAGAGTGCCAATCACGGAATGCATCAGGATCATCATTCGTTTTCATCAACGAAGTATCTTCATAAGCCTTTTCATCATCCGACTCTACAAAACCTGCAGTTTCTTGATTTAAATTAAAAGCGGAGAAGACGGTTGTAAACGTATCACCATTGTCAGCGTAGTAATCATGACGAGCTGTAATTTTTTGTTGCCCGTATTCTTCATCATCACGCCAACCTCCAAAATCAGTCCCACTAAAACTGACACGATATCCATGTTTCCCAACGGTATCACTGACAGTACCTTTCAATTTATAAAGGTCATCCGATCCGACGGTGACATCAAGAATTCTTTCCAAATCGAGTGATGGAGGTCTGGAAAGCACATTTATCAGGCCATGTACGGCATTAGAACCATACAACGCGCTACCTGGACCTCTAACAACTTCAATACTGTCTGCCCACTCATAATCAGCTTCTGCCAAGCCATTATTATTGGCAAATCCGGCTGCTCGTAATGGAATACCATCTTCCATAAAGAGAAAAGCACCCGCAGCACCGGGACCGGTTAATACTGGTGAACGGATGGCGACTAATGATTCAGCGCCATTCCCGCGTTGAATATTCACACCGCTTACGCGTGCGAGAGTTTCTTCAATATGGTCAGCATTGATAAGATCAATCTCTTGTTCAGAGACTTTGCCAGTATTACCTGCTAACTCTCTGAGTGATGTTTCTGATCTAGTACCTGTTACTACCATTTCTCCTAAGGAAATATCATCTTCGCTAGTATCTTCTGCAAAGGCGGGTTGCCATATTGTGGTCGCTGCAGCAGCCACCATGAATGTGAGTTGTTTCTTTGAAAACATAATCCAATTCTCTCTCGTCAATGATCATTAATTTCGTAATGGGGTCGAATTCTCCCATACAGGGCGTTTCAATACATCAGAAAAATCCCTAACCCCATTGAAAACAGAGACTGAAATCCCCAAATACATGATCGAGATCAATTTCAGGTACATAATCCATTTATGGAATACAAAGACTATTACAAAATTTTGGGTGTCGCCCGTGACGCTTCTCAGGACGAGATAAAAAAAGCCTATCGGAAACTGGCCAGAAAATATCATCCTGACGTCAGTAAAGAAGCAAACGCTGAAGATAAATTTAAAGAGGTAGGTGAAGCCTACGAAGTCTTACGTGACGAACAAAAACGGGCTCAATACGATCAGTTCGGTAGTAACTATCGTCACGGTCAATCATTTAACCCACCTCCAGGTTGGGATGATCATGCTGGCTTTGGTGGTGGCAACTTCAGTAGTTTCTTTGAAAACATGTTTGGCGGCATGGGAGGCATGGGCGGCGGCATGGGAGATAACTTCTTTGCCCGTGGTGAAGATGTGAATGCCAAAATTACCATCTCATTAGAAGATGCGTTTAATGGTGCAGCCAAAACGATTCGGCGTCCGGCTGGTGCCAGTCAGTCAGGCACTATTAATGTAAAGATCCCTGCAGGCATTGCCTCTGGTAAAAAAATTCGTTTGTCAGGCCAGGGTAAATCGGGTGGTGGCGGCAAGTCGGGTGACTTATATCTTGAAGTCAATATTGCACCACATCCTCATTTCCGTCTGGAAGATAAGGACGTCTATTTAGATTTACCCATTACACCTTGGGAGGCTGCATTAGGTGGAAAAGTGACCGTGCCGACATTAGCTGGAAAAATTAATCTGACCATTCCGGCAGGTGCACGCAGCGGCCAAAAAATGCGTTTGAAAGGTCGTGGACTGCCTGGCAAAGAACCTGGCGATGAATTTGTGGTCTTGCAAATAATGGTTCCACCAGCAAATAACGATAAAGCGAAGAAGCTTTACCAGCAGATGGCGGAAGAACTGGCTTTTAACCCGCGAGAATCGCTGGAATAATTTTTATCGGGAGGCGTTGTGAAGTTCAGCTTTAAATCATCCATTGTTTGGTTAGCCGCATTTGTTTTAATTGCTCAAGTTGCCTCGGCAGCACTGCCAATTAACTGGTTTTCTGATAAAGACGAGATGCCCTCTTTGGCACCGATGCTTGATCGCACTAAACCTGCCGTGGTCAATATAGCGACAAAAAGTGAAGTCAGAGTTCAAGACAACCCTTTTATGAACGATCCCTTTTTCAGGCACTTTTTTAATGTGCCTGAACAGCCAAGGGTGAGACAACGCCAAAGTTTAGGTTCTGGCGTCATTATTGATGCTAAAGAAGGTCTGGTTATTACCAATAATCATGTGATTCGTGGTGCTGATGAAGTAACAGTTTCACTAAATGACGGACGCACCTTCCAGGCCGATATTGTTGGTAGTGATCCTGCCACCGATGTCGCGCTTATTAAGATTCCTGCTGAAAACTTATCCGCCCTGCCACTGGCCAATTCAGACTCTCTGCGTGTAGGCGACTTTGTGGTGGCCATCGGCAATCCATTTGGTCTAGGACAAACAGTGACTTCAGGTATCGTCAGTGCTTTAGGCAGAAGTGGGCTAGGCATAGAAGGTTATGAAAACTTTATCCAAACTGATGCTTCAATTAACCCCGGTAACTCTGGCGGCGCCTTAGTTAACTTGCGTGGTGAGCTGGTAGGTATTAACACTGCCATTTTCTCACCGGGTGGCGCCTCATCCGGCAATATCGGTATCGGCTTTGCTATTCCCAGTAATCTGGTCAAGCAAATCAGCGATCAGCTCTTAGAACATGGTGAAGTTCAGCGTGCTTATCTGGGCGTGCAAATGCAGGATATTACGCCTGAGCTGGCTCAAGCATTTAATATCAAATCTCAACAAGGTGCTGTTGTTAGCCATGTTATTCCTGATTCAGCTGCCGCAGTTGCTGGCTTAAAAGTAGGTGATGTCATTACTGCCGTTGATGGTACGCGGTTAATTAACGCGGATAGTCTGAGAAATACCATTGGATTGATGGTCGTTGGCCAAACCGTCAAACTCGATATCATTCGAAATGGCAAAGCAAAAACCATCAAAGCGACCGTTAAACAAACGCGTAAAACCGCATCTGATGGCTTGGTACATCCAAAATTATCTGGTGCGACCTTTGGTGATATTGAGCAAGACTCGCCTTATTACGGACAAGTTGAAGGTGTTGTGATTTATTCGGTAAAACGTGGCAGCCCAGCCTGGCAAGCAGGTTTGAGACCTGATGACATTATCACTTCAGTGAATCGTCAATCGGTATCGTCACTGGAGCAGTTCAAGCCAATGGTCAGCAATGAGAAGGAATTATTACTGAATATCATCCGCGGTCGACGCGCGATGTTCTTATTACTGAAGTAAGCCAAAAGACTAAGGAGCCTGAAATAATCCAGGCTCCTTTTTATTTAGTCTCTGGTCAAATCAAGTTTTTGGGTGAAGACATACACACTGTTAATAAATAACGACCACTCTACATGTAGTTCATCATCCGTTGGTGCATCAATCGAAATCATATATTCCAGATAGCGTACACCCGCATCAGGACCATTGGTAGCATGCTCTCGTTGATTAGCTTCAATATGTCGTCCATTCATACTCAGCGTATATAAATTCTTTATATTAATTAGATCGAGTCTATCTGAACGAGTAACACCTTCAGCCGGAAACTTTTTTTCTAACTGTGCCCTAAACAAAACGTTACCGCTTTCTCTTACTTCAGCTTTGACTTGCATCTTTTTTTGCAATCTTTCAGGGTGACGCTCTGGGCCTTTACAGTGAATTTCTTCTCCGGTCCCAGACCATTTCCCTTTAAGTTTTTTCAGAAACTGCAGCTGTTTCTCATTTTTATCAACACGAAGACTTTTATCAATATCACGATACTTATCTCCCAATGACTGCGCTGTCGGTGATTCTTGATAACATTCGTAGGCGGCGACAACTGGTGAATGTATACACCAACCCAAAATCAACATCAGAAGACAATATTTTTTCATTACTTAACTTCCATTTACCACGTTATGAAATAGGATCAAAAGCTTTTCAACAAGCAATGTCAAACTTAACTCAGATAGAAAAGTTTTTATGATGAATTTGCTAAAACAGAAAACTCATCCGTATATTGTATGTCACTAGCTTAACAACGCTTAGCTATTAGCAAATAGTTAATCTACACAAAAAACAAACAGGATATTAAGTCTAGAACAATGGAATCTATCTATCAGCAAATCATCAGTCATAACCCGGGAGAACCAGAGTTTCACCAAGCCTTATACGAGGTTCTGGAAACCCTCACTCCAGTATTAGAACGTCATCCTGAATATCAGGAACAAAAAATTATTGAACGTTTGTGTGAACCAGAACGACAAATTATTTTCCGTGTTCCCTGGGAAGATGATGATGGTCAAATCCACATCAACAGAGGCTTTCGTGTTGGCTTTAATAGTTCGCTTGGTCCTTACAAAGGTGGCTTACGGTTTCATCCAAGTGTGACTCTCGGCACGATCAAATTTCTGGCTTTTGAACAAACTTTTAAGAACGCGTTAACGGGTCTACCCATTGGCAGTGGTAAAGGCGGTTCCGACTTTGATCCGAAAGGTAAATCTGATCGTGAAGTTATGCGCTTCTGCCAAAGCTTTATGACCAGTCTTTATCGTCATATCGGCGAATCAACCGATGTACCTGCCGGTGATATTGGCATTGGTGCCAGAGAAATTGGCTATTTGTTTGGTCAATATAAACGCATTACTCAACGTTACGAAGCTGGCGTCATTACCGGTAAAAGTCCAGGCTGGGGCGGTACACTCATACGTAAGAAATCGACAGGATACGGTGCCGTATTCTTTTGTGAAGATATGCTAAGAGCGGTTCATGATGAAGAACTAAAAGATAAAATTGCTCTGGTGTCAGGCTCTGGTAATGTCGCAACCTACGCAATGGAAAAGCTGCGTGCTTCAGGTGCAAAAGTCATTGCCTGTTCTGATTCAGGTGGCGTCATCATCGATCAAAAAGGCATTGATGTGGATGCGATTATCCGTATCAAAGAAATCGAAAGACAACGAATCTATACCTATCTCGATAGCCATCCCGATGCGGAATATATTGAAAACGGTAATATCTGGGACATTCCTTGCGATATCGCCATGCCCTGCGCCACCCAGAATGAGCTGGAAGCCGAAGATGCACAAAAGCTGGTCGATAATGGCTGTTTAGCTGTATGTGAAGGTGCTAATATGCCTAGCACACCAGAAGCTATTAAGATTTTGCAGAGCAATAATGTCGCCTTTGCACCAGGCAAAGCAGCTAATGCCGGCGGTGTTGCCTCATCAGCTTTAGAGATGCAACTGAATGCCACCCACAGTAGTAGCTATGAATACAGTGAAGATCGTCTGCATGAAATCATGAATCATATTCATAAAGCCTGCTGCCAGACTGCTGAAGAATTTGGTGAGCCGCATAATTATGTATTGGGTGCCAATATTGCGGGTTTCAGACGCGTGGCGAATGCCATGTTAGCGTTTGGTCTTATTTAGAAAAATAATGGGCCAATCCAAATTGAGCTGGCCCATCTCTTTAAAACAGTTTCTTAATCCCTGTCACGATTAATAACACGATCACCCCCGCAATCAGGCCAATCACCCCATTAAACAGCAATGGCATGATGGTAGTCATCACTGCACCCATCGATGTGTTCAATATCTCTAATATATGATGTAAAAATGGCAAGCCATGTACCAGAATACCGCCGCCCACCAAAAACATGGCGATCATCCCCACCACCGAGAGGAACTTCATTAACTTCGGCGCAAGAAATAAAATGATTTGTCCCAGTTTGCGTTGAAAAGCATCAAAGTTGCTATCGCCATCACCGTATTTTATTAAGGCCAGACCAGCATCATCGAATTTCACAATACCAGCGACAATTCCATAGACACCAGAGGTCATCACAATAGCTATCACAGAAACCACGACCGCTTGTGTTAGAAAGCTCCCTCCTTGCACAACACCGAGTGCAATCACAATAATCTCAGCGGACAGAATAAAGTCTGTTCTGATGGCCCCTTTTATTTTCTTACGTTCATAGGCTTTGATATCGATATTTTTATCTGTGGTTGCAGCGGCCAGTTTTTTCTTATGCTCGTCATCACTTTCTTCATGTGGTAACCATTTATGAGCCAGCTTTTCCATGCCTTCATAACAAAGAAATAAACCACCTAGCATTAATAAGATGGTGACACCAATAGGAAAAACAGCACTAATAACTAAAGCCAGTGGCACTAAAATTAACTTATTTAAATAAGAACCTTTGGCGACTGCCCACACCACTGGTAGCTCACGTTTCGGGTCTACACCGGTGACTTGCTGTGCATTAAGTGCGAGATCATCACCTAATACGCCTGCCGTCTTTTTTGCTGCCACCTTTGTCATCACTGACACATCATCAAGTAATGATGCGATATCATCGACCAGAGCTAATAAGCCAACACCTGCCATATTTTTTATTCCAATAACGTTTAGTGAGAGATAGCGTATTTATTTAGATATCCGCTGTCTATTTGCTCTTTTTTATCAGGCAAAAAACCATACTTGTCATTATGACTTAATTTTGCATGCCGCTGATGCAAACAAACTTAAAGCTGTTCTAGCAAGCAAATTACTAAAGTAAGCCCAACAGGCTGATAATTGTATTAAGTCTGGATAAGTGACATAAATGCTTTTGCTGCTGGACTGGGCCTTGATGACCAAATCATATACAAAGCTCGCTTTGGTGCTTCTTTTATGGGAATAGCCACAACATCAGAGAATTCTTCGGCCAGAGGTTTTGGGACAATAGCATAAGCTAGACCAGACGCCACTAACTGCTCAATTAAACTGATATGGTCAACCACAAACTTTACTTTAGATAAAAGGCCCTGGCTGGCAAAAGCTTCATCAGTCTGTCGTCGGGCACTGCTTTCTTTTGGATAGTTAACCATCGGCTCAGCGGCAAGTTGATGTAATGATAACAAAGGATATTTTGCCAGGTGATGCTCGCATGGCAACACGGCTACCAGAGGCTCTTCAGCTAACTGAGAATATTCAACACCTGATATCGGCTCATCTACCCATAACCCGATCAAAGCTATATCCAAACGATGGTTTGCCACATCGTTGATCAATATTTCACTACCGGCTGTTTTTAAACCAATATCGACCTCTGGGTAACTTTGGTGAAACTCTGCAAATACATTTACGATATTAATCATCGTCATTGCTGAAATCATGCCGACATTAAGACGGCCTGAAACAAGCCCTGTTGTTGCCGTAACGTCAGTGTAAATTTTCTGAACTGAATCTAAGGTATGCTTTGCCTGCTCAACAAATGATTGTCCCGCCAGCGTTAAAGTGACCTTTCTTGACGTCCGTTCAAAAAGGGATACACCCAACTCTTCTTCTAGCTTTGCAATCTGATGACTTAATGCTGACTGAACGGTATGGCAGCGTTTAGCAGCCAAGGTAAAACTGGATTCCTCAGCTACAGCTACCACATATTCAATTTGCCTTAGATTCATTCATCTATCTCATTTAAAGATAGCTTTAATGATAACAATGCATTTGAATCATTAATACTTACATCGCATAGTATGCCTAACTCATTCACTGAAACACCTTTATGACAAAGCAACAAAATGTGTTAACACAAGGCTTGGTTTTACTGATGGCAACCGCAACAGGCATTGCCGTAGCAAGTAATTACTACGCCCAACCATTACTAGATACAATAGCTTCTGAGTTTGGCTTAAGTCACTCCTTAGCAGGTAATATTGTCACCACCGCCCAACTCAGTTATGGCATTGGCTTATTATTTCTAGTACCTCTGGCTGACAGACTGGAGCGCCGTAAGCTCATTATCGTGATGAGCTTATTTGCCACAATGGGTTTGGTAATAAGTGGTTTCGCTAGCAGCCTGCCATGGTTATTACTAGGCACTGCTATAACCGGTCTCAGCTCCGTTGTTGCCCAAGTATTACTGCCATTAGGAGCAACGCTGGTCTCTGAACAGCAACGCGGAAAAGTCATTGGCACCATAATGGGTGGATTATTACTGGGCATATTATTAGCCCGTGTTGTGTCCGGTGGCTTGTCCAGTCTAGGTAGCTGGCGTTATATCTATTGGTTTGCTGCTGTAGCCATGTTCATCACCACACTGGCTTTAGCTCGTTTCTTACCAACTTATCATAATAATAATGATATGAGCTATAAGCAGATATTAGGCTCTGTACTCAGCTTATTTGTTAAAGAACCTATACTGCGTTACCGTTCCATACTGGGCATGCTGTCATTTGCTTTGTTCAGCATGTTCTGGACTCCCCTGGCTTTCTTATTAGCCAAACCACCTTATGAATATAGCGATGCCACAATCGGTTTATTTGGTCTTGTTGGTGTTGCCGGGGTATTTGCAGCCACATGGGCTGGACGCTTAGCTGACGCGGGTAAAGGTGATCTTGGTACACGCATCGGTTTACTGGCTTTATTAGTGAGTTGGCTGCTACTTTTTAATGCACCGAGCTCACTTATTGCACTTTTACTAGGTGTGTTATTACTGGATCTGGCAGTACAACTGGTGCATGTCAGCAATCAAAATAAAATTTATTCTTTACACCCAGATATTCGAAACAGACTCACCTCAGCGTATATGACCTGCTATTTTATTGGCGGGGCATTTGGTTCATGGTTTTCTGTCATGCTATATCAGCATTATGAGTGGACTGGTGTGACCATGGGTGCCACCGGGATTGCATTGATTGCCTGTATTCTGGATTTGAGTATGCGAAAGAATACATCGAAGTAATTACTTACTCTGTATTTGAATCACTCATTGGTGGAATGCGAGATGACCATAAATACATACTCGCTTTTTTATCCAATATAGATATCGAATAAACAACATCACAGGCTCGTCCAGCCGCACCATAACAAACATGTAGCGGTAACAAATGCTCTTCTCGGGGGTGACAATAGCGTGCATAAGGTGCCTGTTCCCATTCCTTAAATCGCACCATCCTCTGTTCTTCAGTGATAGTCTGGCTCGAACATGTCTCCACCAGCCAGTCTTCAAAAGATTGATTCATTTGTTGATGCGCCAAATCATCTTTGGTAAAAAAAGCACGCATATTATGAAATGAGAAACCAGAGCCAATAATCAGGACATCTTCAGCAAGATTTTCAGCGATGACCTCACCAAGCTTGAGGTGTAAATCCGGATCCAGCCCTTTCACTAAGGAAAGCTGAATACAAGGAATATCAGCATCTGGATACATAATGGTTAAAGGCACAAACACACCATGATCAAGGCCTCTATTTTCCTCAAGTTCGGCGTCAATACCCGCTGTATTTAACTTACTCACCAGCTGTTCTGCTAACTCAGGCGCACCTGCACATGGGTATTTAAATGTATAAGATGCTTCAGGAAAACCATTGTAGTCATAACGTAAGTCTGGTGTTTTTTGGTGCGTGACTCTGACCTGCCTTGCTTCCCAATGGGCACTGATCACAATAATGGCTTTTGGCTTTTTTATCTGCTGTGTGATGTTAGTGAGTGTTTCAACTAACTGTTGATGTGAAATATCACCCAATAAAGGCATGGGGCCTCCACCATGGGAAATGAAGACGATATCCGCCATTAGCTGACTGCTAAAAACCACTTCGGCTTCATTCTGCCAAAGTCAGCTCTAATGGGTGATTTCAAACGTCTGGCAGAATCAATCACTACAGCACCATTATCATCACGCCTAAACACAGCCCAATGCCAGAAAGGTTCACCATTGATCTCATGCCACTTCAATGCAATGAGCGCTCTATCAGGCAGATTGTCCCAAGAAACAAAGTCTGTTTGTTTGTCACTGACAGAGATATTTAATGCCGATAATAACTGCCTGACGTAGGAAGTATCAGACCATAGTGTTTTGTCTTCAGCATAGATACCAAGCGAATTTGCCAGCTCTTTTGCCTCGGCATAACTTATACGGGCGAGGTTAGCACAGGCAGCGATACCACAACCTGAAGCTTCTTCCTGAACAACAGCCCAACAATTTGGCTCCAAACTCATATCACTCTCTTATCCGTTTTCATTCAGTCAAATAATGAGCATAAGACCGACATACTTTGCCGGACGGGCCAAAATGTAAAACTTCAGCTGAAATACCACTTATGCCGTCATAAATTAGAGTCAATGATCCCGCGCCACACAACACATGCTGGAGTTTAAAGTGTAATGAGGGATACTTTTCCAAGCCTTTTGCCCAGTAAGCACCTATCGTCTCTTTACCCCTAAGCTGGCCAGAAGGCTCTCCCATTAACTTCACTATCAACGGTGATGTCATTTCAAAATCATCGTCGTAGTGTGACAGGATTTGTTCAAGATCGTGATTATTCCACGCCGCAATCCACTCATTAGCAAATTGTTCCGCAGCATTTTTGTCCATTCGTGTATTCCTAAAAAATGATGACTCACCGATGAGTGGACTTGGACAAAAAATAGGGCAGAAAAATTGCCCTGTCAGAAAAATACAGGGCAATAAATGTATGAATTAGGCTTTTTTAACAAATTCAGACTTGAGTTTCATGGCGCCGATACCATCAATTTTGCAATCGATATCGTGATCACCGCCCACCAGACGGATGTTTTTCACTTTAGTACCCACTTTCACTACCGCTGAAGATCCTTTTACTTTCAGATCTTTAATTACGGTTATGGTATCGCCATCCTGTAATACATTACCGTTTGAGTCACGAATAACATCTTCATCAGCCGCTGCATTAGTTTCACCTTCCTGCCACTCATGAGCACATTCAGGACAGACAAACATGGCTTGATCCTGGTAGGTATATTCAGAACCACAGGCAGGGCAATTAGGCAGATCACTCATATCAATTCCAGATAAACAAAAGGGTTATTCTAACCGATATAAGACCAAAAACCTGATTTATCTCAATAAAAAAAAGCCCCTTTCGGAGCCTTTTTATTTCTAGGAGGTGATATTTAGAAGTGATAACGAACGTTTGCAGTCACATTCCTTCTTTCACCGAAACCACAGTCATAGCCATCCGCACGGCACCATGAAACATATTCTTCATCAGTCAGATTTTTAGCATCAAGCGAAAAATCCCAATTCATGACGCTATAGCCAAGCATGACATCATACAATGTTTCTGATGGTACCTCTGGCATCCCGCCTGATCCCACATTTGTCCCAATATAACGGATACCTGCACCTACCCGCCAATTAGTGGCAAAGTAATATTTATTCCACCATGAGGCTACCTTTTCAGCAACATAGGCAAGTCGCTCTCCTGTTTCGGCATCATCAGCGTTCATATCAGTATAGGAAAACTGAGTTTCGAACTTCTTCCACCGCTTATTAACTTGTAATTCCCATCCATCAATCGTTGCTCCAGTTTGAGAAACGCCTCCAGGAGTGCTGCCTTGCTTGATACGCTTATTCTGAGTGATATCAAAATAAGCGGCAGTGATAGCTAGGGTTTTATCTTCAGATAGATATTTAAAACCATATTCTCTCTGGACACCTGTTGTTGGATCTAAAGTTTTAGCTGATGATGTTCCATCAGTCCCCAAATTCATAGTGAATGCTTCAGCATAACTGGCATAAGGCGAAAAGCCATTATCGAACCGATACATGATTCCAGCTCTGCCAGTTGTCTCTTTTTCATCACTTTTTGTATTTGGCCCAGATACTGCCAATAAAGTATTTTTTGCCCAATCACGTCTTAAAGCAGCTGAAAGCACAACTGGACCAATTTCCATGTGATCAGCAATATAAAAACCTGTTTGTCTGATCTGATTATCAGGTCTGTCAGATGGATTTGCCAAAGCTGCAGTGTTTAAATTGCCATAGACAGGGTTATATAAATTAATAGATGTTCCGCCATTAGAAGCACTTATATAGTTATCCTCTTCCCAAAGAGCATCTTGGTGATCGATACCAATTAATACATTATGCTTTGTGACACCTATATCAAAGAGACCTTCCAGTCGTGTATCAATGTTAAAAATACGAGTCTCTTTATCTGCCATGTAAATACTTCTCGTAATATCCCCCGTTGGACTGACCGTTGCACCAACTCTGGCCCAATGCTCTCTTGTCGCTGTTTTTGACTCTGTATAACGAGCAACCGACGAGAATTTCCATGCATCGTTCAAATTATGATCCAGCATCAATGTAATTTCTGTCTTGTCGCGATCATATCTATCCCAACCAGGTTCACCTACAAAAGTATCTGAAGAAACTCTTCCCAATGCACCGGAATCCAAAGTGACGGATTGAGGTAAAAACTGTGCAGAAACCTGACCTGAATTTTGTTGACGATTAAATAAAACGGTGAAACTCGTATCATCTGAAGGTTGCCAGGTGAAAGAGGGCGATATAAAAAAACCATCATCATCGACATGATCGACCTGAGTTTGGCTGTCTCGTTGCAAACCAACTACACGATAAAACAGTTTTCCATCTTCCGTTGCTGGTCCAGTAACATCAAAAGCTAACTGCTTTCGATTAAAAGAGCCGTATTGCGCCCATATTTCGCCTTGTTGCTCATCTTTAGGTAACTTTGACACTGAGTTTACTATCCCACCTAACTCACCCTGTCCATACAAAACAGATGAAGGACCTTTTAAAACTTCTATGCTCTCTAATGCATATGGATTTGTTCTTACACTGTTATATGAGCCGTAAAGCTGACGCAATCCATCTAGATAGAGAGATGGAGAAATACCCCTGATATTTGCAGCATCTACTCGAGTATCCAGTCCATATGCTCCAGAATATACTCCTGAGGTATAAAGCAACGCATCTTGTATTGTTTTAGCGCCCGTATCTTGTATAAACCCCTGATCGATAACAGCTATTGAATATGGACTATCTTCAATAGGTACACTCATTTTCCCTACCTTGGGCTCTTTTTCCAGTGGAATATAGCTATTTTCTACTATACCACCAGACGTTACTTGTACCCGCGGAAGATCCACGATGTCTTCTGCATAAACAGGCAAACTCGCTAGAATTAAACTACTTAACAATAAAAGTGATGAGCCAGGCCGAAGAGTCGGGCTATTGACTTGTTTCATATTAAATTTCCGTAAACTAAATAATAATGATTATTATTTATAATAATTTACGTAATTTAACGTTTTCTGTCAAAATGGAATTAAAGCCTGACAGATACTAAACAGACTTCCTAATGATTATTAACTCACTCTCTGTTTGTTCTTTTTTAATCCATTGCTGTAGTTAACTTATTATAAAAACTCATATTTTTTTGATACTGCTCAAATGACATCATATTGTGATTATATTGGTATTCCACGCTATCCATAATCTCTGAGACAGCATTGCCATAATCATAGTCTGGGCTGGCATAAGGGTTAACCCAGTTAGGATCACCAGGTTCGCGGCCAATATTGGCTAAACCTACCGCAAAAATCATATGTGTCGGAATATCCATTATCGAGAGTCCATCGGAGGCTTCTTCCCAAGCTGCTTTAAATGAAGCAGGCGCATTCTCAGGAGGGAAGGTAAACATATTACCCTCACCAATTGTGGTCAGACCGTCATTATTTAAATCGTGGGTATAACCGGGCGCATTCAATAGATTAGCCGCACCTTCATCAGATAACACCGAAATTTTAATGGGCTCAGCAAGTCCATGAGCTTGCCTGACTACATCAAGCTCATCAGCAGATAAGCTCCTCAACGCAGCCTTCGGATCATGAGTTTGTTGTACTTTTTGCAGAATATTCTGAAAGGTTTCCACGTCATCATCAGACATTTTTCGCTGGTGCATCAAAGCAACAGATTTGTCTGATAAGGCGGCAACATTTGCCGTTAGATCTCGTGATAATTGGCTTGAAGTTGTCATTTTATGTCCTCGTCCCGGAGTTCAATGACGAATCTGCAATCTCGGTGCCAAGCAGCTTTAGTTTGTCTTCACTGACTCGGTTGGAATAGCATCTAAAAAATCTAAGACACGATCTGGACTATAACCACGAACCACCTGTTTATTAACCACTAACAGAGGCACGCCTTTACCACCTAGCGCCTCAAAGTTGCGTTTTGCCTGTGCTGACTTTTCAATATCCAGATCATCGTAAGCAATATTTCTACGTTCCATAAAGGCACGCATTTTTGCACAGTAACCACACCATTCTGTGGAATACATCGTCACATAGGTCGCGGGTAAATAAGAATAATCTTTAGGCGGGATAAAAAAGTCTCTCACCGTATGCCACTGCTGAAACAGCACAAATACAGCAACAAATAAGACAAACTTTTTCATCGTTGAGCCGTTGTATTCATTGAATTACTGGCACTTTCGTCTGCCAGCTAGCAGGTAAACGCATGACTAACTGATAGCGTACTTTATGCCAGAAACCGGATAGAAGCAGCAGCGAGAAACCAATGAAAACACCAACGTAGGCAAAACTGTCACCCGCTAAACCATAGGTTTTCAGCAGTTCCGTCAAAGCCACCAGCACATAAATCAACGCCGATACCATAAAGGCACGACGGTCGATTACCAATGACACAAAGGTCAGCAGAATATACAAACCCATGATCAAAGCCAGAGTAGAGTTACTTTGCTGCCCATCAAAAATACCTAAGGTAGAGAATATTGGATGCACAATAAGTGGTGCCGCTGTCAGATGTAACCAAAAAGCCACATCAGATTTACCGGTGACACGTTTCAAGTCTGCTGAATCCCATTTCATAGCGACAATAAAGACGATCAGACCGCCGCAAAACATTAACCAACTTAAATAATTTTTTAGTATTGGGAAAAGAGAAATTAACAAGGAGACGATAAACACAACGGCAGAGGCTGTACCTGCAGCAACCGTAATCGGCACCTTAAAACGTTTCCAGTGACACCAAGCCGCAACGGCGGCAACCGACCCCGCCAGCATAAAGCCATTTTCTGAAGGTAAACCCAGTGCTAAAACAACGGCAGCAAAGATACCGCCGACAAAACTTACCAATAAAAAGATACCTGGCAGTGCCATTTTTCGTTTTAACACAAAAAACTCTGCCAAGCCCCATGAGATGATAGCAACTACAGCAGCAGCCAATGGCGCGCTGGTAGCTTGTAACACCCATCCTGTGGATAACAACAATAAAGCGCAAGCCATCAACACAAAAATGTCGTTAAAACTCGATACCAGTTTGAAGTCTTCTTCATCGGCAAAGTGTGTATTACGCCTTTGCAGTGCATCATGGCGAAACTGCTCCACAGACGAGGCTGTAAAGATTCCTTTATCTACGGCCTGTTGCAGGTCATCATCGGTATACATATCTCTCTCAAAATTGCTTATTGTGTATTAGAGTCTAACAATTAAGCGCTGCGCTTGTTAGCTAAAAATCGCTATGCTATTGCTTAGCTTCAACCCTTACTGAGTATCAATACATGATTTCGCTAAAACAATTGCGCTATGCCTTGATGGTAGAAGAAACCTTACATTTCAAAAAAGCAGCAGAGCAGTGCAATATCAGTCCATCTGCATTAAGCACATCTTTGAATGAGCTGGAGCAACGGCTTGGACTACAAATTTTTGAACGTGACAACAAAAAAGTATTAGTCACACCTATTGGCAAACGTGTATTACTCCAAGCTCGCTCGATCATGTTGCAGGCAGAAGATTTACAGAACTTTGCCGAAACACAAAAAAGCCCATTTAGCTATCCACTCAGTATTGGAATGATTCCCACCATCGCCCCCTATCTGCTTCCCAAATTATTACCGGCTCTTAAGCAGAACTATCCACTGGCGCAAATTAATATCTTTGAGAATCAGTCTCATATTCTGGTAGATAAGGTAAAGCGAGGTGAGCTGGACACTGCAATACTTGCTTTACCGTTTCCATGTGAGGGCTTATTAGAAATGCCTTTCTGGGATGAAGATTTTTACTTGATTACCCGCAAAAACGAATCCACTTCTTACGGCAGCGAAATCACCAGTGACAAGCTTAATCTTAGTCACCTTTTACTGCTGGAAGAAGGACATTGTCTGAAGGATCACATTATTGATGCCTGCCATATGTCAGTAAACACGATTAATCAGAGCTTTCGTGCTACCAGCCTAAATACACTGATACAAATGGTCATCAATAATCTGGGCAGTACTTTGATTCCAGAAATGGCCATTGAACAACTCAAATCACACTATCCGGATCTTGCTGTCATCCATTTGAATGAGCCCGGCCCTCATCGACAATTAGCCTTCATTATGCGGCCCAACTTTACCCGACTGAACAGTATTGAAAAATTAATGGAAATGGCAAAAACAGTACTTGATAAACAATGTTCAAAATAACTGCACATTATCATTTAATTATTCAAATTTACTAATCATAGACTTCAACCGATACTCGTTCTCGCTCATCAACAAACAAGGAGAGAGAGTATTATGTTGAAAAAAACCATACCTATAGCAACGGCTATTGCCATTGCATTATCCAGTGCCAGTGCATTTTCTGCTGGCGAACCCAAATCCCCCACATTCTGGTGGCCAGACCAACTTAATCTGATGCCACTCCGTCAGAATGCAGAAAAATCAAACCCATTGGGTGAAAACTTCAATTATGCAAAAGCATTCAACTCACTTGATCTGGAAGCTGTAAAAAAAGACATCAGACAAGTTATCAATACCCCACAAGACTGGTGGCCAGCCGACTATGGTAACTATGGTCCGTTTTTTATCCGCATGGCATGGCATAGTGCTGGTGTTTATCGCATCTTTGACGGTCGTGGTGGTGCAGCCGGTGGTCAGCAACGTTTCGAGCCACTTAATAGCTGGCCTGATAATGTGAATCTGGATAAAGCACGCAGACTGTTATGGCCGATCAAACAAAAATACGGCAATAAAATCTCATGGGGTGATCTCATGGTGCTGACAGGTACTGTGTCTCTGGAAAGCATGGGTTTCAAAACCTTTGGATTTGCTGGTGGCCGTACTGATGACTGGGAACCAGAAATGGTGGACTGGGGTGAAGAGAAAGAATTCCTCACTAATTCCAAGCGCTACCACAGTGACAAAAAACTCGACAGACCTCTGGCAGCCGTTGAAATGGGCTTGATTTATGTCAATCCGGAAGGCCCAGAAGGGAATCCTGACCCACAACTTGCTGCTGATGATATCCGAACCACATTTGGTCGGATGGCAATGAACGATGAAGAAACCGTCGCTTTGATTGCCGGTGGACATACATTTGGTAAGGCACATGGTGCACATCCTCCCAAAGATTGTGTCGGTCCCGAACCTGCAGCAGCTGGTCTGGAAGAGCAAGGCTTAGGCTGGAAGAATAAATGTGGCACCGGTAATGGTGGTGATACCGTATCAAGTGGTCTGGAAGGTGCTTGGACCATCACGCCAACTGCATGGAGCATTAACTATCTGCAAAACCTGTTTAATATGGAATGGGTGCAAACCAAGAGTCCTGCAGGTGCAATACAATGGACCCCTAAAAATGCGGATGAAGTGAAGTTTGTACCAGATGCTCATGATCCTAACAAACGTCATGCACCAATGATGTTTACCACGGATATCGCCTTAAAAGTCGATCCCAAATACCGTGAAATTGCTGAACGATTCCTCGACAATCCGTCAGAGTTTGATCGTGCTTTTGCTAAAGCCTGGTTCAAGCTGACACACAGAGATATGGGACCTCGTGCCCGTTATCTTGGTCCTGATGTGCCTGAAGAAGCATTAATCTGGCAAGATCCATTACCAGCACTGAATCACCCGGTGGTGAACGCCAAAGATATCACTGAGCTAAAAGCGAATATTCTCAACTCAGGTCTAACAGTACCACAACTGGTCAGAGCTGCTTGGGCGTCAGCAGCCAGCTACCGTGGTACCGATATGCGAGGTGGTGCAAATGGTGCCCGAGTCAGATTAGCACCACAAAAAGACTGGCCTGCGAACAGTCCGCAAGAACTGGCAAAAACCTTATCTACGCTGGAAGGTATCCAACAAACCTTCAACAAGCAATCTGCCGATAGACAGATTTCTCTAGCAGACATCATTGTTTTAGGTGGTGCAGCAGCGATTGAGAAAGCAGCAGGAGATGCTGGGTTTGATATTGAAGTACCGTTCAAACCAGGGCGCGTTGATGCACTAGCCGAACAAACTGATCCAAAATCATTTGCTGTACTTGAACCAACAGCCGATGGCTTCAGGAATTACTTTGATGTCAGCAATGACCGTTCCCCCACAAAAATGCTGGTGGATCGTGCCAGCCTGCTCAATCTGTCAGTACCAGAAATGACAGTATTAGTTGGCGGTATGCGTAGTCTTAATGCCAACACAGATGGTATTCAGTATGGTGTGTTCACTGAGCATCCCGGCACATTGAACAATGACTTTTTCGTTAATCTGCTCGATATGTCCACCAAATGGGTAAAAGCTGAACAACCTGGTTTATACAATGGTGTGGATCGTGAAACAGGTAAGCAACGATGGACAGCAACACCTGTTGATCTGGTGTTTGGTTCTAATGCTGAACTGCGAGCGGTTGCAGAGGTATATGCGGCGAATGACAATAAACAAAAATTTGTTGATGATTTCGTTCAAGCATGGACCAAAGTGATGACACTGGATCGTTTCGATTTAGCACAACACTAATTATTACTGCACTTGGCCTGACAGATAATATTATCTGTCAGGCCTTTTTTATTAAAAAACGGTTAGGCTGGTAAGAATATAAAACGGCGATAAAGCTAGTCAGAAACCTGCTTATCATAGGCTTGTTGAGCCTCAATCACCTGCTCAATATTATTTTCAGACCAACTCTTTATGCCTTCGAGCAGCTCAACCAGTGTCCGTCCAAACGAGGTTAAAGAATATTCAACTTTCGGTGGCACCGTCGGATAAACCTGACGATGAACCAGACCATCTCGCTCTAAACCACGTAATGTTTGTGTCAGCATTTTTTGAGAAATACCATCGAGCTCGCGTTGTAACTGACTGAAACGCTTTGTTTCTTTTACGAGAGCGCCTACCGTAAGAACTGTCCATTTATCAGCGATGCGATCCAGCACTAAACGTGTCGGACAGTTTTTATTGTAGACATCCCATCTCATCATTCATGCTCGCTTATTGATCTAGTCATCAGCGCTTACCGTCCGAAAAAAACAAGTCTTAGCTACAACCAGCCTTTACGTTTGAAATACAGATAGGGTGCCATGCCAGCGGCAACCATCAAACCAATTGCCATAGGATAACCATATTCCCAGTCTAACTCGGGCATCACATGGAAGTTCATACCATAAATGCTCGCCACCAATGTGGGTGGTAAAAATACTACAGCTGCAATCGAGAAGGTTTTAATAATCTGGGCTTGTTGTATATTGATAAAGCCCTGGGTCGAGTCCATCAGGAAGTTGATTTTGTCGAACAGAAACGTGGTATGAGACATCAAGGTCTCTAAATCTCGCAAAATTTCATACAAGGTTTCGCGTGATTCTGTAGCTTCACGCAAATTTCTGAGTAAGAAAGAAATATCCCGCTGGGTATCCATCAGGCATAAACGAATTTTTCCGTTACTGTCTTCCAACCTCGCTAGCTGACTGATGCAGTCTTCCAAGTCTGCGGCTTCATCTTCCAATACTAAATGGCTGACGCGTTCCAGTTCACGATGTATATCTTCCAGATTATCCGCATGGTTTTCGACTTTTTGCTCCATCAAGGTGATGAGTAACTCACGTGGCGTTTTGCAGCTGATTTGCCCACGTCGCGCACGCATGCGTAGTAAACGGAAGTCACTCAACTCACCATCACGAATCGCTACCAGTCGATCTTCCTGCAAGATGAAGGCGACAGAGACCGTATGATGCCGTCCTTCTGAATAGCCAAGAAATAAAGAATGCACATGCAAACCATCCTGATCAGTAAAACACCGAGCTGACGCTTCGATTTCTTCAACATCATCCACATCAGGCACTTCATCACTGAATAATGTGCCGAGCAATGCCCGCTCATCGTCATCCGGTTCCAATGCATCAATCCAATCAGCTTCTCGTAACTGCGCAGAAGAAATCTCTCCTTCGATAGGAATTTCTTTGATCAAACCTTGTGCAATTTTGTACAGACGAAGCATGCGAGTTCCTCATTGCTTGTATTACGGCAGATGTGAGGCATTGTAACGTAATGCATGCTTAATGCCGATGAATTACCGACCTATCGCAGCTTAAATAACTCCTGATGAAACTGGCCGGGGTGTAAGCCGTGTTGAATGAAATCCTGACGCAAGGCTTCGCCAAACGCTGGAGGCCCACAAAACCAGATACTCGCTTCTTGCCAATCAGGTACAGCTGCTCGGATTTGTTCTGCATCAAGGTGACCATCTTCATCATCCACCATTAAGTGCAATGTGACTTTTGAAGCTTTCACATCCGCAGATAACTTCTCTCTGACAACATCGTTGATCTGTGCCGTAGGATGGAAAAAATCAATGGTTTTGCCGTCCGGCTCGTCAGCCAGACGTTTCATACGAGCGATAAATGGCGTGATGCCAATTCCCGCACCAATCCATATTTGTCGAGGTTTATCATCCGTAAAGTTAAATTCACCGTAAGGCCCTTCCATCGTAATCGGCATACCCACTGACAGTCGTTGCTTCAAACGCGCGGTGTGATCACCTAACTCTTTAATCACAAAACGAATCAGGCGAGTCTCCGGATTCCAGGCTGAAGCGATAGTGTAAGGGTGTGCGCCTTCTTTTTTATCTGACATCGCAAAAGCAAACTGCCCAGCATTGTGCCCAGGCCAGCCTTCATCCATTTTTACCGTGACTTCCATCACCCTCATATCCGAATGATATTCCAACTCTGTGATGTGTCCGTTGACTTGACGTTTAGCCCCCACTCGCCCCATCAGCACCAAGATCGCAGCAATGCTGCCGCCAAGTAAAAGTGCCGCCATCAACCAACCGATAGGCTGAGCCCAGTACTCAAATTTCAGTAATATCACCGCATGGAATACAAACAACAGATAAGAGACGGCTAATAAGGTATGCGTCTTGGCAAACCAACGATAAGGAAAACGTTTGATCAGGGCCAACACAATTAACAAAGCAGCTGCATAAAAAGCCCACTCACCTATGCTTTCCGCTAAGCCTCGCTGCGAACGAAATAAGCCTTCCCAAAAACCTAACTCTGGCTGTGCTCCTCTGGGCCCACGCTCAGGCTTAATCAGCCAGCCCCAGCCCACCATCCATTTCGTGCCTTTTGCAAACCACCAATGTGATACCGCAAACACCAGAGCACTGATACCCAGCCACTTGTGCAAACGGTACATCTTATCCAGACCATTGAAATAGGGCTCAACCCATTTCGGTCTAAGGGCAAGCAGCATAGCCACGCTCATAACCGTAATAGCAATGACTCCACTGTACTGAACAAACACAGCCCTAAAAGAAAAGTAAGTAAACGGATCAGGCCATAAACTATCTGCCATTAACCAAAATACTGTGGGCAAAAACAGCACCATCAGCAAAGCATATTTAATTTTTTTCATACATCTCTAACACAGTAATGGAATCAGTATGTCTAATTTAACTCAGCAAAAGTTAAGGCAACGTTAACGCTCTGCATGGGCAGCTAAGTTTGATTACAATGTCAACAAACACACATAAAACAACCACGTATATTTATCACACTCAAAAATAGGATCAGCATATGAAAGGCAGCCCAAAAGTTATTGAATTGCTCAATACGTTACTGGCAGGCGAACTGACCGCTATGGATCAATACTTCATCCACTCCCGTATGTATGAAGACTGGGGCCTGACTCGCCTCTATAACCGCATTGCTCACGAAATGCAGGACGAAACCGAACACGCCGACCAAATGATCAAACGTATTCTGTTTCTGGAAGGCATGCCCGATCTGACTCACCGCGAACCACTTAACGTCGGTCACACCGTCAAAGACATGCTGCAAAATGATTTGGACCTCGAATACACCGTGGTAAAAAATCTTCGTGATGGCATTGCTTTATGTGAAGCAGAAAAAGACTTTGAGACCCGTAAAATGCTTAAGCAACAGCTGGAAGATACCGAACTGGATCACACCCACTGGTTAGAACAACAACTGGGGCTGATTGAGAAAATGGGACTGGAAAATTATCTGCAAGCCATGACATTGGCGGAAGCGGAGTAATTGCTTTAAAGCTATCAAGACAGACTTTCCAAACTCGGTCATTTCGCCTTGGTGGCGAGTCAGGGAAATGCTTGCCCATTTCCCTAACAACCCTAGGGCACCCCACAGTGCTGGCCTGCGGCTCCACTGCGTTGCTCAATTTGTCGTCAGTACAAACAGGAATTTGAAAAACTTCCTTTCTAAGGGTTTATCACCGTAAAAAGTGGCTTTATTTTGTGCATATATGGACACATATTTGTGTGGTTCACACACAAACTAAAAGGCGCCTTCAAACTCAATCGCCTTCTCAATTAATGGTTTTCTGTTAATTGTGTTTGCGACTCTAAGCAAGGCAAATACAGCTATACGATGCTTTAACTCCATATATCTTGAGTTACTATGCTTAAAAAGCCCACTCTCCTCATCTAATTCACCTAACTTTATATTTTTATATGCTTTCTCTGGAGCCATTTGAAAATAAAATGCTGGTGTACCCGGAATATAAGCAAACCTATTTATAACAACTCTCTCAATATAAGGCTCATGTTCACGCAAAAAATTTGTAGTCTTTTTAATATCATCAGCTTGCTCATTTCCTTCACCAATAATGCATGTAAGCCTAACACTCAGCCCAACGGCATGTGCAGTCTTGATAAACTCAGAGACTCGCTTTAATTTAGTCCCCTTTAGCATGCTGTTAAGCACTTCTTGACTACCGGACTCCAGCCCCGTCGTTATTCTTACAAGGCCCGCATCGCTCGCTTTTTTTAAATCCACATAGCTCAATCCATTATCTGTTCTGGAATCTACATGAACAGATGCCGTCCATTTTATATCAGGCAGTTCATGTGAAATTCTTTCTGCGAGACCTTTCCAAACATCAAGGTTCGAATTCAACTTAAGGTCGAGTAAGACAAAGAGATTAGCTTGATGTCTGTTTCTTTGATATTTCATTTCTGAAATAACATTTTCCAGACTGCGAGAACGATAATTTCGGCCAGCGCTGGTTAAGACATCAGAGCAAAATGAACATCGCCCCCATTCACATCCTCTACCGGTCATGATGGGGATTATCTTATTTGGGTATGAACACCAAGGAAAAGCATCAAAAGTTGGGTAAGGGATACTATCAAGACTTTCTAGAGGTTTAGCTATATTGCACTGCCCCCTGTCTTCATAAACACCTTGATAATGGCTGATATCATTTCCTAGTAATACATCATCAACCATTCTATTGAGAATTGCCTCGGGCTCTCCAGCAAACACCGCAGTGACCCCTCGAATTACAGACCATTTCTCTGCTATCTCGGGAATGACAAAACTATTCCCACCAATAATAAGCGGTATGTTGTGGTCATCACAGATACCGGCAATCACTGATGTCACATCAAAGTACATGGTATATGCTGATATCAACACGATATCTGGCTTATGTTTTCTTATCTGTTCTCGGAAGGCAGATACAATTGTTTGTTGAAGTATCGTCTTATCTTTTTTTCTTACATTTTTGATTCTGTCATACAGGAATTTAAGGAGTCTATTTTCACTAGTCGCAGCTATGTGATTCAAAAACTTGAGGTAGTGATATCCCCTAGGTTCTTTCACATTCCTTGGAAAACCATGCACACCAAAAAACAATGGCGATAAAACGTCTACCTCAGCACCATTATTTTTCAATATTGAACTCAAGTAACCGACTGATAGCGTTGGATACCGGGAAAAGTTATTCAAATCTACAATCAAAACATGATGTTTAGCTTGGTCTGCTTTATTCGACTTCATGCAATCTCCTTTTGAACTCATCCCCAAGTCGCTAATGCACTGC
Organism: Methylophaga sulfidovorans; assembly: GCF_900114205.1. Lineage (GTDB taxonomy): Bacteria > Pseudomonadota > Gammaproteobacteria > Nitrosococcales > Methylophagaceae > Methylophaga > Methylophaga sulfidovorans. The sequence goes on from NZ_FOSH01000004.1 coordinate 43,000, forward strand.
AAACATTAACTTTAATTTACACTAAAATGTATTTCATAAGGCCAGAAGATTTTTCCTAATATGCTGGAAGTGACCAGTCAGCTACTGTTTTAAATGAAAATAGATTATTTCTGCAAGTTCGATGTGCTATTGCACTTTTTTACTAATGCATTCCCTCTGACACTAGCGGACTGATTAGAAATATTTCTCAACCTAACCTACTACTTGAAAACCACACCATTAACCCCATTTAACTCTCACCAAACTGCAACAAGCAGTGTTACTAATACCACTAAATAACAGCCACAAAACTAAACGAAGAAACCATGAGCAAACAAGAACTCTTATACCGTGTCGAATTCATCCAAGCCGGCCAACGTTACGAACTCTATGCCCGCGAGCTCAGCCAAGGCGGCTTATTTGGTTTTATCGAAATCGGCGACTTCGTTTGGGATACCCACACCTCGGTGGTATTAGACCCCAGCCACGAAAAACTCAAAGACGAGTTTACTGATGTAACCCGCACCTATATTCCTATGCATGCGGTATTAAGAATTGATTCTGTCACCAAAAAAGGCTTAGCCAAAATCACCGAATTTGATGGCAAAGTGACCCACTTCCCCAGCCCGATTTATACACCAACCAATAAATAGAGTTGCTTAAAAAAAATGTAGGTTGGGTTGAACCTGTGAAACCCAACAATCCTCTGTCTTGATATATGTTGGGTTTCGTTCCTCTACCCAACCTACACGTGTCATTATTTCGCCTTGATGGCGAGTTAGGGAAATGCATGCCCATTTCCCTAACAACCCTAGGGCACCCCACCGTACTGGCCTGCGGCTCCACTCGTCATAACATTGATTCAGGCGGTCGGCTAAAACTCGCTTCGCTCACAAATTTGTCGGGAACAAATTTGGACGCCGGAGGCGCCCAAAGGGTGAGTGGCATGGATGCCACGAATCAAACACTAGCCTCCCTCAGACCTGAATAAATGTCATTCCTCATCATCACAAACGGAGATTTGAAAAACTCCCAACCTTCCCGTCTATTGCCGCCAAAAATTAGGCTTGTTTGATGGATTAAGTGGTCGAGTGTTTGAGCGTTAGCGAGTTTTCGACCACGCCATCAAACAAGGTTAATTTTTGGATGAAGGCAATATCGGGTGCCCTTTTGTTTGGTTCGTTTATTTTGGGCATGCAAAATAAATGAACGCCCTGCGGCAGCATGTGATTTTAAATCAAGAAACTACCCGTTGGGTTTCGTTCCTCAACCCAACCTACCGTGCTGACCAATCATGATCCAGATAAACCTCCGCTACTCATCAGCACAAACGGGGGGATTTTGGGAGCAGTATCTGAGTCTGGAAAGTATTGAAGCACCCTTTGCGAAGCCGAGCATCGGAAATCAGTTTGGATCAAACACGACGAGTGTCTGAGCGCAGCGAGTTTTCGTCGTGTTACAAACTGATTGAGAAGCGCAGGGAACCCGATAGGGCAAGCTTTGGGCTGGCCTTTTTTGGTTCGTTTTTTGGCCACGCAAAAAATGAACGCCCCAGCGGCAGCTTGTGAAGTTGAAAAAGATAATGGTTCTAATAGTTTTTACACTGACCCTAAATATTCTATTGATTTCATAAGTTGCTGAATTCAGAGTATATCCGGTATAATTTAGAGTTAAGTGATGAATAAATCATCATTTGGGGAGAATGGATGTTAGACCCAGCGACAATATCTTCTGCTCTTTTGCAAAAAGCTTCAGAGCGTAACCTTTCTGTTTCGAATCTCAAATTACAGAAACTTGCTTACTATTGCCAAGGCTATTATTTAGCTACGACGGGGGAGCCTATGTTTTCTGATAGAATTGAAGCGTGGGATCATGGCCCTGTGGTTCCCTCCCTATATCACACATATAAAATCTATGGTTCCACTTATATACCGAGCAGTAATCATCAACATGTAGAGTTAGCAACACTCCCAAAAATGGTCATAGATATTATTGATTTTGTTCTGGATAAATGGGGTAACAAAGGTGCTTGGTTTTTACGAAACCAAACTCATCAAGAAGCACCATGGAGAGAACATTATAATGAAGAAACCGAACAGGTTGATGGCGATGAAATTACCCATGATCAAATGCGCAGTTTCTTTATCAAACAAATTAGTGAAATTCAAGATACACAATTATCATCGGTGCTTGATAGTGTAGATACTTCTTTTATTTCAGTACCAGATGACATATCAACGGAAGATGAGTTTTACAAATGGATTCAAGCCCAGTAGCCCAGCATAGAGTAAATTTCACAAATAAATCACTAGCTGAACTCAAGTCTATGGATGAAAATGTCACAAAGGCATTGTTTAAGAATTTCATTTTACCAATCAAAAATGGCCATAGACCACCCCATGACCTTCAAGGTAAGTACAAACCTAGTTGGGAAATGCCATTTGTAAACTCGCCGATGAGAGAAGCATTTATGCAACAATCAAAAGCTCTCAATCTATTTCACTATCATTTCGGTTATATGTTTTATAGAAGTGGAAATGACCCTCATTACCCAGGGGATATTTCTGACGGAATTATTCACACTCAAGTTATTTGTGAGCCTAGCATCGTCTCTCATAATATTTTGCAGGTCTGCCTTGAGCACCCATCCCCTTTCAAACAACCATTTGAAAGGGTTAATGACGAGCTCGCTGCATAAAAGGGTTTTCTTGATTACTTCTTCTTAACCGGCCTCTGCCACCCACTAACCGTCTTCTGCTTAGACACCGTCAACGTTAACTCACCAGCAGGAGCATCCTTCCGAATAGTCGAACCAGCCCCAATAGTAGCCCCATCCTCAACCGTCACCGGCGCGACCAACTGCGTATCCGACCCCACAAACACTCGATCACCAATTACAGTACGGTGTTTATTGGCTCCATCATAATTGCAGGTAATCGTACCGGCACCAATGTTCACATCAGCCCCCATATCGGTATCACCAATATAGCTTAAATGATTGATTTTAGAACCTAATCCGATATTGGCATTTTTAATTTCTACAAAGTTACCGACTTTAGATTTAGCGGCTAAATGACTACCTGGACGTAAGCGAGCATAAGGTCCAACGGAACAGTTAGCACCCACTTTGGCATTTTCAATAATGCTATTAGGCAGAATTTCAGCACCTTCATGAATCACGCTATTGATGATGATACAGTTAGCACCAATCGTGACATCATTAGCCAGCGTATTATTGCCTTCAAAAATCACATTCACATCAACGGTAATGTCTTGTCCAACCGTCAGTTCACCACGAATATCGACACGAGCAGGATCACGCATGGTGACACCAGCCATCATCAAGTCAGTGGCTTGTTTCTGCTGGTAATAACTTTCCAGCTCAGCGAGTTGGACGCGGTTGTTAACGCCTGCAACTTCCTGCTCATCCTCACAAGTAATCGAATCAATATCTATACCTTCTTCAACGGCTTTAGCTATCAAATCTGTGAGGTAATATTCGCCTTGGGCATTATGGTTATCGAGTTGAGACAACGCCCCGTTTAACCATTTTGTTGGGATGCACATAATGCCAGTATTCACTTCGTTGATTTCACGTGTTTCTTCGTTGGCGTCTTTTTCTTCGGTAATCATCAGCATACGGCCTGTGACATCTCGCACGATACGGCCATAGCCAGTTGGGTCATCAAGAATCGTTGTTAACACTTTCAGACCGCTGGTATCTCCCTCATGAATCAATGCTTCAAGTGTGTCTTTTTCGATCAGTGGTACATCACCATATAACACCAAGACTTGGTCACTGTCCTGATAAAAGGCTTTGGCTTGCTCTACAGCATGACCTGTCCCCTTTTGCTCTAGCTGCATAGCGGTATCAATACCTTGCTGTTCGAGATAAGGCACCACTTCGTCGGCACCACTGCCACACACCACAGCAAGTTGGCTGGGATTGAGTTGTTTAGCGGTATCAATCACGTGTTGCAGTAAAGGTTTATTAGCGAGTGTGTGCATGACTTTGGGTTTAGCGGATTTCATGCGGGTGCCTTTACCGGCAGCGAGGATGATAATGCTCAGGCTCATAGGGTGTTCCGTATTTGTGATAATGGGGTTAAGTTTAGCAGACAATAGATAAAAAAAAGGCCGTCACGAAGACAGCCTTTTTTATTTTTCACAGTGAAAGACTAACGTCCTTTACTGCTCGATCTCAGTCGCTCGATTGCACGCAGTTGCGCCATTGCTTCAGCCAGTTCTTTCTGAGCTTCTGCAAAGTCGCGTTTCGCTGAGCCGTCTTTGATCGCTTTTTCTGCATCTGCTTTCGCTTGTAATGCAGCAGCTTCATCAACGTCCGCAGCGCGTAATGCGGTGTCAGCCAACACAGTAATAACGTGTGGCTGAACTTCCAGCATTCCGCCAGAAACATAATACTGTTCTTCTTCGCCGTTCTCTTTTAAGACACGAACTTCACCTGGTTTAAGGCGAGTCAGCATAGGTGTGTGGCGTGGGTAAATACCCACTTCACCCATCACAGCTGATGCAAAGACGGCTTGTGCCAGACCTGAAAAGATCTGATTCTCTGCGCTTACGATATCAACATGGATAGTCATAGCCATGTTTACCTCCCAGGGGATTAGTACTTCTTAGCTTTCTCGACAGCTTCTTCGATACTACCTACCATGTAGAACGCTTGTTCTGGTAGTGAATCGTAGTCGCCATTCAGAATGCCTTGGAAGCCAGCAATCGTGTCTTTCAGAGAGACGTATTTACCAGGTGCACCAGTAAAGACTTCTGCTACGAAGAACGGTTGTGACAAGAAACGCTGAATCTTACGAGCACGAGATACTGTCAGTTTGTCTTCTTCTGACAGTTCGTCCATACCCAGGATCGCGATAATGTCTTTCAGTTCTTTATAACGTTGCAATGTACCTTGAACGCCACGAGCCACGTCATAGTGTTCGTTACCGACAACTAATGGATCAAGCTGACGTGAAGTTGAATCTAACGGATCGATTGCTGGGTAGATACCTAATTCAGCAATTGAACGAGACAGTACAACAGTCGCGTCTAAGTGAGCAAAGGTGGTTGCTGGTGATGGGTCAGTCAAGTCATCCGCAGGTACGTATACCGCTTGGATAGAAGTGATAGAACCAGTCTTAGTTGAAGTAATACGTTCTTGCAGAACACCCATTTCTTCAGCCAGTGTTGGTTGGTAACCTACCGCTGAAGGCATACGACCTAACAACGCTGATACTTCAGTACCGGCCAATGTGTAACGGTAAATGTTATCAACGAAGAACAGTACGTCACGACCTTCATCACGGAAATATTCCGCCATAGTAAGACCAGTCAACGCAACACGCAGACGGTTACCAGGTGGCTCATTCATCTGACCGTAAACCAGTGATACTTTGTCGATAACGTTTGAATCTGTCATTTCATGATAGAAGTCGTTACCTTCACGAGTACGTTCACCAACACCCGCGAATACTGAGTAGCCACTATGCTCAATCGCGATGTTACGAATCAGTTCCATCATGTTAACGGTTTTACCTACACCGGCACCACCGAACAGACCGACTTTACCACCTTTAGCGAATGGGCAAACCAGGTCGATAACTTTGATACCGGTTTCAAGTAATTCATTACTTGCTGCTAATTCGTCAAAAGATGGTGCTTTACGATGGATACCCCAACGTGCTTCTTCACCGATGTCGCCTTTTTCGTCGATAGGGTTACCTAAGACGTCCATGATGCGACCTAATGTTTGTTTACCAACAGGAACGCTAATCGCTTTCCCTGTGTTGGAAACTGCTAAATCACGCTTCAGACCATCAGTTGTACCCATGGCAATTGCGCGAACAACACCGTCACCTAATTGTTGTTGAACTTCCAGCGTTAAGCCAGCGTCATCAACCATGAGGGCGTCATATACTTTAGGCAGGCTATCACGTGGGAATTCCACGTCGACGACCGCGCCGATAATTTGAACAATCTTTCCAGAGCTCATCTCGCTTCCTCTTAATATCTTCTATATCAGTTATACCGCAGCGGCACCTGCAACAATCTCGGAGATCTCTTGCGTAATCGCAGCTTGTCGAGCTTTGTTGTAAACCAATTGCAAGTCATCAATAAGATCACCTGCATTGTCGCTCGCATTTTTCATTGCGATCATTCGAGACGCTTGCTCACAGGCAATATTCTCGACAACACCTTGGTAAACTAATGATTCGATGTAACGAACGAGCAGGTCGTCAAGTACATCTTTTGCATCAGGTTCGTAAATGTAATCCCAGTGATGGGAAAGCTCTTCGCTCGGCTTCTCAGGCTTGGCCGGTAACAACCGTACAATTTTGTTTTCCTGAGTCATGGTATTCACGAACTCATTGTAAACAAAATATAGGCTGTCAATCTGACCTTCGTTGTAAGCATCCAGCATAACCTTAACAGTACCAATCAAGTCATGCACTTGTGGCGCATCACCTAATTGCACTTTCTGACTGACAAGGTTGACGGGCAATCTTTTTAAGAAAGTCGATGCTTTCTGTCCAATAGCACAGACATCCACTTCCAGACCTGCATCTGATTTTGCTTTAATATCTTTCAAAACCGTTTTAAACAGGTTGTTATTAAGACCGCCACAAAGTCCACGATCAGACGAGACGATAATGTAACCAACACGTTTCGTTTCTTCACGATCCTGTAAGTACGGATGTTTGTACTCAGGATGTGCAAACGCTAAATGCTGAATAACGTTGTAAATCTTGTCTGCATAGGGACGTGTCGCTGCCATGCGATCTTGAGCCTTACGCATTTTACTCGCAGCAACCATCTCCATCGCAGAGGTAATTTTCTGCGTATTTTTGATGCTGCCAATTTGAGTCCGTATCTCTTTACCGCTAGCCATGACTTATGCTCCGATTACCAGCTACCAGTTTTTTTAAAGCTCTCAATTGCAGTTTTCATTTGCGCTGCAATATCGTCATTAAAGTTACCGGTTTCGTTAATAGTTGCCATCAAGTCAGCTTGGTTTGAATGCATATTCGCTAATAAAGCAGCTTCAAAATCGCCTACTTTATTGACTTCAACGTCATCCAGGAAACCTTCGTTAGCTGCGAACAGCGAAACCGCCATTTCAGCTACTGACAGAGGTTGATATTGTTTCTGTTTCATCAGTTCAGTAACACGTTGACCACGGTTAATCTGTGCACGTGTTGCTTCATCAAGGTCAGATGCGAACTGAGCAAACGCTGCCAATTCACGGTACTGAGCCAAGTCAAGACGAATACCACCGCCCAGTTTCTTGATGATTTTAGTTTGTGCCGCACCACCTACACGAGATACCGACAGACCCGCGTTGATCGCAGGACGGATACCTGAGTTGAACAAGTCAGTTTCAAGGAAGATCTGACCGTCAGTGATCGAAATAACGTTAGTCGGTACGAACGCAGATACGTCACCGGCTTGTGTTTCGATGATAGGCAGAGCTGTTAATGAACCTGTTTTACCTGTCACTGCACCGTTAGTTTCTTTTTCAACGTAGTCTGCGTTAACACGAGCAGCACGTTCTAACAGGCGTGAGTGAAGGTAGAAAACGTCACCAGGATAAGCTTCACGACCAGGTGGACGACGTAACAACAGAGATACCTGACGGTATGCCCATGCTTGTTTAGTTAAGTCATCATAAATGATCAGAGCATCTTCACCTTTATCACGGAAGTACTCACCCATCGAACAACCTGCATAAGGTGCAATAAATTGCAGAGCAGCAGAGTCTGATGCAGAAGCAGCAACGATAATAGTGTGGGCCAGCGCACCATGTTCTTCTAATTTACGAACAACGTTAGCAATTGAAGAGGCTTTTTGACCGATAGCCACATAGATACATTTAACACCTGTACCCTTTTGGTTAATGATGGTGTCGATAGCAATCGCTGTTTTACCCGTTTGACGGTCACCGATGATCAGCTCACGCTGGCCACGACCGACTGGGATCATAGAGTCAACTGATTTCAAACCAGTTTGGATAGGTTGATCAACCGATTGACGAGCGATAACGCCAGGTGCCACTTTCTCAATTGGAGAAGAGCTTTCTGAGTTAATATCGCCTTTACCATCAATAGGCTTACCTAATGAGTCAACAACACGACCTAACAGTGCTTCGCCTGTTGGCACTTCAAGAATACGACCAGTACATTTAACTTTGTCGCCTTCAGAAATGTGTTGGTAAGCACCAAGAATAACGGCACCTACTGAGTCACGCTCAAGGTTAAGGGCCATACCAAACGTGTTTCCTGGGAATTCAAGCATTTCCCCTGACATCACATCTGCTAAGCCATGAATACGAACGATACCGTCGGTAACACCGACTACGGTACCTTCTGTACGCGCTTCAGTGGCCCCTTCAAAGCTTTCGATACGCTTTTTGATCAGGTCACTGATTTCTGCTGAATTCAGTTGCATCTCTGTTTCCTCTATAAACGGGCCGCTTAGTTAATAGCGTTGGCCAGTCTGTTCAGTTTACCCACGGCAGAACCGTCGATTACCATATCGCCTGCTCGAATAATCGCACCACCAAGTAAGCTTTCATCAATGGTCGTATTTAATGTAATGTCACGGCCCAGACGCGCTTTTAGAGCGGCAGAAATTTTTGCTGCCTGCTCTTCAGTCAAAGGTCGTGCTGAAATTACATCAGCGGTCATTAATTTTTCAGCTTCTTCGCGTAATGCTTCGAAGAGAACGGTAATATCTGTTAATAACAACAGACGGTTGTTTTCTGCCAACAACAACAGAAAGTTGCGTGCATCGGCTGTCATTGCATCGCCAGCAATCTCTGCCAACAAATCAACAGCCTGCTCGTCACTTACTGCAGGGCTAGTGATAATGGATTGCATTTCTGGTTCTAGAACACTTCGTGCTAAAACCGCAAGCAGGTCAGACCACGCCTTCAACTCGCCTTTGTCCTGCGCGATAGAAAATACCGCGTTGGCATAGGGACGAGCGATGGTTATTGCTTCTGCCATCCTAACATTCCTCTAGATTTGGCTAACCAATTCGTCAAGCAAATCGGTATGAGCCTTTTCATCAATTTCACGGCCGACAATCTTACTGGCGCCAGCCAGTGCAATACTGCCAACTTGTAATTTCAACTCGTCACGAGCGCGGTTTGCTTCCTGATCAATCTCTGCTTTCGCAGCTGTCAGGATTCGCTCACCTTCAACACGGGCATTGTCTTTTGACTCGTCCACAATTTGATTACCACGTTTAGTTGCCTGAGCTACGATTTCATTCGCTTGCTCTTTCGCTTCGTGAATCACTTGCTGTGCACGTTTTTCAGCCAGTTCTTGTTCGTGTCTGCCTCGTTCTGCAGCTGCCAGACCATCTGCAATTTTCTTTTTACGCTCATCAAGCGCTTGCATGATAGGTGGCCATACATATTTCATGCAGAAGCCGATAAACAGCAAGAATGCAATTGCTTGGCCTATCAAGGTTGCATTGATATTCATGCCTGTACCTCTTTAATTTTCGCTAATATGGTTTGGATTATATTTCCGGTTAAGCAGCCACAGCGAACAGAATGTACATAGCCAGACCAACAGCAATCATCGGTACCGCATCAACCAGACCCATAACGATAAAGAACTGTGTACGTAACATAGGAATCAATTCAGGTTGACGGGCTGCACCTTCTAAAAAACGACCGCCTAAGATACCGATACCAACTGCAGCACCTAAAGCACCTAACCCCATCATTAGGGCTCCAGCTATAAACAATAAAGCTTGTTCCATTTTTTTCTCCTAAAGACTCAATGAAATTATTGAATTAACAACACAAAAACTAGTGATTTTCTTGATGTGCCATATCTAAATAAACAATCGTCAGCGTCATGAAAATAAACGCTTGCAATGTGATAATTAGAATATGGAAAATTGCCCAACCTATTTGCAATACACCGCCAAACGAACCAAGCAATAAGCCAGCGCCATACATGATAGCGATCAGGATAAAGATCATTTCGCCAGCATACATATTGCCAAATAGTCGCAGGGATAAAGAAATTGGCTTAGAAATTAATGTCACACCTTCTAAAAACAGATTGATTGGGAACATCCATTTTGGGAATGGGTGAAAGGCCAACTCACCAAAAAATCCACCAAGACCTTTCACTTTAATACTGTAGTAAATAACCATAGCGAAAACGACAAAAGCCATTCCGAATGTGGCGTTAGGGTCTGTTGAAGGTACAACTTTAAAGAACACATGGTGAGGGTCAGCACCGAAAGCGGTCGAACCGACAAAACCAGCTAGCTGAGGAACCAGATCGATAGCAATTAAATCCATCAAGTTCATCAAAAATATCCAGACAAAAATTGTTAAGGCGAGGGGCGCAACAAGTGGATTTCTTCCACTGAACGAACCTCTTACACTTGTATCGATAAATTCGATTATCCACTCAGCAAAATTTTGTGTTGCTGTTGGTATACCCGCATTGGCTTTTTTGGCGACACCGCGAAAAAACCACATCATTAATACGCCAAGCAAGACAGATACACCTATCGTATCTACATTAATTGCCCAGAAGCCCATATCTGATGCTTCTTGAGCGTTATGGGCAAAGCCCCAAGTACCATCCGGATGCTGACCATAAGTCAAATTTTGTAGATGATGTTTTATATATTCTGATGAAGTAATTTGTTCACTAGCCATGTCGGTTTCAAGCCCGGTTAGTATTTGTCATAAACAACACCAGTTGTGCAGCTATAAAACCCGCCATCACAGCGGGAACATTGAGTTTCAGCAAAAAAATGCCTACTACAAACATTATTCCCGTGTTCAGCCAGCGTTCAGCTACACATCTGTATGCTCTGATTAAATTTTTTTTGGCATCCGCTTTCGCGGTTTCTGCTGCTCGCAAGATATGCCAAATTAATAAAAGGGTATTCATGATAGCTATTAAGCAGCCAAAACCAACTGCCAGCCCAATGTCATACCCTACGCAAATAGTAATAAGAACTATAGCTAACAAACATACTGATACTTGCATCCACAGCATTTTCTTCAGTGGTTGCAATCTTGTTAACTCATCCATTCTTCTCACTTGGATTGCACTTGCCCATAAGCAAACTACGGCATTATATAGACGTATACTTGACTGGGTCAACGACAAATATCGACTTAATCGACATCCCTACAGACGGTGCATAAGCTGCGTAATCTTTATTGACTCACTTAGTTATCAACTCAGATCACTCGCTATCCTCGCTATACTGTAACTTGTGCTTATTAGTACATTGGTTTTTACGCCACTTCTTGAGTGACTGAGCTCGGCAAGTCCAGACCTTTCGGCGATAATTTAAATTTTTCACAATGGGCCAGATAAAGTTTTTTCAGCTCATCCTCACCCATCAGGTTACCAGCCTCATCACGATAACTGATATTTCCGGCTACCGGTTCACCCTGCCATCTTTTTTCTATGGCTGTACGTTCACTCTGTGTTTTAAACCAAGCTATAAATTCGTTGGCTTTGGCTAATAAACGATAACTTGATGCCCAGGCATTAACCGCCATCGTATAGTAATACGGCTGTGGAGCGATATTGCCAGGAATAATTTCAATCTTGTTGTACCAGGGGCTGGCCGGGTTTTTACTTGCCCAGTGATAGATGGGAAGATCCACACCAAACGCATCTACAACACCATCAGCAAGGCAATGATGTATTCTGGACTGATCTGAGTAAGCAATTAAATTCTCCAACACCACCTTTCCGTCAGGTTTATTTTCGTTGCTACTCCAACGTATCCCTCTTTGTTCCAATAAATCTAACGCGGCCGGATCATTAATAATGCCCAGTACTTTACCGCCTAGATCATTAATACCTTTGATTCTGTTATCGCCTTTACGTCTTGCTAATACCCAGTGAAGATAAGTATAAGCTTCTGAATAAGCGACATTGTCATACTCGGCCGATGGAGGCAATGCACTAATAACGATATCTGCCAGTGGTTCACCAAATTTCTTTCCTGCTGTGAGTAATTCGGTACACATATCCCAAGGGGCTTCAATAAATTCGCACTCAACCCCGAGATATCTGGCAAACGCCTTAGCATAATCAATATCTAGCCCTTCAAGTGGTTCACCCAATTTCTCTCGAAACGATAAACCAACAAAATTGGGCTCAACAGCGACGCGTAATTTTCCACGAGTCAAAATATCATCTAGTTGATCATGAGCTGCATCTGGAACCAGATACATTTTTTTTAAGGTAGTATCAAAAGCCCCTATGGCTTTATCAATATTAGTGTTCTGAATATCGATCTTATCTAAACCAGAACTCATCTCTTCCACCACATCATTAATGATGCGGTTCTTTCCTTTTATACGCTCCATAGATCCGGAACTTAAATCCAGCGTTTCAAAGATGACGGCAGTGTTGTTCATGACAAGACGCAATTGATCACTGATTGATTGAAATAGCTGTGTCAATTGTGCTGTAGCCGCTTGTATCACCTCGACGAAGTTGTCCAGACGTTGTTTATTGGTTTGGCTGATATTTTGTAATTCATCGTTGACTTGTGTGAAATCGAGCTGCTTAGCTGCTTGCTGGGCCTGCTCCATTGTCACAGAAGCCAGTCGCCTTACTTCATCGGCCACCACTGCAAAACCTCTTCCATGATCTCCAGCTCTGGCAGCTTCAATTGCCGCATTTAATGCCAGCAAATTAACGCCTTTTCCGATTTCTAAAATACCGTCCAGCACATCTGTAACATTATGAGATTTTTCGGCAAGCGTCTGGCTGATCTGTTCCATCGCTTCACCAACCGAGGTATTTACCTCATTCACTTCAACATCAATTTGTGCCTGTAGAGCACCTACTGTTGAATTTGAGCTGTTTAGATAATCATTTGCCATATTCAATTCAGCATCAAGCTTGCTTGTTCGCTGACTGATTTCGGATAAAAAGTTTTCTTGCACTTCCAAAGCACGAAAAATCTGGCGTGATAATTGTGATGTTTGAGAACTGACTAACTGTAAAGCTCGGTAAAACCGTTTTTCGTCCTCACTAAAAGCAAGCTCTTCAACAGGCACTTCCGTCAATTCTGTATTTTCCTGAGGCTCTTTAGGAGTGGGATTGCTAAGAATTCTTCTTAATAAACTCATTGGCTAATATTCCAAATACAACATACGTGTATTTGGCTTATGCAATAGCCAGTCCAATCCCTGTTTATATTTTCCAAACTAAAAAATAGTTAATAACAATCCATTAAACCAGAAGAATGTAATTACTCACTTACAGAAAATACTATATGAGATAGGGCTATTTATGTATAAGTCTTTTATGAGGGTGAAAAAGTATTTAATAAAATTTATTGCTCATCGACAATGATTAACGCACCACTCGAATGCACCGTTCCACTTTTTGTGCATTCATTCAGCAAACTCAGAAAATAAAGCCGTTATGCACCAATTTGTTTCATCAGATTTTTTAACTCATCAATGTTCGCATAATCGAAAACCAGCTTACCTTTGCCATTCGCTCTGTGTTTAATGCTGATTCCCTTACCTAGTCGATTAGCAATTCGCTTTTCTAACTCTTCGATATCTGCTTGTGCGGCAACAGGCTCAGCTTTTTTGTCTGGTGTAGGTTTTAGAATTCGTCTTATCAGCTGTTCCGTTTCTCTGACAGACAGTACCTTTTCCACAATTTGCTTAGCGGCATCAGATTGAACACTGCCTTCGAGCCCCAGCAAGGCACGGGCATGGCCCATCTCGATATCACCATTTTCCAGCATACGTTTTACATCATCATTCAGATTACGTAATCGCAATAAATTAGTCACTGTCGCACGAGACTTGCCAACCGCTTCAGCTGCCTGCTGATGCGTCATTTCAAACTCTTCACGCAAGCGGAATAAAGCATTTGCTTCTTCCATCGGGTTGAGGTTTTCACGCTGAATATTTTCAATCAATGCCATAGCAATGGCACTTCTGTCAGACACATCCCGAATCAACACGGGTACTTCCACTAAACCCGCCATTCTGGATGCCCGCCAGCGACGTTCACCGGCTACGATTTCGTACTTACCCTCACCGACAGGGCGAACAATGATAGGTTGAACCAGGCCCTGAGCCCGAATTGAATCAGCCAGCTCTTCCAGAGACTCTTGTGACATATCAACACGTGGCTGATATTTGCCAGGCTGAATCATATCAAGAGGAAAGTGCTGCAAACTGTCATCTAGATTTGCACTTTCTTCCTGATGAACATCTGCAAGTAAGGCATCTAGCCCTCGACCTAAACCTCTTTTTTTACTCATTCTCTATCAACCTTGTCATTTAGCACTTTGCTTTTGTCGTCGCATAAATTCACTGGCCAGTGCCATGTAAGCAATCGACCCTCTTGAAGCCCGGTCATAATTCAGTACAGGTAATCCATAACTCGGCGCTTCAGCTAACCTGACGTTTCTTGGAATAATCGAGTGAAAAACCTTTGCATCAAAATGGCTAATCAATTGTCGAGAAACCTCATTCGCAAGATTATTCCGAGCATCAAACATGGTTCTTAATAATCCGGTGACATCCAGATTAGGGTTGGCTCGCTGTTTTACCCGTTCAATCGTCCGTAGCAGTGACGATAAACCTTCGAGTGCATAGTATTCGCATTGAATGGGTATCAAAACACCCTGTGCTGCAACTAATGCATTGACGGTAAGCATACTCAAAGAAGGCGGACAGTCAATCAGAATGTAGTCATACTTCTCACGCGTCGACTCCAGTGCGAGACGTAAACGATGCTCTCGCAGTTTGATCTCTAGTAACTCAACTTCAGCAGCAGTTAAATCAGAGTTGGTGGGCATCACATCAAAACTAATCTCATCGGGTCGGATGATGGCATCAACTGCACGCGCCTCAGCCATGATCACTTCATAACTGCTATTTTCTAACTGATTTTTATCCAGTCCACAGCCTGTTGTAGCATTTCCCTGCGGGTCAAGATCGATGAGCAACACTTTTTTACCGTAGTCGGCCAGTGACGCTGCCAGATTAACTGTCGTGGTCGTTTTACCAACTCCCCCTTTCTGGTTGGTCACCGCAAAGATATCACCCATACTTAGTCTTAATCCTTGATAAGTCTTACTAAATGTCTTTCACCATCACACTCAGGCACGTTTAAAGATATAACATCGTGCAAATGAAAGTCTGTAGATTCAAATGCTAATTCGTCTTCTGGGTAAGTGCCTTTCATCAGCACTAATCTACCGCCATCTTCACAATGATGACCGGCAAGCTGAATGATGTCATCAATACTGGCAAATGCCCGAGCCGTGATAATAGCAAATTTAGGTAAAGATACCTGTTCTACACGCCCATGCACAACCGTAAGATTATCTAAGGCTAGTTCTGCTTTGACTTGTTGTAAAAAACGCGTTTTTTTAGAGTTGCTATCGAGTAATGTTACTCGTGTTTGCGGCTGACAAATGGCAACGGGTACACCAGGTAAGCCTCCTCCAGTGCCCACATCTAATAATGATGTTGATGTGATATAAGGCAATACCGAGAGACTATCAATAATGTGACGAGCCATCATTTGCTCAGGATCACGAACGGATGTCAGGTTATACACCTTATTCCACTTATGTAATAACATCACATAAGAGATAAGTTTCTGGCATTGTTCGTCTGATAACGTTAGTTCTAGTAACTCACACCCACGTTTTAACTGGTTTAATAAACTCTGTTCCGGCATTAACTCGCTTCGCTCATTCCGCTACGTTTTAAATGCACTAATAATAATGAGACTGCTGCAGGCGTCACACCAGAAATTCGTGCAGCCTGGCCTAAATTTCCCGGCCTTGCCTGTTCTAGTTTCTCACGAACTTCATTAGACAAACCACGAACGTTTTTATAGTCCATATCCAGCGGCAATTCTGTGTTCTCATGGCGTTGCAGGCGTTCAATTTCATTTTGCTGACGATCAATATAACCAGAATATTTGGCCTGAATCACCACCTGTTCAGCCACATCATCGGCAATATCCTGCTCCTCACCCATCAAATCAAGCAGTCCTGCATAATCAACTTTCGGACGACGGAGTAATTCTTTTGCTGAAGCCACTTTATTGAGTTTCTCACCCAAGACGTGTTCCGCTTTTTCTTGATCCAGTTTTTCCGGCACAAATTTGTAACTGTCCAGACGGGCATTTTCTTTTGCCACAGCATCCTGTTTTTTATTAAATACTGCCCAGCGCTCATCATCCACCAGGCCTAATTGACGGCCAATAGGTGTCAGGCGGATATCGGCATTATCTTCACGCAACATCAGGCGATACTCAGCACGGCTGGTAAACATGCGATAGGGCTCGCGAGTACCTGATGTAATCAAATCATCAATCAGTACGCCCATATAAGCTTCATCACGACGTGGGTACCATTGTTCTTCACCACGCGCCTGTAGTCCCGCATTAAGGCCTGCAATCAAACCTTGTGCCGCGGCTTCTTCATACCCTGTCGTACCATTAATTTGGCCAGCAAAGAATAATCCGGCCATATGTTTGGTTTCTAACCAGGGCTGCAAATCACGTGGATCGAAAAAGTCATATTCGATCGCATATCCCGGTCTTGTGATGTGAGCATTTTCCAAGCCTTTCATGGAACGCACAATTTCATACTGCACATCAAATGGCAGGCTTGTGGATATGCCATTGGGATAGACTTCACCACACTCCAGACCTTCAGGCTCCAGGAAAATCTGGTGTGATTGACGATCGGCAAAACGCACGACTTTATCTTCTATAGATGGGCAGTAACGCGGACCAATACCTTCAATCTCGCCGCTATACATAGGCGAGCGATCCAGATTATTTCTAATCACATCATGGGTACGTTCGTTGGTGTGCGTGATAAAACAAGAGATTTGTCGAGGATGATGCTCAGCTTTACCTAAGAAAGAAAAAACCGGCGTTGGTGTGTCGCCTGGTTGTTCGGTCAGTTCTGAGAAATTAATACTGTTGATATCAATACGTGGTGGTGTGCCTGTTTTTAAACGATCTACCCGAAATGGCAATGCACGCAGGCGTTGAGATAGAGCAATTGAAGCAGGGTCACCGGCACGACCACCTTGATGATTTTGTAAACCAATATGAATTAAACCACCCAGGAAAGTCCCTACAGTTAATACAACAGCTTTGGCTGAGAAGCGCAAACCGGCTTGTGTCACCACACCAACAACGCGATCATTTTCTACCACCAGATCATCGACGGGTTGCTGGAATATATAGAGGTTAGGTTGATTTTCCAGGTAAGCACGCACGGCCGCTTTATAGCGAATACGATCGGCTTGAGCACGTGTTGCTCTTACTGCAGGTCCTTTGCTGGAGTTCAATGTACGAAACTGAATACCCGCTCTATCAGCGGCTTTTGCCATAATCCCACCCATGGCATCAATTTCTTTTACCAGATGACCTTTACCAATGCCACCGATTGCAGGATTACAACTCATTTGTCCCAGTGTTTCGATGTTTTGTGTCAATAATAGTGTCTTCACGCCTTGACGTGCAGACGCTAACGCCGCCTCAGTTCCGGCATGACCACCGCCAACAATGATGACCTCGTAATGATCCTGGAAACTCATATCACACCAACAATCTAAAAAATAAAGAGGATAATTTTAACATGCTGTTAATAATGTTTGCCTATAATTCAAACGTTTATCTTACAAACCACTGAGGACATTATGGAAAAAAACCGTGGCATTAAGCGCTTACTCTTCGCTCTGGTCTACTCATGGCAAGGTCTGATCGCAGCCTTGAAACACGAAGAAGCCTTTCGTCAGGAGTTTTTTGCGTTTGTTTTATTAACCGCTGTCAGCTTTTATCTAGACGTCACAGCGGTCGAACGGCTACTAATGATTTCCAGTATTGTGTTAGTGATGATCGTTGAAGTACTAAACTCGGCCATTGAGACCGTTGTTGATCGCGTCAGCACAGACAAACACAAATTATCTGGCCGAGCTAAAGACTATGGTTCTTTTGCTGTATTAATGACCATTTTAATTGCTACGGCCACATGGCTGACTATTTTGCTTTAGCATCTACTTTATAAGATATGACCATTAATACGGCACCAAACACAATCATCGGTAAACAAAGAATTTGGCCCATTGTTAACCAATCAAATGCTAAATAGCCATACTGAGCATCAGGAATACGAACAAACTCGATGATGAAGCGGAAAACCCCATAACCTAATAAGAATAAGCCAGAAACAGCCGCTTTTGGTCTTGGTTTTGAGGAAAACCACCATAAGATGATAAATAACAAGACACCCTCTAATGCTGCTTCATAAAGCTGTGAAGGGTGTCTTGGTAATGGTCCGGCACCGGGAAAGACCATAGCCCATGGCACATCACTTACTTTTCCCCATAACTCACCATTAATAAAGTTACCAATACGGCCAAACATCAAACCGATAGGTACCATCGGTGCAATAAAGTCACTGATTTCAAAAAAAGATTTGCCTGTTTTTCTACCAAACCACCAAAAGGCCGTCAGCACACCCAGTAAACCGCCATGGAAAGACATACCACCCTGCCAGATTTTGAACAGATTCAGCGGGTTTTCCAGATTGGTCTGCAAATCATAAAAAATGGCGTAACCAAGACGACCGCCAATAATGACACCAACCGCACCATAAAAAAGTAAGTCTTCTAATTGTTGTCGGGTCCAGTCTGTTCTGTTAACACGGTAAAGACCGAGCAACCAGACAAACAAAAAGCCAAACAAATACATCAAGCCATACCAATGAATATGAAGAGGGCCAATACTTAGGGCTATAGGATCAATTTGGGGATACGTCATCAGTGTCACTCTATATAAAGTATGGCAATCATACCAATTCAGTGCATATAACGCGAAAGATAAAATCATTCCTGCACCATTTTGGACGCAGCGTCAAATTTATCGCACCAATTTGATCACAATCCTCATATTCATACTGTCAGCATACCTTCTATATATTTGTTTTATATAAAATTTGTAAAGTTGGCACATATTCTGCTCTTGTTGTTGTAGTCTGAATACAAAGTGTTGCAAAAGACCAACGCATGGATTCAAAAAAGACTAATAAACATTTTAAAACCGAGGAGTAACACCATAATGAAATTACGTACAATTTCGGCTCTTACACTAGCAGCATCATCAATGTTTGCTGCATCATCAGCAATGGCTTGGGAAAGTGAAGACGGTCAGCATTCAGTTAGTGCATCAGTAGGCTTATTTAGCGATTACATCTTCCGTGGTATTTCGTTGACAGACGAAGACCCAGCCATTCAAGGTAGCTTTGACTACTCGCATTCTTCTGGTTTATATGCAGGTACATGGGCATCAAACATTTCAACTGGTGCAGACAACAGTATTGAAATTGATCTTTATGCTGGTTTTGCTAACGAATTCGGTGACTCAGGTGTAGGCTACGATGTATCTGTTTTACGTTACACATACCCTGGCACAAGCGGTTCTGATGGTGACTACACTGAATTTCTTGGTTCTTTGTCATATAGCTACTTCACAGCAATGATCGGATATACAAGTGATATTCCTGATGGAAGTGGTCATGATGTTGATGAAGTTTATTACAACTTAGCATTTGACTATGAACTACCATACGGTATCGGCTTTAATGCTGCTGTTGGTTATACTGATTCTGAACGTAATGATTTCTCAAACAAAACCCCAGGCACAAACTTAGCCGATAGCTATGTTGACTACACAATCGGTCTGAGTAAACCATTTGTAGGCTTAGATTGGTCAATAGCTTATGTTGGAACCAACAGTGACGGTAAAGATTTTGAAGCTGGTGAAGGAACATCTGACGATCGCTTCGTAGCTAGCGTTAGTACATCATTCTAAACTTCTCACAACTACCCCCTCGATGTTGAGGGGGTAGGTTTTCTACAGAAGGAAATACGCTTATGAAACAAGTTGTAGCAATTATTAAGCCCTTCAAGCTTGATGATGTCAGAGAGTCTCTCTCCGAAATCGGTGTACAAGGATTGACCGTTTCTGAAGTAAAAGGTTTTGGACGTCAAAAAGGCCACACAGAGTTATATCGTGGTGCTGAGTATGTCGTTGATTTTTTACCTAAGTTGAAACTGGAGATCGCCGTTGATGACGATATCGTCGAACAAGTGATTGAAGCCATTATCAAAGGTGCTAACACTGGCAAAATTGGTGACGGTAAAATCTTTGTTTATCCATTAGAGCAAGTGGTCCGTATTCGCACAGGCGAAACCGGTCCTGATGCACTGTAAGCTTGGGGAGTAGATAATATGGAAAATCAAATTTTCGAACTCCAATATGCCATGGATACCTTTTACTTCTTAGTAATGGGTGCTCTTGTCATGTGGATGGCCGCCGGTTTCTCAATGTTAGAGGCAGGTCTGGTTCGTGCAAAAAATACGACTGAAATCTTAACCAAAAACGTGATGTTGTTTGCCATTGCATGTACAGCTTATCTGGTTGTTGGTTATGACATCATGTATGGTGGCGGCATCTTCCTTGCTGGAATCGATGGCGGTGAAACATTAGTTGCAGACGCTTTAGCTTCTTCTGCTGAAAATGGTTTTGATGGCGGCTCTGTTTACTCAGCTGCTTCAGACTTTTTCTTCCAAGTAGTTTTCGTTGCAACAGCCATGTCTATCGTCTCTGGTGCAGTTGCTGAACGTATGAAATTATGGGCATTCGCTGGTTTTGCTATCGTAATGACTGCATTTATTTACCCAATGGAAGGTTCATGGACTTGGGGTGGTAACGATGTCTTCGGTATGTACAACCTTGGTGACCTTGGTTTCTTAGACTTTGCTGGTTCAGGTATCGTGCATATGGCTGGTGCTGCTGCAGCACTTGCAGGCGTATTATTACTTGGTGCACGTAAAGGTAAATACGGTCCTAACGGTGAAATTAACCCAATCCCAGGTGCTAACCTGCCAATGGCAACATTAGGTACATTCATTCTATGGATGGGTTGGTTCGGTTTCAACGGTGGTTCAGTATTAAAACTGGGTGATATTGCCAGTGCAAACTCAGTTGCCATGGTATTCCTGAACACAAATGCTGCAGCGGCTGGTGGTGTTATTGCTGCCTTAATCGTTGCAAAAATCATGTTCGGTAAAGCTGACTTAACAATGATTCTTAATGGTGCATTAGCAGGTCTTGTAGCTATCACTGCTGGTCCTGATACACCATCACCATTAATGGCAACCATTATCGGTGCTATCGGCGGTATTATTGTTGTATTCTCAATCGTCTTCTTAGACAAATTGAAAATTGATGATCCTGTTGGTGCTATCTCTGTTCACGGTACCGTTGGTCTGTGGGGTCTGTTAGCAGTACCTTTAACAAACAGTGATGCTTCATTCTCTGGCCAGTTGATTGGTGCAGCAACCATCTTTGTATGGGTATTTGTTGCAAGCTTAATTGTCTGGGCAATTCTGAAAGCAGTCATGGGTCTGCGTGTCTCTGAAGAAGAAGAGTACGAAGGCGTTGACTATGTAGAATGTGGTATGGAAGCTTATCCAGAGTTCACTAACACTGGTAAATAAACCAAGTTAGTCACACTCAATAAGAAAAAGGGCAAGTATTAATTACTTGCCCTTTTTTTATTTTACGACATCAGAAATATAGTTACCGATGATACTTTTCGCTTAAGCGATGAACTGAATCTACCAGTCTTGCCATGTTCTCAGGATTGACTGATGGATGGATGCCATGGCCCAGGTTAAATACATGGCCGGTTCCATTTCCATAAGCTTCAAGAATCGTGCTCACTTCTTGTTCAACCCGATCTGGTGATGCATATAAAACACAAGGGTCCATATTACCTTGCAGCGTCACTCTATCACCGACTCGCTGTCTTGCTGAATGAATATCAGTTGTCCAATCCAATCCCAATCCATTCACACCCGTCTCAGCCATCCACTCCAGCCACTGTCCACCGCCTTTCGTAAACATTGTTACTGGTACTTCTCGTCCTTCAGACTCTTTAATCAGGCCATTGACGATTTTTTCCATATAAGCCAGAGAAAACGTTTTGTAATTTTCCGGGCTTAATGCGCCGCCCCAGGTATCAAACAACATAATCGCCTGTGCCCCGGCTTTGATCTGGGCATTTAAATAAGCAATAACCGAATCAGCTAAGACATTTAATAAAGCGTGCATTTGTTCCGGCGCATCAAACATCATGCCCTTCACTTTTGCAAAATCTTTGCTACTACCACCTTCTACCATATAACACGCCAATGTCCATGGGCTGCCACTAAAGCCGATGAGCGGTACTTTGCCATCAATTTCTTTTCTGGTTAGACGAATCGCATCCATGACATAACCAAGAGAATCTTCCATATCTGGAACGGAAAGATTGGCTATGTCCTGAGCATTCTGAATTGTTTTTGAAAACTTAGGCCCTTCACCTGCCACAAAGTGCAGTCCGAGTCCCATTGCATCAGGAACGGTCAATATGTCTGAAAAGATGATAGCAGCATCAAGATCATAGCGTCTGAGCGGTTGCAGGGTTACTTCACAAGCTAATTCAGGTGTTGAGCACAGTGTCATAAAGTTACCTGCTTTTTGCCTAACTTCACGATATTCAGGCAAATAACGGCCCGCCTGACGCATAACCCATACCGGTGTTTTATCTACCGGTTGTTTTAGCAATGCTCTGAGATAACGATCGTTTTTTAGACTGCTCACTTTTAACTCCTGAATAGCTGAACCTATTTTTTAAGAATGATAGATATAAAAAAGGCTTCATCATACAGGAAGCAATATCCCTGTATGAAAAAGCCTTCTCATTTAACGGTCTAGATCAGTGATTAAACGTCTAAGAAATCCAGAATACCTTCTGCTGCCTGACGACCTTCCCACACTGCAGTCACAACCAGATCCGAACCACGAACCATATCACCACCTGCAAAGATCTTAGGGTTGGTTGTTTGATACTTAATCGCTGCTTCTGAAGGGGCTACGACGCGGCCACCATCATCAATCGAGATATTAAATTTCTCAAACCAAGGCGCTGGACTTGGACGGAAGCCAAACGCAATAACCACAGCATCAGCCGGAATAATTTCTTCACTTCCAGGCACAGGCTCTGGACGGCGGCGACCACGCTCATCGGCCTCGCCTAGAGCTGTAGTTACAACTTTAACGCCTTCCACTTTACCATTACCGACGATTTCTACCGGTTGACGGTTCCATAAAAACTGAACGCCTTCTTCACGCGCATTGTTCACTTCACGGCGTGAACCTGGCATATTTTCTTCGTCACGACGATAAGCACATGTCACACTTTCCGCATTTTGACGGATAGAGGTACGGTTACAGTCCATCGCGGTATCACCACCACCCAAGACAACAACACGCTTTCCTTCCATAGAAACATAGTCGTCTGTCGGGATATCTAATAAGTGCTTATTGTTCGCCACTAAGAAAGGTAAAGCTTCATAAACACCTGGCAAGTCTTCACCAGGGAAGCCACCTTTCATATAGGTGTATGTTCCCATTCCTAGGAATACTGCATCGTATTCATCAATTAAGGATTGAAAATCGACATCTTTACCCACTTCTGTGTTTAAGCGGAATTCGACGCCCATACCTTCCAGTACTTCACGACGACGTTTCACAACTTGCTTTTCTAACTTAAACTCAGGAATACCAAAGGTGAGCAAACCACCGATTTCTGGGTAACGGTCAAATACAACCGGTTTAACACCATTACGTACGAGTACGTCAGCTGCGCCTAAACCTGCGGGACCAGCCCCGATAACGGCAACACGTTTACCGGTATCAGTGACATTAGACATATCTGGACGCCAGCCTTGTTCCAGGGCTGTATCGGTGATGTATTTTTCAACAGAACCGATAGTGACTGCACCAAAGCCGTCATTTAATGTACATGCACCTTCGCACAGACGATCCTGAGGACACACCCTGCCGCAAATTTCTGGCAGGGTATTAGTTGCATGAGATAGCTCAGCTGCTTCTTCTAAATTGCCTTCACTAACCAGTTTCAACCAGTTAGGAATATAGTTGTGAACAGGACATTTCCATTCACAGTAAGGATTACCACACTCTAAACAGCGGTCTGCTTGTTCTGCTGAAGAATCGGAGTCAAAACCGCCATAAATTTCACCAAATTGTTTGATCCGAACGTCAGCATCAAGCTTCTTTGGGTCAAAACGCCCCACATCTAAAAACTGAAATGTATTTTTTGCCATAATTATTATCTTAGTCTCTGGACTTATGCCGCTTTAGTAGCAAGTTTTAACAAGCCATCGATTGCTGCTGCTTTTGGTTTCACTAACCAAAATTCTCTAATACGTTGTTCAAACGCATCCAACAATTGATGTCCCCACACACTACCTGTTTCGCGAACATGATCTTCAATCATACCTTTGAGATAGAGTGATAATTCAGACATTTCAGGGCTGTCGATTTTGACTAGCTCAACCAGTTCTTTGTTGTAACGCTCAGCGAACGTATTGTCACTATCTAATACAAACGCAAGTCCACCCGTCATACCAGCACCAAAGTTCAGTCCTGTTTGACCAAGAACAGCAACAACACCACCTGTCATATACTCACAACCGTGGTCACCGACACCTTCAACTATTGCAGTAGCACCAGAATTACGAACAGCAAAGCGTTCGCCAGCACAACCTGCAGCATACAGCGCACCACCTGTTGCGCCATAGAGACAGGTATTACCAATGATGCTTGCTTCCTGGGTTGCAAACTCACTTTCAGGTGATGGATAGATGACGATCTTACCGTCAGCCATACCTTTACCAACATAGTCATTGGCGTCACCTTCCAGGTACATTTCGAGGCCACCCGCGTTAAATACACCGAAACTTTGACCTGCAGACCCCGTTAGTTTCAGACGAACAGGTTTATCGGCCATGCCGTAATTGCCATAAAGCTTGGCAATTTCACCCGATAATCTCGCACCGATGGAGCGATTAATATTACGCACCTGATAGCTAAATTCACCGCCTGTTTTATTAACAATGGTTTCTTTAATATCAGCCACCATTTGTTCAGCCAATTCACCTTTATCATAAGGTTCATTTTTAGGCTCTAAACAGAACTGCGGCTTATCAGCGGATACGCCCGCAGAGGACACCAACGGCGCCAGATTCAGGCTATGTTGTTTTGCTGTCTCACCTGGTAATAACTCCAGCAAGTCAGTACGACCAATTAAGTCCTGCAAACTGACCACACCCAATTTAGCTAACCACTCTTGCGTTTCACGAGCGACGAACTGGAAGTAGTTCATCACCATCTGTGGTAAGCCAATAAAGTGCTGCGTACGCAGCTTTTCATTCTGAGTTGCGACACCGGTTGCACAGTTATTCAGATGACAAATACGTAAGTATTTACAACCTAGCGCTACCATTGGGCCTGTACCAAAGCCAAAGCTTTCCGCACCTAAAATAGCCGCCTTGATAACATCCAGACCGGTTTTCAAACCACCGTCGGTTTGCAGGCGCACTTTATCGCGTAAGTCATTAGCCCGTAATGTCTGATGAGCTTCACTCAGACCTAATTCCCATGGACCACCAGCATATTTGACCGAGGTAAGTGGGCTTGCACCGGTACCACCGTCATAACCAGAAATGGTAATCAGGTCAGCATAAGCCTTAGCAACACCAGCAGCGACTGTACCTACACCAGCCTGCGATACCAGTTTTACAGATACCAACGCATCAGGGTTAACTTGTTTTAAATCAAAAATCAGCTGTGCAAGATCTTCAATTGAATAAATATCATGATGCGGTGGCGGCGAAATCAATGTCACGCCTGGCACTGAGTGGCGTAAAGTCGCAATCATTTGATTAACTTTACCACCCGGTAACTGACCACCTTCACCCGGTTTAGCACCTTGGGCTACTTTGATCTGCAAGACTTCTGCATTCACCAGATAGTGTGGTGTTACACCAAAACGACCTGAGGCAATTTGTTTGATTTTTGAAACACGTTCATTACCAAAACGATCAGGGTCTTCACCACCTTCACCAGAGTTTGAGCGACCACCTAATCTGTTCATTGCTACAGCAAGCGCTTCATGCGCTTCTGGTGATAATGCACCTAATGACATACCAGCACTATCAAAGCGTTTGAGGATATTGCTGATATCTTCAACCTGATTCAACTCAAGTGGTTTGTCAGCCAGTTTGACCTTCATTAAGTCACGTAACACCATTGGTGAACGATCATTAACCAGTTCAGCATACGCTTTATAATCATCGTAGTTACCACCTTGAACTGCTTTCTGTAAGGTAGCAATAACGTCTGGATTATAGGCGTGATACTCTCCGCCATGAATAAACTTGAGCAATCCTCCCTGACCACGTTTTTTACGTTGATTCCAGGCCAGTTTTGACAGAGTTTCATCATCTGATTGAAGATCAGCAAAAGTTGAACCACTCACACGGCTGGTTGTAGCTGTAAAGCATTTATCAACAATAGTGTCGTTTAAACCAACCACTTCGAACAACTGGGCACCACGATAACTCGCAATAGTGGAAATACCCATTTTTGAAGTAATTTTAAACAAGCCTTTATTAATACCTTTACGGTAACGGCGACATAATTCTGCACGATCCAAGTCTTTAATTTCATTAGTATGAATCATATCGTTCAGACAAGCGTAGGCAAGGTATGGATAAACCGCAGTTGCACCGTAACCTAATAAAGTACCGAAATGATGTGGATCACGTGCTGTTGCAGTTTCCACAATAACGTTAGCATCACAACGCAAGCCAGCTTGAATCAGTCGTTGATGCACCGCACCCGTTGCTAATAAGGCATGAATTGGCAGTTTATCTTTGGTAATGTCACGATCACTCAGTACAACCACTACCGTACCGTCAGCAACGGCTTTAATTGCTTTATCACAAAGCGCATCGATAGCGGCCTCAAGGCCGACAGCAGGCTCGTAATTCAAAGATAAAGTGATTGACTCGTATTCAGCATTGTCTTTACCCATTGCCAATAACTGGCGGAACTGGCTTTCAGACAATACAGGCGAATCAACCACAACACGTTGAGCATGGTCTTCACCTTCTTCGAACATATTGCGTTCTTCACCGAAACAAGTTTCCAGTGACATCACAATATTTTCGCGAAGCGGATCAATCGGTGGATTAGTTACCTGTGCAAACTGTTGGCGGAAATAGTCATAAACCGAACGAACTTGTTTGGATAGAACTGGGAATGGGGTATCGTCACCCATTGAGCCAATCGCTTCCTGACCTGCTTCACCTAAAACTCGGATGACCTGATCACGCTCTTCAAAAGTGATGTTGAATAACTTTTCATAAACCTGATATTCATCACCTTCAAGTGTTGGACCAGTTTCATCATCAGCTGCATCAGACAATCTTTGCAGATTATTTTCTAACCATTGACGATAAGGCTGAGCTGTTTTCAGCATATTATCGATGTCTTCCGGCATCAATAACTCACCTGTTTGTGTATCAATAGCCAGCATCTGTCCCGGTTTCAAACGGCCTTTGGCGATAACATCTTCTGGTTCATATTTGTAAACACCGACTTCAGAAGCCAATGTGATATGACGATCTTTAGTAATGATGTAACGCGCTGGACGCAAACCATTTCTGTCTAAGGTACATGCTGCATAACGACCATCGGTTGTTACCACGCCAGCAGGACCATCCCATGGCTCCATATGCATAGAGTTGTAGTCGTAGAATGCTTTTAAGTCAGCATCCATGGTGGGATCATTTTGCCATGCAGGTGGAATGATCAGACGCATCGCACGGAATAAACTTACACCGCCCGCTAATAAAGCTTCCAGCATATTATCCATGCTGGATGAGTCTGAACCTGAAGTGCCGACTAATGGACGAATGTCATCCATGTTCTCAATTAGAGAAGTTGCAAACTTGGCACCACGTGCTAATGCCCAATTGCGGTTGCCCTGGACAGTGTTAATTTCACCGTTGTGTGCCAAATAGCGGAATGGTTGAGCCAAACGCCATTGTGGCCAAGTGTTTGTTGAAAAACGTTGATGGAAAACAGCAATTGATGTCTCCATACGTTTATCGTTCAGGTCTTTATAAAATACCGGCAGATACGACGGCATCACTAGACCTTTGTACGAGACAACATGCGAAGACAAACTTGGGATATAAAAATCACTGTCATCTGTCACCGCTTTTTCTGCAAGACGACGAGCAATATAAAGTTGACGTTCGAAATCAGCTTCAGACATGCCTTCGCCAGCATTCACAAAGACCTGACGCATCACTGGCAGTGAAGTTAACGCTTGCTGACCACAAGCAGATGCTGGATCGACGGGGACTTCACGCCAACCTAAAACATCTAATCCCTGCTTAATTAAACTCTGAGCGACAGCATTTTGCGCAAATTCAGCCTTAGCATCATCCTGAGATAAGAAAACCATGCCTACTGCATATAACGGAGATAAGCTGTAACCATGTTCTTCGGCGATGGCCTTGAAAAAGCTATCTGGCTTTTTCAGTAGTAAACCACAACCGTCGCCTGTTTTTCCGTCAGCGCCAATAGCGCCACGATGGGTAAGATTACCCAAGGCTTCAATTGCTGTTTCGATTAACCAATGGCTAGCTTTATCGTCCATTTGGGCGATTAGGCCGAAACCACAGTTATCACGTTCAAATTGCGGTCTATAGAGACCTTGATTCATTTCTGTTGGCTGACTCACGTCACGTACCTTCATATTAGTTAGCGCCGTCACTGCTCACCCGTCGGATAGCCCGGCGGTATTCGGAATCATCTTCGAGGAGCGTTGACCAAATACGGCAGAAAGGATCATCTATTATAACGATGGATACCTTGCCATTCAATTATTACGATACCTTCCTTGGCAAAATATGAGCGTTAAATTTTCCTATTTTCAATAAAATAGCTAAAATGCACTGTTTTCGACGAGAACAACGGAACGATCATGGACAAACCCTTAATCGGTGTCGTCATGGGCAGCAACAGTGACTGGCCCGTTATGCAAAAAGCAGTTGAGCAACTAGAAGCGTTTGGCATCAGCTATGAAGCCAAAGTTGTTTCGGCTCATCGTACGCCAGACTTATTGACGGAATACGCAGAAACGGCCCAACAACGAGGACTCGCTTGTATTATAGCAGGTGCCGGTGGTGCCGCGCACTTACCCGGTATGCTTGCAGCCAGTACTATCGTTCCAGTTTTAGGTGTGCCGGTGCCATCTAAGTATCTTAAAGGCCAAGACTCACTATTGTCGATTGTACAAATGCCTAAAGGTGTTCCCGTCGCTACATTTGCGATCGGTGAAGCCGGCGCAGCTAATGCGGCATTATTTGCAATCGCGCAGTTAGCAGTTAATGACAAAAGCCTGGCAGACAAACTGGATGCTTTCCGCAAAAAACAACATCAAACCGTTGTCGAGATGACGCTGCCACCTCAATAGTACACAAATTATTAAAGTGTATTGATTAATTTTTAATCAATTCCACACCATAATAAAGTAATTACGCCCACACAACTCTTATTTCGACTCGCTAATATTAAATGAGGTCAATGATGAATACACAGATTTTACCCGGTTCAACATTAGGTATGCTGGGTGGAGGTCAACTTGGCCGCATGTTTACCTCTGCTGCTCAAATCATGGGCTATAAGGTTGTGGTTCTCGATCCCGATCCACAAAGTCCGGCAGGTGTTATTGCGGATCAGCATATCTGTGCTGCTTACGATGATGAAAAAGCATTAGATGACATGGCACAGCTATGCGCAGCCATTACTACTGAGTTTGAAAACATTCCTGCACAAACATTAGCTTTTCTTGAGCAAAAAACCATCGTACACCCATCATCAAAAGCTTTGGCATCAACACAGAACCGAAATGTCGAAAAGAATTTTATTGCTTCACTCGGTATTCAAACAGCGCCTTTCTTCTGCATCCGTCGTAAACAAGATATCGCGGAAGCAGAAAAAGTCATTGCTTTTCCAGCTATCCTCAAAGTAGCAACCTTTGGTTATGACGGCAAAGGCCAAATCCCCTGCAAGACCATTGAAGATGTTTACGCCGGATTTGAAACATTAGGTGAAAAAGAATGTGTTCTAGAACAACGAATTGATTTAGACAAAGAAATCTCGGTTGTTCTGGCCAGAAGTCAAACCGGCACCATTATTAACTTCCCTGTTGCAGAAAATGTGCATGTGAATGGTATTTTACATACAACAACAGTCCCAACCTCCGTCCATGCGGAACAAGCACAAAAGGCCATTCAAATGGCTAATGATATTGCCAAAGGTTTGGGCTATGTAGGTACTATGGCCGTGGAGTTTTTTGTCAGTCAAACAGGTGAAATCATTGCTAATGAGATAGCACCCCGCCCTCATAATTCTGGCCATTACACGCTTGACGCTTGCCACACATCACAATTCGAACAACAAGTTCGTATGTTATGTGGTTTACCTGCCGGAGATTGTGACCTAACCACCCCCGTTGTCATGGTGAACTTATTAGGTGACGTCTGGGGTAACAGCCAGCCTCACTGGGAAACGCTACTATCAGAAGCCAATATCAAACTGCATTTATACGGTAAACAAGAAGCACGCCCAGGCCGTAAAATGGGACATTTCAATGTCCTGGCTGGAACGGTTGATCAAGCAATGCAACAAGCCGAAACCTGTTTTGAGAATTTAAAAGCAGATTGATTTGACGACTAAAAATAATCATATTTCCATTAGT
Source organism: Methylophaga sulfidovorans (assembly GCF_900114205.1). Lineage (GTDB taxonomy): Bacteria > Pseudomonadota > Gammaproteobacteria > Nitrosococcales > Methylophagaceae > Methylophaga > Methylophaga sulfidovorans. The sequence goes on from NZ_FOSH01000004.1 coordinate 73,753, forward strand.
TACTGTACACAGTGTCGCTGGTTACTGAGAGCCACTTGGATGGCGCAAGAACTATTGACTACATTTGATGGTGAAATCACTTTGCTGACTTTAATCCCGGCAACCGGAGGGCTGTTTGAGGTGCGAGCGAATGATGAACTAATATGGTCCCGAAAAGAGCAAGGCCGCTTTCCTGAGATTACTGAGTTAAAGCAGCTGGTGCGTGATATCATCGCCCCTGACAGGTCTCTCGGTCATAGTGATAAGAAACCAAGCTCTGACAATCAATCATAAGTCGAGGTGAAGACTATGCGTGCAGACATCAAATTGATGCATCCGCTTTTAAAGATCAGCATTTCCATGCTGTTTATGCTGCTTTTAATGGGATGTGATAACGCAAATTCGCCAGCGCCCAACTCACCCAAACAACATAAAGCGACAGAATTAAGTAGTAAAAATATTAATGAATATGCGAATGAAATGGCGAATAGCTATATAAGCATTCAAGAACAACTACTTAAGCATTATCAGCAAGCCAAACAGTCCAACAATACTTATGATTTTATTCAGTATCGTAACCATAAATGGACACCTGAATATATGTCTATGAAGACAAGGTACAGCCGGGATTTTGAGCACAATAAAGCGTTTTTAGAAAAACAGCCTAGTGCCCCTTTGTTTGCCATCTATGAAAACCTGATTTACATCGGCCTGGATCTGAAAAATGGCTTGCTGGAAGATGATGAGGCTCGTCAAAAAACTGCCTTAGAAGAAGCTGAAAAAGATAAACAACAAGTGGTTAACATCCAGCAACAACTTAAATAAGTTATTGCTGGATAAGGTATTTAGCTTTCTACTTTCTCTGAATAATCACAATCTTTCTGTGGGCAGACTTTTTCTGTGCCACGACTCTTTGTCGTTTTTAATGTAAGAATCGGCCAGTTACATTTCGGGCAGGGCTCTTTCAGTGGCTCGTTCCATAAAGCGTAATCGCAATCAGGATATTCCGAACAGGAATAAAAGACTTTTCCTCGACGTGATTTGCGCGTCAGAATCTCACCTTTATGGCATTGTGGACATTCAACACCAGTATTGGCAGGCTGTTCCAGTGATTCAATATGTTTACACTTAGGATAGCTGGAGCAACCAATGAATTTTCCATACCGCCCCGTTCGTATCCATAAATCAGAGCCACATTTTGGACATTTTCTGCCCTCAACTACCTCGGGTTCATTATTGGTGGTTTCTTCACCATCAATATTTCGTGTGTAATCACACTCAGGGTAACCAGTACAACCAATAAAACGACCACTGCGGCCAAGACGGCTGGATAATTTTTTGCCACATTTAGGACAGTCTTCATCCAGCAGTTCTTGTGTTACATCACTGCGTTGGACTTCTTTGTCTTTGGTTTCGACTTGTTCCTTGAAGGGGCCCCAAAATTTTCTCAGTAACGGTACCCATTCTTCCTCGCCCCTGGCTACCGCATCAAGTTCATCCTCTAACTCAGCGGTAAAGTTGTAATCAACATACTTAGTAAAGTGATTAACAAGGAATTTACCCACCACACGGCCTACATCTGTTGGGTGAAACCGTTTATTAATAATTTCTACATATTCACGCTGTACCAGTGTAGAAATGATGCTGGCATAGGTCGAAGGACGCCCAATGTCATGTTCTTCTAAGCTTCTAACCAGACTGGCTTCACTGTACCTTGGTGGCGGCTCAGTAAAATGCTGCTCAGGTCTGATCGCTTTTAAGTCAACCACCTGCCCGACTTCCATTGGCGGTAGTAACTTTTCATCTTTATCACTGGAGGCAGAGTCATCCTTATCTTCCAGATAAACGCTCATAAAGCCCGGATTCACTACGGTCGAGCCATTCGCGCGGAAAGTGTTACCTTTACCACAAGCCAAATCCACCGCTACAGTATTCAAGGTAGCATGTACCATTTGGCTCGCCATTGTGCGCTGCCAAACCAGTGTATAAAGCTTCAGCTGATCGGCTGAAAGATAAGCTTTCATATTTTCTGGCGTTCTCAACACAGACGTCGGTCTTATCGCCTCATGCGCCTCTTGCGCATTTTTTGATTTCGTTTTGTATTCCTGCGGTTTTGCAGGAACCATTTTCTGGCCGTATTTCTCTGCAATGAATCCACGAATTTCATCTAAGGCTTCTTGAGCCAAGGTCACGGAGTCAGTACGCATATAGGTAATTAAACCAACCGCACCCTCTCCGGTATCGACACCCTCGTATAACTGTTGGGCAATGCTCATGGTACGTTGTGCACCAAAGCCAAGTTTGCGTGAAGCTTCTTGCTGTAATGTGGATGTCGTAAAGGGTGCCGCAGGATTACGTTTACGTTGTTTTTTCTCAACATTCGAAACCAGCAACTTACCTTGTGCAGCTTTCTCCAATGTTTTTACGACCTTAGCTGACTGCTTTTCATCCGTCACGCTGAACTGACTTAGTTTCTCATCTTCAAAATAAGTTAGTTTGGCCTGGAAGTCTTTTTTATCAGCAATCGCGTCTGCTTCAATGCTCCAGTATTCCTTAGCAACAAAGGCTTCAATCTCCAGCTCACGCTCGACGATCATTCTTAGTGCTGGACTTTGTACTCTTCCTGCAGAAAGCCCGCGTCGTACTTTTTTCCAAAGCAGTGGCGATAGGGTGAAGCCCACCAGATAATCCAAAGCGCGTCTTGCCTGCTGCGCATTGACCAGCGACATGGATAATTCACGAGGATGTGCTACCGCATCATTAACAGCTTGTTTGGTAATTTCGTGGAAAACAACGCGATGTGTCTCTTTGTCTTTAAGCGCGCCACGCTTTTTCAATAGCTCATACAAATGCCATGAAATAGCTTCCCCTTCTCTATCAGGGTCAGTCGCGAGATAGAGGGAGTCCGCTTTTTTCATCGCTTTTACAATCGCATCGACATGCTTACTGTTACGGTCGATAACCTGGTACTTCATCTCAAAATCTTTAGCGGTATCGACCGCACCTTCTTTTGGCAATAAATCACGCACATGACCATAAGAGGCTAAGACTTCGACATCTTTACCGAGATATTTTTTGATTGTTTTCGCCTTAGCTGGCGACTCAACGATGACTAGTTTTTTTCCCATTTTCCCCGATACCAAAAACCTACGCACATATAAACAAAGCCCGTTAAGACGGGCAATGTTGAAGTTTATTATTTTATTTTTAGTCTAGTGGACGACGGCTTCCATGTCTTCAAAGACCAAGTCTTCCATCCAGGCGAAAGCGACCTCTCTTCCTGGCTGATAAAACAACACCATCAGCACAACCCACTTAAGTTGCTCAAGGTCAATCTCTTCTGTATCCAACGCCATGACTCGTTCGAGTACGATCTCCCGGGTTTCGACGTCTAAAACACCCACTTGTTCCAGAAACAATAAATAACCACGGCACTCCACATCCAACCGCTCCAGCTCAATGTCACTAAAAACGCGCATTGTGGCGTGTCGTTTGAGAGGTTGATCAGCGGCTACGGTCATATTATCTAACCATTCCAGCGCTTTATGAATTTCTAATTCCTGAAAACCAACCTGCTCTAATTCAAGCTCTAAGACTTCATTATCAGGTTTATTTCGTTCTTCCGTATCGATGTAGGTTTCAAATAGATATAACAACACATCAATGACATTTTCTTTCATCTGACTCTCTTTAATAAGCCTGGTTCAGGAACCCGTCCGAACATAACGGCTGCCGGGCAATGACTCAACCTCGCCCTCTAGCTCAAGTAATAACAGCATGGATGAAACAGCATCAGCCGTCAATCCAGTATTTTCTATCAGGCTATCTATAGCAACCGGGTCAAATCCAAGATGGTTAAGCAACACTTGGTAGTCACCGTCTTTTTCATGTGTGGATTCTGTTTTGTCTTTAGTGTCTTCATATTGAGTCTTGATCCCCGCCAGCGCACCCAACTCTTCAATAATATCCTGTGCCGTCTCTACCAGTTTTGCCCCATCCCGGATTAACTGATGGCAGCCTCTCGATAAAGGATTATGAATCGATCCTGGAATAGCAAAGACCTCTCGTGATTGTTCCATTGCCATTCTGGCAGTGATCAAAGAACCACTTTTTAATGCGGCCTCAACAACCAGAGTTCCTAGCGATAATCCACTGATGATTCGGTTGCGCCTCGGGAATAACTCCGGTCGTGGTGAAGTACCTAACGGAAATTCTGACACCATCGCACCGTTTTCCACGATATCGTAGGCTAATTGACGATGCTGGGCAGGATAAACACGATCTAGACCAGTAGCAACAACCGCTATCGTTTTCCCCTTACTCAACGCTCCCTTATGTGCTGCAGCGTCGATACCCATGGCAAGCCCACTCGTCACTACCAAACCACCATCAGCCAGATAATGAGCAAAATCATATGCCGTGTTCCTGCCTGATGGAGATGGATTTCGGCTACCCACAATCGCAAGTTGCCATTCGTTTAATAATGAAACGTCACCTTGCACATACAATAAGCAAGGGGGATCGGTAATTTCTTTGAGTAAACTCGGATAGCGTTCATCTTCAATGGTCAGGATGTAACGGTTATCCTGTTCCAACCAGAGCAAATCTTGTTCAACTTGTTGCCAATCGGGATGGCGTAATTTCTCTACCAGTTCATCATTCAAGCCAGTTATTTGGCCGGGGTTATTTAAGATGTATTGCGGATTGCCATACTGTTGCAACAGCTTTTGATATGTTATCGGGCCAATCCCTGGCACTCGCTGTAAAGCAATCCAACAAGCTAATGCACTATGCTTGTTAGCTATCATTCCGCTAAATAATTCCTTTTATTGGGCACTTTTCACTTTATCAAACACATGGATAGCACGAGTGGCTTTCATGACGATGGCATAACTGACTTTGTCATATAATTTGAACACCATGGCTTCACCAGCATGTTCGTCAGGTAATGTCACTGTATCCTTACGATCAGTCGAAACAGAGTCTTTTATCGTTTCACCGGCTTGATAGACTGATAAAACATTTCCTGTTTCCAAGCCGTCTCGTTTGCCTAAACTTAGAACGATGATCTGATATTGCCCTATCTGAGAAACACCATCAAAAACAGAAATGATACGTCCAGCTATAGGTTTATCAGGTGCGCGGGGAATAAAATTAAGATCAAAATCTTCATCTTCTACTTCTAATAAGCGATCACCGATTTGAATCTCTCTATTGGTGTAACTCAAGCTGACTTTGGCCGGATCCTCACGAGTCATTCTTTCAGCGTCACCTAAATAGATTGCTTCGTAGCCTAACACTTCACCAGTGTCAGGGTCTTTATATGCTTTGCCACCCTCGAAGATACTATATGTATCGCTATCCGAATCCGCGATGCCCCTAACATAAACATAATCACCCGCTCCTGAAATAAGACGTTCATCGGCACTGGCAACAACATAAGGTGCATCATTGAGTACTTCATCACCAACCACACGTGGTTTGGATAAGAATGGGCCAATAGCCGATAACGGAATCGTTAGGATGGGTTTATCTAAAATGGTTTCCCGGACTTCAGGCGATAGCTTCACACTACGTTTGCCACGATTAACCTCAATGACCGGTTTGCCATCACGATAACTAAGAGATAATTCATCACCAGGATAGATCAGGTGGGGGTTTTCAATTTGCGGGTTAACATACCAAATATCAGGCCAATGCCACGGATATTTTAAGAACATGCCCGAAATATCCCATAGCGTATCGCCTTTTTTAACCGTATATCGCTGTGGATGGTCTGGATTAAGCTCCACTTCCTTGGCCAGCAGAGGGGTACTCAGCAGAACAAAAATCAAACTAATCGCTATACGCTTTATCATCGAACCATCCTCATGGACGTTAACCTCGCCCCAATCCTGTAACGGGCAACTTTAAATAGTGTGTTATATGCGGTATGACTAATCAAGTATTGCTACCAGCGTCAAACTTAATCATTTTTAGACAACAAGTAAACTCTGGCAAGTAATTCTCAGATTCATCGCTGAACTACTTATTAACTCTGAGTGTCGCATTCAGCATAAGAATACCGGGAAAGAACTCAAAAAAATGTTAACAGCCTCGGTTTATAGCGCTATTAGCGGTACATGTAACGTTATGTTTCAACATCAACTAAGGACTTAATTGGGACCGCACAATGTCCATTATATTTTCAATAAGGCGCTGGCAGACTACAATATAAGGTTTGTACAAGCAGTAAATCATCCTAACAGGTATTACTCATGGCCATTTTAAATATTCTCCACTTCCCCGATCCCCGGCTGCGTAAAAAAGCTGAGCCCATCAAGGAAGTGACTGATGACATCCGTCAACTTGCCGACGACATGCTCGAAACGATGTATGATGCGCCAGGAATAGGCCTTGCCGCCAATCAAGTGAATGTACAAAAACGCCTGATCGTTATTGATATTTCTGAAGACAAATCAGATCCTCTCATCCTTATAAATCCGGAAATACTGGATAAACAAGGTGAGCGTGAATATGAAGAAGGTTGTTTATCGGTGCCAGAGGCTTATGAAACCGTTGTGCGTGCTGACACGGTAAAAATAAAAGCCGTCAATCGTGATGGCGAACCGTTTGAGTTTGCTGCCGAAGGTCTTCTGGCGACCTGTGTTCAACACGAAATCGATCACCTCGATGGTAAATTATTTGTTGATTATCTGAGTAACCTAAAACGCGAACGCATAAAAAAACGCTTAGAAAAACACCAAAAACAAAAACTATAAGGATCTTGGATGCGCATTATTTTCGCCGGTACCCCGGCTTTCGCCGCAGAAACATTGAAAGCTTTAATCAATACCGAGCATGAAATTTGCGCTGTTTATACTCAGCCTGATCGCCCCGCAGGTCGTGGCCGTAAATTAACAGCCAGTCCTGTAAAACAGCTCGCGCAGGATCATAATATTCCCGTAGAGCAGCCCATTAACTTTAAATCTGATGATGCAATACAAACCTTAGCCGCCTACCAAGCTGACCTGATGATTGTTGTTGCTTATGGCTTATTGTTACCTCAAGTCGTTTTAGACACACCCAAGCTTGGCTGCATCAATGTGCATGCATCTTTACTGCCCAGATGGCGTGGAGCAGCGCCTATTCAGCGAGCTATCTTGGCAGGTGACAAAGAATCGGGTGTCTGTATCATGCAAATGGAAGCAGGTCTTGATACCGGCCCGGTTCTGACTGAGGCACGTTGCCCAATCACTGAAGAAGATACTGCTCAGGTACTCCATGATCGCCTCGCGATATTAGGCGCCACAACCTTAGTTGAAACACTAAAGGATATTGAGCAGCGACAACACAATGCCAAACCACAAAATGATGCGTTGAGCACTTATGCCAGCAAATTAGAGAAAAAAGAAGCTGATATTAACTGGCAAAATTCCGCTCAGGATATTCTTCGTAAGATTAATGCCTTTAACCCGTGGCCTGTAGCGCAAACAATCTGGCACGACGCCATTTTTCGCATATGGCAAGCACAGCTAGTGGAAGAAGAGACACAAAAAGCAGCGGGGGAAATTATTAACGTCAGCAAAGCCGGGATTGATGTTGCTACCAGCAACGGCGTGTTACGCATTACTGAGCTACAACTGCCAGGTAAACGGGCTATGTCTGTGCAGGATTTCCTGAATGCAAACACCATGACAGTTGGCGATCATTTTGGCTAAACCTAACCTTATAAAAGGTGCTCGAACTAATGCTGCACTCATTTTAAATGAAGTGGTTGTACAGCAACGCTCCCTCAATACCGCTTTAGCTCACTATCTGCCTCAGGTCGATGAAAAAGATCGTGGCTTCTGCCAACAGCTCTGCTACAGCAGTTTGCGTTATTACCCCACTCTGCAATTTATCGTCCACCAGCTAATAAAAAAACCTTTTAAAGCTAAAGACAAAGATATTGAGCAACTCTTAATTCTCGGCATTTTACAATTACGTTTTTTAAATACACCGGATCATGCAGCTATTTCTGAAACCGTGGATGCCAGTAAAAAACTTAAAAAAGTCTGGGCTGGTGGTTTATTAAATGCCTGCCTGAGAAACTACTTAAGACAACAAGAACAAATCAATCAGAAGCTGTTAGCAAATGAACCCGCTAATTACGCTCATCCAAGCTGGCTACTCAATTTATACCAGCATGACTGGCCAGAAAACTGGCAACGCATTACCGAAGCTAACAATAAACAGCCCCCGATGATGCTTCGCGTTAATCAGCAAAAAGTTTCACGTGAAGCATATTTACAGCAGCTGGAGTCGCAGCAAATTGCTGCCTCAATCATCGAAGCCACTGAATATGGCATCTTGCTGGATCAACCTTGTGATGTATTCAAACTACCGGGATTTGAGCAGGGATTAGTCTCTGTACAAGATGGTTCTGCCCAGCTAGCCACATCTATTTTGAATATAAAACTAGGACAGCGCGTGTTAGATGCCTGTGCTGCGCCCGGCGGTAAAACCTGCCACATTCTTGAAACCTCACCCGACAATGATGTTACAGCCATTGATATCTCAGCTGATCGCTTACTTCAGATTCAACAAAATACCGATCGGCTTGGTTTACATGCCAGATTAGTTGCCGCCGATGCAGCAGAAACCAACAATTGGTGGGACGGGCAAACATTTGACCGTATTCTCATCGATGCCCCATGTACGGGTAGTGGTGTCATTCGCCGCCATCCGGACATAAAACTGCTACGCCATCCAGAAGATATTGATACCTTAGCCAGTAAACAACAGGCTTTATTAGATAATTTGTGGCCTCTACTGAAAGCGGATGGCTTAATGGTTTACACTACCTGCTCTGCCTTTAAAAAAGAAAATGAGCAGCAAATTGAAGCGTTTCTACAACGACATCCGGATGCCGAAGAAGTCAAACTCTCCTCAGCACCAGCAACACCAAGGCCTTTCGGCTACCAGAGATTACCTGGTGATGATGTTATGGACGGTTTTTATTATGCCTGCCTCCGCCGTAAGTAAGCGTCTATTCCTGTCTCTTTTCTTATGGTTGTTTATTCAAACATCAGCCTCCGCCACTGTTTTTAGTGTTAATAATCCCGTTGTTCATCCCATTGGTAATGCCTATGTGCTGACAGCTAAAATTAACTACCCTTTAACACCAAGAGTCATTGAAGCCCTGCAAAATGGCGTGCCCATTACCTTTTTCCAAGAGTTTCGGCTGATTGATGCTCTGCCAATATTGGGAAGTTTCTGGCAGTGGGAAACAACGTTATGGGAAAGTACCCTGACCTATGAGCTGCGCTACCACGCTTTATCAGAACAATATATTGTGGAGTCGCTCGATACTCATGAACAACAAAACTTTCCCAGTTTGAGTGGCGCTCTAAAAGCCCTGGGCGATATTGATGCACTCTCTCTGCCACCAGAATATACCCAGGATATGAAAAATCTCATTCTGGAAATTCGCAGTGGCTTGGATCTCAATGCCTTGCCAACCCCGATGCGTCCAGGGGCATTAATCTCTGACAAATGGCAACTCACCAGCCCATGGGTTCAAGCAGTATGGCTATAAGCCTTATCAAGCGACTAAGCACAGGAACGGCTCCTTACTTCTCACTCGCATTTTTATTGCTTGTTCTCGCTTACTTACTGAGTGCCGCTACCCAGGACAGTTCGCGACTGAATGATCTCTTTATCGTTATCTTTGGTATTGGTGTTGCCTGTTTATTATTACTAGTGGGAATACTGGCCCGTAGTATCTATCGTTTGTATCGCGACTTTAAAAAACATGAAGCGGGGTCACGGCTCACCGTCAGACTTGTCAGTCTGTTTGTTTTATTAATTTTAGTTGCCACATCCATCGTTTACGGTTTCTCGATTCACTTCCTGCATCGCGGTATTAATAGCTGGTTTGACGTGAAAGTAGAGCAAGCGCTGAATGATTCACTTGAGTTAAGCCGCACCGCCTTTGGCATTAGAATGCGTACCCTACTGCGTCAGACCAGAATGATGGCAGGTGTTTTAAGTGAATTACCCGATAGCGAGCTATCACATAGTCTGCGGGATCTCACGCAATTGAGTGGCGCACTGGAACTCAGTATCTGGGCAAGAGATGGACAGCCCATTGCATCGAGTATTGAAAGCCCGACAATTATGGTGCCTAACAGGCCTAACGACACCATCATGCATCAACTGCTTCAGGGTGAAGATTATATCGGCATGGATCCCTCGGAAGATGACAAACTCCAACTGCGAGCGGCAGTCAGAATTCCGCAAAAGTCGGTATTAGCGGAAGAACGCATCCTCAATGTCCTGTTTCCAGTCAATGATCATTTAAGTGAGCTGGGTAAAACTGTGCAGGATGCTTACACAGATTACAAAGAATTAAGTTATCTTAGAAAGCCCTTAATTACAGTGTTTACACTGACCTTAAGCCTGATTGTATTTTTAACGATTCTGGTTTCCATCTGGTTTGCTATCTGGATATCGCGACGTATTGTCGAACCACTGCAAGAACTGGCTCAAGGCACGCAAGCAGTGGCTTCTGGTAACTATAATATGCAGCTGACAGCTTCAGGTCATGATGAAATTGGTTTTCTGGTACGTTCATTTAATCAGATGACACAAAGGTTGACGCATGCGCGTAATGCCTCACAGCGAAGCCATCGACTATTAGAACAACAAACCAGTTATCTCACCACTGTACTGGGCAGTTTATCCAGTGGTGTGGTTACCGTGGATAAGCGCCTTTATCTGCACACAGCGAATAATGCCAGCAGCAAAATTCTTGGTGTAAAACTACAGCAACGTCTGGAAAGCCCTTTATCCAAGCTGGCTGAAATTAACAAAAATATGAAAACGTTCTGTGAAATGATTGAACGTTGTGCCGTCAAAGGTATTGCTTGGGAACAGCAGGTAGAACTTCAAAAACAAAACGGCAACCAGACCTTAATTTGCCATGGTACGGAATTACCTAATAACAGTGGCTGGGTTATCGTCTTTGAAGACATAACAACACTGTTACAAGCCCAGCGAAACGCTGCCTGGGGGGAAGTAGCTCGTCGTCTGGCGCATGAAATAAAAAATCCTCTGACACCGATTCAGCTCTCAGCGGAACGACTGCAACGGAAATACGCAGCAATTGTGCCTGATGAGCAGGTCGAAGTGGTGGATAAACTCACCAACACCATCATTCAGCAAGTTGAAGCGATGAAAGAAATGGTGAATGAATTCTCCGAGTATGCGCGCACGCCGGCATTACAATTACAGTCTTATGATATTGGTCAGCTGATTCGTGAAGTACTGACCATGTATCAAAGTAATCCGAACCATCAGTTCACGCTGTTAAACAGTCCGGAAAGTGTGGCGGTCAAAATTGATGTCAATCGTTTCCGCCAAGTTATGCATAATTTACTGAAAAACGCCATCGAAGCCTGTGAAGACGCTCAGCTTCCCGTCGATATCGTTATCAGTTACCATCCACTTACTCACCAACAACGTCGTTGGCTTGAAATTTCTGTTCGGGATTATGGTCCTGGCATCCCCTTTTCTATCATTGATAAATTATTCGAACCCTATGCCACGACTAAACATAAAGGCACGGGGCTGGGATTAGCCATCGTTAAAAAAATGATCGAAGAACATGGTGGTGATGTCTGGGCTGAAAATCTGGATCCAGAGGGAACGAGTATAATTATAAGATTACCATTGGAGGAGTCTCCGTCGTGAGTAATGACAAACCACTGATTCTTGTTGTTGATGATGAGCCCGATATTCGTGAGCTGATCAAAGACATTTTGGAAGATGAAAACTATGAAGTCAGAATTGCAGCTGATGGGCAGGAAGCACAACAGATTTTCAACGAACAGCAACCTGATCTTATTCTGCTCGATATCTGGATGCCAGATATTGATGGCATCAGCCTGTTAAAAGAATTCAAACAACAAAATAGAAATGTCACTATCGTGATGATGTCGGGACATGGCACTATCGAAACCGCCGTAGAAGCGACGCGTCTGGGTGCCAGTGATTTCATTGAAAAACCACTCTCTACTGCCAAACTTCTGCGTGGTGTTGAGCAAGCCCTCGAAAATAAAGCAAAACAAGCGAACATCCAACGCGAACTAGCCCAGGTCCCGGTTGGCAAAAGCCATCAGATAAAATTATTACGTGAACAAGTTGAACGCGTTGCTAAACACGAAATGCCTATTCTGCTGGTGGGTGAGCCTGGTGTCGGTAAACATTGTTTTTCGCATTATTTGCACAGCCTCGGTCAGTTCTCAGGCGGTAAGTTTATTGAGTTAAGTCCGGAAAGCTTTCCATTAGATAGCCTGAAAATCACCTCCTTAGCTAAAAATAACTGTTTATACATCCATGATTTAGCCCTGTTGAGCGATGAAGCTCAGGCACTGTTATTACACCTCTTAGAGACTCATAAATTACAGCAGTGTCAGCTAATCTGCGCCACACAGTACTCTTTGCAAAAAGCCGTTGATAACGGTGACTTTCTGGAAAGCCTTTTATATCAACTCAATAGCATCACTCTGGTAGTACCGCCATTGCGTGATCATATTGAAGATATTCCAGAACTTGTTCATCACTTTGTTGATGTACAAACCACCCGCTCTGGCCTGCCATATCGTCGCTTCACCGTTGCCGCACAAAACCGCCTTAGAAATCATGACTGGTCTGGCAATATTCTTGAATTGAAAAATGTTATTCAACGCTTATTAGTGCTGGGTAATGGTGAAGATATTGATGTCACGAATGTTGATCTTGCGCTCGCTTCAGAAGCCGAAGCTATCGAAAACGGCGATGAAACCATTAACTTTGAGCTACCCCTGCGTGAAGCCAGAGAACAATTCGAACGTATTTACCTATTACGTAAATTACAGGAAACAGACGGCAATGTCGGTAAAGCGGCTAAGCTAGCAGGCATGGAACGAACACATCTTTATCGAAAACTTCGTTCTCTCGGTATTGATACCAAACAAATTTAGGAAGCGACTATGAAGATTCTGATCCTCGGAGCCGGTCAAGTCGGCGCCTCTGTCGCAGCCACGCTTGCTCGTGAAGACGATGATGTCACCCTTGTCGATACCAATAGCACCAACTTACTCAAACTTCAGGATCATTACGATATTCGGACCATTCAGGGGCAAGCCTCTCACCCGGATGTCTTAGCTAGGGCCGGTGCTGAAGATGCTGATTTGATTCTGGCAGTAACCAATAGTGATGAAACGAATATGGTGGCCTGTCAGATTTGTCATACGCTCTACAATACGCCAACTAAAATTGCCCGTATTCGCTCAACTGGCTACCTTTCCACCCCACAATTATTTGATAAAGAAAATCCGCAGTCAATTGCCATTGATATGCTGATTAGCCCTGAACAAATTGTGACGGAATATATTCAGCGTCTGATCAGTCACCCAAATGCTTTACAGGTATTAGATTTTGCTGAAGGTAAAGTACAGCTGGTCGCTGTAAAAGCTTTTCATGGTGGACTGTTGGTTGGGCATCCATTACGTGATTTACGCAAGCATATTCCAAAAACAGAAACCCGGGTTGCTGCCATTTTCCGTGATGGTCACCCCATCACGCCTACCGGTGACACCACCATTCAGGCTGACGATGAAGTCTTTTTCATCGCTGCGACCAAAGATATTCGCGCTGTCATGGGCGAACTTCGTCGTCTGGAAAAACCTTATAAACGCATTATGCTGGCAGGTGGCGGTAATATCGGTGCCCGTTTAGCAAAAGCACTGGAACATGATTATCAAATCAAATTAATCGAAGCCAATCCTGATCGTGCTGAGTTCTTATCAGAAGAGTTGAGCAACAGCATTGTGCTGTTAGGTGATGTCGCTAATGAAGAGCTGTTACTCGAAGAAGAAATCGATAAAGTCGATCTGTTTTGCGCCTTAACCAATGATGATGAGGCCAATATCTTATCAGCGATGCTGGCAAAACGACTTGGTGCCAGTAAGGTTTTATCGCTGATTAATCGTGCAGCCTATGTTGATTTAGTAGAAAGCGGCAGTATTGATATTGCCTTATCACCACAGCAGGCCACCATTGGCAGTCTGCTGGCCCATATACGTCGTGGCGATATTGTCGCGGTCCACTCCTTGCGCCGTGGTGCAGCAGAAGCCTTAGAAGCCATTGCTCACGGTGACAGTAGTTCCTCTGTTGTCGTTGGTCGCCGCATTGATGAAATCGACTTACCACCAGGAACGACCATTGGTGCGATTGTACGCGGTGAAGAAGTCATTATTGCCAAAGATGAAACCATTATTGAATCTGAAGACCACGTTATTTTATTTTTAGTGAATAAACGCTATATAAAAGAGGTCGAACGTTTATTCCAGGTCGGCTTTACCTTCTTTTAGGAGTGTTATGGAGTCTTCATTACAAAACCATTTTCTGATTGCGATGCCTAATCTGGCCGATTCGTTTTTTTATCGCTCAGTCATTTATCTATGCGAACATGATAAAAATGGCGCCATGGGTCTGATTATTAACCGACCGACCCGAGTCATGTTAGAAGAACTCTTATCTCATCTTCATATTGATAATCCATCTGAAAGTATAAAAAGTACCCCGGTTTTATTTGGCGGACCGGTACAAAAAGGTCAGGGGATGGTAATACATGATCAGGCTCAATCTCCCTGGAAATCGAGTTTACAATTATCTGAAGATGTTATCTTGACCACATCCACGGATATTCTAGAAGCTATTGGTACCGATGAAGGTCCATCCAACGCTCTGGTCACTCTGGGCTACGCTGGCTGGTCAGCAGGACAGTTAGAAGAGGAACTCATGGAAAATAGCTGGTTAACTGTTCCAGCCAGTCATGAGTTATTATTTTCCACACCGGCTGAACAACGCTGGCAGGCGGCCGCTAAATCCATCGGCGTTGATATTAATCTGATGTCTAACTTTGCAGGTCATTCATGAGTACAGCCAGAACCTTACTTGGTTTCGATTTTGGCATGAAAAATATCGGCATAGCCGTTGGACAAGAGTTAACGGCGACCGCAAATCCACTGACCGCAATCAAAGCACGTGATGGTATTCCGGACTGGTCACAAATTGAAAAACTGCTAAAAGAATGGCAACCCGATTTGCTCATCGTTGGTCTTCCTCTGAATATGGATGGCACTGAGCAAGAAATGACCGCCGCCGCCAAACGCTTTGGAAATCGGCTGAATGGTCGCTTTAATATTCCTGTGGAATGGCAAGATGAAAGACTGACAACATACGAAGCACTAGACCAAATGGGAATCCGCAGTAAAATGGACTCTCGTCAACGCAGTGACGTCGATCAGTTATCTGCACAACTCATACTTCAATCATGGCTGAACCAACAATGACCATCGCACTGACTCAAACTCAAGTTCAGAACCTGCTCAATGATATGGCAGCAGATATTCGCGATAAATTCGCGGATAAACAACCGTTACTCGTCGGTATTCATACCGGCGGAGTATGGGTTGCCAAAGCTTTACAAGCTATTTTGGGTGACGACTTTTTCGACGCCCCGCTCGGCACCCTTAATATTGCTTATTATCGGGATGATTTCACCCGCATAGGCATGCATCCTCAGGTAACACCTTCGGATTTACCTTTTGCCGTCGATGGCCGTCATCTGATTCTGGTTGATGATGTACTTCATAGTGGACGAACTACCCGTGCAGCCCTCAATGAGATTTTTGACTATGGCCGCCCAGCCAGCGTCACCCTGGTGGTTTTGGTTGACCGTAATGGACGTGAACTGCCTATCCAGGCAGACATCATCGGGAAAACTGTTGAAGTCACTAAAGGCCAACATATCAAACTCATCAACAGCTCTGGATTACAGTTGGAATATCGAAATAAGGGCAAGGCTGAATGAATAACAACCAATTGACGGAAAACGGTCAGCTACGCCATTTTCTCACGATTGAAGGGCTAAAAAAGCCGTTACTGACTGAAATTATGGACCGTGCAGAACAATTTTCGGGCATTACCAATCGTCAGGTAAAAAAAGTCCCTATCCTGCGCGGTAAAACCATCGTTAACCTGTTCTTCGAAAACAGCACCCGTACCCGCTCAACCTTTGAGCTGGCGGCTAAGCGTTTGTCTGCTGATGTGATGAACTTTAATATCAGCACCTCAGCCACCTCTAAAGGTGAAAGTTTGCTGGATACACTGCATAACCTTGAGTCAATGCACACCGATATGTTTGTGGTCAGACACAATCAAAGTGGTGCAGCTGAATTTATTGCTCAGCATGTGTCTCCTCATGTCAGCGTTATTAATGCTGGTGATGGCTGTCATGCCCACCCCACACAAGCCATGCTTGATATGTTTACCATCCGTCGCCATAAAAACAACTTCCCGGATCTTCGGGTCGCGATTGTTGGTGACATTTTGCACTCACGGGTCGCTCGTTCGCAGATTCAGGCACTATCTACTTTAGGTGTGGGTGAAATTCGGGTTATTGGTCCCAAGACCTTACTGCCTGCCGATTGCCAAACACTTGGCGTACATGTCTATCACGATATGGAAGCGGGCTTAGAGGATGTTGATGTGGTTATTATGCTGCGTCTGCAACTTGAACGTATGCAAGGAGCTTTAATCCCAAGTGCTAGGGAGTATTTCCACTGCTTTGGGCTGACAGACGATAAACTCAAACTCGCTAAACCTGACGCTATTGTGATGCATCCTGGCCCCATCAATCGCGGTGTTGAAATTGCTTCTTCAGTCGCCGATGGTCCGCAGTCTGTCATATTAGAACAAGTGACTCATGGAATAGCCGTCAGGATGGCTGTCATGTCCATGGCGATGGGTGCACAATCTGAACAAAACGAGCTGCCAGCATGAAGATTCGTATAAAAAATGGGCGTGTTATTGATCCCGCCAGTCAATTTGATGCACGACAAGATGTTTATATCAGTGACGGTAAAATTATCGCTATCGGCGAACAGCTTGAAGGATTTGATGCCGATAAAACGATAGATGCCACTGGCTTAATAGTAAGCCCAGGCCTTATTGACCTCAGTGTTAGAGTCCGTGAGCCAGGACAGGAGCACACAGCCACCATCCTGACAGAAACTAAGGCAGCTGCTGCAGGAGGCATTACCACCGTATGCGTACCTCCTGATACCGCTCCAGTAATAGATAACCCCACCGTCGTTGAATTAATTGACGATCGCGCCAAAAAATCTGGTCGCAGCATGGTATTAACCATGGGTGCAATGACCCAGAATCTGGGCAGTGAATTATTAGCCGAGATGGCCAGACTGAAAGCAGCTGGTTGTGTTGGTATCAGTAATGGACTCTCTCCAATTAAAAACAGTGTCATCATGCAAAGAGCGATGTCTTATGCTGCCACATTGGATATGACCGTCTTTATTACTGCTTCCGATCCCTGGTTACAAAGTCAGGGCTGTGTACATGAAGGCGCAGTCAGCTCACGACTTGGTTTAGGCGGTATCGCAGAAAGTGCCGAGACCATTGCTGTCAGTCGTGATTTAATTTTGATTGAACAAACCGGAGTACGTGCTCACTTTCATAATTTATCTACTGGTAAAGCCGTCAAATTAATTCGTGAAGCACAAAATCGTGGTTTACCCGTCACTGCTGATGTCAGTGCACATCACCTGCATTTATCCGAGCATGACCTAGGTAACTATGATGCGTTGAGCCATGTCTTACCGCCATTTCGCAGTATCCGCGACCGTGAGCAATTGCAACAAGGTGTCCGTGATGGCGTTATATCAGCGATATCCTCTCATCATCAACCACTTGATAAAGACGATAAGTTAGGCCCATTTGCAGAAACAAAACCTGGTATTTCTGGTCTTGAAACCTTATTACCATTAACAATGAAGTTGGTAGAAGATGACGAGGTCAATTTGCATACCGCTTTAGCGGCTTTAACCTGTAACCCGGCAGATATTCTGGGTATCAACTCAGGGCAGTTGAAAGTAGGCGCTGTCGCCGATATTTGCCTGATTGACCCTGATTCAGAATATGAATGCCAGCCATTAAATTTTGTTAGTGCCGGAAAGAACAGTCCGTTTGAAGGCTGGTTATTTAACCATCAGGTTAGTCACACACTATTTCATGGCCGCTTAGTTCATGAACGAGATTAAGTTAAGGGAAACAAAATGAAATCACTAAAAACTGTTTTATGCTTTGTCGCGCTGCTTGGTGCATTTTTCCTGGTTAGCGCCTGTAGCCCTGAGGTAGGTAGCGAAGACTGGTGCCAAATGATGAGAGATAAAGCCAAAGGCGACTGGACCGCCAATGAAGCGGCTGATTTCACTCAATACTGTATTTTTCCAAGCAATGACAAATAAACTCTACGCGCTCGACTTCGATGGTGTTATCTGTGATAGCGCCATCGAAACCGGTATGGCTGGCTGGAAAGTAGCTTTAAAACTATGGGCTGATATGCCAAAAGACATACCCGAAGATTTGACAGAAAAATTCCGTCAGGTCCGACCAGTCATGGAAACCGGTTATGAAGCTGTGCTGATCATGCGACTATTGTATGAAGGCATGGCTGTGGAGACTATCATGTCCGCCTTCCATCATCAGATGGAAGCTTTGATGATTCGTGATGATATGTTTGTGGATGAACTGAAAGAAATTTTTGGTTCAACACGTGATGAGTGGATTCACGATGACTTCGATAGCTGGATTGCCATGAACCCATTATTCAATGGTATCGCTGAGAAAATTCGTTCTATTCCAACAGATAACCTGGTCATCATTACCACAAAACAAGAGCGTTTTGTTGATCATATTCTCAAGGCTAATCAGATTTCATTACCTATTGAACAGGTTTATGGCCTGGATCGAAATATGAGCAAACAACAGATCCTGAATGATCTTCATGCGGAAAAAATAAATACACAGATTCTGTTTATTGAAGATAGGCTACCCACACTCATTAATGTCATTACTGACGATCGTCTCGATGATATTCAGCTCTATCTGGCTGGCTGGGGCTATAACACCTCATCAGATAAAGACAGTGCTAATAACATCGACAGAATTTCTCTTATTCAGCTCTCAGATATAGCTCAACTTTAACCTTCGAAGTCACATACTAACATGACGACAAATATGTGGCTCGATTTTGGATAGATATTCCAATATTTAAATCCAGTCTCGTCGAACGTTTATAGAACAACAAATTTTGCCTAGCCAGATTTGAGAAGAGGGCGAGCGCGTCAGCTCAGAATAGAAAAATAAGATGGGTGTTTGAATAAAGGAATAATGGCGGAGCGGACGGGACTCGAACCCGCGACCCCCGGCGTGACAGGCCGGTATTCTAACCAACTGAACTACCGCTCCACTATCCTTCTTGGCAGACTTAAAAATCGTCTGTTGGCCGAAGAAGCGAGAGAATATACAGCAATTTTTACAAAGGTGTTAGTGTTTCCTGTAAAAATTTTCTCTCTCGCCTCGAATTTGTCATTAATCCCTTTTATCCCAATACGCTTTTTTGGCTTTTTGTAATTTTTCATACCCAGCTAGCAGTGCATTATGGCGTTCAAATCCGTGCAGGCTCAGACCGGGTGTATGTAATTGATGGAAAACTGTTTTTGCATCAACAATGGCGATGCCATCTTGTACATTTTGCTCACCGTACATTAATGATAAATAGTGCTGATAATCTTTATAGTCACGCTCATCATCCCACTTAATATCCAATAACGCTTTTAAGCAACGATAGAAACGTAATTGCGCCTCATCGCCTTGCCCCAGCGACAAACACCAGTCCACCCACTCCAGTGCCTGTTCATCTTCAAGAGCTAAACACAGCATCAATTTGATTTCGCCTAAACGAATAGTCGACCACAGCGTACCTGGATCAGGTGCTAAACCAATAAACTGAGCAACAGGTGTATGGTCGTTATAGCCACCATCTTCCAGAGCCACTAATAACTCACGCCACTGCTCTTTGGTACGAAACTTCAGCGATAACAAGTCTTCACGGAATAAAGCGCCTTCATTATTATTTTCCCAAAGCAACTCATCTACTGGATAGATATCAGACATACCTGGCACCAGAATACGGCAGGCATAAACATCGAGATGCTCATAATCGGCAATATAGATATCAAACCCCATCTCATGAATGATGTCGGTCAAATAAGTAAATTCATCGCGGGTTGGAGCGTCATGATCCCAGTCAAAAAAGTCATAATCCGGCGCATCACGGAAAAAGTCGTAAGACACATAACCACTGGAATCAATAAAGTGCATTTCCAGATTTTGTGGTGAGGCCACCTCTTCCATATCAAATGTCGGTGGATGGAAGACGTCTAACTGATCCAAACCTCTACCTTGTAGTAACTCGGTGACGGTTCTTTCCAAAGCCACTTCAAAACTAGGATGAGCACCAAAAGAAGCAAACACAGAGCCATCTTTTGGATTAATCAAAGTGACATTCATCACCGGGAATTGCCCACCTAAAGAAGCATCTGCCACCTTTAGGTGATAGCCGTGTTGTTCTAGTTCGTACAATGCCGCTTTAATTTTAGGGAATCGGTCGAGTACGTACTGAGGCACTTCCGGTAAACAAATCCCTTCAGCAATAATGTGATTTTTCACATAGCGCTCAAACACTTCAGATAAGCCTTGAACACGTGCCTCATTCTGCGTATTACCGGCTGACATACCGTTACTGACATAAATATTGCCAATGATATTAACGGGGAAATAAATGGTTTGATAATCTCGTTGACGAATATAGGGTACTGCACAAATCCCTCTATCCCCGACGCCGGAATTGGTATCAAATAATTTCTCTGCGGTCAGCGCTCTTTCTGGATCAAAGTGATCCCACAAACCTTCATCTAATAAACCTTCTGGTATTTCACCATCATTGGAAACAAACCAGCGCTCGTTGGGGTAATGCACAAATGGTGCCTGGCTATGTTGCTCGCCTAGATAAAAATCGGCAAAAAAGTAATTGCAACTTAGGCGCTCAAAATACTCACCCAAGGCACTGGCTAAACAGGCTTTAGCAGAACTGCCTTTGCCATTGGTAAACATTAACGGACAGCTTTTATCCCGTATATGCACAGAATAAACATGACTGACCGGATTCAGCCACGAAGCTTCTTCAACATCAAAACCAAATACCTTTAACTTTGCTTGCATGGTCGCAATGCTGGTTTCCAGATCACGATCTTTACCTTTAATAAATGTTTGTTGAGTCATTATTTTTTCCAAAAAATAACCCCCTGTCCGATACGAACAGAGGGTTGATTGACATCATCAGCTGTTTTTTACATTTTTTCAGCAGCAGCAATCGCTTTTCTTACTAAACGTCCTGCAGCGCCTTTGGCGTCAGCCGCTTTGATTTGATCCAGGTTGACAGGCTTACCAACGATGATGGCACCGCCCATGCCAGCGCCAAAGTGTGGCGTACATTTGTATACATAAATACCTTCAACGGTAAACGTACGCTGATAATTTTCACCCATTTTTGAATGCCATGCTTCAGCACCTTCCGGAATCAGGCCTTTCAGAGATTGGGTGTCATGTGTCGGCATATTTTCCCAAGCGACAGTATCACCAGGCTGAATTTCAATCACTAGTGGATCGTATTTCAGACCAACCGCAGTCACAATATGTGTTTTAGCTTCAGCGGGGGCTTTTGTTTGCTCTGCAGGTGCCGCTTCAGCTTGTTTTTCTTCAACTGGAGTCGTCGCGTCTTCCATCGTATCCGGCTCTGCAATCGCACCTTCATCTACAACGGTTTCAGGTACGGCTTCATTCGCATCTTCCATGTGCTCGGTAGCTGTCTCATTCACTCCACCGACTTCATTTTGTGCCAATGGTTGTGTTGACTCATCTTTCACTGACGCTGGTGCAACGGCATCATCAGACTCATTGGATGAGACATTGGCATAACGTTCTTTACTATCATTCACAAACACCGTAGAGACGGCTGCCACAACAAAGATTGCTAATAATGCAATCACAATAGCGATTAAGACCGATTTTTTCTTCATGATTCCTCCTGGATAAAAGTTTATACACAAATGATAACACTCTCGACTAGCGATTTTGTGTAGAGAAAACAATATTCTCATTAAAACTCTGTCATAATTACAGCAGTAGAACTCTTCATTACCTACATTCATGGTAAACAATAAGTTCCATGTGTTAACAGACGTTCTGGCATAACCTCCACTTTTACATCACTTCTTGTCGATGTAACAAAACCGTGACTGTTAACCTTATCCAACAACACACGCTGAATAATGCGAAGACGCTGTTTTCACTATAAAGCTTTATATTGAGTAAATTATGACATTTTCCGAGTTAGGCCTCATTCTGCCACTACAACGTGCAGTCACAGAATCAGGTTATACGACCCCATCCCCAATTCAAGCCAAAGCGATTCCTGCCATCATGCAGGGTAACGATGTAATGGCTGCTGCCCAAACCGGTACAGGCAAGACCGCTGGGTTTACTTTACCGCTTTTGCATAAATTATCTGAAGGCAAGCCTGCCCGGGCAAATCAAGCTCGTGCGCTTGTTTTAACGCCCACTCGTGAGCTTGCAGCGCAAGTCGAACAAAGCATTAAAACTTATGGTAAATATTTACCATTACGCTCCGCTGTTGTGTTTGGCGGTGTTAAAATCAATCCTCAAATGATGCAAATGCGCCGTGGCGTTGATGTGTTAGTGGCGACACCAGGTCGTCTTCTGGATCTGTATCAACAAAATGCCATTCGTTTTGATGAGCTGGAAGTGTTAGTACTGGATGAAGCAGATCGTATGCTGGATATGGGTTTTATCCACGATATCCGCAAGATCATTAATTTCTTACCACAAAAACGTCAGACCTTAATGTTTTCGGCGACATTCTCTAATGAGATCCGCGATCTGGCAAAACGCCTGGTTAAAAACCCGGTAGAAATTTCTGTTGCACCAGCTAATACCACCGCTAAGAAAGTGAAACAGTGGATCATTCCTGTTGATAAAAAACAAAAACCAGCGTTGCTGAACCAGCTTATTCAGGATAACAACTGGTATCAGGTATTAGTATTCTCAAAAACAAAACATGGCGCCAATAAATTAACTAAATATCTGGAAGATCATGGCCTGAAAGCAGCTGCCATACATGGTAATAAAAGTCAGGGGGCAAGAACACGGGCGCTGGCAGACTTTAAATCCAATGCTATTCAAGTTTTGGTCGCAACAGATATCGCCGCCCGGGGTTTAGATATTGATCAGCTACCTCATGTAATCAATGTTGATCTGCCAAACGTGGCTGCTGATTATGTTCATAGAATAGGACGAACAGGCCGTGCTGGTGCTACGGGTGAAGCAATCTCATTAGTTAGTGCTGATGAAATTGATCAACTCAAAGACATTGAAAAACTTATCGGGAATAAACTCGAACGTGAGTATGTGGATGGTTTTGAACCAACGCATGATGTGCCTGATAGTTACAGCATAAGCAAAAAAGCGCCTTCTACTCGTAGTCCGGCAAAGCGCCGTCCACCCAGAGCTAATGCTGATAATGCAACAGCAGCAAAACGGCCAGCTCGCCGTCCGCCACGGGCCAAGCCAGCCAATAGAACAAATAAAAAACCACGCTAGGACTTAGTTACTAGATGCAGAGCGTAACTTGCGCTCTGCGTCTGCGTAACACAAGCAAATAAATAGCTTGATTAGACCCTTGCTAAGTCATCATCAATAATACAAATAAAATCCATACGAATTAGTGGATTAGTAAAAATTTACCTTTCGATGTAACCTTCATATCAAATTCTTAACAAATATTTACATATCAGGGAACTAAGCTCTGACTTATTACCTAAGTTAGCGACGATTTGATAAAACGGAATAATATGAAGAATCATTATTATTTAAAATTAATCTGCATATTTTTATTTGCTCTATCTGGATTTTTAACCGCCACAAAAATTTATGCTGAAACACCAGTCTCAGTTATATTGCCGGAAAAATCGAAAGTAAGTGATAACTTAACTCTCTCCGGCACTCTCACAGCAGAAAAACAAGCCATGCTTTCACCACGTGTTGATGGCTTGGTATCAAATGTCTTGGTTGATGCAGGGAGTAAAGTCAAAAAAGGCGATTTGTTACTGGAACTTGATCCTGCTTTGTCTAAACAAGTTCTGGCTCAGGCCAAAGCCGCCACAGCTGAAGCACAAGCAGCGCGTAACGAAGCTCAACGTCTAGTGAATGAAGCCAAAGGCTTACGTGAAAAAAATTATATTTCTGCCAGTGAAAATGCCAGCCGTTTATCCAATCTGAACCTGACTGAAGCAGCGCTAATGGCAGCAAAGGCAGCAGAAGCATCAGCTCAGGAACAACTATCTCGCCATAATCTTCCTGCTCCATTCTCTGGTGTTATCAGTGCCAAACTTACCGAAGCAGGTGAATGGGTTAACCGGGGCACAACTGTGCTTGAACTGGTAGCAACCAATAAAGTCCGACTGGATGTCAAAGTACCTCAGGAGCGTTTCTCAGAAATTAACCGTGAAAATCAGGTAGAAGTTATCCCTGATGTTTTCCCCGATAAACGCTTTAAAGGGACCATAAATGCCATTGTGCCGGTCAGCGATCCTCAGGCGAGAGCCTTTTTAGTACGAATCCTTATTGATACAGGTGATATCAGCCTACTGCCGGGCACCTCAGCAAAAGCAATTATCGGCTTGAATGATAATCAACCAAGCCAACCACGAATCATTATCCCCAGGGATGCTTTACTGCTCCATCCTGACGGTGGTTACAGCGTGTTTGTTGTAAAAGATGGCGTTGCCAAGCGCCATAAAGTCCACATCGGCACCCAAAGCAGTCAGGGCGTTACTATTTTGTCTGGCATCACTCTAGACGACAAGGTTGTTACTCGTGGTAACGAAGTTTTACGTGATGGGCAAAGCGTTACCATCATTGACTCAGAACAATAATCAGGTCTAGTTATGCTTGAAGCCCCTATCAGAAACGGAAAGCTGCTCACGGTTATTGTTCTCATCATTATGGTACTGGGTATTGCAGCAGCGAAACGTATTCCAGTACAGATGATTCCGGATCTTGATGTGCAAACCATCAGTGTGGTTACCGGTTGGCCTGGTGCAACACCACAGGATATTGAAAAAGAAATCCTTATTGAACAGGAACGTTATCTGCGCAGTGTGCCTAACTTGGCTCGAATGGAGTCTTTGGCAGATACCGGTCAGGCGACGATCGAGCTGGAATTTCCGTTTGGGGTGGATGTGAATGAAACCCTTATAGAAGTATCTAACGCGCTCAGTCAGGTCTCCAATTACCCTGAAAACGTCGATCAGCCAAGGCTATACAGTAGTTCTTTCTCAGAAAATGCGTTTATGTATTTTGCAGTCACTCCGCTGCCCGGTAATCCGCTGAGTCTTGATATGGATATGGTCACTGATTTTATCGATGATGATGTCAGACCACGTATGGAAAGGGTTCCTGGTGTTTCGGAAGTTCAACTTCGTGGTGGTGCTGAAAGACAAATACAAATCCATATTGATCCCGCAAAACTCGCCCAACGCGGCCTGTCCTTAACTGATGTCAGAGACGCCATTCGTGAACGCAACAGAGATACCTCAGCCGGTGATCTTGATGATGGTAAGCGGCGTTACTTTATTCGTACCGTAGGACGTTTCAAAGACGTTGAAAGCCTTAGAGAGTTAACCCTGGTGCATCGCAACAATACGGATATCAAACTCAAAGATGTAGCTGAAGTCCGCTTGGATCATTATGAAGTTCGGGGTCATTCAATCGTCAATGATGAAGCGGCACTGACTATGGCTGTTAAACGTGAAACCGGCTCAAATGTCATTGATATCAAACAAGCCATGCTGAAAGAAATCGATGAGATTCGGCATGATCAGCTAGAGCCTAATGGCTTAACGATTTCCCTGATTGGTGATGATGTCCGTTATGTTCAAGCCTCAGTAGAAAAGGTCACACAGAACCTCGCGTTGGGGGCCATTCTGGCAACGCTTATTCTGTATTTATTCTTACGTTCAGGCAGAGCGACCATTATTGGCCTGCTCGGTATGCCGGTGTGTACGATTGCAGCCTTTATTGGTCTGCTGGCTTTTGATCGCACCATCAACGTTATCTCACTGGCAGGGATTGCTTTTGCCATTGGTATGACCGTAGATAACACCATTGTGGTACTGGAAAGTATTGAACAGGCCCGTCGTCGAGTCCTGGATCGTATTCAAGCCGCGATTACCGGTGTGAAAGAAGTATGGACCGCGGTACTTGCTTCGAGTATGACTACGGTACTCGTTTTTGCTCCGGTGTTATTTGTTGATGAAGAAGCCGGTCAGCTCTATTCAGATATTGCTATAGCAATATCCACAGCCATATTGGCCTCCATGTTATTTGCTGTTGCCGTGGTTCCTGCAGCTTGTGCCCGAGTTGGTTTTGGAGATGATCGCGATCACGGTGATGATTTAAGCCACCCTGGCCCAATTCTGAAAATGGTCAGTTGGCTCAACACCTCACCATTAAAACGTTTTCTTTCTATTATGATTATATTTACCGGAACCATGGGCGCTGGTTGGTATCTTCTGCCACCTGCGGAGTATTTACCTGAAGGTGAGGAACCCAAAGCTTTCAGTATGATGATTGCCCCACCCGGCTACAACTTACCAGAAATGCACATCCTGGCAGATGATATCCGCCAGCATTTGAGCGATGCTTTGCACGCTGACCCACAAAAATTTGATGATGGTGAGCACCGTCTTCCTGCACTCAAATATTACTTCCAACGTATCAACCCTGGATCAATTTGGATCTTGAGTGAACCTGTTAGACCAAAAGACTTACAGGCAATGATGGATGCACTGACATCGATGTTTAAAGAATATCCGGGAATGCGTGGCTTTTCGAACCGAGGCTCTATTATTTCCAGCAATCAGGGTGGTACACGCGCCGTTAATCTCGATATTTCTGGTGCGGATCAGGAAAGCCTCTACAGCACTGCTGAATTTGCTATGAGACGTGCTGAAAAGTTGTTTGGTAATCCGCAGATTGAATCTGAACCTTCAGCGCTATCTCTGGATCAGCCTTTAGTCGAAATTCGCCCCAACTGGGATCGGCTGGCCGAGATCAATATGTCTGCAGATGATTTTGGTTACACGGTAGCGGCGCTGAGTGATGGCGCTTATGTGGATGAGTTTTTTATGAATGATGACAAAATTGATATGTTCATCTTCAGCACCGCCGGACAAAACCAAACACTGTCCTCATTGGCTAATGTACCCATCATGACACCACAAGGCACCGTTCTGCCATTAAATGCGCTGGCCAATATTGTTGATACAGTAGACAGCGACCAATTACGGCGTGTGAATGGCCGTCGCACCGTCACCTTACTGATTATTCCACCACGAGAAATTGCACTGGAAACTGCCGTGAATCAGGTTCGCACCCAAATACTGCCAAATATGCAGGCTGAGGGGGAAGTGGCTAAAGGGGTTTCTATCAGTATTTCGGGTGCAGCCGATCAGTTAGACGCTACCCGTGAATCTTTATCAGGCAACTTGGTCATCGCCTTAATTCTTATTTATTTGCTGCTGGTCGCTATCTTTAATCATTGGGGGTATCCACTACTGATTCTTGCGACCGTACCTCTAGGTATTGCCGGTGGTATTGTTGGCTTAGCGGCGGTAAATGCCGCCGGGCCAGTGCTAAATATCTTTGGTCTACCCGCGATTATTCAGCCATTCGATATGATTACCATGCTTGGCTTTGTCATTTTGCTGGGTACTGTCGTTAACAACCCGATTTTGATTGTTGAGCAGGCAAGACGAAATTTGGAAGATAAAGCCATGTCTGTCCGTGATGCCGTCAATCAGGCGGTTGCGACTCGCTTACGTCCGATTCTGATGTCTACCGCCACTACCGTATTTGGTCTGGCACCTTTGGTCTTTATTCCAGGCGCTGGTACTGAGCTGTATCGTGGTGTTGGTATTGTGGTACTAGTTGGGATTTTATGTTCAATGATTGTCACGCTGACCTTTTTACCCAGCTTATTAATTACAGTATTAAACTGGGCTAAGCGCTTCTCTGCCAGGAGAACAGATATATCAACGACATAAGATCAGGACTAAAAAGCGAATAACAATGTCTTTATTACAAGACTTTAGTCACTAAAAAGTGTGGCCCAATATCTGGAATAATAAATTCTTTGGAAGCGAGGCTATAACCTGACTGGGTATAGAAACCTATTGCTGTACTTCTGGCATTGGCCCAGATTAACTTCGCCCCCTGCGATTTTGCATAGCACTCAGCAGCATTTAATAACGCGTTTCCCAGACCTTTGCCTCGATAGTTTGACGCTGTCGCCATCGCTCTTATTTGGTAGGTATTGGTCTGCTTAAGCAAAGGATTATCGTTAAGATAAACCGATACAATCCCTGCAATGCTGCCTGTTTCATCCACAGCACCAAAATGTCGTGTAGTCGCTGACTCATCCCCCTCAAACACACATTGGGAAAGCGGTTTATCAGAACGCAGAACCTGACTTCTTAGGCTTAATGTTTCATCTGCAGTGATTGTTTTAATCTTCATTTTTCAATATGGGCAGCGTTAACGTTCTGCTAGTTGCATATGCAGCAATGGATAAGGTTTACCCTGACCATCAACAGCTGAACGTCCAACCACGGCAAAGCCAATGTGCTCATAAAAGCCTAATGCCTGTCTGTTTTGTTCATTCACATCGACCTTATTTGCACCGTGGTCGTTTATTGCGTGAGTAGCAAGTCTTACCCCAACTCCCTGTCCTCTTGCTTCTGGTGAAACGAACAACATCTCAATATTGTCATCACTCACACCACAAAATCCGACTATTTCACCATCATCACCTTTGGCAATATTTAACTCAACCACATCAAAGTAGTTTTCCAATATCAATGGTTTCAATGCCTGAAGATCCTGTTCAGCCAGAAAATCATGAGTTGCTCTGACAGAGCTTTCCCATATTTCTATCAGCTTTTGATAATCTGCTTTTGTTGCTTTTTCAATCCACATTATTATTTCAATCAAAAATTTTCAGAGCAGCATTCTGCAGTGTAAAACGTATGACATCAACATAGAGAAAACCTCTCTTGTCATGATAACAAGAGAGGCATATCTTAAAAGTCGATGGTGGTAGAGACTGTAAATGTACGTGGTGCACCATAAGCCATGCCACTCCAGGTATCAACACCAGACCAGTAATCACGATCAAAGACATTATGAATACCGGCACGAATAGTCACATCTTTACCGGCCACCAACAAACCATAACGTGCGCCTAAATCGAGCCTGGTCCAGCTGGGTATCTTCTGAGTATTGGTCTGATTCACGTATTGTTCGCCGGTGTATATCAGATTTGCCGTCCAGGTTAATTCTGGCACCATTGGCATATCCCACTCGGCACTGATATTCGCCTGCCGCTCAGCAACCCCGACAGGTGTATTGCCTTTGGTTGCAGCATTATTGGTTTTATTTAATTCCGCATCCAACAACATGAAACCACCTAATACACGGATATCCGAAGTTAATTGTCCGAAGACATTCATTTCAATACCCCGGTTACGTTGCTCGCCCGAAACCGACGAGATATTGTTTACTGTTTGATAACTGGGCTTTTCGATCTGAAACAGGCTGACTGTCGAGGTAAACTCACCAAAATCTACCTTAGCTCCTACTTCATATTGCTTGGTTTTATAAGGCTCAAATACTTCACCCGCATTCGCTGAACTATCAGGGGCAATATCGCCTTTGCTCAGACCTTCACTGCGGTTGGCATAGAGCGATACATTTTCCCAGGGTTTAAATACAATGCCGACCATCGGTGTTAAGGCACTTTCGTTGTAATGTGTGGTGACAGCACCTGTAATGGCATTAAAGCTGTCTGATTCCACCTGCTGCTTTCTGACGCCTAATGTCAGTTGCACTCTGTCATCCAATATAGACAAAGTATCCGCTAAGGCAATTCCTCTCAGCCTACTCTCACTGACTCTAGCCGCATGCGCTGGATTCGCCACAGCAATCTTGGTCTGATCTACTGGTGAATAAAGATTATTTACATAAGAAGAACTGGCATTGATCGTCGCTTTTTCAAGCTGATCACGATACTCGGTTAATTGCAGCGTCATATTGTGATTAACCATACCTGTATCAAACCAGCCCCTAAGACCGGTGCTGACGGTATATCGATCCACATTAAAATCCGCATTACTCGGCGTTACTGTGACATCACCAGATGCGTTAGTAATCGTGGGATAACCAAACAGTCTGGAGACACGAGTTCTGCCACCACCAATATCCGCAAAAAAGGTTAATTGATCATGGATATCATATTCTGCTTTGAGCAGTAATGATTTGTCATCAACCTTCGACCATTCCCAGTCCTGAGTAATATTATGTTCACCATCCGGGGCCGATGGCACATCAACACCACTGCCTAACCAGAGATGACGTAATGGGGCATCGAGATCTTCTTTTTGATGAATAAGATCGGCGGTCATTCTCAGTTTTTCGCCTTGATAATCCAAAGCTAATGCCCATGATTCGACTTCACGTGATTGATTTTCACGTTCGGTATGACCATCACTGACAGTACCGTTAAATCTGACCCCAAATTGCTCGTCATTACCAAAACGTCGGCTCAGATCAAGATGCCCTTTTAGCTGGCTATCAGAAGCGTAAGAGGCGGTAAACCGTGTTAAGTCTTCATCCAAAGCACGTTTGGGCACAATATTGATACTGCCGCCGACACTACTATCTGGTGACATTCCATAGATCATTGACGCCGGGCCTTTGATGACTTCAATTCTGTCGACATAATCAGCCAGCACCCGATAATTAGAAGCCACACCGTACACACCATCAAAAGCGATATCACCTGAATTACCTTCATTCATGGAAAAACCACGAATCCGGAAAGAATCCAACATGCCACCACTCACATGGGCTGTTCTTATAGAAGGATCTGTCGCCACCACATCGGCTAAAGTTTCAGCTTGTATATTGTCAATATAGTCACTGGTGAAGTTAGTCATATTAAATGGCGTGTCCATCACATCGCGATTACCTAAGATACCGACACGACCTTGTTTCGCTACCTGACCACCCGCATACTTTTCCGTTTGTAATGACTTTTTTACTGCTTCTGCATTGATATCAATAGCATTTAATACCACTTCATCATTTGCTACAGCTTTAATCACAAAGCCCGTCCCGGTATTTTCTGCTTTAAGATTATGACCGCTTAATAATGTAGCTAACGCATTCTCTGGCGTGTATAAACCTTTAATTGCTTTTGCTGATTTATTTTTTACCAGATCGGTATTCACCACGATGGATATATCTGCCTGACTGGCAAGTTGAGTGAGACTGGTTGATAAAAGACCTGCAGCAATGTCAATTGGCTTTTTGTCACTCTCTGCTGCCGAAGCAATGGAAAGCCAGCTTAATAAAAACACCATCAGGCTATAACGAAACCGTGCTGGTGAAAGAAAACGATTGATAAACATGAGACTCCCTTATTTCATTTGTCTTATTAACGTTGACGAATGACATAAGAAAATCACCACCAGGAACATCATTTTATTATTTTGATGCCATAGTAATCGTTGTCCACCAAGGTGTTAACGTGCTGACTTTTATCGGTAATGAATCTGCTAATAAGGCTAATGCCTCTTGTGGCTTATCCAGTGGTAACACAGCAGAGACATGATAATTGTCTAACTGCTGAGCATCAAAATAGAAATAGCCATGATGGAAACGATTCAGAATAGTCAGCACATTAGTTAACGACATGCCATCCACCATTAACTGATGTTTGTCCCAAATCAGGCTGGCATCGCTGACATTAAAGTCAGCAATCTTACCCAGGTGTTCTGCATAAACACGAATTTGCTGGCCTGGGTGAAGGGCTTTAACATCACAACCTTCTCGCTGACAGGTCGCAGCTACACTGGATTCAATCACTTTTAATAAACTGTAATCGGAACGCTTAGCTACACTAAACTCTGTACCCAGAGCCGTGAGACTTCCGTGCTCTGTTTTCACTACAAACGGTCGTTTGGGATTTTTACTGACTTTGACCCGCATTTCTCCCTTCAACAAATCAATGGTTCGCTGAGCGTTATTGAAATCGACATTAATGGCACTATCACTACTCAGTGTGATAACTGAATTATCTGCCAGGGTGAATGATTGCCATTGCCCCACGTCTGTTTTTTTATCCGCCATTATCAGCGTCACGCTATCTGGCAACCAAATAAGCATGGGAATAAAAACAACCATTAACAGTACAAAAGTCTTTGCCAAGGTTTGCCAGGAATGCTGATGATGTCTGTCATTGACCGAAACAGATAACGCCGCCTTTGATGCTACTCGGGGTAATTGCTGGATGCCGCCTAACATGGCGTTTAACTTATCCACAGCATCGGCATGGCGAGGGTCCCGATTTTTCCAATCAAGGAAGGCTTGTTTTTGTGCTGCTGACGGTGGGTTTTCTTCATCAGTCATTAACACAAGCCATTCTGCAGCTTGGGTGGAGATGTTTTCTGAATCCTTCATTTCAACTGGTGAACTCATGACCATTAATACGATTCTGTTTCAAACACCTGCTGACAGGCGACTAAACTCTGAATCAGATATTTCTGAACCATCGTTGCTGATACACCCAATTGTTCAGCAATAGCAGACTGAGTTAAACCATCAATATGTCGGAGAATGAAAGCTTGTCTGACATGTTTTGGTAACTTATCCAAAGCCTGTGAAATAGTATCTAGTGCATTGATCGCCAGATAAACGTCTTCTGCTGATGGTATTGGCTCAGCATCATCCAGACTAAGTTTTAACGCTTCTAAATAGGCTTGCTCCAATAAAAAGCGGCGGCGTTTATCAATTAATAAACGCTTGGCAATGGTCAGCAACCACGGGCGAGGTTCTTTAATTTGAGTTAAGTCATTTTGCTTACTGATAACATTAACAAAGGTGTCATGTGTGAGATCTCTGGCGTTTTGCGAGCAGCCTAATTTTTTACTTAACCAGCCTGTCAGCCAATAGTGATGATTTTCATACAAAGAAGAAATGAAACCGTTTTTATGAGCTGGGTGATGAAAAACAATCTGTTTATTAGTCGACATAGTAAACGGTTGAACCATAGATAAACATTAATGATAACTATTATCATTTAAAAACTATCTCTTATGCAACCTTTTGTTTTTAATAAAAACCGTTCTATACCGTTAATATGAAACGCTTATTGCTGTGAATAAGATATAAATTCTTTGTAGAAAGAAGCGTATGAACTATATTGATTATCTAAAAACGACCTGAGGTGATGATAAATAATGAAAGACACTGGAAAGATTAACTATCTTGAAATTCCATCATCGGATTTAGATAAGACCAAAGCTTTTTTCAGTGATGCCTTCGGATGGAAATTTATTGATTATGGTCCTGACTACATCGCCATTGAAGACGCAGGTATCGATGGTGGATTTTATCGGTCACCGCTAGTAGCTACGCCAGAATCAGGCAGCGTGTTGATTGTGCTCTATAGCAAGACTCTGGAGGAAACACTAACAGGCGTAAAGGCTGCCGGAGGTCAGATTGTCAAAGAGATTTTCGCTTTTCCGGGCGGACGACGTTTTCACTTTACCGATCTCACAGGTAATGAATATGCCGTCTGGTCTGAATAAACCATAACTTTATGATTCATTATGCCTTTTCAGATAACTGCCAAATTGAAATATCAAAAAACCAATCAGTGATAGCACGATAGCAATTTCATACCTTCGATATGCCACGGAAAGACCTATCGCACCCGTTAGCCAAATACCGGCAGCGTTGGCCGTTCCCATCGCTCTGCCAGATTCTTTCACAATGGCGCCACCACCAATAAAGCCCATACCGGTAATGACGCCATACATCACCCGCGCCTCAGCATCACTTCCCTGATAAACATCCATTGCTACCAACATAAATGAGCAACAGGCGATAGAAACTAACGGATAGGTTCTTAACCCGGCACCGCCGGTATCGACATATTCACGGTTAACGGCAATAGGTAATGCCAGAATAAAGGCAATGCCTATCTGATATAAATTAAACCAAACCTGCTCAAAGTTAATCTCGGGCATAAAAACATCTCATAAAAACAGAATGTCACCATGCCATTAGCAGGCGATCTATTTCAATGATTTTTGTTTCACAAAGATCAGATCATCTGTATCAAAACCTGCCGCCTTGGCTTTATTAATAAAGCGTTGCTTTACTTCATCAGAGACATTTGGTGTCCGTGATAACAACCACAGATAATTGTGGTTTGGACCTGACACAAAGGCATAGCGGTAATCATCTTCTAATTCAAACACCACATAACTTCCGTAGAAGGGCCCAAAAAATGAGACTTTAAGATGTCCGGTATGTGGACCTTCGACAAAATAGGCTTTACCTTCTGCCTGTTTCCACTCTTTATCCTCTTCCGAGTATCCCCGGTTGATAACTTTAACGCCACCATCGCCTTTTAAAGAATATTGTGCCGTAACATTGATTAGACCACGTTCAAAACGGTGATCGAGTCTGGCTACTTCATACCAGTTGCCGAGATAGCGGTTTAAAACAAAGTTATCTACAGGCGTGACGCCTTTTGGTGAGCCGGTACAGGCCACGACGCTCATTACTAACAAACACAGCATGCCAATTAGCCGCATATATCACCGTCCCCTCATTATTTTTATGGATGAAGTAATATGTGTACGACACGAACAGACGCTATTGTTTCCCTTAAAGAAAAAATAAGCTGATCGAGGCTAAAATGCAGTCAGCGCTTTCACGCCAATATAAATGGCACTGAATAAACCAATCAAAAAGACCAATGAGCGGTAGCTATCCATATCCAGGATATAAAACAGCGGATGGAAAATTCTACTCAGTAAAAATAAGCCTGCCGGATAACTAAAATCAGCTAGATTAAGTCCAGAGGCATAAGCCAATATAGTCATTGCAGAAAACAGCATTAGTGACTCCCAGGCATTATTCTGGGCAGCTAACACCCTAGCCCCCAACCCCGTCATATGCGCTTGCTGTAATCTTGGATAGTGATTATCAAACTTACCAAACTGTCTGTAACGGCAATAGCCACCTAACATCGCCAGTACCATCGGTAAAATCGCCACAATAAATAAAACCCATAAAATAAAAGGCATACATCTACTCACTTTGTTTTGAAAATAGGGTGTTTAATGCGTTTAATAACGCCTGTTGGAAACGTTCCGGATCCTGAATCTGTGGTGAATGACCTAAATCATCAAACAATATCAGATGTGAATCCGGGATTGCTTTTGCCGTTTTTCTGGCTAACACGGGATAGTTACCCAGTTGTTTTTTGATGTCGTCAGAAACAAAGGCTTTGCCGATAGCCGTATTATCTTTCTCACCGATAAAGAGCCATGTTGGCACTGAGAGCTGATCAAATTCGTGCACAACGGGCTGCGTTAAAATCATGTCGTATTGAATAGCAGATAACCAGGCCGAGTCTTCCTTATTTGCTCTAAACTGTATCATTAGCATATCTACCCACTTCTGATAATTATCATGCCATTGACCCGCATAGTATGTTTTTTGCTGATATGTTCTGGCACGCTTCGTAGTCAGTGTCAGTTGGTTTTTATACCAATCTTTAATTGATACATACGGCACACCTTTAGCTAACCAATCTTCCAGACCAATTGGATTGACTAAAAATAAAGCATCAACATTGTCCGGATACAGTAAAGCATAACGTGTTGCCAGCATTCCACCCATTGAGTGGCCGACAATAACTGCTTTATCAATACCCAGTTTTTGTAATAAATTCCAGCTATTGGTTGCCAGTTGGTGGAAGCTGTATTGGTAATCAATCGGTTTTGATGATTTACAAAAACCTATCTGATCTATCGCAACAACCCGATATCCAGCCGCCGCTAGAGCTTTAATTGTTTCTCCCCAGGTAGCCGCACAGAAGTTTTTACCGTGAAACAATACAACGGTTTTCCCATTGGCTTTTGCTGTCGGTTTTACATCCATATAGGCCATTTCCAGCTGCTTTTTCTGGCTGGAAAGTGGCATAAACTGAACAGGATAGGGATAGTCAAAATTCTCTAACCGAAACCCCGTTTTATTGTTTGCAGAGACAACGGTACTGATCAGCAACAGCATAAATATCAAACTAACGGTACGGTATATCTTCATCATGACTAACTAGTTACCTGTTTTTCTGATTGTTTTGACTCGAGAACATAAACATTAATGATATTTAGCAGCGGTAATAAAGATATTAAATGACTCACACCAAATCACCACAGCTTGATAATCAGCTGGATTAACCCCGTCAGGCATATCCAGCAAAAAACTATTAAAGGTTCTGACATCTCCTACCTTTAACATCTTATCTTTGTTTTTTAAAAAGTCGGTTTTATTCTCAACAAACACCGGCGATAAATACAGCTTGTAATCCGGACCGGGGGAGATTTGTCCATCAAATGCTATTTTTTGAGCATTGATATATATGGTTCCGTTGCCGTAATGGAGTGCATCACTTCCTTCAAGATCACGTTCAAACTGCCCGGTGAATAATGCTGATGTCGCAACTTTACCAATATCTGTCATGGAAGGTTTATCAGGTTGAGTCAGTATCGGTAAAGCATAAATACCTAATGCAAAACCAACTACCAACATCAGCCCATGTGTTATCAGTAATAATACCTTTTTCATGGATTACCTCCCTTTAGCCACGTTACTGTTGCACTGAAAGCGCTTGTATCTGCCGTTTATTCTTATTAATTTACTGCTGTAAACATTTAGTTGCTGCACATGCTGCTCAACTATTGCATGCATATTTTTCAGTAATTCTGGAGCACGAGTGGCGATCATTCCATTTCATCTTCTTTTGACTGCGATAACCATTATTTATGGTATGAAACGACCCTTTCCACTTCATTTTTCGAACCAAGAAAAACTGGCACACGCTGATGGATAGATTCAGGTTGTATCTCCATAATACGTTCCCTACCGGTGCTACTGACACCACCTGCTTGCTCAATAATAAAACTCATCGGATTTGCTTCGTACAGCAGACGTAACTTCCCGCCTTGCTTTGCAATGCGGCTATCGAGTGGATACATAAAAATCCCTCCGCGTGTCAGAATACGATACACCTCCGCTACCATTGAGGCATTCCAGCGCATATTGAAATTCTTCTCACGCTCACCATCCACACCTTGAATACATTCATCAATATAGCGTTTAACAGGTGGCTCCCAAAAACGCTGGTTCGACATATTAATCGCAAACTCTGAGGTGTCCTCAGGAATCTGCATATTCGGATGGGTCAGCATAAACTCACCAACCTCTCTATCCAAGGTAAACCCATTTACACCAAAGCCAGTGGTAAGAATGAGCATGGTGCTGGGACCATACACACAAAATCCGGCGCAGACTTGCTCTGTGCCCTTTTGTAAAAAATGTTCGTGGCTGGGAGTTTCGATGCCTTCAGGACAACGTAATACGGAAAAGATGGTACCTACGCTCAGGTTGATGTCTACATTACTCGATCCATCTAATGGATCAAAACATAGTAAGTACTTACCTTTTGGGTAATCCTCAGAAATAGTAATAACGTCATCGATTTCTTCTGACACCATGGCGGCAAGGTGGCCAGTCCAGTTTAAGTGCTCAACCATTACATCATTGGTCAAAATATCGAGTTTTTTCTGATGCTCACCCTGCACATTATTACTGCTGGCATAACCTTCAAGCCCTAAGATGCTGCTTCGGTTAACTAAGTTCGCGATTTTTTTACAGGCACTAATAACATCATTTAACAGCCCGGTTAAATCATCAGCCGCGGAAGAATGAGTACGTTGGGTTTCAACAATGAACTGATTAACTGATTGTCCGATATCAGACATAAAGACGTCTCCGTTATTAACACATTAAAGTTATCATTATTTCTAACACGGAGAGAAAAGAAACCCGGCTTATAGCCGGGTTTTTAAGGTTTAAATCTTAATTAAAATCTCACCCATACCTATGCCGGAAATATCACCAGCATAGCGTTGAACTCGTGAAAAAGGTTCAATT
This sequence comes from Methylophaga sulfidovorans, assembly GCF_900114205.1. Classification (GTDB taxonomy): domain Bacteria; phylum Pseudomonadota; class Gammaproteobacteria; order Nitrosococcales; family Methylophagaceae; genus Methylophaga; species Methylophaga sulfidovorans. The sequence continues at coordinate 111,874 of NZ_FOSH01000004.1, forward strand.
TCAGCGAACTTGGTATCAAACTTTTTGAAGGATGCAAACATCAATGGTAAAAAAGCTAATGTATGCGAACCGCAGTCATTAAAGTTAGCAGAAATACCTTGTTCTGGTGCCGATGTCAGTAATAAGGTGCCACGTTTCATCGCGTAACCAAAATGCTTACCCACACTACCTAACACGGCAATTGTGCCAGACACCATTCTTGAACCACAGTAATCACCGGCATTACCTTCAATGAAGATATAACCACGACGCATATGGTCACCTGTTCTGGCACCCGTATTACCTGTGACAATCACGGTACCACCGGTCATACCATTCTTATAACCAATACGCGCACCGCCAAGGAAATCCCCTGCATTACCATTAATTTTAATGGTACCGCCCTTCATTTCACAGGCAGTGTAAATCGCAGTATTGCCATTAACAACGATATCACCCGCTGCCATAAATTGACCAAGATAAGCACCGGCATCACCATCCACCGTAATCTTACCGGTAGTCATCGCATGACCAATATGATCCAGTTTGTCTGTAGCTTTAACGAAATGAATATTCGCAACATCATCACCCTGAATATCAAAGATCTCGTCAGTACGAACTTTTTGATTACCCACAACTAAGGTGATCGCCGCAATGTCCGCGGCTGTTTTATCCGCCAGTTTATCTGCTGTTAATGGTGAACAATCCACCCGCTGTGCAGGTGACGTTTTTAACGTGAATGTTAATGCACTCATGCCATGATCTCCTGCAAGTGGAAGTGATATGGACCTAATTTACCGCCATAGTTACCAGCACTGATACGACGAATACCGTTTTCAGCGCCTAAGTCACATATAGCCTGGATACCAACTCGCATCGCTTTATCAATATCTTCTTTGGTCAAACCGTCAATAACAATTTCCATGACTGATTCAACTTCCGGTGATAAATCACTCTTTGTCTGACCTTTTAAAGTCGGACAGAAAGCATCATTGGTAGACGCATTAAGAGCTTTAAATTTCGATCCTACTTTAGAACCTGATCTTACAACACCACCAGGGAAAGGCATGATGACGTTTGGTATTTTTCTCATTTCTTCAATTGCCGCTTCACACGCGGCTAATGCTTGTGCTTGTGATTCAGCCAATACCAAGAAGTTACCACCACCGACAGAATCATGAACACCGGTTTTTTCCTGCGTTAAAAATTCACCATCCATGACAGGAATACGCCAGTAACGTTTGCCATCAATCATTTTTGAAATCTGGAAACCATCACCGAAATAACGCAGGTTCTGGCCTAAAGCGATTTCTTTTTCACTGTTATCCAGACCAGAAAATAAAGCTGATGTAGGTGAGGTTAAGATACATTGGCCAGCACGTGTTTCCACTTGTTTAGCCAAACCTTTACCACCCATTGCAAAGATAAGCACTGATACACCAGGACGACCATCTGGTGTTTCACTTGGATCCAGTTCGCGTTCAATACCTGCTTCACAACCACAGGCGATAACTGAGGTAGCAAAACCAGTAAATGCTTGCGCTGAAATCATGGCCCACTTAGCATTTAATGCCGTAATAATCAGCCGAGTGCCTTTCATCGGAAAAGCTTCAGCAAACGTCTCGTCTATAGTGACGCCGTTGATAATCATAACTTGCCTCCTTTTTTCAACGGCTGTACGGTCAAACTTCCGCGGCCATCATCAACGATTTCATCATCACTGATTTTGAAGTTACCCATGGTCATTGTGTGATATTTATCGAAGTATTCTTTTAATGGTTTTTCAATACCTTTGTCATATTCAGGTTTGACCACATGCGTCGTACCCCAGGTGACTTTCACCAGCTCACCATTTTTCACAACGATATTGCCATCTTTAAATACATAATCAGGTGAAGTGAACATTTTTTCACGATCTGCATGATCGGTATATACCGTGATATCTGCAGCAGCACCAACACCTAAGTGTCCACGATCTGCCAAACCGACCAATTTTGCTGCACCAGCACGTGTCATGATGGCAATATCGTAAAGACTGTATTCACGATCCAATGAGGCTAAATGCGTGGCATTTTGTGCTTCTGGATGCAGTGTAGACAACATATCGTTACGGAATGATTTATCCATTAACAATTTAATCAGGTGTGGATAACTGGTAAACGGTGCACCATTTGGGTGATCCGTGGTCAGGAAGATACGCCATGGGTCATCAACCATCAGGAAGGTTTCCAGACCAATCATCCATTGCAAGGCATTTACAAAGCTTTGATCTTTGTATTTAAACGGTACAACACCACAACCACCATCACATTCAATATCCATACAAACCCATTTATTCGGGTGTGCATGTTTGCTGCCATCAAACTGACGCATATTATCACCAGAGGCAGTGACTGTTTGGCCAAACAAAATCTGACCAACGTCGACTGTGATATTTTTGTTTCTGTTAATAGATTCAGCAATCTCGGCTGCACCTGATGAGAATTTAAAGTCACCTTCTGTGCCATAACTATGGAACTGAATGTGCGTTAAATGCATCGGCAAACCTTCAATACCTTGAATCGTATCGAGAGTTGTATCTTTATTACCTGGTACACCAAGATTACAACCATGCACATGCAATGGATGAGGTACACCAAGCTCCGTCACTGCACGTGATAAACGCTGAAGAATCTCACGTGGAGACACATTGTAAAAACTATTGTTCTCGTCTAAATCCAACTTACGCTGGTTAAATTTGAATGCGTTAATACCGCCAGGATTGACCACTTTCAGACCAATCGCCTGACTATGGGTTAAAGTCCAGGCAACATAGTTATTGATCGCTTCCTGATCTTCATTTGCCGCCATCATGCGTAACAGGAAGTCATCACTTCCCAGCATGGCATAACCACCTTTATCGATAATCGGTGTGTCATGCATTTCCATATGTGCCTGACGCGCATTTACTGGCATGACCGCAGGTTCAAAACCTGCTGTGTAACCCATTTCAGCGTAGCGATAACCAGTTGTTAATGTACTTGGCGCAGCGTGACCACAACCACTTCGCATTAACTCAGTACGTTCAACCAAGGATTCAGCATGATCTTCCGGCAACATCGTGCGGGCAATATTGACCTTACCGCCACCAATGTGGGTGTGCATATCAATCGCACCAGACATAACCACTTTGCCACGAACATCAATTTCTTCATCGACTTTACCATCCGCCGGCGCATCCACTATGCGGCCGTCTCGGATGTAAATATCTCTTACAACATCATTTTGCCCATGTTCTGGGTCAAAAATGCGTCCACCCGTTAATTTTGTCAGCATATTTTTTCTCCGTTTACAGGGCTTTCTCAACAGCAGTCAGCACGTCATAAGTGCTGGGTAAGCCACTGTCACGTAATTTTTTAAGTGGTAATGACACAGAACTATCACAGCGGAAGGTACGACCGACGTGATCAATGCCTGGCACACCAACAGGAATAAAGACTTCCGGTTCCTGCTCAAAAGTCATTCCTGAGCGGCCTAAAACAACAGTTGGTGTTTCTGTTTTTGGCGGCGTTAACTGAGTATTAAAACTGGAAATCCACACCAGGCAATCCACTTCACCCTCATCAAGCATACGCTGACCACGGTTCATATACGGATCATAGTCAGGCATATTTCGGCTAAAGCTAGTTCGCATTGGATAGCCAGCTTGCCAGGAGGACACTGCATTCACCGTTGTGTCACCATCCTTACCGCCTAACATCAAACCATTACAACGTGTGGTTTCATTGACTTCTTTGATCATTTCACACAGGTTTTGAATGCTTGCTTCAGCATGTTCCATACTCATTTCAGAACCAGACCAGGTCAGAACGGAATATTTTGCAGCATTAATTTTTTCAGCGAGTTTAGAAAGTTCTGAAACGGCAATACCACCGACAGTTTCAGCCTGTACAGACTTACCTTTTACCAGAGCACGTAATACAGAAATCACTTCAGGTAAATCATCGGTATCACAAGGCAGAACAGACGCTTTTTTACCAGAGGGTGAAGTGGAAGCATCACCAGAAGGCGTTTTCCCTAAATAAATGACTTCCCGAGATTCAATATCCTGACCGAACATGCTTTCTTGTGGCCAGATCATACGTTCATAAAAACGGGGAAAACCTTTTTCAATATCACTACCGACAACGATAAGTAAATCCACACGGTTTCTGACTTCAGTCAGCGTGGTTGTCATATAGCCGGTATCCTGCAGCACCAGAATATTTTTAAAGGCATTATCGGAATAAAAACTGTCGACCGTTGCTCTTGTTGCATCAGCTACTGCCATTGCTGCACGAGCACCGTTTAAATCGGTTGCCATACCGCCTATCAGCGGCTGTTTGCTAGATTTCAGCAAACTCGCAATATGGTTTATGGCCTGTTCAAATGAAACATCCTGACCTTTTATTCGTGGTGAAAGATCGGTTATGGGTGTCTCAAAGCCAGGTTTGGTGACCGCATCGCCATTTTCTTTCACCGTGACAGTATTGCCTTTAACTTCAATGACTAAATCATCGGAAGCAATACCACAAAAAGGACTCACTACATCTTCAAAGATGTGAGCTTCTGTATTGTCCGTCATGTCGGTGTCCTCAATTACTCAAATTACAAAACTGAAATCAGTAGCGCTTGATAATAAACAGCCTGGACCATGACAGTCACGAATTAATTCAACTTTCTATTATCAATTATGTTTGGCTCGCAAAAGGAGTGAGTCAATATTGTTATCACGTAACTGCTTCTGCAATGCATCAGCTTTACTACGTCCAGCAATAGGGCCCACCTGAACGCGGTGCCACGTTTCTTTATTATCTATAGTAACGCTCTGAACTTTAGACTCAATACCTAATAAGGCTAATTTTGCCCTGAACCCATCAGCGTCACTTGCTCGCTTAAACGAGCCAACTTGCAACATATAACTGACATCAGCTTCAGCAGAGGGTTGCGTATCACTACCAATAGTCGCTTCAGCTGCGTCTGAATCATCTGATGGCGAAGTTACAATAGGTTGAGAACCCTTATTTTTTTTGTCGACCATGACTTCCATCTCAGGAAGTAAGGTATAAAAATCAAAAGTTGGTTCTACACCTTCTTTTTTTGCAGGCTTTTGTTTTTGTTTAGACTCGGTTGTTTTCACACTGCCTGAGGTATCGGCAGGAACATTATCTTTGAGGTGCAATAAAAACATCACAAATGCGCCTACTGCAAAACTCAATAACATCGGCCCCCATGGCAGGGAGCGTGATGAAGAGTCGTTACGTGTATTTCTTTTTGCCGCCAATGCTCAACCTCTTACATAGACTCAGGCGCGGAAACACCCATAACCGATAATGCATTTTTAATCACTTGTCTGACTGCTGAAACCAGTAACAGACGTGCCTGACTCAATTCCGTATCATCCACAATAAACTGATGTGCATTGTAGTAAGTATGGAAATCACGAGCTAAATCAGTGAGATAATGCGCTAATAGATGCGGTGTATGATTTAATGCTGCTGTTTCCAGAATCTCAGGATAACGCGATAACATCGTCATCAGAGCATCTTCATGTGACTCAGTCAGCTTAGCTAAATGTTGTTTTGCTGCTTCAGCATCCCATTGTTGTCCACGCTCAGCCAATTGTCTGAAAACGCTACACACACGGGCATGAGCATACTGAACGTAATACACAGGGTTATCGTTACTTTGTGATTTTGCCAGTTCAAGATCAAAGTCCATATGCTGATCAGCACCGCGCATCACATAAAAGAAACGGGCTGCATCTTTACCCACTTCATTTCGTAATTCACGCAGCGTGACAAACTCACCACTACGGGTCGACATACCCACTTTTTCAGTGCCACGGTACAGCACCGCAAATTGCACCAACAAAACATTTAATTTATCTGCATCCAGCTGCATTGACTCGACAGCGGCTTTAACGCGTGGAATATAACCATGGTGATCGGCACCCCAGATATCAATAATGCGATCAAAACCACGTTGGTATTTGTTGAGGTGATAAGCAATATCAGAAGCAAAATAAGTAGCCTGACCATTATCACGCACAACTACGCGATCTTTTTCATCACCAAAAGCAGTGGATTTAAACCACCATGCACCTTTGTCCTGGTATAGATGGCCTGACTGTTTCAGCATCTCAACAGCTTTGTCTACATCCCCTGACTCAACTAATGAGCGCTCAGAAAACCATTGGTCATACTCTGTACCAAACTCAGCTAAGTCATCACGAATGTCATTGAGGATGGCATTTAAGCCTTTATCAAAAATAATTCGATAGTTAGCTTCTCCTAATAAGCTTTTCGCTTTATTGGTTAATGCATCAATATGCATTTCTTTATCGCCACCTTCTGGCTCATCAGCAGGAATATCTTCAAATACCTGGCTGGCAGATAATAAAAACTGGTTACCAAATTCAGTTTTTAACTCACCTGCAATATTTCTTACATATTCGCCTTGGTAACCATTACTTGGAAAGGTAAACACTTCACCAGATTCATCCAGATAACGGAGCCAGACACTGGTCGCCAGAATATCCATCTGCCGGCCGGCATCATTCACATAGTATTCACGGTGAACATCAAATCCTACAGCCGACAATAAACTACTAACCACTGAACCATAAGCAGCACCACGACCATGTCCGACATGCAAAGGACCTGTGGGATTAGCAGAGACATATTCAACTTGAACTTTTTTACCCTGGCCAACCTGGCTTAAGCCAAACTTTTCACCTTGTTCAAGTACATCTTTGATGACTTGCAGGTTTGCTTCAGCAGAAAGGAAAAAGTTAATAAATCCAGGTCCGGCAATTTCAACCTTGGTGACAAATTCTGTAGCGGGTAATGCTTCAATGATTTCCGTAGCAATTTGTCGAGGATTCATTTTGGCAGGTTTTGCCAGCATCATGGCAATATTTGAAGCAAAATCACCGTGAGATTTATCTCTGGTTCGTTCGATCTGAATTTCAGGTAGTTCAAACTCTAAAGCATGTTTCTGAGTAAATGAGGATAAAGCCTGACCAAGCAGGTTTTTCAGTTGATTTTTCAACGTTGATGAACCTTGAATGCAATTTGAATAGTGTCGCGCATTTTACCCGATCATCAGCTTGGATTACATCCTTGTTTCGTTATCGTTTTAAGTTCACATTTTCATTTACAAAAGATCGACAGGATCAATATCAATGGACCAACGTACTTTTCTTGCCAGTTTATGCCGTGAAATCACACTGATATGCCGATCCAATAATTGATGTAATGGTTTTCGTTGTGCACTACTCAGTAATAATTGTGCTCTGAAGCGTCCACCTTTTTTTTCCATAATAGCTGGAACAGGTCCCAAAATGAGAACGTCCTCTGATGCTTGCTGATGACATTGTGCGCTGAACTCTTGTAAAAACGCAGTTGCTTCCTCTCTATCTGTAGATTCAGCCCGGATAACAGCCCAATTAGAAACGGGGGGTAATTCCATGTCAATGCGTTCTTCCAACAAACTTTCTGCTGTTTTTTTATAACCGTTTTTGATGAGATTCTTCCAGAAAAAATGTTCTGGTTGTTCAGTCTGAATCAGAACTTCACCGGACTTATCTCCACGACCAGCTCTTCCTGTGACCTGAGTAATCATTTGTGCCAGATTTTCTGTGGCTCTGAAATCAGCACTATACAAGCCCTGATCAGTATCAAGAACGCCGACTAAGGTGACATCATGAAAGTCATGACCTTTCGCCAGCATTTGTGTTCCTACCAGAATTCTGGCTTCCCCTTGTTTAATATCAGCAACCAAATCTGAAAAAGCATTCACTCTTTGTGTGGTATCACGATCAACTCTAATAACCGGGGTTTCAGGAAAGAGCTTTTGTAAATGCTGTTCAACTTTTTCTGTTCCAGCACCATAACTTTTCAATGATTTTGATTCACATTCTGGGCACTCTTCGACTAGGCGCTGAATAAAACCACAATGATGACAAAATAAAATATTGCGATGTTGGTGAACGACCATCCTTGCATCACAGTGTTTACATTTAGCCTGCCAGCCACAGTCATGACACATCAAAACAGGCGCATAACCACGACGATTAATAAACAAAATAACCTGGTTACCTGCATCCAGATGTTTTTTAATTGCTTTGAGCAATATATCACTAAAGCCGTGTTCCGGATTTGCCTGACTGTTATCTACTAAACGTACTGCGGGTAATTGAGCACTACCTGCTCTTTGCGTTAATTCAAGTAATTGAAAACGCTTAAGTTTAACTTGATACAAACTTTCTAGTGAGGGTGTAGCACTTCCCATTACGATGGGAATATCGTATTTCTGAGCTCTGATAAGAGCAACGTTTCTTGCGTGATAGCGTAAGCCATCCTGCTGTTTATAAGAACTGTCATGCTCCTCATCAATGATGATAAGCCCAGGGTTAATTAATGGCGTGAATACAGCTGATCTTGTACCGATAATGACATTTGCCAAACCTGCTTTTGCTAATAACCAGGCTTGTTTTCTTTCTTTATCTGAAACGGACGAGTTAAGAATAACAATGGTGGTATTTAATCTTTTTTTAAAGCGATCAACAAACTGTCCTGTCAGCCCTATTTCTGGAATAAGTATTAAAACCTGTTTATTGGCCTTTAAAGCTCTTTCAGTAAGCTCTATATAAACTTCTGTTTTACCGCTACCGGTAATGCCTTCTAACAAAAACGGTTGGAAGTGATCGTGTTTTTCCCAGACGCTGTTTACGATGTTTTGCTGTTGTTGATTGAGTGTTAAATCAAGATTCAGTTCATTACTTGGAATAGGTAATTTTGCTTTTTGCTGTTGTGATATTAAGCCGGCTGTTTCGAGTGATTTCAGAGAGCTGCTGACATTGCCTAAATACTGTTTGAACATCGACTGACTAATGCCATCGACATAATCTTCTAATAAATCCAGACATTGCTGCTGTTTGGAACCAATTTTTTTATCTGCTGTTTTTTCTGTCCTGAACCACCAGCTTTCCGTATCGAGTTCTGCTGGCTTACCTGTTCTTAGTAATTTTGGTAAGGCTGTCTGAAAGCATTCTCCTAGTGGGTGGTGATAATACCGACTTACCCAAAGTAATGTTTGTATTAATTCATCAGGAATTAATTTTGAGTCATCTAATCTTTCTTCAATTGCTTTAAGTTTTGTTATTTCAACTTGATCGGTGATCTCACTGATCTTCATGACGATGCCAATACAAAGTCTATTGGCAAAATTAATCTTTACCCGAGTACCTATCTCCCACTGTGATGCAGGTAAGTCAGAAGTGTAATCAAACAATTGTCTGAGAGGACACGGTACGCTAATGTGAAGTATGCAAGTCATTAATTAAACATAAAGAAAGAAAGATATTTTTTTAGTGATGTTAATGATTAATGCCTGTGGATTGTTGGATAGTTCTTATTACAACATATAAATCATAATGTTACTTATGTGTCGACATGTTGATAACTTTAAAGCTGCGCAGGCTAAATCCTGTGGATAAAAGTTGTAGTTATCCACAGGTAAAGTTATCCACAGCTTGTGATCGATCTTATAGGGATCTTATACAGCACTTATTACGAGTAGAATTTAACACTATTCTGATATAAAAATTTGTTTGGAGAATGCATGAAAATAGCAATGATTGTCGCTATGGATGAACAAGGGGTGATTGGCAAAGAGAATGATTTGCCATGGAAGATTTCTGCGGATTTACAGTTTTTTAAGCGAACAACCATGGGTAAACCCATTATTATGGGAAGAAATACACATGAATCTATAGGTAGACCATTGCCAGGTCGAAGAAATGTCGTTGTCACATCACAAAATGATTATATTGCGGAAGGATGTGATGTTGTTCATTCATTGGAACACGCATTTTCTTTATGTGAGAATGCCGAAGAAGTCATGATTATGGGGGGCGCATCGCTCTATAAACAATGTTTTCCGCTGTGTGACAAACTTTATATCACACAAGTCCACGCCACCGTTGAAGGCGGCGATACCTGGTTTCCTGAATGGGATCGTTCTGAATGGAAACTGGTCAGTTCAGAAGACCATCTAGCGGATGAAAAAAATCAATATGATTACAGTTTCATGCTGTTTCAGAAGATTCAGAACAAATGATCTGTAATGCATGCTGTAAGTGTTCTGCAGCTTCATAACCTAAATCAGTCAGATAACCACCATCATGTTGGCTGATAAGTCCTTTTTTATATAAATTCTCAGTGGCATCGATCATTTCTTGTCTGGCGTTGTGGTGTACTTTAATGCCTGCTTGGGTACTGTTTAATGGGAATTGAAGTAATACTTCGATTTCTTCTATTAAATATTGTTTGATTGTCATTGTCTGAGCCTTTTGCTGTTTTTATGGATTTAAAATAGCATAAAGGCTGAAATTCATTTAGGTATTTGTGAAATATATCGGAATATTTTCTTTTGTATAGAAATATGATGGACTTAGCTAGAATCTAGCCGTTATATAACAATAATGACAATAAGGGAGAAACAACAATGGCTGCTCCAGTAATTACCGATAACCCTCTTTACCAACTACTACGTGATGGTAAAGTTCAAGAATTTAATCAACGTGTTGCCGCCGGAGAACAGGTGGATCTAACAGGGTGTGATTTCAGACATTTAACCTTAGTTGGTTTGATAGCAAAAGGTCTTGATTTTTCAAACAGTTATTTCCGCCAAGCTGACCTGAGAGGCATTGATTTTACTGAATGCGTTAGCATGGAAGGTGCGAGCATTCATGGTGCAAAAATTTCAGGCGTCTATTTCCCTAAACAAATTGAAGCGGAAGAAGTTTTACTATCTCTGCAGCATGGTACTCGTATGAGATATAAACTTTAGACGTCTTGCTGTTTTTTAGGTAAAAAGCGGGCGCTGAATAATCCCATTTCAAATAACAGCCAAATGGGGATAGCAAGTAAGGTCTGTGAAATTACATCTGGGGGCGTGAGTAACATGCCTATTACGAACGCCCCTACGATGATGTAAGGCCTTTTTTCTTTTAATGCCTCTACTGTTGTCGCCTTAGTCCATATAAGTAGTACAGTGGCAATAGGTACTTCAAAGGCTAAACCAAAAGCAAAAAATAGTTTTAAAACAAAATCCAGATAACTGCTGATATCAGTCATTACTGCTACCCCTTCAGGAGCAGACTGAGTTAAGAAAGCAAAGATCAGTGGAAATACTGCGTAATAGGCAAAAACTATCCCCAAGAAAAATAAAATCGTACTGGCAAAGAGGAGAGGAAATACTAGTTTCTTTTCATGTGAATATAAACCTGGCGCCACAAAAGCCCAGAGTTGATATAACAACACTGGTACCGCTAAAAGGATTGCAGTACTTAACGTTAATTTAAAGGGGGTCAAAAAGGGTGAAGCGACCTCGGTCGCAATCATGGTGCTGCTTTCTGGTAATTGTTTTAATAGTGGTTCGGATAAAAAGTGGTAAAGGTCATTAGAAAAAGGCAGTAAACATAAGGCAATAACCAGTACAACCAATACGCCTCTCAGTAAACGATCTCTTAGTTCAACCAGATGTGATATCAGAGGTTGTTGATCGTTATTATCCATCTTTTTTATCTATCTCTTCAGGGGGATCTGTTTTTTTTACTTCATCCAGTCTTTCATCAATATGAATTGTTTGATTCATATCAGACATGGTTTGGTTGGTTTTATTCAGAGCATCTTTAAGCTCTTGTGCGCGAAGTTCTTTTGAAATATCCGTTTTGATAGCATGTAAAGAAGCTTGAGCTCGCCCTATCCATAACCCTGTCACTCTGATGAGTTTAGGCAGTCTTTCTGGACCGACAACAATCAGTGCTACAAGAGCAATAACTAAGATTTCCCAGAATCCAATATCAAACATGGCAAATACGCCGGTTTAGGTTAGTGAGAAGTTTTATCTTTACTATCGCTTTTCTGTGATGATTCATGCGAATCATTGTGCTGAATAGAATCATGTTCACCTTTTTCGATGTCATCTTTTCCATCTTGCACTGAATCTTTGAAGTTTTTAATGGCACTACCTAAATCCCCACCTAAGGAGCGTAACTTTTTTGTACCAAATAATAAAATCACAATGGCCAAAACAATCAGTAACTGCCAAATGCTAATACCACCTAACATGGTTATCTCCTAGTTAAATCCTGGCATTTTAGCGCCGCCAAGGATGTGAATGTGCAGGTGATCTACTTCCTGGCCGCCACCCGGTCCGGTATTGATGATGGTTCTAAAACCATTATCCAGACCTTGGCTCTCTGCAATTTTAGGCAGACTGAGCATCATATGTGCGATAAGTGAAGCATGTTCCTGAGTAGCGTGGTCTAACCTTGCTATATGTTGTTTTGGAATAACTAATAAATGTACCGAGGCTTTTGGATTTATATCTTTAAAGACATAAATTAGCTCGTCTTCATAGACCCGGCTTGAAGGTATTTCACCTGCGATAATTTTGCAGAAGATACAATCGTCCATTATTTACTCCGGTTAGCCTTTTCTTCCAGGCCTGACAGGCCAAAACGTCTTGCAAGTTCATCTAGAACTGCTTGAGTATCGATATCATTATGCGCCAGTAGAACAAGACTATGAAACCATAAATCAGCGGTTTCATAGATGATCTCATCTTTGTTTCCACCCTTACCTGCAATGACAGTTTCTACTGCTTCTTCACCTAATTTTTTCAGGATTTTATCTGTGCCAGCAGCATACAGACTTGCTACATAAGAACTGTCAGCATCGGCTGATTTACGCTCAATGAGAACCTGACTAAGTTGTTTTATTATATCGCTCATGAATAGATATCTTTTGGATCTTTTAAAACAGGCTCAACAGCTTGCCATTGACCTTCCTGAAGCTCATTAAAGAAACAGTGATGACGGCCAGTGTGGCAGGCTATTCCGCCTTTTTGAATCACTTCGAGCAAGATAGCATCATTATCACAATCCATTCGTATAGATTTAATAATTTGTTGATGCCCTGATTGTTCACCTTTATGCCATAACTTTTGTCGGGAACGAGACCAGTAAACTGCGTGCCCACTTTCTGCAGTCAGTTGTAAAGCATCTTTATTCATCCAGGCTAAAGTGAGTACTTGCTTGCTTTCAAACTCTTGTGTAATAACAGGAACAAGTCCATCGCTGTTCCATTTTACTTGTTCTATCCAAGCTGTCATTTACAGTCTCACCTCAATACCCTGCGCTGCCATTTGTTGTTTTGCCTCTCCAACTGTGTGTTCACCAAAGTGGAAGATACTTGCAGCTAAGACAGCATCAGCATGGCCAAGTTTTATACCATCTGTTAAATCTTGAAGTTTGCCAACCCCACCGGACGCAATAACGGGGACATTCACTGCATCGCTGACTGCTTTGGTCAGAGCTAAGTCAAAACCTGACTTTGTGCCATCTTTATCCATACTGGTTAACAGAATTTCTCCAGCACCGTAATCGACCATTTTTTTGGCCCATTCAACAGCATCAATCCCTGTGGGTTTACGACCACCGTGGGTAAAAATTTCCCATTTGTCAGGTTCGTTTTCGGCAGAGACTTTTTTAGCATCAATCGCTACTACAATGCATTGTGATCCAAACTTTTCTGCTGCTTCACGCACAAATTCCGGATTATTAACTGCGGCAGAGTTGATACCCACTTTATCCGCACCAGCATTAAGCATCCGGCGAATATCTTCAACCGTTCTTATTCCACCACCAACAGTTAATGGAATGAATACTTGACTGGCTACCGCTTCGACAACATGTACCATGGTATCGCGTTCAGCATGTGTGGCTGTGATATCAAGAAAAGTTATTTCATCAGCGCCTTGTTGATCATAGCGTTTAGCAACTTCGATAGGATCACCGGCATCTCTGATATCAACAAACTGGACGCCCTTAACGACACGTCCACCATCAACATCAAGACAAGGAATAATGCGTTTAGCAAGAGCCATGGTTATTTTTAAAACTCCAACGGCGGGTTTAATTTATCGGCCAGCTCCTGACCTTTTTTCAGATCGATGCTGCCTTCATAAATCGAGCGGCCTAGAATAGCTCCCATCACACCCTCATCTTCACAAGCACATAAAGATTCGATGTCTTCATAGGAACTGACACCACCAGATGCAATCACGGGTATTTGAATTGTGCGAGCCAAGTTACGTGTAGATTCAAGATTGAAACCCTGCATCATGCCATCCCGGCTGATATCAGTATAAATAATGGCCTCTACCCCATCCTGCTCAAATTGCTGGGCAATATCCACCACATCGTGGTTGGATAACTTCGACCAGCCATCAATAGCGACTTTACCGTCTTTTGCATCTAAACCAACGATGATATGACCTGGAAATTCGGCACATACATCACCCACAAAATGCGGTGCGTTAATGGCTTTGGTTCCCAGTATGACGTAGCGAACACCGGCGTGAAGATATGTTTCTATCGTTTCTTCATCACGAATGCCACCCCCAACTTGCACATCTAGCTCAGGAAATGTTTTACAAACTTCATGAATAACTTCAGCATTGACAGGATTACCAGCAAAAGCACCGTCTAAATCGACCATATGAAGCCTTTTTGCTCCGGCTTCTACCCATCGACGGGCAACGGCAACTGGATCCTCTGAGAACACGGTGTTATCTTCCATTCGCCCCTGACGCAAGCGCACGCAGTGACCTTGTTTGAGATCAATGGCAGGGATTAACAACATAATCTTACTCCGTTTGTTGATGTTGATTAGGACTGACCGTCCCAGTTTACAAAGTTTTCTAATAATTGAAGCCCAGCACGCTGACTTTTTTCAGGGTGAAATTGGGCTGCGAAGATATTGTCTTTATACAATGCGGCGGCAAAATCATCAGGATAAGCTGAAGTGCCAGCAATAACCTGTTTGTCTTCAGGAGCAGCATAAAAACTGTGTACAAAATAAAACCGACTGCTTTGCTCTATGCCTTTCCATAAAGGATGTGAACAGGTTTGGTAAACCTGATTCCATCCCATATGTGGCACTTTGAGTTTTTCGCCATCAGCATTTTTGGCAGGCTGAAATAATTTGACTTCACCAGAGAAAATATCAAGTGTGTTCACGCCATTATTTTCTTCACTGTGAGTCAATAAAGCCTGCATACCTAAGCATATGCCAAGAAAAGGCTTTTCCTGAGCGGCTTGTTTAATAACCTGTTCGAGTTCCAGGTGTTTTAGTTCAGCCATACAGTCACGTATTGCTCCAACGCCTGGAAATAAAACATGACTGGCAGAAAGGATGGTTTGAGGATCTGACGTAACAACAACAGAGGCATTATTGGAAACTGCTTCCAGTGCTTTTGAGACAGAGCGTAGATTACCCATCCCGTAGTCAATCACTGCTATGCGATGCATGTTAAACCTGTTTATTTACTTAATAATTTATGGCTAATAATTCTTATAAAAAGATTATAAAGCACCTTTAGTTGAAGGCAATTGTTCTAGTGCGCGCTGATCCAGTGAAACAGCCATTCGTAATGCACGACCAAATGCCTTAAATATGGTTTCAGCTATATGATGTGCATTGCGGCCTTTCAGATTATCAATATGTAATGTAATGCCGGCGTGATTTACTAAGCCTTGGAAGAATTCGTAGAACAGGTCAACATCAAACTCACCAATTTTATCGCGGGTAAATGTCACATCAAACTCTAATCCGGGACGGCCAGAAAGATCGAGTACAACGCGTGATAATGCTTCATCTAGCGGTACGTAGGCATGTCCGTAACGAACAACCCCTTTTTTATCACCTAATGCTTTTTTTAATGCCTGACCGATGGTGATGCCCACATCCTCAACGGTGTGATGTGCATCGATGTGTAAGTCGCCATTTGCTTTAACACTTAGATCAAACAGGCCATGACGGGCGATTTGATCCATCATGTGATCTAAAAACGGGACACCTGTTTCGGCGTTGAATTGACCGCTACCATCCAGATTGATTGAAACTTCGATCTGTGTTTCCAGTGTGTTTCGCGCAACTGACGCGCTACGAGTGGTCATTTGATTTCCTGAAAATTAGTAATAAAAGGAGATAATAACTGTTTCGAACAAGGGTTTGAAGCGTTATTATAGTCAACGTTCACTATATAGGATTAGCAATGACCCAGTTAGGCAATGTTACCCCACTATTTCAGGACCTCGCTAAAGTCGAACATGAACACAATCTCGCCTGTCAGGAGTGTTCACTTTATCGTTTATGTCTTCCACTTGGTTTACATAATAACGACTTGATTCAACTCGATAAAATTATCAAACGTAGTCAGAGTTATTCTCGTGGTCAGCCACTATTTAGTACTCAGACGCCATTCAATTCTATCTATGTTGTTCGTTCTGGTTCATTTAAAACAACGGTTTCTGCGGTCGATGGTCGTGAACAGGTGACGGGGTTTTATTTTCCGGGCGAGTTTGTTGGTTTGGATGCTATCTATGAGCAGGCCTATCGTTCTAACGCAAAAGCACTAGAAAGCAGTAGTGTGTGTGAATTACCTTTCGATATACTGCAAGAGTTAGGTACTAACATGCCTCAACTTCAAGTACAGATGATGTCACGTTTGAGTAAAGAGTTGTCTGGTGATAAAAGCTTAATGTTTTTGTTGGGCAAAAAAACCGCCGAAGAAAAATTAGCGACATTTTTATTATCCATCTCTCGCCGTTTCCAGGATCGGGGATTTTCTGCGCGAGAATTTCAATTGAGCATGTCACGTGGTGATATTGCTAATCATCTAGGTTTAGCGGTTGAAACAGTAAGCCGATTATTTTCGCGATTTCAGGATGAAGGCTTAATTGAAATTCATAATAAGTCGATTTCCATACGTGATTCTGAAAAATTGAAAGCATTATGTGGTTAATTTTGGTAAAAAACCGTTAGCAATTGTTTTATTGATCCAGGTCAATGCATTAAGCCCACACCTCCGTAAAATTCGAACCATGTCTTACAGAACATAGTTTGTCCCAGGAGGAAAAAATGAAAAAAACAACATTAGCTGCAGCACTACTCACTACTTTAGGTCTGTCTACTCTCGCTGCGCCTGCGATGGCGTATGAAGCAGGTGACTGGTTAGTCCGTGGTCGTATTATCAATGTTAACCCTAATGATGATAGTGGAACACTCACATTAAATGGTGTTGACCAGGGCACAAAAGGTGTCAGCGTCAACTCTGATACGGTTCCTGAGCTTGATATCACCTATATGCTCCACAAAAACTGGGGTGTGGAATTAATCCTAGGTTATTCCAATCACACTGTTAAAGGCGAAAAATCTTGGTCGGCTTTAGGTGATGTTATTGATACTAAAGTATTACCACCTACATTAACGTTGCAATACCACTTTATGCCTGACTCAACTATTCGTCCTTATGTTGGGGCTGGTATCAACTACACCTATTTCTTTGATGAGGAAGTAGCTGGTAATGTTCTCGACCAGCCTGGTGCGAAAGTGAAACTGGATAGCTCGTGGGGTCTAGCAGCACAAGCTGGTGTTGATGTGGCTTTGAATGATGATTGGTTTGTGAACTTCGACGTGAAATATATTGATATAGATACCACTGCACATTTCAAAAATACTGCAGCGGCGGCTTCAGCAAAAATCGATGCAGATATCGACCCATTTGTTTGGGGTATTGGTATCGGACGTCGCTTCTAAGAATTTTATGTCCTCGTAGTGCTTGGCCCTCTTCGGAGGGCCTTTTTTTTTATCTGCTGATTGGTCTTACTAAACTTCTCAGGTTGATACGTAAAATCAATAGCAAGGCAAAGTAGATAACAGCAGCACCCACGATTAACCCGGACAGATGACTGGCTCGTTGCAAGGCATCCCACATTTCCCATTTTTGGTATATCGGATTCAGGGTGATTAAAAACAGTAATAAGCCTGAATTAGCGATGACTAATTTTAATGTAAACCGTCCCCAGCCATGATTCGGCGAATAAACAGCGCGCTTTCTTAAGCCATAGTAAAGCAGACCAGCATTGAGCATAGCGGATAGGGATGTAGCTAGAGCCAGACCTACATGTTCAAGGTAGATCATCAGAATAATATTCAGCCCCATATTACTTATCATCGCAATGATGCCTATTTTTACAGGGGTTTTTGTATCTTGCCTTGCGTAATAGCCTGGTGCCAGAACTTTGATAAATATAAAAGGCAGCAATCCCAAACCATAAGCCATAAGGCTTAATGATGATTTATATGAGTCCAGCGTTGTAAATTCACCATATTGAAATAAGGTCATTAATAATGGCTGCGCTAAATAAATCAGTCCTATGGCTGCTGGAGTTCCGATAAGGAATACCCAGCGTAATGCCCAGTCGATGGTATCTGAGAATTCTTCTGTGGATTTTGCCGCATGTTTTCTAGACAGACTCGGTAAGATGACGGTGGACAAAGCAATGCCAAAAACGCCTAACGGAAACTCAACAAGCCGATCTGAATAATACAGCCAGGAAATACTGCCGGTAACTAAAAATGACGCGAGTAAGGTATCCAGTAGAAGATTTATCTGCGCGACGGATACACCAAACATCGCCGGTATCATCAGACGAATAATTTTCCTGACGCCCTCACTTCTCCATCCCCATCTTGGTCTGGGTAGTAAGCCAAGTTTTATTAAAAAGGGTAGTTGAAACAGAAACTGTACAAATCCACCTATGAATACACCCCAAGCGAGTCCCGTCACAGGCTCTTCTAGTCTGGGTGATAACCATATCGCTGCAGAAATTAGCGATATATTCAGAAAAACAGGGGTAAATGCAGGAATAGCAAACTTACCAAAACTGTTGAGAATGGAGCCTGCAAGCGCTGTTAATGAGATAAAAAAGATATAAGGAAAGGTGATGGTAAGTAGGCTTGCAGCCAGATCCGCCTTTACTGGATTTTCTATAAAACCTGGTGCGAAAATCATGATGATAACTGGGGAAGCAATCATCCCTACCGCCGTTATCATCGTTAAAATCACAGCTAATGTGCCGCTGGTTTGTGCAATTAGTTGTCGTAATGGCTTATCACCGTGTTCTCTGAACTCTGCAAGAACAGGAATGAAAGCCTGTGAAAAAGCACCTTCTGCAAACAGTCGTCGTAAAAAGTTGGGGATTTTAAAAGCCACAAAGAAAACGTCTGCGCCTAAACCCGCACCAAACATTCTGGCAATGACAATATCTCTTACAAAGCCGAGTATCCGGGATAAAAAAGTCATCACACTAACAACTGCGGTAGACTTGAAGAGTTTTTCGCTCATGTTTTACTCACAACAGGGTTATATCTCGGCTGTACAAGGTTAAATAATGATGTTTAAGCCAATTAAAAGTGTTAATTCTAAGGCTTTTCTAGGGTTATATCTCGTTATAACACTGATTATTTTAGTGTTATGGCTAAGCAGAATGGAGTTCAGTCAACCAGACAGGCGTGATATTCCAGATAATTTGCGAAAATTTCTTATCTCACCGCCAAAGCCGATAGCTCAGTTTGTACTGGAAAATGATAAAAAACAGGTATTAACGAATGTCTCTCTTGATGGGAAATGGAGCTTTCTTTACTTTACACATTTATATTGTCAGCCAGAGTGTGATGTTATTTTAAATGTCATGCAGAACTTGCAAGATTTATTTGCTGGTCATTCAGTACAGTTTTTAGTTATTAATTTTGGTGACGCTAGCGATACTGCCGCCCTACCTTCTAACACTTTGAAAACCTATGGCGGTTCGTCAGAAGTTATCGAATCATTTACTAAAAGCTTTGATTTTTTATATCTGGAGCCTGAAGAGTATGAACATACCTTAAAAGTTGAACAACAACATTATATTTACCTTATTGATCCACAAGGTCGTGCCTATGCTGTATTTAAGCCACCTTTTACTTCTTTAGAAATCCAAAAAATTTTTTTTCTGTTGCGTGATTTTTATGCCCGTAGCGAGTAACTGGTATCGGCTAAGGCATCAGAAAAGGTTTTTGCCAGCTGTTCCAGCGTTGCCGTTCTTCGGAAGCTGGGACGCCAGACTAAGCCTATCTCGCGCGTTGCTTGTTCCTTATCAGCAGCTAATGGCACAAGACTGATATCTGAATGAATAACCATATCTGAATTTATAGCCATATCCGGAATAAGCGTAATTCCTAATCCGCTGGCAACCATTTCAATCAATGTGTATAGACTTGTAGCCTGCACACTTTTACGTTGTGCTGATGCCGGTAGCTGGCAGGCACTTAATGCGTGCTCACGTAAACAATGTCCTTCAGCTAATAGCAACAGCTCGTTCGTTGGTAACTCATCTGCCCTTAACTTATCCTTACCTGCTAGTGGATGATTGTGAGGCAGTGCAATCCAGAATGGTTCTTTTGCAAACTCTCTATGTGTCAAACCTCGAGTATTGTATGGAAATGCTAATACGGCGACATCTATGCTACCTGTCTCTAATTGATCTAAAAGACGTTCAGACTGGTCTTCAATCAGGACTATTTCAAGTTCGGGCAATTGTTTTCTAACGGTTGGTAACACTTTAGGCAATAAAAACGGACTGATAGTTGGAATAATCCCGATTTGAATACGACCTGATAATGGGTTTTTCTCTGATAAAGCAAGGTCAACGAGGTCTTCACTTAAAGACAAAATCTTTTGTGCCCTGCTGGCAATCTCTTCACCGATCGGCGTTGGTAGTACTTTTCGGTTTGTCCTTTCCAATAATGAAACTTCTAGCAACTGCTCTAAATCCTGAATACCAGCACTGAGTGTTGATTGCGTGACAAAACATTTATCGGCGGCATGACCGAAGTGTTTCTCTTCCACCACTGCAGTTAAATATTGTAATTGTCTCAACGTTGGTAGTCGCATAATCGATATTTCCGTTTATTATGTTTATATTGATTTATAACATAAATGCTATCTGTACTAAACTAATCTCTAACCTTATGACTTGATATATCCCCAATAGTTTTATTTTTGTTTATCCTGACAAGTATCAGGATTTGATTGAGCGTAAAGGTGTGAATTTTGTTAAGATTTATTTACTTATAACAATCATATTTTAATATCACTTACTCGGAGTTTTAGAATGAAGAAATGGCAGTGTCTTGTCTGTGGTTTTATTTACGATGAAGCTGAAGGATTGCCTGAAGAAGGAATTGCACCTGGTACAGCTTGGGAAGATATTCCAGAAGATTGGGAATGCCCTGAATGTGGTGTCGGTAAAGACGATTTTGAAATGGTAGAAATCTAGAAAATTCATTGAAGTTAAAGCTTCTCTGCGACCAGATCATGAAAGAGATATTCTTCTATTCATTCTTTCGATGTTTTAATTGATACCTCATTATAGATAGTCATGATTTTTCCGTATTCAGAAATAACCATTTGGTCGTAAAGTTTACTTGTGCTTTCACATCTGACCCTTTCCCATTTCCGCAATATTAGCTCTGCTTCCCTATCACCCTCGGAAGGTATTAACTTAATTCTTGGAGAAAATGGATCAGGTAAAACAAGTATTCTTGAGGCACTACATTTACTCGCCTTGGGTCGTTCTTTTCGCTCTCGACATTTAAAAAATATTGTTCAACTTGAATGTTCTCAATTTACGGTTTTTGCACGTTCCTCTGAAATGACGCCAGTTGGATTATTATTCGATATCCAATCAGGACTGCAAATTCGCTTGAATAATGCACCCTTAAAAAAGTTATCAGATCTGGCGGTAAATACCCCTCTTCAATTTATTTCTGCAAACTGTCATCAGTTTTTTGAATTAGGTCCAAAATTCCGTCGCAAAATGATTGATTGGGGTGTGTTCCACGTGGAACATAAATTTAATTATCATTGGCAAACATATAAAAAAGCGTTACTACAAAAGAACGCAGCCTTGAAAAATAAAAAACCTAAAAATGAAATAGAACTGTGGAATCAATATTTGCTTAAACATGGTCTTGCAATCACAGAGTACCGTCAGGCCTATTTAGAAAAAATGCTTGGTATTTTTGAACCGCTTTTTCATAAACTCTGTCCATCACTGAGTATGTGTAAATTCACTGTCAGATATAACAGAGGTTGGAATAAAGAAAAATCTTTAGCTGAAGTTCTGGATGAAAATTACGACCGTGATCGGATAATGGGCTATAGCCGTAATGGACCGCATTCTGCTGATTGGACATTACGTATTAACGATGCTTCTGCTGAAGAAATGCTTTCTAGAGGACAGCAAAAATTATTTTATTTGGGTCTGTGTATGGCGCAAATAATTATTTTGCTAAATGAAAAAGATGTCAAAAATACCATCTTACTTATTGATGACTTGAGTTCAGAACTCGATTGGAACCACCAAAAAACAGTGATAGATACACTTAGAAATCTACCTGTCCAGAGTTTTATAACCAGTACGAATAACGAACTTGCAACATTAATAAATAAGGAAAATGAAAAAGTGTTCCACGTGAAACATGGTGAAATGACAGACTCATAATGAGACTGTCAACATATCTATATAAGTAGTAGAATAGAAGGTTATTCAGCACATCCTCCTTCTGGCCAGGAATAGTTTGATTATGACAACGGAAAAAAACAACAACACATACGATTCTACAAATATAAAAGTTCTTAAAGGACTTGATGCAGTTAGAAAAAGACCTGGCATGTACATCGGTGATACTGATGATGGTACTGGTTTGCATCATATGGTTTTTGAAGTTTTAGATAATGCAATTGACGAAGCATTAGCTGGTCATTGTAGTGAGATCCAGGTTCGAATTCACCCAGATGATTCCGTATCAGTAATTGATAATGGACGTGGTATTCCTGTCGATATTCATGAAGAAGAAGGTGTTTCAGCTGCAGAAGTTATCATGACGGTACTCCATGCGGGGGGTAAATTTGATGATAACTCATACAAAGTTTCAGGTGGTTTGCACGGTGTAGGCGTATCAGTCGTTAATGCTTTATCGAAAAAATTAGCGATGGAAATTCATCGTAATGATCGAGTGTACAAACAAACCTATACTCATGGTGTACCGGATGCCCCATTAACAGATGTTTCTGATACAGACATCACAGGGACAAAAATTCAGTTCTGGCCAAGCGAAGAAACCTTTACTAATGTTACGTTTGATTACAACATTCTTGCAAAACGTATCCGTGAACTCGCCTTCCTAAACTCTGGTGTCAAAATCGTTTTGACCGATGAGCGTAATGAGAAAACAGAAACGTTTTTTTATGAAGGTGGTATCACCGCATTCGTTCAGCATTTGAATAAAAATAAAGATCTCATACATGAAAACATCATCAAGATTTCAGGTATGCGTGATGATGTAACAGTTGAACTATCGATGCAGTGGAATGACTCCTATCAGGAAAATATCTACTGCTTTACAAACAATATTCCACAACGTGATGGCGGTACCCATTTAGCTGGTTTTCGTGCTGCTCTGACAAGAACCTTAAATCAATATATTGAAAGTGAAGGGTTAGCGAAAAAATCTAAAGTCACTACTAGCGGTGATGATGCCCGTGAAGGCTTAACAGCGGTTTTATCTGTTAAAGTGCCTGATCCAAAATTCAGCTCACAAACTAAAGATAAATTGGTTTCGTCAGAAGTAAGAACAATTGTCGAATCTTATGTGAATGAGTTCTTCCATGATTTCTTGATTGAAAATCCAACAGATGCGAAGTTGATTGCTAATAAAATGATTGACGCGGCTCGGGCAAGGGATGCAGCAAGAAAAGCTAGAGAATTAACTAGAAGAAAAGGTGTTCTGGATATTGCTGGTCTTCCTGGTAAATTAGCCGATTGTCAGGAAAGAGACCCTGCCCTTTCTGAGCTATTTTTAGTGGAAGGGGACTCAGCGGGTGGTAGTGCTAAACAAGGCCGTGATCGCCGTACACAGGCTATATTACCGCTGAAAGGAAAAATTCTTAACGTAGAAAGAGCACGTTTCGACAAGATGATCAGCTCTGCAGAAGTAGGAACATTAATTACTGCTCTAGGCTGCGGAATTGGTCGTGATGAATATGATCCTGAAAAGCTCAGATATCACCATATCATTATTATGACGGATGCTGACGTTGACGGCTCCCATATTCGTACACTTCTTTTAACATTCTTTTATCGTCAAATGCCTGAGTTAATAGAGCGTGGTCATGTTTATATCGCACAACCACCTTTATATAAAATTAAAAAAGGTAAACAAGAACGTTACGTAAAAGATGATGCGGAGATGGAGCGTTATCTGACAGAAGTAGCGTTAACGAATGCAAAACTGTATCCGGCTGAAACTGCTCAAGCAATCGAAGGCACAGCTCTGGGCTTATTAGTTACGGAATATCAAACGGTCAATTCAATCATTGGTAGATTGTCTAATCACTATTACCCTGCTTTCCTGGATAAATTAGTGTATCAGCCACAAATTCCAGATATGAATGACGATGCAGCGATTAATGAATGGTTAGCCAATATCGAAGTTGCTTTAAACAAAGGCCTGCCAACAGGTACACAATTTAAATTGAGTATCAAACGTCAGGAAAATGATCCGGTCGGTATGATTAATATCAGTTATAGCAGACATGGCATCAGCACAGATTATCATGTGCCTGGTGAATTCTTTGATAGTACCGAATACCAGAAAATCCTTGCATTTTCCAATAAAATCAATGGTTTATTTGGTGACGGTGCCCGCGTTGAACGTGGTGATAGACAACAAGATGTCAGTTATTTCTCACAAGCAGTCAATTGGTTATTAGCTGAAGCCAGACGAGGACAACATGTTCAACGCTATAAAGGTCTGGGAGAGATGAATCCAGATCAATTGTGGGAAACTACAATGGATAAGAGTAAGCGACGCCTGCTGCAGGTGAGAATTAATGATGCTATCGCGGCCGATGAAACATTTAACACGCTAATGGGTGATAATGTTGAACCGCGTAGAGAGTTTATTGAAACACATGCATTACAGGTATCAAATCTGGATATCTAAATCCAGGAATCTTTCCTGATTAAACAAGTCATACAGCCGGTAGGTTGTGTGACTTTTTTATGCATAAAAAGAATGTGAAGGAAAATGTATGTCTGAAACTGAAAATCAGTATGACCTGGTACAGCGGATCTTGCATTGGCTAATCGCTGTAGCGATATTAGCGATGATAGCGATTGGACTTTATATGGTTCAGCTTCCCAAAGAATGGGAACTGCCGCCTGGCCAGGAAAGTGTACGAGCATTTTGGTTTCTGTTGCACAAGTCACTTGGTATAAGTGTCGCTGCTCTTATTGTATTGCGCGTAGCATGGCGATTGGCACATAAAGCACCACAACTGCCCTCTTATATTCCTTCGTGGCAACAGCGGCTTTCTGGCGGCGTTCATGGGCTCTTGTATGTATTGATGATTACGATGCCATTAACAGGTTACCTACAGTCAATGTATAGCAAATACGATACAAAGTTGTGGGGGATGGTTTTACCGAGGTTAGCCGAAGCAGATCCTGACATGAGAGAATATTTTAGTGAAATACATGAGGTCTTGGCATTTACCTTAATCGCCGTATTGCTGATTCACATCGGTGCAGCGATAAAACATCGGATAAATGGGAATGACATTAATCAGCGAATGTCTTTGTTTGCCAGGAAATGATTGACGGATATATTTATAAAAAAGGCCCTTTTAAGGGCCTTTTTTATATAGCGAGTAAAGCTTAGTGAAGTTTGATCTTAGGGTGCACACTGCGTCTGAATATGTGTGATAAAGACAACATCGCGACACGGAACATTCCAAATAATGCAACTTGATGCATCTTATACAGAGACAGGTACATAATACGGGCCATAAAGCCCTCAATCATCATACTGCCTTTACTGAGATTACCCATGAGATTACCAACAGTGCTGTACTTGCCAAGAGAAACCAGCGAACCATAATCATGGTATTCAAACTCAGGAGGGACTTTGCCTGCCATACGGTTGCGTATTGACTTATAAACAACGGATGCCATCTGATGGGCCGCTTGTGCGCGAGGTGGGACATTTTCATCATGTCCTTGCCATTTACAAGCACAGCAATCACCAATCGCATAAATATCATCATCGAGCGTTGTTTGTAGCGTTTGTCTGACGACAAGCTGATTCATCCAGTTTGTTTCAAGGCCAGCTATATCTTTCAGGAACTCAGGTGCTTTAATACCAGCTGCCCAGACTTTTATTGATGCGGGAATAGTTTTACCGCTCTCTGTGAATATAGCTTTATCGTTAACTTCAACAACACGCTCACCAGTAAGCACATCAACCCCAAGTTTTGTCAGTTCATTAGTGGTTGCGTCTGATAAGTTTTCAGGTAAGCCTGGTAAAACACGGGTTGCGGCTTCAATGATGCTAATTTTCACATCATGCGGTTGCACCTCATCAAGACCATAAGCCGTTAATAGGTGAGAAACCTCGTGTAACTGAGCACTTAGCTCGATACCTGTGGCGCCGGCGCCTACAATCGCGATATTCAGCTGCCCTTCGTCGAGAGGTTTACCTTGTGTATGGGCACGTAGATAAGCCTCTAATAATTTATTCTGGAAAGACTCAGCTTGTTTCGTGGTATCCAGAAATAAACAATGATCTTTTACACCTTTTATCCCAAAGTCATGGCTGACGCTTCCAACAGATATCACAAGATAATCATATTCAAATTCACGACGAGGAATAATTTCAACACCATCTTGGTTGATAGTCGGTGCAAGAGATATTGTTTTACGGTTTCTGTCGAGCCCATCCATTTTTCCTAGACGGAAACGGAAACCGCTAGCATTTGCCTGACTCAGGTATTCAATTTCGTCTTCATGAGAATCCAGTGTACCTGCTGCAACTTCATGAAGAAGCGGTTTCCAGATGTGTGTGTGCGTATTATCGACAAGCGTGATTTCAGCCTTGCCCCTTTTACCCAGTTTTTTGCCGAGTTTAGTGACTAATTCAAGGCCACCCGCTCCACCACCGACAACCACAATTTTTGGAATACTGTTAGACATTCGCAAAGGCTCCAATCTGACGCAAAATTACAATGAGTTATCGATTTTAACGTAAAAAACCCTATAAAACCTATCTTATTTTTACTATATCCGTTTAGTCTGGCAAAATTTACATCTTAAATTATTCATAGAGAAATGAAATGCAAGCAAGGCCTGAAAAACCTCGTCTGGCTTGGGCTGTTACTGGCTCAGGACATTACCTGAAAGAGTGTCTGGAAATTGTCCGGGAATTAGACGATGTGGACTTGTTCTATAGTCGTGCAGGCGAAGAGGTCGTCAGAATGTATGGTTATGACCCAAAATCTCTCGTACCTGAAGGGCGCGTATATCGTGATAGAGCGGCTAGTGCGCCACCTGTCGGTCTGTTCTATCGAGGTGACTACCATAGTTTGGTCGTAGCACCTGCCACATCAAATACAGTGGCTAAAATGGTATTAGGCATTTCTGATACCTTAGTGACAAACATTTTTGCTCAGGCCGGTAAGTGCCAAATCCCAAGTATCGTATTGGCTTGCGATAGCGAGCCTGAAATTGATACGCCAGCCCCAGATAGAATCGTTCGTGTTTGGCCACGCAGAATTGATCTTGAGCACACAAAAAAGCTAAAAACCTTCGAAGCAACGACAGTGGTAGATGATGCTGATCAACTGTTTGCTGCTTTAAAAACGCGTCTGACAGAGGTGGGCTGAGCCCAGCATGTCTGAAAAAATACTGTTTCTTACCGGCAAACTGGCAGAGCCCAGTGTGCACAAAGTGTTGCAAGAAATGGCTCCCCTTCCGTTTGAATATCATGTACATCAGATAGGTGTGTCAGTGGCAGCATTGATGACAGATAAGATGATAGGCCGACGACTCAAGCCTGAAGATTATGAAGGTTTTGATCAAATCATCGTGCCTGGTCGATGTCGAGGAGATTTAGAGACGTTGAGTCAGGAACTGGGCATTAAGATAACGCGTGGCCCAGACGAAATAAAAGACTTACCGATGCAGTTTGGTAAAGCACGTAAAAAGCCAGATCTGAGTCAATATGCAGTCAAAATATTTGCTGAAATCGTCGATGCGCCTGAACGCTCTATCGAAAGTTTGTTAGATCGTGCACGTTATTACGCCAGTCAAGGGGCTGATGTTATTGATATTGGCTGCTTGCCGGAAGAAAAATTTCCATTGATGGAAGAAGCAATTTCTGCTCTACATGGTGAAGGTTTTAAAGTAAGTGTGGACTCACTATCACTTGATGATTTGCAGCGTGCAGCCGGCGCTGGTGCCGACTATTTGCTGAGCCTGACAGAAAAAACCATCGACCTTGCTAAAGAAACGGATGCAATTCCTATTCTAGTTCCAGCTGAGTCTGGATCGCTTGCCTCACTAGAACGGGCCATGGAAGCTATGGATAAAATTGGCAAGCCATGGGTGGCAGATCCGATTCTGGATCCTATTCATTTTGGCTTAACTGATTCTATAGTGCGTTACCATGAATTACGCAGGAAATACCCTGATGCACCTATCATGATGGGTGTGGGTAATCTGACAGAATTAACTGATGCTGATACCACGGGGATCAATGCCATGTTGTTCGGCATGATCTCTGAGTTAAATATTAACTGTGTATTAGCCACAGAAGTTAGTCCTCATGCACGTCGGGCTATTCGTGAAGCGGATGTGGCCAGACGAATGATGTATGCGGCTAAACAAGATAATAGTTTGCCAAGAGATTTTACGGGTGACTTGCTGGTATCACACGAACGACGCCCATTTACAGATACGGCTGATGAAATTCATGCATTAGCCGAAACGATCCGTGACCCAAACTACCGGATAAAAGTCGCAAAAGAAGGCATTTTTATGTTCAATCGTGACGGTATCGTGCAAGATATTGATCCGTTTGAGTTCTATCCTCATCTAAAAGTTGAGAACGATCCCGGTCATGCGTTTTATCTTGGTGTTGAACTGGCCCGGGCCGAAGTAGCCTGGCAACTGGGTAAGCGTTATACCCAAGATGAAGACCTGCAGTGGGGTTGTGCGGTTGATCAGGCTGAAGAAGATTTAACAGAGCAAAAGGTGGAAGGTACCACCATGAAAAAAACCAAGAAAGAACGTATCTGCGGTACGGCTGATGCAGTCGATACTCCGCGAGACAATATGAAAAAAGTAGTGCGTGATGAACAAACCCCAAAAGTAAAAAAACCACGTACAGCCTGTGGTACGGCAGAACCCAAGAAAAAGAAAAAAGGAGCGCCCTAGTGGCACGGCTAAAAGCAAAGATTCATGAAGTTATTGTCACCACAAAAAATGCAGATGGCTCGGCACATCATGCACCAATGGGTATTAGTGAAGTAAATGGTTACTTTCAAATAAAGCCATTTAAACCATCAACAACTTATAATAATTTAATGCGTCATCGCGCCTGTAGTATTAATTACACGGATGATGTACGCGTGTATGCAGGGGCATTAACAGGGCACCGCCAGTGGCCAGCTTCATCATGTAAAAAGATAGATGGACTCTATTTAACAGATGCGCTAAGCCACAGTGAAATTACAGTTCAGGATGTTGATGACGATGACCCGCGCGCCTGTTTTTATGGCGTTGTTGTGCATGAACAGCAACATGGTTTATTTCGTGGTTATAACCGTGCACAAAGCGCTGTGATTGAAGCCGCGATACTGGTCAGTCGTTTATCGATGTTGCCAGAACAAAAAATTCGCGATGAAATTAACTATTTAACCATCGGTATGGAAAAAACCGCAGGTGAACGCGAGTGGGAAGCGTGGGGCTGGTTAATGGAAAAGGTTAAACAAGCAGGTATCAATGTCGAATAAAACAAAATGGCTTGCCAGTGTGCAATCGTTGGAAGAAGCGCAAAACCTGAACGATTGCCTGCCAGATATTCTTGATATGAAACAGCCGTCACATGGTGCATTGGGGGCTTTACCTCTTGATGTGGTGGAAGACATCGTTAATTGGGCGTCTGGACGTTGTTTAACCAGCGCGACGATTGGTGATTTGCCTATGCAGCTCGAAGCTATTGAGCCAGCTATTATGAAGATGGCTGGAACGGGTGTGGATTATGTAAAAATAGGCTTATTCGGTGGTGATGAACAAGCTGCTTGCCTGCATGCATTAACGCCAGTTATCCAAAAACTTAACACGCCAGTGATTGCTGTGCTGTTTGCAGATCGTGATTACGAAACAGATGTAATAACACAGGTATTAAAAGCAGGTTTTAGTGGTGTGATGATTGATACCGCAGAAAAAAATGGCCGTTCTTTATTGGATTTATGGTCAGTTGATGCACTGACAGAATTTGTAAACACAGTGAAAAACGCACAAAGCTTGTGCGGCTTGGCAGGCGCCTTGCGCATTGAGGATATTGCCAGCTTGCGCGAATTACAACCTGACTATCTGGGCTTTCGCAGTGCCCTCTGTCCTGATCGTAAACGAAATGAATCGCTTTCAGTCACCTTAGCCAAAACCGTTGCATCAGCATTAGATTAAACTGCGAAACACCACGCTTATTGGCAGGATGCCAAAGTAATAAACATTTATTAAATCGCAAGGAGGCAAACATGCAACTTATAAAGTGTTATATCACTGTTGTTTTAATTTTCACCCTGCTTAGTCTTAATGGGCCAATTCATGCTGCTCAGACTATGCCACCCGTGCAACTGGCCAGTGTGTATAAGCCAGACACGGCCGAGCCTGTATCGGCCTATCTCGTCAGTGAAAAATTCGATGGTGTACGGGCTATCTGGACAGGTAAACAACTCCTGACCCGTAGCGGCAATATTATCAATGCCCCAGACTGGTTTACTGCTCCCCTTCCTGATGTGTGGCTGGATGGTGAGTTGTGGACTAAACATCAAGACTTTGCACGGCTCAGTGGCATCATCAGAACACAAATACCGGATGATGAAGCTTGGCAAAAAGTGAGCTATCGGGTATTCGATATGCCTGATCCTGAACTGCCTTTTGAGAAACGTTATCAAAACTACACAAGCTTAATCACAAAACTAAATCTGCCACATATTAAACCTGTTAAACAATATCGGCTGGCAAGCAATACGGCTTTACAAGACCTGTTACAAGATAAGATAGAACAAGGCGCAGAAGGTCTGATTTTACATCTGGCCTCAGCTAAACATCAGGGCGGAAGAACGCAGGCTTTATTAAAATTTAAACCTTACGAAGATGCCGAAGCCACCGTTATTGCTCACTTGCCTGGCAAAGGTAAATACACTAATCAGCTAGGTGCATTACGTGTTAAAAATCAGCAAGGCCAAGTCTTTTCGATCGGTAGTGGTTTATCAGATCAAGACCGTATTAACCCACCTCCCATTGGCAGCGTGATCACCTATCGTTATCAGGGTTTTACTAAAACCGGCTTACCTCGGTTTGCCCGGTTTCTACGTGTCCGAGAGACCGCTCTGGATTAAATCTGTTTCTGTTTAAGGTGTTTGAGTTTTTAGTTTCTTCACAGCAGTACAAGCTCAACCAGATATGGTTAAGCTTGATATAACTGCTAGGCCATATGCACGGTTTTTTTCACCAGAAAAGCCACAATAGGTCTAACAATAAGAATACAAATAAAGGCGGCAGGCATCGCAATTTTATAAGCATTCATAGCATCACTGATGTAGTGCGAAGAAAACCCCTGATTAACGCCAGTAATAATTAAGCACATCAACATGGCCATAATTCCTGCCATATAAAGCGCAAAAACATACGATGTGAGTTTTACGGGTAATTTTTTTGTATTCACTAACTAACTCCTCTTAAGCGATGTGAGAAGTTTAGTCTTGCTATTGTTAAGTTTGTAGCCCATATAAACTAATTATATTATTAAGCTAAGCTTATTAATTTTTTATTGTTGTTTTTGGGAAAGTACAAATGGACACAATGCGTGGAGTTGAGAGTTTTGTCAGATCTGTTGAGCTGGGAAGTCTGGCCGCAGCATCGAGAAGACTTGGCATCAGTGCCGCAGCCGTCAGCCAGAATATTGCACGTCTAGAGTCAGCACTTGGAACACGATTGTTGACCAGAACAACAAGAAGTTTGGCATTAACCGATACAGGTGAGGTGTATTACCAGCGTGTTAAGGGTTTATTACAGGAGATGGAGTTGGCAGCTGAGGCTGTTTCATTTGTAGAAGGTAAGGTATCTGGAAAGCTGAAAATAGCCTGCTCAGCAGCATTTGCACGACATGTTTTGGCTCCCCTGCTTCCGGCATTTTATGAACAGTATCCGGAGCTGAGTATAGAACTTATTGCCAGTGACAGACATGTTGATCATCGACAGGAGGGTATTGATGTCAGCATCAGAATACGTGAGCAGTTAGATGAACGTCTGGTGGCGAACAGGCTCACCACGGTTCCACTGGTTTACTGTGCTTCACCGGCGTATCTGGATAAAAACGGTATCCCGGATTCTATCGCTGAATTACGTCAGCATAGATGTTTGCTATTTAAGATACCTGTTGATGAAAAAATTGTGGGATGGTCTTTTTTACGGCATGGACAACGCTTTCAGCCTGAAGTAAGAACAGCCATGGTGTGTGATGATATCGATATGCTAGCGAATATCACTCTTGCAGGAGGTGGTATCGCCAGAATTGCTGCTTTTGTTGTGACTCAACATGTGGCAGAAGGCAGGCTTATTCCTTTATTTGAGGAGGGAAGTCATTCAGAGCTTCATGGTGAGCCAGAGCCATTAGACTATTATTTTTGTGTGGCTGATCGTTTTGCTAAAACACTAAAAGTACGGGTTTTTCAAGACTTTTTGCATCAGAACTTACCCACGAATTGGGTATAAAAAATGGAGTAGAGTTAACCCTACTCCATGTATTATTTACGCTGCTTGCCGCTGGCGTAACTCTCTGGCTGCTTCTACCATTGCTTCTAACGCGGGTTTCACTTCTGCCCATTGGCGAGTTTTCAGGCCACAGTCAGGGTTAACCCATAAGCGTTCAGCCGGAATACGCTGAGCAGCTTTTTCCATCAAGCTTTTCATATATTCGACTTCTGGAATATTCGGCGTATGGATGTCATACACACCAGGGCCGATCTCATTGGGATAGGCAAATGCATTGAATACGTCCAGTAGTTCCATATCAGAGCGTGAGGTTTCAATGGTGATGACGTCAGCATCCATCGCAGCAATTGATTCAATGATGTCGTTAAACTCGGAATAGCACATATGGGTATGGATTTGCGTTTCATTCGCTACACCATTGGCGGTGATACGGAAACAACGCACGGCCCAATCAAGGTAGTTCTGCCATTCAGCACGACGCAGAGGTAATCCTTCACGTAATGCCGCTTCGTCGATTTGAATAATTGTAACGCCGGATTGTTCCAGATCTTCCACTTCATCGCGAATAGCCAGTGCCAGTTGTAGACAGGTCTCTGAACGAGGCTGATCATCACGTACAAATGACCAGTTCAGCATGGTGACTGGTCCGGTTAACATACCTTTTACAGGCTTACTGGTCAGTGATTGAGCGTAGTTAATCCAGTCGACCGTCATGGCATTTGGACGAGCAATATCACCAAAGATGATCGGGGGTTTTACACAACGTGATCCGTAAGATTGCACCCAGCCAAAACGACTAAAGATATAACCGTCAAGTTGTTCACCAAAGTATTCAACCATATCATTTCGTTCTGCTTCGCCATGCACCAACACATCCAGTCCTACTTTTTCCTGTTCTTCAATCGCCAGTTGTATTTGTTCATGCATCTTGGCTTGATAAGCAGTAAAGTCCAGCTCACCTTTACGGAATAATTGCCGTGTTTGGCGAATATCTGTGGTTTGTGGAAATGAGCCAATGGTTGTGGTGGGATACAAGGGTAAGTTGGCCCTAGCACGTTGTAATTTGGCGCGTTCAACATAAGGTTTCTGACGGTTTGCCATGCTCTCGGTCACCGAGAGAACACGTTGTTGAATATCGCTGCGATGAACTCGTGTAGAGCGTTGACGGTTAACAATGGATTTGGCATTTGCAGCTAGTTCACTTGTAACAGCATCACGGCCTTGATTCAGTGCGGTGGCGACAATGGCCAGTTCATCAAGCTTCTGTACAGCAAATGCCAGCCAATCTTTCACTTCAGTATCCAAGTCTGTTTCGCTGTTTAAATCTACTGGTACATGCAACAGGGAACAGGATGGTGCCAACCACAGACGTTGCTGAAGGCGCACATAAACAGGCTCAAGCCAGTCCAGTGTGTTGTTTAGGTCGGTCTTCCAGATATTTCTGCCATTGATAATGCCAAGGGATAACACTTTATGCGGTGGCAACCAGTCGACTACTTTAATGACTTCATCTTGTGCATTAATGGCGTCAATATGTAGTCCTGCCGTTGGTAACTCACAGGCAAGTTGCAGATTTTCTTTCAGGCTGCCGAAATAGGTGGTCAGCAATACTTTAACCGGTGCTTTGTTCAAAGCAAAATAGGTCTGGTTAAGAGCATGCTTCCACTTCTTATCGAGCTCCGTAACGAGGATCGGTTCATCGATTTGAACCCACTCAATATCTTCTTCTGCCAATAGATTTAATAGATATTCATACACAGCTAAGAGTTTAGGTAGCAGGTCAAGTTTGTTGCTGTCATCTTTGCTTTTACCTAACCATAAATAGCTGACGGGGCCGAGTAAAACCGGTTTAGTGTTGACGCCCTGTTGTTTTGCTTCACGCACATATGACAATAAGCGCGCTGCATGCAATTCAAACGTCGTGTCTGCCTCAAATTCAGGGACGAGGTAGTGATAGTTGGTATCGAACCATTTGGTCATTTCTGCAGCTGCTACAGGCGTTTGTTCAACAGTTTTACTGGTCTGACCACGAGCAGCTTGAAAGTATTGATCCAGCTCGGAGAGTTCACTTTGCGAACGTCGTGGCAAGTTTCCTACCAGCAAACTGGTATCCAGTACATGGTCGTAAAATGAAAAGTCACCGACGGGGCTGAAATCCAGTTTTTTTTGACTATTCCAGTGTTGTTTTCTTAACTCAGCAGCCTGGCTTTCCAGATCAACCAGGCTTATCTCGCCACGCCAGTAGGCTTCCAAAGCAAATTTTAATTCACGCTTTTTCCCAATACGGGGGAAACCCAGATTATGTGTTTTTACCATTTTGTGCTCCTTTACAAATATCGGGCCATTGTAAAGTTGCTAAACAATAAGGAATAATGATATTTATTTCTTAATCTATAAGAATATTTCATACATGATTGAGCTAACGCATTTAAAAATTATTCAGGCACTGGCAGAGCATGGCAGTCTGACGGCAGCGGCGAATGCCTTATATGTAACGCAGCCAGCATTGACGCACCAAATTCGCTATCTGGAACAGAAGTTAGAGATACGTTTATGGGAAAGACAGGGACGAAAGTTAAGATTGACCCAGGCTGGTCAGCTGCTATTAAGAACGGCCAGGCAGCTCCTCCCAGTAATAGAGCAAGCAGAAAATACATTACAAGCGATGGCTGATGGGAAGCAGGGAATTTTAAAGATAGGTGTTGAGTGTCACCCTTGCTATGAGTGGCTTAAGGCAATATTAGCTGACTACCTGGTGGCTATGCCTAAGATGGACGTGGATATTGTGCATAAGTTTCAGTTTTCAGGCTTGGAAGGACTGCTAAATCACCATATTGATTGTTTAGTAACACCTGATAAGGTTGAACACAAAGACTTGTATTACACGCCGTTATTTGAATATGAGCTGGTGTTATTGGTAGCAAATACTCACTCTTTATCTAAGCAGGCATATATTGAACCTGAAGCATTAGAGTCTGAGTTATTAATGACCTTTCCGGTGCCACATGAGCGCTTGGATATTTATACTCAGTTTCTACTGCCAGCCAATGTAAAACCACAGCATAAAACCATGGAGTCATTGGACATTATGGTTCAGATGGCGAGTTTGAACCGTGGGGTGACAGTTTTACCAGACTGGTTGGCTAAACAATATTGCCAGGAAATTCCTGCATCTACCGTTAGATTAGGACAGCGAGGTGTGATGAAAACCTTATTCGCAGCAATGCGAGATGGTGAAATGTCAGTGCCCTATATGGCGACTTTTTTAGAAATGGGGCAGAAGAAAGGGGCTCTATGAGTCGAGCAAGCGGAATAACATTTCCCGGATGGTGTTAGGTTCAAAAGGTTTATTAAGAATGGCTGAAACGCCTGCCTGTTCGACCTGACCTAGGCGGGCTTCATTATTCTCAGTGGTTAAGATCATGATTGGAATAGCTTCGTTGCCCATATCATTTCTGATGTACTGCACCAATTCATGACCATCCATTTCGGGCATATTCAGATCGGTGACAATCAGGTCATAGTGATTTTGATTTATTTTATCGAGCGCCAGCCGACCGTTTTCAGCATCGTCAATATGTTGAATGCCCATCGTACTGAAAATACGCATAATGTGATTACGTGAGGTCAGACTATCGTCAACGACCAATAAGCTCAACTCGCTTACATCATAGCTTTCAAGTGCAATTTCTTCTGGATCAATAATATCAAGCGTGGCCCTGATGGCCCGTTGTAAGTCTTTATGATCAAAGGGTTTGGGTAAAATTGCGATGACACCGGCCTGACGAACCGGTTCCAGTGCTGCATGCCCTTTTTCACTGGATATCAGCATATATGACACATTTAGCTGGGGATGTTCATGTAGTACAGTTTCAATTAGCTCATTAGCCGTCATATCAGGTAGATACATGGCTGTAATGACCAGATCCGGTGGATATTTACTAATCAGTTCTAAAGCTTCTTTACCACTGCTGGCACCATCAATTTTATGAACGCCTTCTTCGTTCAAATGACGCATAATAAGTTTTAGCTGCATGGCTGAAGGTTCAACCAGCAGAATGGATAAATCGTTAGCTGTAAGTAAGGCCATAGGCTTAGTTTCTTACCAGGTCATTTTCGACTTCGATACGTGTTTGTTGGCTTGTCAGAACTTCAATAATGCTTAGGGCAAAATCCATCGCGGTACCAGGTCCTTTTGAAGTAATTATTTTGTCATCGATGACAACAGTTTGATCAATGAGTGATATCTCAGGCCAATCTTCTTGCTTCAATACGCCTGGATAACAGGTAGCACGGTGTTGATTAAGTATCTTTGCATTTGCTAATACCAACGGTGCAGCACAAATTGCGGCAATGTATTGATTAGCATTTAACTGTTTTTGTAATAAGGTCTTTATGCGGGCATCTTGCTTAAGATTGTTCGTACCGGGCTGCCCACCCGGTAGAACTACCATATCAAACGCCGCTTCTTTGACATCATCTATCAGGCTATCAGCAGCTAACACAATTTGTCTGCTACCTGTGACCTGATGACGCTGGGTCAGGCTAGCTGTCACTACATTGATCCCTGCTCTCCTCAGTAAGTCGATAACGGTGACCGCTTCAATCTCTTCAAAGCCTTCGGCGAGAGGAACCAATACAGTTGACATAAGCTACCCTTTATTTTTTAAGGATGGTCATTCCTTTTAACAAATTAAGAGCTTGTGATAATGCATAATCAGAGACTTCAAGCGGTTGCTCTTTGTCTTTATCCGCTTTGTTCTGATCAGCATTGGCTTTTTCTTCTTCGTCACCATTGACCAGATGATGAGCCAGATCACGTTCTCTTAACGGTGTGAAATCCGCATCTTCAATAGCTGAAATATGCACGGGTTTCAGTTCGATATCCGGAACAATACCTTCAGCTTGGATAGAGCGACCTGAAGGTGTGTAATAACGGGCTGTTGTCATCTTAACAGCGGTGTCATTAGTAAGAGGCATTACCGTCTGCACAGAGCCTTTACCAAAGGTTTTTGTACCCATAATGACCGCACGATCATGATCCTGTAAGGCACCAGCTACAATTTCAGAAGCAGATGCTGAACCACCATTAACCAGAACAACTAATGGAGCACCTTTCAGCATATCGTCAGGCGTGGCATGGAATTTCTGATCTGAGTCTGGAATACGACCTTCAGTGTATACAATAAGTCCTTTTTCTATAAATGCATCAGAGACTTCAACTGCCGCATCCAACACACCACCAGGGTTGTTACGAAGATCCAGAACCAATCCGTTTAGTGTGCCACCATTTTCTTTTTTCAGTTCAGAGATAGCTTCTCTTAAGCTTTCACCGGTCCGTGACTGGAATGTTGAAATACGGACATAGCCGTAACCTGGTTCCAGCATTTTCTTCTTAACACTCTCGACTTTGATGATGGCGCGAGTGACATTAATTTTTAACGGTGTATCTTCACCTTCACGAATGATGGTAAGCATAAGATCGGTGCCGGGTTTACCGCGCATGATCTCTACAGCGTCATTTAAGGTCATCCCTTTTACAGGTGTGTCATCAAGACGAATAATAAGGTCACCTGGTTTGACGCCAGCTTTTGCAGCAGGCGTATCGTCAATCGGTGTGACGACTTTAACAAAGCCATCTTCCATGCTGACTTCAATACCTAGTCCGCCAAATTCACCAGAGGTTCCTTCTCGCAGTTCTTTGAACTGTTCTTTATCCAGATAGGTAGAGTGAGGATCCAGTCCGGAAAGCATGCCGCGAATGGCATTTTCCAGTAACTGTTTATCTTCAACGGGTTCTACATAACTACTTTTAATTCTGCCAAAAATCTCAGAAAAAGTACGTAAATCTTCAAGGGGTAGGTCTGGTTTAGTTGCATCCTTGTCAGCAAAAACCATTTGGCCAAATACAAGGGTGGCGCCTAAGATTACACCACTGGTAATTAAGCCGAAATCACGTTTAAAAAAACTCATATTCCTTCCTTAATCGATAAGACTTGTCAGCCTTGTTTTCCCAACCATTTTAATGGATTTGTTGGGCTGCCTCGATGGCGAATTTCAAAATAAAGGCCGGAAAGGCCTCGAATTCCTTGTTCGCCAGATTGTGCTATTACGTCGCCGGCTTTGACATACTCACCGACATCTCTAAGTAATGATTCATTATTGCCATAAAGAGTCATGTATTGATCACCATGATCAATGATGATTAACAGACCAAACCCTCTTAACCAATCAGCAAAAACAACGCGACCTGCTGCTGTGGCTTTGACATCGTTTCCAGTTGGTGACGCAATGACGATACCTTGCCATTTGAGTTTACCAAGATTTCTCGAGCTACCATAGCGGGCAAGTAATTTTCCATTTACAGGCCATGTTAGTTTACCTGTCAGACGAGGAAAAGGTGTGTTTGGTTTCACAGGTGTTGAATTATTGCCTGGCTTTGCTGCCGGAGCGATCGGCGCTGATTTTTTGCTAAGCGAATCCAGCAGTTGTTGCAGGTTGCGCTCTTCATCTTTCAGCGATGCTAAACGACTATCTTGCGTCGAGATTGTTTTATCCAGCGCAGCCAGTGTGACTTTTCTTTGTTTTGTTTGTTGCTCAAGCTGAGCTTGTTTAGAACGTTGCTGCGTCAGCATGGTTTCTAAAGATTGCTGAGCAAGTAAAACATCCCGTTGCTCATCGTTGAGTTTCACCAACAATTGATGAATATTTTCCAGTTCCTGCTGTCTTGCCTGATGAAAGTAACGAAAATAGGTGCTTCCTCGGCTAAGAGTAGACACATCTTTTTGGTTTAACAGCAGTTCAAGATAACTGGGTTCTGAGTGAATAAAAGCAGAACGTATTTGGCTGTAAAGGGCATCAAGCTGTTGTTTTTGCTCTTTTTCTTTTATACCCATCTTTTGACGTAGTGCTTCAACTTCTTTGTGTTTGCCGTCAATTTGTGTTTCGAGTTTTCGAAGTTGTTTGTTGAGTTCAGAGACTTGTCGGCTTTGCGTTTTTAACTGATCAAATAAAGCCTGTCTATCCGCTTTTTTTTCTGACAGATCGTTATTTAACGATTTTATTTCTTTGCGAACATCATCCAAGCGTGATGCTGAATCTGTTTCAGCATGAACACTGAAACAGATTAGCAAACTTAGACATGCCAGTAATATTCTCAATGTCACTTGAAGGGCTTATTTAGCGATGACTAAGAGTTTTTTGCCCATTTCATCTGGAATGGCGAGTCCCATTAGTGACAACATGGTGGGTGCAATGTCTGATAACGTTCCACCATCTACACACTGAGCCTCACGACCGGCAAATAATAATGGCACAACATTGTTGGTATGTGCTGTGTGAGGCTGGCCGGTTTCATGATTTACCATGCGCTCGGCATTGCCATGATCCGCTGTCACCAGCATTTCACCGCCCACTTTTTCAATAGCTGTCCAAATTTTGGCCAGACTGACATCCAGGGTTTCTATGGCTTTAACGGCGGCGTCAAAATTACCGGTATGGCCTACCATGTCAGCATTGGCGAAGTTACAGATGATGACATCATATTTTTCGTTATTGATTGCTTCGACAAGTTTGTCTGTGACTTCAGGTGCATTCATTTCTGGCTGTTGATCGTAGGTATCCACTTTAGGTGATGGAATCAGAATCCGGTCCTCACCTTCATATGGGGTATCTTGACCACCATTAAAGAAAAAGGTCACATGCGCATATTTTTCGGTTTCTGCAATCCGTAGCTGGGTTTTCCCCTGAGCAGATAAATATTCACCCAGAATGTTGTGTAATTTTTCTGTTGGGAAAGCGATAGGTGCCGTAAAGTCTTTTTTATATTCAGTTAATGTGACGAAGTCAGCCAGCTGAATTTTTCTCGGTAAAACAAAACCGGAAAATTCGGGATTGATGAAACATTCGGTTAATTCACGGGCACGATCAGAACGGAAGTTCATAAAGACAATGCTGTCACCATCATTTACTTTTACCGGTTCGCCAATGGTTGTGGCTTTGACAAACTCATCGGTTTCTTCACGTTCATATGCCGCTCGCAGGGCTTCGATACCGGTTGCTGCCTGATATTGACCTTTGCCTTCAGTGATAAGTTGATAAGCTTCTTCGACACGATTCCAGCGGTTGTCTCTATCCATCGCATAAAAACGACCAATAATTGTCGCCAGCCGGCCTGTTCCTGCTTTTTTGAAGCTTTCTTCTAGTTTCTCAATCGCCGCTTCAGCGCTTTTCGGTGGCGTATCACGTCCATCTAAAAAAGCATGAACATAAACTTGTTTGGCACCTTGTTTAGCTGCCAACTCGACCATGGCGTGAATATGCTGCTCATGACTATGTACCCCGCCATCAGATAATAAACCGAAGATATGTACGGCCCCATCTGTTGTTTTGGCTTTCTCAACGGCGTCAATCAGAACAGTATTATTGAAAAATTCGCCATTTCTAATTGCAAGACTAATTCGTGTGAATTCCTGGTAGACAACCCGGCCAGCACCCAGATTCAAGTGACCCACTTCAGAGTTACCCATCTGATCACCAGGTAAACCGACACCTTCTCCTGATGCATTAATCAGCGTATGTGGATATTTCGCCCACATGCTGTCCCAATTCGGTGTATTTGCCGCAAGAATGGCATTATTTTCTGCTGATTCACTATAGCCCCATCCATCAAAGATGATGAGCGCCAGAGGTCTGTGTGTTTGTGTCATTGATTAGTCCTTAAAACGAAAGGTAGTCGCGCTCTCTGCTGACTATCCCTTGTCTTGTATGTCATTAAGAATTGATGCCGTGTATTATATGGTGTTTTGTGATGAAATACAGTCACGTGTACTGACGGGCAAAATTGTGGCACAAGCTTTAAACATAGATTCTATCGCGATTGATAACGATATCGAGCGTGCTGCATTTGCACTAAAGGCGATGTCTCACCCTTTGCGACTTAAGATTCTCTGCGCGATTGGTGAGAATGAGTTATCCGTTCAGGATATCGTCGAACAGGTCGGCACCACGCAAAGTAACGTATCACAGCATTTGGCTAAGTTACGTGAAAAAGAGATTCTTATGTCTCGCCGTGATGCTAACCGTATTTATTATCGAGTGAATGATGAGCGCACGCTCCGGTTAATTGAGATGATGCGTGAAGTATTCTGTTCTGCAAAAAATTAATCTGATTTTAAGACAGTTTTAAGGGTCGCTATGGAAAATTTGGGTGAGTTCATCGTTAATCATTGGATATTAAGTACAGCATGGATTGTATTAGCGTGGTTAGTTTTTTCTGATGCGATTAATCGTAAACTAACAGGATTACAGCCGTTGGATGCTAACCAGTCAGTCAGACTCGTTAATCAATACAAAGGTAAATTTGTTGATGTCCGGGAAGCGGATGAATTTGAGAAAGAGCATATTGCTGACTCGGTCAATCTTCCGTTATCCAAGTTAGATGAAGAACTTAAAAAGTTAAAAAATAAATCGCAACCATTGGTGATTGTCTGTGCCAGTGGTCAGCGTGCTCGGAATGCCGCGAAAAAGTTAAAATCAAATAACTTTGAAGAAGTTTATGTAATGACCGGCGGCATTAATGCATGGAAAGAGGCTAAATTGCCTCTGTTCAGTTAATCAAAACAAAATGGCAGGGTTATATTGTGGCTAAAGTAATCGTTTATTCTTCTGCTCACTGTCCTTACTGTGTAATGGCAAAACAGTTGCTGGAGCGTAAAGGCGTGAAATACGACGAAATTCGTGTGGATCTGGATCCTTCAAAAAGAGAAGAGATGATGAAAAAAAGCCAGCAAAGAACAGTGCCTCAGATTTTTATCAATAATAAAGCCATAGGTGGCTACACTGATTTAGTCGCAATTGATCGCACTAAAGAATTAGATAGCCTCCTGGCGCAATCTTAAAACAAGAAGGAATAGAGATGGCTGAAGAAAACACAGCAGCAGGTGAAGAACAACAAAAACCACGTTTTGTGATCCAAAAAATTTACACAAAAGATGTGTCTTTTGAATCACCTAACTCACCTGAAATTTTTCGTGAAGAGTGGCGTCCACAACTGGATTTACAGTTAGGTAATGAATATA
Organism: Methylophaga sulfidovorans; assembly: GCF_900114205.1. Taxonomy (GTDB): domain Bacteria; phylum Pseudomonadota; class Gammaproteobacteria; order Nitrosococcales; family Methylophagaceae; genus Methylophaga; species Methylophaga sulfidovorans. The sequence goes on from NZ_FOSH01000004.1 coordinate 154,753, forward strand.
CCCGCATCGACGATGACACACATGAAATCGTGTTATCTGTCACTGTCACAGCGAAGGTCGGTGATAAAACCGCATTTCTGGTCGAAGTAAAACAAGCCGGTATTTTTACTTTAACAGGTTACAGCACTGAAGAAATGGGACCGTTAGTTGGTAGTTACTGCCCGAATACGCTTTTCCCATTTGTCCGAGAAGTCGTTTCTGATTTAGTGACTAAAGGTGGATTCCCGCAACTTGTATTGGCACCAGTCAACTTTGATGCGATGTACCTCCATCAAAAAGAGCAAGTTGAGAGACAAGCTCAAGAAGCAAGATCAAAAACCACGCATTAATATCCAGGAAATGGCGGTGTCAGAACAAGCCAATTTATCACCAACACTAGTGTTGGGAGCTGGAGCATGGGGGACTGCTCTTGCCATGGCTATGGCCAGAAATGGTCATGAAACATGGTTATGGGGAAGAGATAAACAGCATTATTTACAGATGCAAACCTCGCGTGAAAACGCGAAGTATCTGCCTGGGATAGCGTTTCCTGACGCCTTATCGGTAGTGGATGATGTGCACAAAGCCATACAAAGTTGTGGTCATGTGTTGATTTCAGTTCCCAGTAAAGCCTTTGTTGAAAGCTTACAAATGATAAAGCCGATGCTCGCAGCTAAAACGCCGGTGAGCTGGGCAACAAAAGGGTTGGCACCTGATACTGGTGAGCTGCTTTATGATGTGGCTCGTTCAGCCTTGGGAGAAAGTCATCCATTAGCGGTGATCTCCGGTCCTTCCTTTGCCGCAGAAGTTGCTGCTAATTTACCGACAGCATTTACTGTGGCATCGGAAGATGGTGACTTTGCTAAACAACTGGCAGGCCTATTTCATAGCCCAACACTGCGCGTCTATACAACATATGATGTGTTAGGTGTGCAGATTGGCGGCACAGTCAAAAATGTGTTGGCGATTAGTGCGGGTATTTCTGATGGTTTAGGTTATGGAGCCAATGCGCGGGCCGCATTGATTACCCGGGGCATGGCTGAAATAAGACGCTTAGCAGCAGCACTGGGTGCGGAAACTGAAACGCTGTTTGGCTTGTCTGGTATCGGTGATTTGATTTTAACCTGCACTGATGATCAAAGCCGTAATCGCCAATTAGGTTTAGCTATTGGACGCGGACTTAGCGTTGATGATGCTGTTAAGTTCGTTGGTAAAACAGTAGAAGGGATGGATGCTGCACGTGAGGTCATGTTAAGAGCACGTCAGGCTGATATTGAAATGCCCATTGTGGAGCAAGTATGCAAAATTTTGTTTGAGGGGTACGATCCACGGGAATCCGTTCAGGCATTATTATGCAGAGAACAAAAAGCAGAACTCACACCTCCCGTTAATTAAACGGGTTAACTAAAACGAGGAAGAATCTATGCGAGGCATTGTGAAGTACAGCACGGCAGTGACCGTTGCTTTAGCCCTGAGCCTGGGGCTGAGTGGTTGTGGTAACCCACTGAAAAAGTCTGATGATGTAGAAATCTCTACACAGGGAAAAACCTTATTTGAAACAGGTTTGCAGTACGTCAAAATTGTTGATCGTGATGTTCCGGGTGTGGCAAATGATCACCCATATTCTATCTCTCCAGACACGATGCGTACGGTTTTAGAATCTCTCTACGTGAACGAAAAAGTCTTGTTTAATCAGCGTCAAAATCCGCTGTTTTCACCAGCAGAGTTACAGATTCTGAGTAATGGCTTAGCGAATGGTTTAGGCCGTGCTCAGCCAAATGAAGATGTGACATTTGTTACATTGGGTGTGCATCAGGGCATGATTGCTAAAGAGCGTCAAAGTGATAGTGGCCGTGTTTTCATGAGCGGTGGTCGCTTGAACATTATCTTCGGTTTATTACATGAAGATTATCGTGACAAAGACCAATACACCGGCCAGGAAATTGATCGTCGTGTTAATCCATTACTGCCAGGTAGCAGAAAGACTGATTCAGAACCTGCGGTAAGAGTCGCTCTGGATAATGGTATGTCATACCACATTGACCCTGAAACAGGTAAAGAAAGAACAGACTGGATTGAGATTGATATTCCTACAGTCCTACAAACCGTTGCAGAGCGTCAAGCTGATTCAAAAGATGCGCTTATCAGCCCTGAGCTGAAAGAAGATATTGCACGTAACAAGCAAGAAACCAGTAATCTTCGTGATGATATGGCAAATATCAAAGAAGTCTTGTTTGATATGAGCGAAAAAATGGATAAATTACAAAAAGAACTGGAAGCGTTGAAGAAATAATTCCAGCAGTTTATTCCTACTTTAAAGGGGCTTTATGCCCCTTTTTTGTGTCTGTCGTTTAGAGTTGATAACGTCGGTCATTTAACGAAAGGCGTGGTAATAACTCAAGGTTTCTAGTCAGACTTAATACTTTAAATTGTTGGCCCATCTGGCTTGGCATTAATAACTGCTTTAACCCCGCACTTTGCTGTAACCAGTCAGCGGCGGGCATATCGTTGTGAGAGGCTGCGGCGATATCGGTAATGCCGCCTGCTATTAAAAAATCGCTTTGCTCATGGAAGCCGGCCACATCCAATCCTTGTTCGACAGCAATATCAGCGAGTGTCGTAAATTCTGTGTGAGCGGTGATGTCTTGCAAACCTGGTAATAGGAATGGGTCATCATTCAACTGGTGGCGGAAATAGCAGCATAAGGTCCCCTGCTTTCTTTCATCACTATAAAAGGTATCAAAGTTATAGCCATAATCGATGATAAAAAACGCGCCTCGAGTGAGTGACTGAGCAACCGTTCGTAACCATTGCTGTGTGGCTAAGTGGATTTCGGTTTCGTAACTATCTGTTGAAATAAGCGTTTGTATGCGGGCGCCCTGCTGCTTGAGCTCGTCATCAGTCACAGGCTTATCTAGCCAGACAAAATCATCGTCAGTGATAGCTATATGGCGTTCGTATAGCCGATGACTTTTTATATTAATGAGGTTAACTGGCATGGCATCACATACTTCATTAGCCAGGATAACGCCTTCAAACTGTTCGGGTAATTTGTCTAACCAAACAAAGCGATCTATAAGCTTAGGTAAATGTAGCTGAATGTGTTGCTGTTGGCGCTGACGCAAGTCGGCACTGATTTCCAGAATGTAATAAACCTCAGCCAGCTCATGGCTTTTTTCCAGAGAAGTCATAATATCTATGGCAAGTTGACCACTGCCGGCACCAAATTCAAGGATGTGTTTTTGTGTGTTTTGAGCAAAGACATCAATGATATGGCTGGCGATGCTGTAACCAAAAAAAGGACTGATTTCAGGAGCTGTGGTGAAGTCGCCCTGCTCGCCAAGTTTATGGCTGCCAGCACTGTAATAACCATAACCAGGTGTGTATAGGCAGGCATGCATATACCGAGCAAAACTTATTGAGCCACCTTCAGATCGGATTTGTTTTTTGATCAATTCTTTTAAAGCATCACTGTGTTGTTGCGCTTCAGGCAAAACAGCAGATAATGTGTCTCTATTATTCATCATTGAGGAGTAGCAATTGCAACAGGTTGTATTGGTGACAGGTACCAGTCGTCGAGTCGGTCTGCATATGGCTAAGCGATTCCATGAACAAGGTTGTAATGTGTTAGCACATTACCGTACTGAGACCGAGGGTGTCCAAGAAATGCGTGAAATGGGCATTAATACCATTCAGGCAGACTTTAATTCCAAAGAGGCTATCATGGCCTTTATTGAGGATTGCCAACAACGCTGTGAATCAATAAAAGCGATTATTCATAATGCCTCTTCATTTTCGCCCACAGATGATGATCTAGAAAAAGCCGCTCAACAGTATGAGCAATTTTTTTACGTACATATGATGGCGCCGTTTCTTATCAACGAAGGCTTAAAAAATAAGTTACAGGGTGAAATTGATAAGCCGGCGGATATTGTTCATATCACTGATATCAACGTTGAGAATCCAACGCCGCGGTTTGATATTTACGGCACAACTAAGGCCGGTTTGCACAATATGATGCTGGTACTAGCCAAAAAATATGCCCCAGAAATAAAGGTCAATGCTGTTGCTCCCGGCCCGGTCCTATTTACTGAATCACATTCTGATGAAGTTCGTCAGCAGATGATGTCTGAGACACCATTAGCACGTGAAGGTGGTGCAGAACCCGTTTTCCTGGCCGTCAAAAGCTTATTAGATAATCCTTTCCTGACGGGCGTATCAATTGCGGTGGATGGTGGTCGCCGACTCTCCAAACGATAATTGCCCGACTTGAATATTGGTGCCGGTTTGTATTTGATGGGTAAGCGGTTTATCACTTAAAAATACAAACAATTCATCGATTAAGGGATAGAGAAAGTATTCATCTGTCACTTCCCGAGCGGGCGTATTCAAGTCTTCCGGAATAGTAAGAGAACACAGAATATCCAGATCTGCCGGTCGATCTTTGTGTTTACGGGCAGGATCTTCCCGATCACGACCTAGCTTCATCTCTATTGTGTTACAGATATCTTTCAGATTTTGTTGTGGCATATCTGTTTCAATAAAAGCGACAGCGTTGAGGAAATAATGCTGGCTATTCATTCCTACCGGTGGAATATGCAAAATCCGGCTGATATCAAAACTCTTAAACTCTTTTAACAGCATGGTTATCATGCTTGAAAAATTTTCAAACGGCTCGATATTGCAGCCCAGGCCAAGCAAATAGCCATTTCTCTTGTTACTCATTATTTGCTACGTTCAATCACAATTCGGGCAGTATTTTGGCCATGTAATGCCACGGGTTTACTCAGCGTCAGTTTCACTTTAGGGATAGAAAACTCGGTGAGTAACATCTTGGTAAGATCTTCAGCCAAGGTTTCAATCAATTGATAATCACTGGCTTTAACGAAGTTAACAATTTTCTGGGCGATAGCACCATAATCGAGGGTGTTATTAATATCGTCTGTTTCCGCAGCTTTGCGTATATCCCAGTCCATTTCAAGATCAAACGTCAGGGTCTGTTGCGTGTGTCTTTCCCAGTCGTAAATACCAATAATGGTGTCGATTTTAAGGTCGTTTAGAAAAATTTTATCCATGTCTCGATCTGTCAAAGGGTGGCAATCATTGATGAGCGACCTATAATGTCGCAACGTTTTTAAAAGGTAGCATCATATCATGCTTGAGACTAATGCCTTACCCGTCGTTTTATTGGTGGTAGCTTATCTTTTTGGTTCATTATCCAGTGCGATAATTTTATGTAAATTGGCAGGCTTACCTGATCCGAGAACACAGGGGTCAGGCAACCCTGGTGCCACCAATGTGCTACGTTTTGGTGGTAAAAAGCTAGCAGCGATAGTCTTACTGTTTGATGTGTTAAAAGGTGTTATTCCTGTGGCGGTTGCTCATGCAATCGGTCTTGACATGGTCTGGGTAGCTGCTACCGCATTTGCTGCCTTTTTGGGACATTTATTTCCCTTATTCTTTCAATTTAAGGGTGGTAAAGGTGTTGCCACAGCTTTGGGTGGTTTTATTGCCTTGTCCCCTACTCTGGCTGCTGCAGGTTTAGCGACGTGGTTAATCATCTTTGCTGCGACACGAATATCGTCGCTATCTGCTCTTGTCGCCGCGGCATTAACGCCGGTCTATAGCTTGTGGCTGATTGACAGTGTTAATGCACGTTGGATTATCTTGCTGACAGCACTGCTTTTGATTGCTCGCCATCATGGCAATATCCGCCGTTTGCTCGCTAAAGAAGAATCTAAATCTGGTTAGTTTTATGGTGGGCTGAGTTCATTGAGCGGCCAGCGAGGTCTGACAGTAAAACTTGGCACATCTTGATGTTTCATTGCTTGGTGGCGCATGGCACCAGCAAAGGCGATCATAGCGCCATTATCACTGCAAAATGCCTGTCGCGGATAAAAAACCTCAACACCTTTCATTGCATCTAATTTATTGCGCAAGGCTTTATTCGCACTCACACCACCGGCGACTACTAAGCGTTTATGCCCTGTCCGTTTCAGTGCTCTTTTGCATTTGATAGCGAGTGTTTCTACGACAGCGGTCTGGAATGCCAACGCAATATCCGCTTTGTCCTGATCAGTTTGTTCGGTGTCGAGCCAGGTGTTCATCGCAAATGTTTTTAAGCCACTAAAACTAAAGTCCAGGCCTGGACGGTTAGTCATTGGACGTGGGAAAACAAAGCGATCAGCAATACCCTGCTCGGCCTTGGCTGCCAGATAAGGACCACCGGGATAATCCATACCTAGTAGTTTCGCTGTTTTATCAAACGCCTCACCAACAGCGTCATCTATGGATTCACCTAGTAACTCATACTGTCCTACTCCTTTTACATCCACTAATAGGGTATGGCCACCAGACACAAGTAGTGAAACAAAGGGAAACTCGGGCGCCGGTTCTTCCAATAATGGCGATAATAAGTGGCCTTCCATATGATTTATCGCTAAAGCAGGAATATCCAGTGCCCATGCCAGACTGCGGCCAATAGCCGCACCGACTAATAATGCACCCGCTAAACCCGGTCCTGCTGTATAGGCGATGGCATCAATATCTTTTGTCGTTAATGCTGTATCGGCGAGTACTTCTTCAATAAGCGGTAATGTTTTACGGATATGATCTCTCGAAGCCAGTTCTGGAACGACACCGCCATATTCAGCGTGCATAGCAATCTGACTAAATAATCGGTGAGCCAGCAAGCCTTTTTCAGTGTCGTATACAGCGACACCCGTTTCGTCACATGAAGATTCAATACCTAAAACACGCATTTTTTTCCTAAGCTTTTGCATTAATAACCGGACTATTATGCCCTTTTTTATAAATAAAGTGATTTAACTGTTTGCTTTCTGGTGAATATTTCGTACAATTAGGGGTTTCCATACAAGAATTGTTTAGGGAGTTTTTTGAATGCCTGCAGTAAGAGTAAAAGAGAACGAACCATTTGACGTAGCTCTGCGTCGTTTTAAACGTGCATGTGAAAAAGCTGGCACAGTTGCTGAAGCCCGTGCTCGTGAAGCTTATGAAAAACCAACAACTGTACGTAAACGTGCTGCAGCAGCTGCCGTAAAACGTCACCAGAAGAAACTGTCTCGCGAAAACGCAAGCCGTATCCGTCTTTACTAAAATCGCTATTCAGAGACAAGTCTAATATCATGCCTGCAGAAGCCAGCCCGTTAAAAGTTACTATTCAAGACAGCATCAAAGATGCGATGCGCGCAAAAGACAAAGAACGTCTTTCAGTGCTGCGTCAGATTTCAGCTGCCATTAAGCAAGTTGAAGTAGATAACAGGGTTGACCTGTCTGACGACGATATCGTTGTTATCCTCACAAAAATGATTAAACAACGTCGTGAAGCATTGGAACAATATGAAAATGCTTCTCGTGCAGACTTAGCTGATATTGAAAAGGCTGAACTCGTCGTCATTGAAGAGTTCATGCCGGAACAACTTTCTGAAGAAGAAATTGCTCAAGCTATTCAGGCAGCGATTGAAGAAGCCGGCGCAAGTAGTATTAAAGACATGGGCGCAGTCATGAATGTGTTGCGACCAAAAATTCAAGGCCGTGCAGATATGGCCGCAGTCAGTGGACAAGTTAAATCAGCGTTGAGCAATTAAAACAGCCACGCTGCCGTATCTCGCAAAGATATGGTTAATATTTACAGTAAATTTCAGCCATAATAACTAATATGGCTGGTCAAATACCCCCACAATTCATTGATGAGCTTCTCGCCCGGGTGGATATCGTTGATATCATCGATACCCGGGTAGCTCTGAAGAAAGCAGGCAAGAATTTGCATGCCTGCTGTCCTTTTCACAATGAAAAAACACCTTCATTTACAGTAAGTCCGGATAAGCAGTTCTATCACTGCTTTGGTTGTGGTGCCCATGGCACAGCGATAGGATTTCTGATGGAATATGATCAGTTAAGCTTTCCTGAAGCTATTCAGGAACTGGCTGATCAGGTTGGCATGACCGTTCCTACTACACAAAATGTTTCACAGTCACCTCAACAGAAAAACCTCTATGACTTGATGGATAAAGTGAGTCAGTTTTATGTCCACCAGTTGCAAACCCATCCTGAAAGACAGATATTTGTGGACTACTTGAAGTCCAGAGGGCTTTCCAAAAACACGATTGAGACATTTGGCATCGGTATGGCGCCAGATGGTTGGGATAATGTTCTGAAGACATTTGGATCGTCTCAAACATTAGTAAAACAACTTCTGGATGCGGGTCTGTTGATCAAAAATGATGCTGGGCGGACTTATGACCGTTTCCGTCATCGTATTATGTTCCCGATTCGGGATAGACGAGGGCGTGTAATTGGCTTTGGTGGCAGGGTGTTAGATGATTCAACACCAAAGTATCTTAATTCACCTGAAACACCTATTTTCCATAAAGGCACGGAGTTATACGGGCTATATCAAGCAAAAAAACAAAATCGTAAACTTGAACGCATCCTGATTGTGGAAGGTTATATGGATGTCATTGCATTAGCTGAACATGGCATAAGTAACGCTGTAGCGACATTAGGGACTTCTACAACGCCAGATCACCTGCGACAGCTATTACGTACTGCTCCCGAAGTTGTTTTTTGCTTTGATGGTGACCGTGCGGGTAGGGAAGCAGCCTGGCGAGCAGCAGAAAATGCACTTCCCATGTTAGGAGGCAATCAGCAACTTAAGTTCATGTTCCTCCCTGATGGGGAAGACCCGGACAGTATGGTACGAAGACATGGTGCTGAGGCCTTTGAGTCAGAGGTATTACATTCACAAAATTATTCTGATTTTTTCTTTGCCTGGTTAACAGAGAAAGTCGATCTGGGATCTATGGATGGGCGAGCACGCCTTGTCGAAGTGGTAAAGCCCTATCTGAAACAAGTGCCGGCTGGAGTATATAGAGATATGCTTGAGCAACGCCTGGCAGAGCTAAGTAAAACCAATATGGCCACGCTAAATCGTCATATTGAGAAACCAGTAGCGAAACAGCAACGTCAAGCAAAGAAACAGACCATGGCGACAATGACACCGCTGAGATTAGCGATCAGTATTTTGTTGCAGTATCCGATTCTGGCGCGTGAGATAGATGAAACAACATCAATTAGTTCATTGCAGCTGCCTGGTGTGAATATTCTCAAAGAATTGCTTGAAACTCTTCACCAGCACCCCCATCTAACTACTGCGGCGATTCTAGAACGTTGGCGTGACAGGGAAAATGGTGCGCATCTTCAGAAATTAGCGCTGCAAAGTTTAAGTTTATCGGCTGATGAACTGAAGTATGAGTTGCTCGGTATTTTTTCGCAACTACAAAAACAGGCAAAGCAACAACGACGAATTTATCTCGAGTCTAAGCCACTCAGTGAGTTAACTGAGGCTGAAAAAGCAGAATTACGCTTATCTCAGAGCTAAATGTTTATGTTAATTTGATGCAATAAATTTGTCATTTCAGTATAATGAAGTGTTCACGTCTATATAGCGTCACAGGGTTAAAGGGGCTGCATGAAAGATCAACAATCACGCGTTAAGGAACTGATCGCCTTAGGTAAAGAACGTGGTTATCTCACCTATGGTGAGATTAATGATCATCTTCCGGAAGATTTGGTAGATGCTGATCAGGTCGAAGATATTGTCAGCATGTTCAGTGACCTCGGTATTATGGTCCATGAAGATGGCATGGATACCGATGAAATGGAGCGTCTTGCTGAAGCGGTTTCGTCAAATGACGAAGTTTCAGATGAAGAAGCTGCCGCTGTTCTAGCAAGCTCTGATGGCGAATTCGGTCGAACTACTGATCCAGTACGTATGTATATGCGTGAAATGGGTTCGGTAGAACTGTTGACCCGCGAAGGCGAAATTGTCATTGCGAAACGTATTGAAGCAGGTTTGCGTGAAAGCTTGATGATGCTTTCGACATACCCTGCCTGTATTTCATCATTTCTAGAGTTATATGACGCTGTTGAAGCGGGTGAGATGCGTTTGAACGAGCTGATAAAAGGCTTTGTTTCTGCAGAAGAGCTTGTGGAAGAACAGGACGATCTCAGCGATACAGATGATGACTCAGATGATGATTCTGATAGCGATTCAGATGATGACGATGACGATACTGTAGACAATGTCAGTGATGACGATGACTCAGGCGAAATCGATCCTGAAGAAGCACGTGTCCGCTTTGAAGCATTAAAAGAAAGTTTTAATGCTTACTTGAAAGCAGAAGGTGAAGAAGCTGAGGCTGCCCGCGAACAAGCTAGTGCACAATTTATGGAGTTTAAACTCACTCCAAAAACATTGGTTTACCTCAATGATCTGATGAGCGAAACAGTCAGCGAAATCCGTAATCAAGAAAGAATTATTATGGATATCGTGGTTGAACAAGCCCGAATGAATCGTCGTGACTTTATCGATTCATTCCAAGGTAATGAAAGTAATGTCAATTGGGCAGATAAGCATATCCGCGCTAAAAAGCATTACTCTTCTACCATCAAGAAACATCATGATGAAATTATTGCTGCACAGTCAGTTCTGGCTGAGGTTGCAGAAAGCCGTGGCATGTCAATTTCTGAAATAAAAGAAATTTCACGCCAAATGTCGATTGCAGAGGCTAAAGCTCGTCGTGCGAAGAAAGAAATGGTCGAGGCGAATTTACGTCTGGTTATTTCTATTGCGAAAAAATATACAAACCGTGGCTTGCAGTTCCTGGATTTGATTCAGGAAGGTAATATTGGTCTGATGAAAGCCGTTGATAAATTTGAATATCAACGTGGTTATAAATTCTCAACCTATGCAACCTGGTGGATTCGTCAGGCGATCACTCGCTCAATTGCGGATCAGGCTCGCACCATTCGTATTCCAGTTCATATGATTGAGACCATCAATAAACTGAACCGTGTTGCTCGCCAAATGCTGCAAGAAATGGGGCGTGAACCGACTCCAGATGAGTTGGCAGAACGCGTTGACATGCCTGAAGATAAAGTACGAAAAGTACTGAAAATCTCCAAAGAGCCAATTTCGATGGAAACACCGATTGGTGATGATGAAGATTCACATTTAGGTGATTTTGTTGAAGATGTGAACGTGATTTCGCCTTCAGATTCTGCGATAATAGAAGGCTTGCGTGAAGCGACTCAAGGCGTTTTAAACGGTCTGACAGAAAGAGAAGCGAAAGTATTACGTATGCGTTTTGGTATTGATATGAATACTGATCATACGCTGGAAGAAGTCGGTAAACAGTTTGATGTAACACGTGAACGTATACGTCAGATTGAAGCGAAAGCATTACGTAAACTTCGTCATCCTTCACGCTCTGATCAATTACGAAGCTTCCTGGATTCAGAAGGTTCGTAAGCCAGTCAAAAGGGCCTATAGCTCAGTTGGTTAGAGCAGTGGACTCATAATCCATTGGTCCTAGGTTCAAGTCCTAGTGGGCCCACCAATTAAATCAAAGCCTTAGCATCAATTATGATGTTAAGGCTTTTTTGTTTGAATGATATGTAGACACAATGTAGACACATGGTGATTCACTCAATAAAAGTATAAAATCTCTAACTCTAACTTGTTAATTCATAGTTAAATGACTTAAGGTTACGAAATGGCCGCATACCAAAGAGCAAATATCAATCCAGAAATCCTTAAATGGGCTATGGTAAGAGCTCGTGTAACCACTGGAGTCTTAGCAAGAAAACTAGGTGTAAATGATGCGCATGCGTTGCAGTGGGAACAAGGAGAGTCTCAACCAACTGTCAATCAAGCTAAAAAGATATCAAATGTACTCAGAATTCCCTATGGATTCTTTTATCTTCCACAGCCTCCTCATGAAGAATTTCCATTACCTGATCTCAGAACTTTAGGTAGTTTAGATGCTGGCCCTCCTAGTGTTGACCTAATCGAGATTGTAAGAGAGGCAATCCAAAGAAAAGATTGGTATGAAGACTATCTTGTAGAGCATGGTGCACAAGAACTGGAATTTATCGGTAAATACAGTCTACAAGATAATGTAAGTGAAGTTGTAAATGATATAAGGCAAACATTAAATGTACCTATCCCATCTTCTGGCACATGGGATAGCTACTATACAACGTTAGTTAAAGCAATCGAAAATATTGGTGTCCTAGTAATGAGGACAGGTATTGTAGCCGGAAATACTCATAGGCAGTTGAAGGTCAGTGAATTTAGAGGTTTTGCTATATCAAGTAAAATTGCACCACTAATTTTTATAAATTCTGCTGATGCAGCAACAGCCAGACTATTTACTTTAATCCATGAATTAGCTCATTTATGGATTAATAGCTCTGGAGTTTCCAATATTTCAGATCATTATGTTCACCCTGAAGAAACCTTTTGCAATAGTGTTGCAGGTGAATTTTTGGTACCAGAAGCAGAGTTCATAAGTCAGTGGAATGATAACGAACCTCATACCTTAAATTACGCAAGATTAGCTACAAACTTTCATGTGAGTAAACTAGTAATTGCAAAGAGAGCATTAGACCAAGGCTATATAAGTGATGACGAATATAAGACTTATTATGAGACAGAGTTATATAGCTTCCAGAACTCAAGCTCAAGTGGTGGTAATTATTACACCACTACCGGAGCTAAAAATAGTAGAAAATTTTCTGAAGCTGTAATAACGGAAGCACTCAGAGGCTCATTACTTTTAAGAGATGCAGGTAGACTTTTAGGAGTAGCTCCTAACAGAATAAAGAGATACGCAGAGGAAATCGGAATATGAAGTATTTAATGGACTCAAATACGTTTATTGAAGCAAAAACCGATATTACAGTATGAAAGTATGCCCTGGATTTTGGAGTTGGTTAGAAAATAATAACCAAACTGAAAAAGTTCTGAGTATTGATTACATAAGAGATGAATTATCAAAAGGTAACGATGAGTTTACTGACTGGGCAGAAGATAATAAAGGTTTTTTTCTGAGCTGTGATGATATTGATACACAGACAAGGTATGCAGAGGTAGCAGCATATGCAAGTACCTTAAATATGAATGCGGGTGCATTGGATGAATTTCTTGGTATTGCCGATTCATGGTTAATTGCAAAAGCATTAACACTCGAAGATGCTGTAATAGTTACTCATGAAAAAAAAGATCCAAATATTAAGAGAAAAATATTAATTCCTAATGTTTGTGAACATTTTGGACAGAAATATATTAATACTTTTGAGCTATTAGAATCTTGTGAAGCAAAATTTATTTTAGCTGCTTAAACTTCATTTTTCCGTATAGTTATTGACAGAACTCCAAGCGGCCTGTTCATAAGGCTACACTGATTCTTCTCTTTTTTATCTTCCAGTCTAGATTTCTACTAATAACAGCATGTTGCTCATCGGTAACTCTGAATATATGCTCAATGATTGGGTCACCAGATTTTCTTTGATCCACTACTCCATGTTAAATATCGTTAGGACGACTAAATAATCATAAATAATTCACACAATATTGATTATCGTCATTTTTAAGTTAGATGCAGTTGTGAAGCCAATAAACTGTTGGCACAGTATGAATTTTATATTTCTTGAATGAGAGTGCTTATGAATGATGATTTAGGCTTGTCGGATATAAGAACAAGCTATCAAAAGGGTTCTCTTGAAGAGTTGAAAATTGCAGATGAGCCTATAAGCCAGTTCAGAGCGTGGTTAGCTGAGGCCATAGACAAAGGCATAAATGAAGCTAATGCGATGACGCTAGCTACTGTTGACGAGCAGGGGCGACCATCAAGTCGACCTGTTTTGATAAAAGGGTTTGATGAGAAAGGTATTGTTTGGTTTACCAATTATCAGAGCAGAAAGGGTCAACATTTGGCTGTAAATCCATATGCTTCATTACAGTTTTTCTGGCCTGAGTTAGAACGTGTTATCCGAATTGAGGGAAAGGTTGAGAAACTGGAAGACGCTGATTCGGATAGTTATTACGCATCAAGGCCACTCACTCATCGGATTGGTGCATGGGCGTCACCACAAAGTCAGGTGATTGATAGTCGAAAAGTAATTGTAGAACAAGCATCTAAATATGCTTTGAAGTATGGTTTAACACCGCCGCGGCCTGAACATTGGGGTGGTTACAGACTTGTACCGGATTATTGGGAGTTTTGGCAGGGAAGGCTAAGTCGTTTACATGATCGCATTTCGTATAGCCTCAGCTCTGAGCATCAGTGGGTAAAACACCGCCTGGCACCATAAAGATAATCGAAAAATGTGAGCTAACGCATACTTTAGAATGTTTATATTTAACTTTTTTGATTGGTTGACGTTAGCATGGTTGTGAGGTGATTGGTTTCAGTTCTCACGTTTATTGCTCCTTCTAATTTTAGTTAAGCTAGGTTTTTTTACCTAGCTTTTTTTTGCTCAAAAAAAAGCCCCGATTAAGGGGCTGAGAGTAAAAAATAGGATGGAACCATTAATAATCTTTATGTTTTGCTGCAGAGTCTTCTATAGCATCACCAGCTGATTCAACGTCTTTGCCAACACCTTCCATCGTATTGCAGGCTGATAAAAATAATGTCAGTGTTAAAGGGATTAATAAAGCTACAAGTTTCATCATGACCTCCTAGTGTTATTGTTTAGTGGGTTTATTCAATCTGGTCCAGTCTGGATAAGTATCAAGATATGTTCTATCAAATCCTGATAGATCAATTAAGCCATCCAGATTGTTAATTTCTATTTGTCCGTTTTTATTATCTATTAAACCTAAGTCACGTAAGTATTTGAATGTTCGACTAACATGAACAGATGCAATACCCAGCGTATCACCAATAATGCTCTGATTCATAGGTAAATGAAACTCACATGCTCGCTGGTGTAATCTAACCTTCATTTCAACAATAAAATGTGCCAGACGCTCAGCAGCATTTCGTCTACCTATATTGACTATTCTTTCAATCAGCATCGCTTGTTCTCTTGCCATGATCAGAAAGAATAAATCAGTGAGTCTTGGCGACTTTTCAAAAATCTCTGTCAGCCTTTGTTTAGGGAATGGACATGCTTCTATTGGTGTCAAAGCTCTGAATTCAGTCAAAGAATGACTAAGACCAATTTCCCTTAAGCCTATGATCTGACCCGGTAGAAAAATATCAAGAATTTGTCGTTGACCATCTGCCATGGTCTTAATAGCACAAGCCCAACCAGATCTCAGGGTATAAAAACGATCACTGTACTCGCCTGCAAACGTTAGTCTCTCACCAGAGTCAAACTTGCGAGCATCCCTTTCAAGAGCTGCAAGAAGATTTACTTCTGACTCTGATAATTCGACCATTTTTTCAAATTGACGAACAATACAACTATCCGTATCGCTGATAACAGATTCCATGAAGACTCGCTTAAATAATGTCAATCAAAGAGACTTTCTTGAATGAGTAATCACCGATTAAGAATGTCCGTATTTGGGGAGAATATACGCCTACATGGGAGGACGTCTACCCGTGATGAAGAAAATGAGAGCGAGCACTAAACCGATGACAAAAAGTATCCAAGCAATATGGGTTGCAGTACCTGCAACACCGCTTAAACCCAGTGCACCAGCAATAATACCGATGATTAAAAACGTCAATGCCCAACTTAACATATCTATCTTCCTTTATAGTGAATGGGAATGAATACGATATGTGTATTTCATTGCCTCGTCTTTAACATATGTTAAGGCGATAGGGATAAATCAACGATAGCTTAGATAAGAAAGTGAGAAACAATGAGTATTTCCGATATATACTTTTTTGCTTATAGATCGCTTTTAATGTCACTATGACAGAACAAATGTAGCAAAACGTTTGTCAGCATAATGGTGTAGAGAATATTTTATTCAACCCAAATCAAAATGGAGATGTAAGTATGAAATCAATGAGTCAATCAAAATCTTTTCCAATGATCTGCCGAGCATTACTTATTATGTTTGCTTTCACTGGAGTTGGGTTACTTGCAGCCTGTGACAGCGATGATGGTCCAGCAGAAAAAATGGGTGAAAAAATTGATAACACGGTCGAAGATGCCGGTAATGCAATTGATAATGCTGCAGACGATGCTGGTGATGCTATTGAAGATTCAGCTGATAAAGCTGAAGATGCAATGGATAAATAGTTGCCACGGAAAATAGTCTCGACGATAGATTCAAACTAATCAATAGGAGATAAACATGGCTACACAAACAACTAATCAAGAATTACAAGAACAGCTGGATGCATTACGTAAAGATTTTGCAGAGGTCGCCAGCACATTAAAAAGCCTGACATCAGAATATGCACAGCAAGGCCAAGATAAAGTTAAGGCTGCTGCTCAGCAAGCCCAACAGCAAGCGAAGGAGTCTTTCGCTCGAGCACAGGGTGAAGTTGAGGCGCATCCATATACCAGTATGGCCGTTGCTTTTGGTATTGGTCTGGTCATTGGTAAAGTATTGGATAGAAAATAACCGTATCCAATCT
Source organism: Methylophaga sulfidovorans (assembly GCF_900114205.1). GTDB lineage: Bacteria > Pseudomonadota > Gammaproteobacteria > Nitrosococcales > Methylophagaceae > Methylophaga > Methylophaga sulfidovorans. The sequence goes on from NZ_FOSH01000004.1 coordinate 171,141, forward strand.
AACTGAGAAGAAGGTAACGATGAGTCTGTTTTCAAGAATACAAATCACCACATTAGCTTATGCTCTGGCTATTATTATGGGCTTGTTCGCTTTTGGTTTTGCTGGTGTTGCAGGCTACACGGCTCTCAACGATTTTTTTGAACCGCAGCTGGCTGCTCTGTTGACAGCCATTGCTTACCTTCTACTGGCGTTACTGATTTTAGCTGTAGCAAAGATATTGAATCGGCCAGCAGAAAAGGCTTCTTTGCGTTACAGAGAGGGGCAAACGAGCAGTACTCAACAAGCCGATGAATTACAAATGATTCTGGAAAAACTTTCTGATCCGGTGCTTGCGGATTTAATTAAAAAACATCCAGGAAAGTCTTTGGCGACGACATTGGCTGCTGGTGTGATATTTGGCTACAGTCAAGAAGCTAGAACGATCGTCAAGTCCGCTTTTAAGCAGTATTTTGATGAAACGTAATTTCTAAGCTAGGTAGTTTAGTAAAAAAAGCCTCAATTTATTGAGGCTTTTTTATTAATATCCTTTGTTATCACTGGCACTTTTTTCCAGAGCGTCACCTGCTGCTCCGACATCTTTGCCAATACCTTCCATCGTGTTACAACCACTCAGAAATAAGACAAAACAAATAGATAGTAAAACGGCGAAAGGTTTCATAAATGCTCCTGGATTTTTATCAGGGCATAAAATTACCACAACTATAAAAAAATAGAGAACCCTTTTCTTGACGATACTGTCACGCTGGTCACAGTACTGTATTGATATGAACTAATACTATCAGTAACAGTCATGTATAATAAATAATAATTAGCCAGCTAACTATATCTGGCTGTATTGATAAAATAACTAACCATACTCGGATCAGAATTAGGATTATTCAAATGAAACTCACAATTAATGGTGAAAGCCGTCAGGTTGATGTCCCCGCAGATACTCCCATTCTGTGGACACTTAGAGATGTTTTAGGTATGACGGGGACAAAGTTTGGCTGTGGTAAGGCGCTTTGTGGTGCTTGTACGGTGATGCTGGACGGTCAGCCAATTCGTTCTTGCGTTACACCCATCAGTGCAGCTGAAAACAAGAAAATCACTACTATAGAGGCTATCTCTGAGGACAAAGTAGGTCAGGCTGTTCAAGAAGCTTGGCAATCAATAAATGTACCGCAGTGTGGCTATTGTCAGTCAGGACAGATCGTCGCTGCTACAGCACTACTTCGTGATAATCCCAATCCAACAGATGAAGATATTGATACCGCGATGAGTGGCAATATTTGTCGTTGTGGTACTTACACTCGTATTCGGGCAGCCATTAAACAAGCAGCACAGCAGGGGGATAAATAATGACTGATAATAATCTTCCACAAATAGAAAATATTAGCCGTCGCAGTATTCTAAAAGGCTTCGCATTAAGTGGTCTGGTTCTGGCGGTAGGTATGCCGGCTCAATTGCTAGCTGCTGATGAAAAGCAAAAATATGGCCGTGATGGTATGCCCAATGGCTGGGTGGATGATCCTTTAGTTTTTGTTTCAATCGCTGAAGATGGCACTGTAACCATTGTGGCTCATCGTTCCGAAATGGGGCAGGGTGTCAGAACAAGCCTGCCAATGGTTGTGGCTGATGAAATGGAAGCTGACTGGCAGCAAGTCAAAATCGTTCAAGCAGAAGGTAATGAAAAACGTTACGGCAACCAAAACACGGATGGTTCTCGCAGTATGCGTCACTTCTTTATGCCAATGCGTAATGTAGGGGCTGCAGCCAGAATGATGCTGGAAGCCGCTGCCGCTGCAATGTGGGCTGTGCCGGTTGCAGAAGTCAAAGCAAAAAATCATCAGGTCATTCACGCTAAAAGTGGTAAGACTCTTGGCTTTGGTGAGCTGGCACAAAAAGCGGCTGAAATGGCAGTGCCTGAAAATCAGAACCTGATTTATAAGTCTGCAGACGAATTTAATTACATAGGCAAAAAAGATAATAAGTTAGTCGATGGTTTTGATATTGCTACCGGACAAACAACTTATGGTATGGATGTTCGTCTTGATGACATGGTCTATGCTGTTGTAGCTCATCCACCTGCCTACGGCGATACACTGAAGTCGTACGACGATACTGAAACCTTAAAAGTGCCGGGAGTGATTAAAGTTTTAACCTTACCTAGCAGCCCACCTCCAGCAGTATTTAATCCTCTCGGCGGGGTTGTGGTTGTCGCTTCAAACACCTGGGCAGCCATTCAAGGTAGAAAAAAATTATCTATTGAATGGAATGCCGGTCCTAATCGTCAATATGATTCAGCCAAGTTCCGTGAGACATTGCAGGCCTCGTCTAAACAGAAAGGTGGTAAAGTCATCCGCAGTAAAGGTGAAACCTATAATGAGCTGGCTAATGCGAGTTCAACCATTACTGCAGATTATTATATTCCTCACCTGGCTCAGGCCCCGATGGAACCGCCTGCTGCTACAGCACGAATTGTGGACAATGTGTGTGAGATCTGGACGGCGACACAAAACCCTCAAGCTGGTGTGGATACAGTGGCAAAATGGTTAGAAGTAAAACCTGAGCAAGTTAAGGTAAATGTGACATTGCTTGGTGGCGGTTTTGGCCGTAAATCTAAACCTGATTACCTTGTTGAAGCAGCCTTAATTTCTAAAGCACTCGGTGGACAAGCTGTTAAAACGGTCTGGACGCGTGAAGATGATATTCAACATTCTTATTTCCACACAGTTTCTGCCGAACATTTAGAAGCCGGTTTTGATGAAAGTGGAAATACAACGGCTTGGTTACATCGGACCGTTGCACCGACAATAGCGTCTACTTTTGCTAAAGATGCTAAAAATGAAATGCCGATGGAATTAGGTATGGGTGTTGTGAATATTCCATTTGATGTGAAGAATATTCAAATTGAAAACCCTGAAGCTGCAGCTCATACCCGAATTGGCTGGTACCGTTCAGTATCCAATATTCCTCATGCATTTGCGATTCAGTCATTCATTGCTGAGATGGCGCATAAAACGAAAAAAGATCACAAAGACTTTTTGCTAGCACTGATTGGTCCTGATCGTGAAATCGATCCGGCATCATTAAAAGATGACTGGAACTACGGTGAATCGCCAGAGCTTTATCCTCTCAATACGACACGTATGAAGGGGGTAATTAATATGGTCACCGATAAAGCGGACTGGGGTAAAACCTTACCCAAAGGCTCAGGACAGGGTTTAGCTGTTCATTATAGTTTCGTGACGTATGTTGCGACGGTAGTGGAAGTCGTTGTTAATGATGATGGTGAGGTCAGCATACCGAGAATCGATGTCGCTGTAGATTGTGGCCCACAAGTGAACCCCGAACGTATCCGCTCTCAAATTGAGGGGGCATGTATCATGGGGGCAAGTTTAGCCCTGACAAGTGAAATCACCTTTAAAGATGGTGTCACCGTTCAGGATAATTTTGATGGATACCAGGTGACTCGTATGGATGCGGCGCCAAAAGAGATCCATGTTCATCTGGTGCCGGCAAAAGACTTTAATCAGCCATTAGGTGGTGTTGGTGAACCGGGTATGCCTCCGGTCGCACCAGCAATATGTAATGCGATTTTTAATGCCACTGGTAAACGTATCCGTGAGTTACCGATACGTTATCAGCTCGAGTCATAGTCTGATGACCGGGCATGATCTCAATGTGCTCAGGCAGCTACTGAGCTGGCAGCAAGAAGGGCATAAGGTCTGGTTAATTACGGTGGTTGGAACCTATGGTTCCAGCCCCCGCCAACCGGGTTCAATGTGTGCTCTTCGGGGCGATGGTCTTTTAGTTGGGTCTGTATCTGGTGGTTGTATAGAAGATGATCTGGTGTCTTTAGTGAAACTGGATCAGCTCTCTGCTTCATCTGCTGAGCTGAAGATCTATGGTGCTAATCAGGAAGAACAGCTGCGTTATAAACTTCCCTGTGGTGGTCAGCTAAGATTGTTGGTAGAGCCTGTGCTTGATAAGGCGTGGCTGGAAGAAGTCGTCACCGCTATTGAGTCTCAGAAGTTAATAAAGAGACAGGTTTCGTTAACTTCGTTACAGGTCACATGTACCAATGCTGTCAGTAATGAGTCTGTTGTCAGCGAGCAGGAAGACTTACTTTCTTTTGTGTATGGGCCAAGGTTACGCCTGTTAATTATTGGTGCAGCAGAAACGTCATTCTATCTGGCAAATATTGCTACGGCATTGGATTACCAGGTGTTTGTCTGTGATCCCAGACCAGAAATGCAGGAAACCTGGCAACATGAACAGAGCACTTTGCTTACCATGATGCCTGATGATGCGGTAGTGTCCTTACAGCCTGATCTAAATACAGCGGTGGTCGCATTAACGCATGATCCTAAATTAGACGATATGGCATTGTTGGAAGCCCTAAAATCAGCGGCTTTTTATGTCGGGGCCTTAGGTGCCAAAACCAATAATGATAAACGTCGGGAAAGACTGAAATTATTTGATCTCACCCAGCAAGAAATCGATCGTTTACATGGACCAGTTGGTTTACAGATAGGCAGTAAAACGCCTGCCGAGATCGCTGTAGCAATTTCTGCTGAATTGATTGCAATTCGTCGAGAGAGAACACAAACACCGCAACTTTCATCGTCCGTTAATAAAGTGACGGTGTAATACAGTGGAAACGGCAGGGATCGCTGCAATTATTCTTGCTGCCGGTAAGTCATCACGCTTTGGTTCGGACAAGCTGCTCTCGGAAGTTGCATACAATGGGATTAGACAGCCGCTGATATTACATACCTTATCGCCATGGTTAGAAGTATTTGAACAAATTCATCTCATCACGCCAGTAAATAACCAACAGTTAAGAGAAACGTGTCGAGCCGTTACAGACAGGCTTAACATCGTCAAAGCAGATAAGGCAGAGTTAGGAATGGGACATTCACTAGCCGCTGGGATCCACGCTACTCAAGCCTCAAAGGGATGGTTAATTGGCTTGGCTGATATGCCTATGCTGAAGCCGGATATATTGGAAAAGTTAGTCAGTCAGTTACAACAAGGAGCAGCTTTATCAGCGCCGTTTTATGATGGCAAACGAGGACATCCAGTCGCGTTTTCCAGTCAATATCGGGATGATTTAATGCAATTAACTGGGGATGTAGGCGCTAAAACGATATTAAAAGTCCATGAAATACAGATACAAGCAGTTAATGTTGATACGCCTTCGGTATTAATTGATGTCGATACTCAAACAGATATTTCACTACTGCAGAAAGCGAGATAATAACCTCATAGACTTAGTGTTGATCGATAATAACTTTTGGGTGACAGCATTCAAATAAAAGAGATTAAATCGCTCGACTCTTACAGGCTTTAACTTGCAGTTATTTTTTTCCATAAACTCCTGAAGTTGTATTTGTTTATTAGGACTGTAGTAAACGGGTTTACCGGTTAAGGCGTAGAGGATACCTGAGTCGGTAATAGCGGAACCTTGTCGTGTTTCCACATCATAGTGATAGTCGATTATTTTTTGGGTAATAACATAGAAGTTATAGTGGCTGGAGAAACCAATAATATGCCTGTCTTTGGTTTCCTCAACTTCAACGATACCCCAGTCTGAGATGACTCCACACTCTGATAATGATCTGGCTTCCAAAACACGTCCTTTGTGTAAAATTGTGAAATACCTAACATTAATTTAGCAGCTTCATTAATTGATAACAACGTCCTAATTTTCCAAAATTATCAAAAGACTAGTCATTTTATGGTCATCACATTTTTTTGATAATGAATATAGAAAATAGGCTAAATAAACAGGAGAGAGACTATGAAACATTATTTATGGCTGGGAATATTAATGGCATTTTCATCTATTGTGCAGGCCAAAGACTGTCCACAGTATTTTGATTATGACTTACCGAAACTGCATTCAAATAACACGGTAAATTTGTGTGAGTTGGCTAAAGACAAAGCCTTATTGGTGGTAAATACAGCCAGTCATTGTGGCTTTACACGCCAGTTTGGTAGCTTGGAAAAGTTACATGAGCAATACAAGGGTAAAGGCTTGGTTGTTATTGGTTTTGCCAGTAACGATTTTGATCAAGAAGCAAAAACAGAAGCAGAAGCTGCCAGAATTTGTAAAGAAAACTTTGGTGTGAGCTTCACCATGGTTGCGCCCAGCTATGTCACAGGTTCGCGTGCTAACCCGATCTTCAGGGAGATAAACAAACAAAGTCAGGCACCAGACTGGAATTTTAACAAATATATTATTGATACTGATGGCCATGTGTTAGAGCACTTTTCAAGTGCTGTTGAGCCTGATGATGCCAGACTAGTAGAAGCCATTGAGTCAGTACTCGACGATGACTGAATAGCCTATATATTTGTCAGGGTTGCCGATATTGATTGAATATATGAGTAACAACATCATTACATTAGTGATAATCATACTTTGTTGTTATCATTAGCTAATATTGTTATCACGTTAGGGATGGCTGGAGTTAAGGATGTCTATTGGTTCTCGGCTGGTTATGACCAGTTTATTCAGTTTAGTACTGTCTGCATGTAGCACCATTCATAATGCTATTGGTCCAGATACACCCCGCTCAGATTTACGTGAGTCATTAGAAGCACCGCTTACTGTTTCAGATGCTGGTTCTCCCTTTTGTCATGAAGAGATGGTTGTTACTACCACTCCAAAAGTTATTCGCACTCCCCCGCCATATCACGCAACACTCTATTTTGACTTGGATAAAACGACTTTCACCCCCGATTCATTACGTGAATCCATTAAGGTCTATAAAGCGATTTTAGAAAGAAGAGATCGTCATATTGAAGTCGTTGGCTATACTGATACACTGGCTTCCCCACAATATAATGATAAATTATCCGAGCGTCGTGCTGAAAAAGTTACACAGGATTTGATAAACGCCGGGGTAGATGCAACACATATTTCTACCGCAGGTAAAGGCGAAACACTTTTGAAAGTTCCTACTCCTGATGAGACTGAAGAAGTGGGCAACCGTCGGGTTGAAATTGATGTTCGTTAATTTCTGGAGTAATTAGAAAAATGGTTTTATCACGATTTTCTACTATTTTTGCTGCATGTCTTGCAGCGATAGCGAGCACAAATATTGCTGCGGAAACGTTGCAGGAAGCCGTCGATGCAACTCTGAAACAAAACCCTGAAGTGTTGGCAGAAGCGAATCGCCGTTACAGTGTTGATAAGACCGTTGATCAAGCTAAAGCAGGTTATTATCCGCGGGTAGATTTAACGTTGGGTACTGGTTATGAGCGTACAAAGAATCCGGCAACAAGACCTGATCACGCATCACTACATCGTGTTGAAGCTGAAATAAGAGCAACTCAAATGCTCTATGATGGTTTTGCCACTAAAAGTGCTGTAGAGCAAAGTCAGGCTCAAGCTGAGGCGGCCGGTTATGATGTCACAGATAAGGCAGAAACGATCGGCCTTAACACAGTGCAGAGTTATCTCGATGTTCTTAAACGTCAACAGCTGCTGGAAGAAACACAAGAAAACCTGGAACAGCACGAAAAAATCTTCGACAAAATCAAACTCAGAACAGAAGCAGGAGTAGGTAATCGCTCTGATCTAGATCAGACCACAGGACGTGTTGCTCTGGCTGAAGCCAATTTGCGTTCTACCGAAGGTAATCTGCAGGATGCAAAAACACGTTATGAGCGTTTAGTCGGTCATGCTCCTGAATCTTTAATAGATCCTGGTAAGTCATGCTGTGATACTGCGCCTTCCGATGTTGAGGATGCATTACAAATTGCTTATCGCCAGCATCCGTCATTATGGTCTGCAATGGCTCAACATGAGGCTTCACTGGCTCAGGAAGAAGGTGCAAAAGCACCGTTTCATCCACACGTGAATGCGGAGCTGAGTACCCGAGCAGATAATAATCTTGATGGAACACGTGGTCATGAGAAAGAAGCTCAAGCCATGATTCGTATGGATTACAATCTACTTAACGGTGGAGCTGACAAAGCGCGCATCGAAGAGACAAAGTATTTAAGTGAGCAGGCGAAACAGAATGCGGAGATTACTAAACGTAACGTTGATCGTGATGTGCGCATGGCGTGGATTAATGTAGAAACACTGTCGCGTCGTTTACCCATCCTTGAACAACGTAAGATAGCAGCAGAAAAAACGCGGGATGCGTATTTTGAACAGTTTAATGTCGGTAGAAGAACACTATTGGATTTGCTGGATACAGAAAACGAATTATTGACAGCTAGAAATGATTACACCAACGCTTATTACGATCATATTTATGCCTGTTACTGGCTGTCTGAAACCATGGGTAAGCTGATGGAAAGTCTATCTGTGCAAGCACCAGATGCCGCCATTGTTGTTGCTCAACCGCAAACGACTGAGTCACAAAAATAAGCTAGCTAAACGCCTGGGATAGTCAAGGATGCCTTGGCGTTTCTAACATCGCCATTAAACTGTCATATATGTCGAATATGATGACAGTTTTTCGCGAGTATAGGCATGCTCAGCCGGCCCTTAAATTTCCCTCTTCCTGTACATCTCTTCCTGTATTTATTGCCTGCATTATTACTGTTTTCTCGGGCCATTGCCGATATTACCGTTGTGCTGGTGGCCATTACTTTTCTCGTTTTCAGTTATAAAAACCGTCACTGGGATTGGATAAAACAACCCTGGTTTTTAGCTTTCTTACTGTTTAATGCCTATCTTGTTTTTGTTAATTTACCCCTAAGCAGTGAGCCATCTGAAAGTCTGAAGTATGTGCTTACTTTTATAAGGTGGCCTTTATTTGCAATGGCTTTGTCATACTGGGTTTTTAATAACGCTGAAAACAGACAATACTTTCTTATCGGCTTATTGCTCACCATGTTTTTTATTATTGCCGACACTTTCTGGCAATATATTTTTGATGTTGACTGGTTTGGCATAGAGCGCTTTTCTGAGACTCGCTTAACAGGCCCATTCCGAAGTCCTATTCCTGGTACGATGCTTCTCAGACTATGGTTTATTGCCTTATTTGCTGCATTGCTTATCCCTGTTTTTAAACAATCTGTAATACGTCAATTAACGTTTATGATCGTGGTGATGGGAACTGGTTTTGTTTTTACGTTTCTGACTGGTGAAAGAATGGCGCTCATCTTGTTTAGTGCAGGCTGCGCCGTTGTTTTTATCGCGATGTTACTGGCATACAAACAATACAAACAAAAATTAATGCTGATGCTGGCTTTACTGGCTATCACATTGGTAACTACTTTATTTTTATCACCTGAGATGTTTGAGAGAAGTATTGTGAGTATTGGCTCAAAGCTTTCAACATTTGCTCAATCAGATTATGGCAGTGTGTTTAATGCTGCATGGCAGGTTTGGCAGGACAACTGGTGGCTGGGTAGTGGTTTACACACGTATCAAACAGTATGTGAGCAGCAACAGTTATTGATAAGTAGCGGCCTGATGTGTACTCACCCACATAATTTGTACTTGCAGCTTGGCGCTGAGACAGGTGTGGTCGGCTTATTATTATTTTTATTTATGCTGTATTTGTTATACAAAAAGGTATTAGGTCCATTATTGGTTCAACGCAACTGGATACAAGCCGCTCTGAGTTTTTCAGTATTAACGGTGAGTTTTTGGCCACTCACTGGTGGTATCAGTGTTTTGAGTAATTGGGTCGCAGCACTGGTATGGTTAGGTATTGCCTGGGTGTTAGCTATATCCGCGGCAGATGCTTCAGAACCTGATCAACACTTAACTGCCGCAAGTCGTTGACTTGCAGAGCCTGAAATTGACCTCGCACAATTTCAGAGCGGCTGACAGAGGTAGTTGGGCCGAACAAAGCCAGACCTGGGCGGTCAAGACATGAAGCGATATGACTGGGGCCTGTATCATTACCAATAACAAAGCTAGCCTTATTTAAAATACTCGCCAGTTCAAACCAATTGAATAAGTCGTCTTTGCTCATAGGACTATAGCCTGCGAGGTTTGCGGCCATATCTAATTCATCGGGTCCTAATATATTTACTACGTCATAACCTAGCCTGATAAGCGCTTTTGATAAGGCTGGATAGTGCGGCCAGCGCTTTTCTTTATGCTGAGCTGAGCTGCCGGGAATAAGTGCAATATATGGTTTATTAATGGGATGTTTTCTGAGTATTTCAGGTGTGTTTTCGACCATCCAGACGACATTTGGTGATAGAGCATGATGAGCTGGTATATCTGCTTCAGAGAGTAGTTGCACTAAGCCTTTTAATCCTGATTCCGGAGATACCTTTGAGCGTCGACTAATCCATTTCAACTTAGGTAAAAAAAGGCGCTGATATAAAGCGCTTCGGTCAGAGTTTTGTAGATCAACCACAAGATCAAATTGTTCCTGAATCAGTTGCTGACGAAGCTTCAATTGTTGTTTTAAATGAATAAGAGGCTGTCTGTCATCAATGATGATGCGATCAATATAGGGAGAACGCTGCATCAGGGACTCGTAACGAGACATTGTTAATAAAACAATCTCAGCGTGACTGAAATGTTGGCGAATATCTCTGAATATACCATCGGCCTGGATAAGATCACCAAAAGCACCATGCTTGATAAGCAATAGCTTGGAAGCAGGCATCGCAGCTAATTCTCGATTAAGGTTTGATAAACAGAGACAGTTTTTTCTGTCATGGCTTCCATTGTCATTGATGTATGAGCAAGGGCAATGGCGTCCTGCATCAGGTTTTGCCAACGCGCTGGGTTGGCAAGCAGGCTTTCTAAGCGCTGACGAAAGGCGTTAGTGTCGGCAATGGGAACAATTAAAGTGTTATCCAACACTTCATTCGCGACAGGCACATCAGTCGATAATATGGGTATTTTTAACAGTAAAGCTTCACTACAGACGTAAGAGAAACCTTCTCGTCTGGAGCTGATTAATACGCCATCACAGGCTTGCATCAGTGAACTGACATCAGGTCGATAGCCTGTTAGACGGCAGTGTGTATTACGGGATAGTGCCTGGATTTGTTTCTGTAAGTGTGGTCTTTCCTTACCTTCACCAATGATTAGTAAGTTTAAATGCAGACCATCTATAGCCTTAAGTAATAAATCAAAGCCTTTTGTTTCAACCAGACGGCCAACGGCACAGAATGTCGGTAAGTCAGGGTTTAAGCCAAAGTCTTCATAAAGGTTAATCGCTTTTACCGTTGGCGTTGCAATGCCATTGTAAACCGCAACCGCGTTGGCGATGTTCAGTTGAGAGCGTAGCGTATTACTAACGGCAATAGCCTGATCCAGCTTGGCATAATCTTTCACTCTGCTTTTGATGTTATGTAATGTCCCTACCGTTTTTGCTGAGTGAAAATGGCGACATTTATTTAGCACTGCAGTCGCTTTATTGGCCTGAGCATGGACAATATCTGCTTTGGAGCGATGTATGAAATACAGCACACTTAACCAAAGCAAGGGGTTATTTCGACTTAGACATGCATTTACCGGAAAGCGTTGTATTTGCTCAGGTAAGGTATTTAAAAATTGCGGGTCAGCAATCACACTGACTGTGTGACCCGCTTTATTCAGGCTAATGGACATTTCGCGAACATGTTTTTCCAGCCCACCCTCACCGGTACTTAACAGGATCTGACAGATATTCACGATGCAGTGCTTTGCTGTAAAACACGTTTATAGACAGATAAGGTCGTGTCTAACATGGATTGCAAAATGAAGGGATGCGATTCCGGCACGGTAGGAGGGGCAAGTAACCATTTTGTCGCTAAGCTAACAACAGCGGCTTTATCACCAGTGTTCACTTTGCCTTCTGGTAATACGGTCGAAAGTTGTTCTTCCACACCGCCATGCGCATAAGCAATAACAGGCACGCCCAGACTTAACGCTTCAATGGTCACGCGGCCAAACGCTTCAGGCTGGAGCGATAATGACATCACTAAACTTGAAATAGACATAATTTCCTTCAGGTCGCTGCGGTGACCAACGAAGCTGATATCGTTGATGACACCAAGTTCAGCAGCACGCTGCTGTAGCTCAGCTAAAAAGCCCGACTTTCCTTTTTTAGTTTCGCCGACGATAAGCCCGTGTACATCGGAATAATATTTTTTGAGTTCAGCGATAATCTCTATAAAGTCCGCCTGACCTTTCCAGCGTGTAATACGTCCAGGCAGCGTGATGAGTAGTTTTCCCTGAGTTTGTGGAAAGCTTTGATACCAATGTTTTAACCATTCACTATCAGGTTCAAAGCCATAAGGAAAATCACGTCTGTCTATGCCTCTGTAATTGATGGTGAGATTATCTTTGACCCCGTAATGGGTGGTGACATAATCACGAATTTTTTCTGACACAACGAACACATGTTCGCCCTTGGTCATGATTCTGCTGTAGCCATTTACCGAATAGGTACCATGAACCGTGGTGATGAATTTTGGCCGTGATTGTTTGGGTAAGGATTTCCAGGCTAAGTAACATACCCATGCTGGCATACGTGAACGCACATGCAAAATATCCACATGATTTTTCACAAGAAAACGGCGAAGTCGGGGAATAAGGCGGAATGTGGCCAGTGATTTTCTGCCAATATTCCAGTTGATATGTTCACTACCTTGCCTGGTCAGAGTATCGACTAAACGCCCACCTGCAGAAATGACAAGCGAGCGATGGCCCTGGCTTGCCAGATAGTGTCCGACTTCCAATGTACCTCGCTCAACACCACCCGACTCAAGGGCAGGTAAAACCTGAACAACCGTTAAATGTTCTGTCATTAAGGATTAACTGAGTTGTGGAATCGGTTGGGTTTGAGGCTGTACAACCACATCCAACCAGTGTTTCATGATCCAGTCTGCACAGCGTTCTGATTCCATAAAGCCTGGCACGGGTTGTAAGCGACTTTTATAATGACCGAGGCTATCAAAACGAACGGCGTAACCGTCACCAACGAGCTTACTCAATCCTCGTGATACACGGTTATCACGTTTAATCGGCATATTAAGAATACCAACCGCTGCTTTCGCTGTTAGTGCCTCATAAACCATAGAGACCGAGTCCTCGCTGATCCAGGCGCTGTAACAGACAGCTAATTGACGTGCTACCCAATTACGGTCTGTTTCTTCAAATGGCACAATCGTCAGATTATCCAGTTTGAAGCCGAGCAGATGAGTGGCAAAATTTGCTGGTGTACGGGGAGAGGTGGTCAGCGTATAGTGAATACGAGGGTTTTGTTTACAAAGCTGAGTCAGCTGTGAGATGAGGTGGCTTTCGTTCCAGTCACAATGTTTGGATGGGCCACCAATCATTATCAAACCTTCGTTTTTTTGATGCTCACCAGCAGCATGAATAGGGTTAAGCACACCACGGGTTTCCAGTACATTACCACTACCTTGATAATAGTCATGTTCTGGTATTAAGCTAAGATCAAAAAATGACACAGGCAAGCTGGGTTGCATCAAGACAATCGTTTGCCCGCCATATACTTTTTTTGCTGCCAGCATGTGAAGATGCGTGCGATGACCTGCTCCGACAATAAGATCAGGTAGTGGCAGTCCATGACCTGCCGGCCAGGTCGTACTCAGTAAGTCAAACACGGGTTGTAGTCGACCACTTACCGGAATATCAAAACTTTCACAGGGCATTTTGCGCTTCAAGGCATTGACCAAGCCCAAAGACTGGCTTTGATGGCCGGGTTTTCCATCAGTGAGTCGCCAGATAATAATGGGTTCAGCGTTATTAGTATTCATGGTGACAGCACCTAAGATTAAATAAAAAGCAAAGTTGCCTCTGTCTAAAAAGGCGATTTGCTGAGGACTATAGGGCCGGAGTATTAAAGTTTTATGAAACTGAGAAATACTTCGCACAAATTAACAGGGAATAGTGTCTCTGGAAGTGTCTGGCGAGCTGAGCCATAGTGAGACAGCGGCATCAAAAGGAGTGAATATGATTGAGCGTGATGAAGATACATATAGTGCGTTAAAGGAAATGGCTGAAGATGCGCAATTGAGCTCCCGAAACTACAATGACGAATTAATCGGACTGGAGTATTACAACAATCTGACCGTGTTGAGTGATGAAGAGCTGAATCTGTTAGTGAGTTTATGGCATGAGAAGTATGTGACCTGCCAAAAAGAAAAGCTGGCGTCTCAGTGGATGGTTATCCAGATTTTCATTCTGATTCTATTAGCGATCTATGTTGCTTGGGTGTCAGGGGGAATTGCTGGTACGCTGATCAGTATTGTGGGTGTGATCGCCATGATCGCGATGATTGAAGATAAGCGGGTTGCTATTGCCAAGCGGAATTTATCTGATGCCCGCCAAGTCTATCAAATACTGGGTGAGCTTAAACAAAGCAGACAACGGTCTTACGAAAAACAACAACATCCCGTTTGACAATCATTGTTTGAAGCCAGTTTATATTGTTCATATAACTAAAATTAAAGGAGATTTTATGACTACGGTGACATTAAAAGGTACACCTTTTGAGACGGTCGGTGAGCTGCCGGCTGTGGGAAATAAGGCACCTGAATTTAGCCTGACAAAAGATGATTTGTCTGAATTAACACTAGCGGATCTTTCGGGGCGTGTAGTGTTAAATATTTTCCCTTCTGTGGACACGCCTACTTGTGCGATGTCAGTCAGACAATTTAATACAAAAGCAGCGGCACTGGATAACACTACCGTTGTTTGTGTTTCAAAAGACTTACCATTTGCAATGGCCCGTTTTTGTGGGGCTGAAGGCATTGATAATGTGGTGACAGGTTCAGCTTTCCGTTCTTCATTTGCTGAAGATTACGGCTTATTAATGAAAGACGGACCGTTAGCGGGATTATGCTCACGCGCAGTGGTGGTCATTGATGAAAACGGTAAAGTCATTTACACAGAGCAAGTAAGTGAAATTGCTGATGAACCAGACTATGAAAAAGCGTTATCTGCACTTAGCTAAGGCTTTTCTGTGTAGTCAAAGCCCTGTTCAACAACACGTTGAACGGGGCTTTTTTTTGCTTGAAAACATGACCTGAGCTTCTTTTGCTGGAGGTGTATAGATGATGAGTCCCGATACACACTTATTTTCATCAGTGTCTGTGCTTGCTGAATTTCACCCTTTGGCAAAAGCGATCCAGTTCTGGTCCGACAAAAGTGGCCAGCGGCATAGTAAAGTGGTGTATGACCACATCGTACCAAGCGCGATGCAAGCGCTGGAAGTGGATATTGCCATTATTGCAGAACAATTAGGTAAAGCCTCATTGCCCGATTTTTATCAGTTTTGTAGTGATATTGAATTGATATTTCATGGGGCACAGCCATCGGGTCCTGTTGCCACGGTATCTGATATTGACTGGCTGCGGTTAAGACGAATCTCCATTTATGCGCAGTACTGGAAAAACAGAAATCCGCAAGAAGTGAATAAGCTATTAAGTTTTGTCATGGGGATTCCTCTTTATAGTCAGATTGTTGCTCAACTGATAGCTTCACATGCGAGTGACAGTAAATATCAGATTTTGCAGGGAATATCTCTGTCTGGCGGAGTTTACCTGATCGGGGTTGAACGCTATAAACAGCTGTTCAGACATGAAATTGACCAAGCATTTAATGAAGCGAAAGTTCTGGTTTCAGCCTTTCGCGGTACACATGAAGAAAATGCGGCTGAACTCATTAATAGTATGGCTGAAGCAGCTTTGATTAAATGAAGGTAAAAATTAACCTAGCTTTTAAGTCAGGTATAACTCTTGCTCATATTGCTAGTAACAACGTTCTTTTCGCTAAAACCTGATGGGGGGACTGATGAAGGACATTTGGAAAGACTATGATCCGGGGTCATTTTTTGATGAACTCATGTTTGCAAAACATTAGCCCAGAGCATTCAGTTTTAAGTTACTTGAATACTTGCGTTGCATGGAAAAAGAAGCCTTTACGCAGCGCGTCAAAGAGTCAGAAGTGGAAATGCTGGAACGCGGCATTACCTTCACCATATACAGCGATGCGGGCAATATCGATCGGGCATGGCCGTTTGATATTATTCCCCGGGCCATCCCCAAAGGTGAATGGGAACGCACCGAAAAGGGGCTAAAACAGCGTATTCGTGCCTTAAATCAGTTCATTCAGGACATTTATAACGAAGGCCACATTATCAATGACGGCATCATGCCCGCCGATGTTGTCTATCAGTCAAAAGGTTATCGTAAAGAATGTCATGGTATGACACCTGCTCATGGCGTCTGGGCGAATATCTGTGGTTCTGATCTGGTACGTGATCATGAAGGTACATTGTATGTGCTTGAAGATAATTTACGTGTGCCATCGGGCGTGGCTTATATGCTCGAAAACAGAAAAACCACTAAACGCGTTTTTCCTGAGTTATTTAAATTATTAAACATCAGTCCTGTTGATGCTTATCCGGAGCACTTAGCAGAAATGCTCGCCTCATTACGCCCGGATTTATCTAACCCAACCATGGCTTTGTTAACGCCAGGTATCTACAACTCGGCCTATTTTGAGCATGCGTTTCTGGCTCAGCAGGCGGGTTTGATTTTACTGGAAGGAGCCGATCTGCTGGTTGGTGATGACGACTATGTCTATATGAAAACAATTCATGGTCTTGAACGAGTTGATGTGATTTATCGCCGTATCGACGATGATTTTATTGATCCTGAAGTATTTCGTCCTGATTCGATGCTGGGTGTGCCGGGCATCATGCGTTCATGGCGAGCTGGTAAGGTGGCGATTGCCAATGCGCCAGGTTGCGGTGTTGCGGACGATAAAGTGATTTATGCCTATGTGCCCGATATGATCCGCTACTACCTCAATGAAGAGCCTATCTTAAGTAATGTGCCTACCTGGTTATGCCGTAATGATGAGGATCTGGATCACGTGCTACAACATCTTCCTGAGTTAGTGGTTAAGCCAGCTAATGAGTCGGGTGGTTACGGCATGCTGGTGGGACCTCATTCTTCCGCGGAGAAAGTGGAGGAGTTTCGCGACTTACTGACCAACGATCCAAAGAATTATATTGCTCAGCCTACTCTGAGTTTATCGGTCTCTCCTACTTGTTGTGATGAAACCATTGCACCACGTCATGTTGATTTGAGGCCTTTCATTCTTTCTGGAGATGATATTTATGTTACCCCGGGTGGATTGACGCGTGTCGCTATGGTGGAAGGATCTTTGGTGGTTAACTCATCACAGGGTGGGGGAAGTAAAGATACCTGGATTGTCGATGAAAGTCGTCAGATCATGGAGGAAGACTAATGTTATCCCGTGTTGCTGAAAGGGTGTACTGGTTAGCGCGTTATTTGGAACGTGTAGAAAATACGGCACGTTTAATTAATGTGCATACGGCATTGTTGATGGACTTACCGGAACATATGGAGGTGAACTGGTTTACCTTAGTCACCATTTTTGATGCAGAGCAGATTTATTACACCAAACACCCCCGTGAAAATGAATATGACATCATGCATTTTCTATTGTCTGATCCCAGTTATGGTGGCTCACTTATCAATAATTTATCTGCGGTTAGAGAAAATGCTCGAACATCACTTGATGTGTTACCTGAGGAAGTCTGGGAGCAAGTCAACGAGCTGCACCTATTAGTGAAAAGTGAATTGTCATCCATTGGCAATCGGCGCAGAAGGCAGAAGTTATTACTCACTGTCATGGAGTCTTGTCAGTGTATCTGGGGTATGATTGCCAATCATATGAGCCGTAATTACGCCTATGATTTTCTACAAGCTGGTAAACACCTGGAACGGGCTGATATGACCAGCCGAATACTTGAACTGGCTACTTTATTAATGTCCGATAATCGTAGTGATGCATTAAGACAGCATGAAGGTATTTTATGGGCAACCTTGCTTAGGGTGTTAAATGCCCAGCAGATGTATATTCAGGCGCATAATTCGTCATTGAAGGGTGAAAAGGTACTCGCGTTCTTAATTCAGGATAATGCCTTCCCTCGCTCATTAAGTTTTTCCGTCAAATCCATAGGCAATTATCTGGAGTATTTGCCTGGTGATAAACGGGTGTTAGAACTGCAGGGCGAGATCTTGGCACGACTAAAAGCCTACAGCGCAGAGAAAAATCCACCGGAAACCATACGACTAATGATGGATGAGCTACAGATTTCGCTAAATCGCTTGAATACCAGTATTACCAGCAATTGGTTTTATCCGGATTATTCAGCCTCATGAGACGTTTCTTTTGCCAGTGTGGGCAAGAAATCTTTTTTGAAAACACACATTGCGGTGTCTGTGGCAGCCAACTAGGTTTTATCCCTGAGTTACAACAACTCTCCAGCCTGCGGGAAGATGATAATGCCTGGCTGATGACCGATCTCTTTCCATTACAACGTTATCGGAGTTGCCATCATCGTGATCATGAGCTGGCCTGTAACTGGTTAATTCCAGCGGATTCACTCAATACACAATGTATTTCCTGTGCCTTAACCAGAACGATACCGATGCTAACCCAGCCGGATAATTGGCGGCGATGGCGTACTTTAGAAGCAGCTAAACGACGCATGATCTATGGCTTGCTTAGATTAAATCTGCCAATTAAAGCGTATTATCAAGGCTATGAGAACGGCTTAGTATTTGATTTTCTTGAAGATCAGCGAACTAATCCGGACTTAGCTCTTGAACATGTTTTGAGTGGTCATAGTCAGGGTGTGATTACGCTCAATGCGGCTGAGGCGGATGGTAGTTTCAGAGAAGCCACCCGCGAAGCAATGAATGAATCTTATCGAACCTTACTGGGTCATTTTCGTCATGAGATTGGGCATTACTATTGGGATACATTGATTAAAGACAGTGAGCATTACACGGCTTTCTGCGATGTCTTTGGCTTTACTGAACAAGATTATCAAAGCAGTTTAAATACTTATTACAGTGAAGGCCCTGCAGCAGACTGGTCGGAGTATTATCTGTCAGCGTATGCAAGCGCCCACCCTATGGAGGACTGGGCAGAAACATGGTCACACTATCTGATGATGAGTGAAACCATGGAAACGGCGGTAGTTTATGGTCTGATTGACCATTTTGATTATGCCAGCGACTTTGATGTGTTAATGACAGACTGGTCTGCACTGGTGGTGAAAATGAATGCCTTAAACAGAAGTGTCGGCAATACAGATGCCTATCCTTTTGTGGTTTCTGCATTAGTGAGAAAAAAATTACACTTTATTCACCAGTTGTTGAGTCCGTTGAAAAAGACTCGGGAATCCGTGGCATTTCTTTAAATGCTTGGTTCAGTTTATTTCCCCATTCCCGTCGCAAGTTAATCAGGAAGGGATCTTCAGCATCGAAGCGATAATGATGCTTAAACATAAGCTTATCGGTTTCGTAGACCAATACTTCAATAGGCGGACCCACGCTGACATTACTTTTCATGGTGGAGTCCATGGAAATTAACGCGCAAGTGGCTGCATCAGTTAATGAAGTTTGCATTGTTAGAAAGCGATCCAGAACCGGTTTGCCGTATTTACTTTCACCAATCTGCAAATAGGGTGTATCCACGCTGGTGGTGATGTGATTTCCTTGTGGGTAAATCAAAAAAGCCTGAGGCGGTTGCCCTTTTATCTGTCCCGCCATCAATAAAGTGGCATCCGGTGAAAAGCCGGACTGCTGGTCTTCGGTATAACGCTTGATACGTTGACTTAAAACATCACCGACATAATCAGCGGTATCGGATAAATAATGGGTAGTATTGAGACTGGTTTCATTACTTTCACGCAGATCCCGGTTGAGCTGTTCTATCACACATTGTGTAGTTGCCAGATTACCTGCGCTGAGGATAGCGATACAGCGATCAGCCTTTGTATTGAAACGAAACATTTTGCTGTATGTGCTGACCTGATCTATACCCGCATTGGTTCTTGAGTCAGAGGTAAGCACCAGTCCTTTATCTAATGATATGGCAATACAGTAGGTCATAGTCGTTCCAGTAATGGCTGCGATTAAAGATAGTCAAAAATAAGAGATTGAGCAATCTTGTTTTATTGCCCACAACACAGCATGGAACCCTTAGTGGGGTACTGAGTCGTTATTATATGAGTGGCTGCATTAACAACGTTGTTAAATAGTATGCAGAAGTGAAATATTATCTCGGATATTACGTCTGAATTCATCCCCTTTAACGGAGTTAATGATGGAATCGATAAAGACTCTTATTGAACAGATCAGCTGGTCCGCCATTATCACTGCCAGTTTGCGGATGGTGATTATATTTATTACTGCCTGGGTGGCGACGCGGTTGTTGAAATCGGCATTACAGCGCTTTGAAGTAAGGCTGGTTGGTAAGGCGGCTGCGCGTGGTGAGTCTTCACTGGAATCCAGAAAACGTATCGAAACCATTGTCAGGCTATTAAAACAAGCAGGCCTGTTGGCGATATGGATTACTTTCTTTCTGATTATATTAAGAGAAATTGGTGTGGAAGTTGGGCCTCTTATCGCCAGTGCTGGTATTGTTGGCTTGGCGATTGGGTTTGGCGCGCAAAATCTGGTGCGGGATGTGATTTCAGGCTTTTTTATTATTCTGGAAAATCAGATCCGAGTGGGGGATGTAGCCGTGATTAACGGCACCGGCGGTTTAGTTGAGGCTATCAATTTCCGTACTACCGTATTACGTGATCTAGCAGGTATTGTGCACTTTTTTCCAAACGGCACCATAACCACACTAAGCAATATGACGACTGAATGGTCAGCTTATGTGTTTGATATCGGTGTGGCCTATAAAGAAAATACTGATGAGGTAATACAAGCCATTCAGGAAGTGGCTGACGGACTGATGGCTGACGAAGATATGAAAAAATTGATTATCGAACCACCTGAAATTTTTGGTGTGGATAAACTCGATAATTCCGCGGTGATTATTAAAGGCAGAATTAAAACGCTGCCTATTCAACAGTGGACGGTTGGCCGGGAATTTTTAAGACGCATCAAACTCAGCTTTGATGAGAAAAATATTGAAATTCCATTCCCACACAGCACGATTTACTTTGGCGAAGCCAGCAAACCGTTTGATGTGAAACTGATGGAGGCAGCAGCGAATCAATCAAAAGAGACATAACCCCATTTCCCCTCACGTTTGACTGGTGCCAGACCATTATTAAATGGTTTGGCATCATCATACTGGGGTTGAATGACCAGCTCACCATATTGGTTAATATAACCATAATCCCAGTAATCCAGTGTCACTGCCGCCATACCTTCATGAAAAGACTGGCCCCATTTATATTGAGGTTTGATAATCACTTTGCCTGTTTCATCTAAGTAGCCGACTTTTCCGGCTTTCTCTACCCTTGCCAGACCGTCTTTGTATGACCAAGCATCGTCATAAACCGGACTAATCAGTTCTTTTCCTTGTATATCGATATAACCGTATTTACTGTTAAGCATCACAACAGCTTTACCTTCACTAAACGGTTGGGCGTGTTCATATTTTTTATCATTTAATACCTCACCATTTTCCGAGATAAACCACCAGCTTTGATTATCACTGACTAAGGCAATCTGCTGGCTAAATGAGTGAACCGCTTCGTATTGGGGCTGGATAATAGTATGACCAGCAGTATCTATATAGCCCCAGCCATCATTCGTTTTTATTGCTGCCAAGCCGTCACTAAAGCGTTTTGTGTCACGAAATTGCGCCTGAATAATCCATCTACCTTGTTTATCAATAAAGCCCCACGAGCCATATTGTTTTACGGCGGCTCTGTCTTCCTGAAAGATGTCTGCTTTATCAAATCGGGGAGAGATGACCCAGTCACCATCTGTATTAATAAATCCCCATTTGTCGTCTTCTAATGCTGCAGCAAGGCCCTCATTAAATGGTGTCAGCTTTTTATATGTGGCTGGAATGACAATCTGGCCTTTGGTATCGATAAATCCCCAGCGTTGATTAATACGGATCGGCGCAAGTCCTTCATTAAATGCTTTTATTTCAGTGTGCTTCTGTAGGGGCAGAACAAATTTCCCTAACGTATTGATAAGGCCAACATATGGGATGCCTTGTTTATTCTGTACAACGATAGCCGTGTCTTGATAGAAAGGACTCGCGGCATCAAAGTCATAATCGATGATTACTTTATTTGCATCAGCAACAGAGAAGGGCGTCAGAGAGACAAGCAGGATGGTTTTAATCATAAAACGTTTCATCATCATCACCTTTGACGTTGATTGTTAAGTCGAGTCTCTGCCGCTTAACGTGAATTTCACGTGAACCTAATAACAATATAAATCAATGATTTATTTTAGATGTATAGGGCTGTCAGAAATGAGGTATGCACATTGAGTCGAGGGCGTTATTGGCAGGTTTTTCAGCGTACAGTGACAGCACTAATGGTGTCGTTATGCAATGCTTGTTCGCCGGTGACGGTATTAAATGCATTGGTACCAGAAGACGGTTATCAAAAAATAGCGGATCAGGTCTATGGTGAGAAGAACAGACAAAAGCTGGATATTTACCTGCCGGGGACAACGCTGGGCACACAGCCACTAAAGACAATTGTTTTCTTTTATGGTGGTAGTTGGGACTCAGGCAGTAAGGACGATTATAAGTTTGTTGCAGAAGCCCTGACGGCTGCTGGTTATATTGTCATTATTCCTGATTATCGTTTATATCCTGAAGTAGTTTTTCCTGAATTTGTTGATGATGCTGCTCGCTCGATAGATTGGGTGTTTAAACACATCAATGACTACGGCGGTGACAAAAAGCAGGTGTTTATTGCCGGGCATTCAGCAGGTGCACATATTGCTGCGTTACTGAGTCTAAATGCTTCCTACTTGGTTAAATACGGATATAAGCCAACAGATATTCAAGGCATGGTAGGTTTGGCCGGACCTTATGATTTCTTGCCACTAAAAAGTCAGCGCTTAAAGCATATTTTTGGCCCTGAGTCAGAACGCTGGCAAAGTCAGCCTATTAATTTTGTGGATGGGCGAAACCCACCAATGTTATTGATGGTTGGCAATAAGGACCACACCGTTTTACCAAGAAATAGTATTCATCTGGCTGCAGAGATTGGACGGAACAATGGTCCGGTTCAACTTGTTGAATTTGAGTCTTTAGATCACGTTGCCATGGTTTCTCATTTAGCTAAACCATTGAGAGGTGATGATGAACTCAGAAAAACTATTGTGGATTTTATTAATCAGTTTTAGGGGCAGGTAATAAAGGTAATTGACTAAAATCAGGACAGATAGTGATGCTCAGCCCTGAGTCAGTTTGATTGTTGCCTTCCAGCAAAAATAAAGGGTAAGACTGACCAGCGGATAGCTGTGTTTCCGGCAGCTTGATTAAGAGCTGTTTATTATTGTTAATGGCAGTTGTTTCTACCGGTAGCCAATGGTCACCAGACTTGAGTAGCCATTTTTTGGCTGGGGTTTGAGTAGCGCCAGATAAGGTCAAGGTTTCGGTTGTTCTGACGCAGCCCGAGGGTGATAGGGACAATGATGAGGATTTGTCAGAATTGAGTGGTGTAAAACGATTCATACTGGGTTTTGTTACCGCTCTAACATCAGTGTCAGCATGGGCTTTTGATACAAACATTAGCTGCGATGTTAAGAAAAAAGGCACTGTTAACAAGAGTGCCTTGTACTGTAAATTCATCATATTCAGGCGGAAATACCTTTTGATGTCATCACAATCATTTTCTCAACCTGCATATCTTCCATTGTGTAAGGAATACCGCCTGTACCTAAACCGGAATGTTTTAAACCGGCAAAAGGCATCCAATCGACACGAAATGCCGTGTGTTCATTAATCATTACTGCAGATGCATCGAGTTTGTCAGCCACATACATTGCCGCATTTAACTCTCGGCTATATACCGAGGCCTGGAATGCAAATGGCAAACTGTTGGCTGCTGCCAGAGCGTCATCGACATCATCAAATGGATATACATTCACCACAGGGCCAAATACTTCTGAGGTACTAACTTTGGCATCAGCAGGTGGGTTAAATAACACGGTCGGAGCATAACAGTTATCATCCAGTGCTTTACCGCCGCACAGACATTCCGCACCTGCATCAATCGCTTCATTAACCCAATTATCAATCCGAGTTAGTTCAGACTTTTTGATGATGGGTCCCACTTCGGTATCGGCTGATACCGGATCACCTACCTTGAGTTGTTTAGCAGTTGTCGCCAATTTTTCTGCCAGTTGTCTGGCGATAGAGCTATGTGCGTAAATTCGTTGTACTGATACGCACACCTGGCCTGCATGATAAAAACCGCCTTTGCTAAGGCTTGGGATTGCAGCATCGATATCAGCATCCTCGGTAACAATAACCGGGGCAACACCACCATGTTCCAGAGCACAGCGGGTACCTGGGGCAAGTTTTGAGCGTAAATACCAGCCCACTTTAGCGCTGCCGATAAAGCTTAAAAATGCCACACGGTCATCGGTGACCAGAGACTCGGTATCTTCGTGACTTTCTGTTAGTAAAGCCTGACACCAGCCTTCCGGTAAGCCAGCTTTATGGAATATCTCAACCAGACGGAAACAGGATAAAGGTGTTTTTTCAGCAGGTTTTACAATGACCGGACAACCCGTTGCAATCGCTGGCCCGACCTGATGGGCTATAAGATTAAGCGGGTGGTTAAAGGCACTGATGGCAACAACCACGCCAATCGGTTCCTTGCGCATGGTGGTTAAACGATGTTGCGATGCCGGATTAATGCCCATAGGAATAGTATGAGGGGCATCATTACGCAAACCATCGATACAGGCACGAATACTATCAATGCAGCGAGCCATTTCGACTTGTGAATCAATAAGAGGTTTGCCGCCTTCTTTAGCAGCACCGATAGCGAGACTTTCTGCATCTGCTTTCATCATCTCAACAGCTTTTTCCAGAATGCCGATACGCTGAACAACAGTAAGCCACCGTGAGCGATCCTTAAATAGCGAATGCGCTGTAGTTAAGGCTTTATCGATATCCTCTTTATTTGCCTGATCGACAGTGCCGAGTAATTGTTCATTGAAGGGCGAGAAGACTTCCGCCCGGGAAGCATCCGTTTTTGATAAACCAGCGATCTTCAACGGAAAATGGGGCGTGGTCATTATATAAGCTCCTTATAAAATACAGATTTTTTGTTTCAGGCCTTCACTGAGGATCGAGTAATTCAGTGAGTAATCAACAGCCAAATCAATCAGGTGAACGCCTTTGGCATTGAGGGCGTAATCGAGTATTTTGATGAACTCCGCATGACTGGCTGGTCTATGACCAAAAGCGCCATAACTATCTGCGTATTTCACAAAATCGGGATTATTAAAGTTGAGGCCATAATCTTCAAAGCCCATGCCTTCTTGTTTCCATCTGATCATGCCATAGGCGTTGTCGTTGAATATCAACACCACCAAATCAAGGTCGAGTCTGACGGCGGTTTCCATTTCTTGTGAGTTCATCATAAAGCCGCCATCGCCACAGACAGCCATCACTTTTTGGTCCGGATTTAACATTTTTGCCATCATGGCTGTGGATAGTCCAGCCCCCATGGTGGCGAGTGCGTTGTCCAGCAGCAAGGAGTTGTAGTAATAACTTGGATAATTACGTGCAAACCAGATTTTATAGACACCATTATCCAGAGCGAGAATGTCTTCTTCACCCATGGCTTCACGAATAATGCGCACGGCACTTTGCGGCAGAATAGGGAAGCGTTCATCATCGCTATATTTTGACAGCCGCTCATTCACCTCTTGTTTTACTTTGTAATAGTAAGAAAAATCCCAGTGCGGCTGAATAGTTAATCCGGTGCGAAGACGGTTAATAGATGTCGCGATATCGCCAACTACATCGAGTTGAGGGAAATAGACAGGATCAATTTCTGCGGCGTGAAAATTAATATGAATAACCTGTGCACCACCATCTTTCATAAAAAATGGCGGTTTTTCTACTTCATCGTGTCCGACGTTAATGATGAGATCCGCTCGCTCAATAGCACAATGCAGGAAATCTGATTCAGACAAGGCTGCTGTACCCAGATAACTGTCATGTCGCTCATCAATTACCCCTTTACCCAACTGCGTGTTGAAAAAGGGGATACCGGTATGTTCGACGAATTTTGTTAAAGCAGCACTAGCCCGTTTACGGTTAGCACCGGCACCAATCAGTAATAGAGGCATTGATGCCTCTTCAATCATTTTCAGGGCGTGTTGAATCGTGCGGTTATCGGCATCAGGGCGACGGATAGTCTCCACTGTATAGATGCGTTGATGAGCTTCTTCAGCAGCAATATCTTCCGGAAGCTCAATATGCACCGCACCAGGTCTCTCTTCCACTGCAATCCGGAAGGCCTCTCGCACAATGGCGGCGATAGTACTGCCATGCACAACTTGTTTGGTGAACTTGGTGATGGGACGCAGCATGCTGACCACATCAACAATCTGAAACAACGCTTGTTTACTTTCTTTAATGGGTTTTTGCCCAGTAATGATCAGCATTGGCATACCACCAAGTTGCGCATAGGCAGCAGGGGTAACTAGATTCGTCGCACCAGGGCCGAGTGTTGATAGACAGACCCCGGGCTTGCCGGTGAGGCGACCATAGTTGGCAGCCATAAAGCCTGCGCCTTGTTCATGGCGAGTAATAATGAGCCTGATAGAGGAATGTTTTAAAGAATCAAGAAAATCCAGATTTTCTTCGCCGGGGATGCCGAAGATATATTCGACCCCTTCGTTTTCCAGTGCTTTGACGAGTAGGTCTGATGTTTTCATGATGCGTCCTTATCCGTTGGTTTCAGGGGGCCGATCTGTGTTCTGTTGTACTCGATTATATAGTGATCATTCAACTTAGGGCTATGGGTTAATAATGCCAATTTCAACCCGACGGTTTATAGCACGCCCTTGTGAGGTCAGATTAGAGCGAATAGGCCTGGTGTCAGCATAGGCCTCGACTCTGAATTGTGCCGGTTTTAGTGCTTTGTTACGCAACAGTGCATGCACTACAGACGTTGCCCTAGCTGCGGACAACTCCCAGTTGGAGCGATAATTCAGATTGCTCAGCGGTACATTGTCTGTATGTCCTGCGACTACAAAAGTGGTGTTCAGTTCCGTCAGCACATCAGAGATATGTGCAAGTACTGGCAGAATACCTGGTTTTAATGTTGCTTGCCCGGAAGAGAAAGAGGCATTTTCATTAATACGAATGATGACACGATCATCAATCTTTTCAAGACTAAGCTGGCCAGCAGTAATGGCCTTAACAAACTTTTTCTGTAATGTTGCCATTAGACTATTTAATTTAGCCTGTTGATACAAATTGGCGTCATGTATTTTGATGACATTCTCATCATTGCGGCTCTCCTGAAAAATTTTGGAGAGAGGAGACGGTGTATCAGAGGGGGACGGTGAGAAGGTTTGTTTGATGATACTGGTGGCTTTGATAACCTCATCTGGCGTGTCTTTTTTCACCCCAAATGCATTTTCCATTGAACGAACCACAACCTTATATTTAAGCGCATCAATTTCTGCCATACTTAGCAGCAGCACAAAAAAACACAGTAATAATGTCATCAGATCTGCAAACGTTGCCAGATATCGAGGTATTCCACTGCTCTGTTTCTTCATATTTGGTCGATACTGGTTCAGGTTAGTCAAATATTTCCACTTTTATTCCTGATGATTGAGTTAAATAGCCAATATAGCGTCCGTATTGCGTGAGAGATATTGCTATACCAATCAATCCCATACACGTTAATATGTTGCATTAGTCATTCTGTTGCAAGCACTACCGTGGTGACAGATGTTTAGTTTGAGTATAACCGTGATAGGTCGCTTATCTATGTTGCTGTCTTTGGCCTACGCCGACTCTATATGTGTAAAGAGCTTTTATTTATGCTGTTAAAGCGATAGTTAGTTATGTACACCAACACATACACAAGAATGGCATTTTATAGCATCCTCGCTGTACTAGCTGTGATCTTCATCTCAATCGCGACGATTATCAGTCGGCATATAGACGATAACTACAAAGCGGAACAATTTGTTGATACACAAGCCCTTCTCAACAAGTATCAAAGCCGTATCAACTCTGAATTACAAGGCCATATCCAACTCGTTCGTGGCCTGCCAAGTCTCTTTGCTGTGAACCCACAGTTATCACAACAACAATTTGCCATGGCGGTCAGTTATCTAGTTGAAAGTGATACAGAAATTCGCAATATTGCTGCTGCGCCAGACATGGTCATCAGATACATTTATCCAATAGCGGGCAATGTGCAGGCTCTGGGACTGGATTATCGTAAGGAACCTGCACAGTTTGAGGCTGCAGATAGGGCAAGGCGTACCCGTGAATTAGTATTAGCCGGTCCGGTTCAATTAAAACAGGGAGGTATGGGGTTGATCACACGTATTCCTGTTTTTTTAAACGATGAGGCTACTGGTGAAGAATATTTTTGGGGTCTTATTTCAGCCGTTATTGATGTCGACAAGTTTTTTAATAAAGTCGGTTTGAATGATCCTTTGCCCTTCAAGCTGGCAATACGTGGCAAAGATAGTCTTGGTCGGCAAGGTGCTGTGTTTTATGGTGATCCAGCATTGTTTCAGCAACCGACGTTGATACAGACACTCAAGTTACCCGAGGGGGAGTGGATACTCGCTGCTGAACCTAAAGGCGGTTGGTCAGCATTGCCAGAAAATTACTGGCAGCAAGTGGTAGCTATTTACGGCATCGCGACCCTTGTTTTTTTATTATTGGCAGCCATTATCCGCTTTGTGCTGGTTGCATCTATTGCTAACTATAAATACCGCAACCTGATTCAATCTTCGCCAGTGCCTTACGTGTTGATGGATAAACAACGACGAGTGACGTTTATCAATCAGGCATTTAAAGAGACCTTCGGCTATTCTCTGGAGGATGTTGAGTCTCTGCCGAACTGGCGGCAATTGATCGCTCAGGTTCAGCAACAACGAGAAAAAGTGAAACAGGATTTCGTGACTGAACTGTCTCATATCAGCAGTATGAGTAGTGCGTTTGAGATTGAGGTTGAGACAAAGTCTGGCAAACGTCGTGTTGTACTGGTCAGCTCGTCTATTGTTGAAAATACCTTTGGTGATGAAACGTTACTGGTCATATACGACATCACTGTGCGTAAAGAAGCAGAAGAACAATTACGGTTTTCTTCGCGTGTATTTAATCAAGCACATGAAGCGATCATGATCACCGATACCAGAGGTGTGATTACTGATGTTAATCCGGCTTTTTGCAACATCACGGGTTACAGTCGCGAAGAAGCTATTGGTCATACTCCTCATCTATTGAGTTCTGATAAACATCCTCCTGAATTTTTCCAGAATATGTGGAAATCAATAACTGAGCATGGCTACTGGCAAGGTGAGGTATGGAATTGTAGAAAAAATGGTGAGTTATATGCTGAATTATTAACTGTCTCTTCCTTAACGGATGATGACGGCGCGACTCGACATTTTGTTGGTTTATTTTCAGATATTACCCAGGCAAAAGAACAGCAGGATATTCTGGAGCTGATGGCACATTATGATGTGCTGACAAAGCTGCCCAATCGAGTGTTATTTGCTGATCGTTTTTCACAAGCGGTAGCTCACTGCAAACGCTCTGATACCATGCTGGCCATTTGTTTTGTTGATCTGGATGACTTTAAACCCGTTAACGATACCTATGGTCATGATATTGGTGACCAACTGCTTATCGAGGTTGCTAACAGATTAAAAAGCAATGTTCGTGAAGAAGACACGATTTCACGTTTTGGTGGTGATGAGTTTGCCATTATTTTTCGTGATGTTGAGTCAGTCGAAGAGTGTGAAGAGATGCTGAAACGCATCCACCAATCCATTGCTCAACCTTATCATGTGGATGATTTACGTCTGAATATCAGTGCATCAAGTGGGGTCAGTTTTTATACCCAGGAAAATGATGATCTTGATACTTTACTGCGTCATGCTGATCAAAGTATGTATCAGGCGAAATTATCTGGACGTAATCATTATCAACTGTTCAACCCGGCTGATAATCAGTTGAATATTGAAAAACAACAGTTATTACATGATATTCGCCAAGGCTTGCAAAGCAATGAGTTCCGATTGTTTTACCAGCCGAAAGTCAATATGACGACCGGCGAGGTGTTCGGCATGGAAGCTTTGATCCGTTGGCAACATCCGACGCGTGGATTGTTAACGCCGCTGAAGTTTTTACCGCTGATTGCCGACAGTGAATTAGAAATTGAAATGGGTCAGTGGGTTTTACAACAAGCACTTCATCAACTTCAGTTGTTACATCATGCAGGCTATCGCATCTCATTAAGTGTCAATATCGCCTCTTACCACTTGCAGTCAGCCTACTTTGTAGAAAACGTGGAAGCTATACTGAATCAGTATCCGGACATTAGTGCGGAATATCTGCAACTGGAAATTGTGGAAACATCAGCACTGGGTGATATTGGTGCTATCACTAAGGTTATCAGAAAGTGTAAAGACTCTATCGGCGTCTCTGTGGCTTTAGATGATTTTGGCACCGGCTATTCCTCATTGACCCATTTACGCCACTTGAATGCAGATACCATTAAGATTGACCAGAGTTTCATTCGTGACATGCTTGACGACCCTCAGGATTACACGATTGTGGATGGTGTGACTGGACTGGCGGAAGCGTTTAACCGACAAGTTATCGCAGAAGGTGTCGAAAGTGTTGAACATGGTTTGATGTTATTGCTGATTGGCTGTGAGAATGCACAAGGCTATGGTATTGCCAAGCCGATGCCGAGTGAAGAGCTTATTCCTTGGCTGGAGCAATACCATGCTGAACCTCAGTGGCTGGCTGCTGTTGACTTACTGTTCTCGCCTCGACAAAAAGCCTTACGCTTTTTATCTCTGACACTGGAACGTTGGCGAAAAGTCTTTTTAAACCATTTCGATGAAAACAAAGACACTTCGATATCACTACCATGGCCGATAATGGATGTTCATTATTGTCACTGTGGAACATGGATCGAACGGGTTAAAAATCAGAACTTATTCGAAGAATCTTGGGTGACTGAGCTTACAAAAATACATCAGGAATGGCACAGACTGGCTACGCAAATGCGAGAATATGCTCTAGCTGAGAATCTGTCTGAGGCAATGGTCTCTGTTGAACAGTTTGAAAAGATATATCAGCGATTATTATTCATGATTAATGGTGTCGAAAGCGTGGCATTTTTCACGACAAGAGAGTCGGGTCAGAACTAAGTCATAATAATTTCAGTCACAACAGAAATTGAATAAAAGGGTGAAAGGAAATGCGGTTTTTGCTTCCCATATTGATGTTGCTTCTTAGTGCCTGCAGTAATTTACCTGTGGCGATAAAAGAGGCTCCGAAGCCTGATTGGCAGCTGAGTCAGGTCGCGATAAAGGCGGAGCAGCATAAAGGTGATGCTATCCGCTGGGGCGGACAAGTGGTAAAAGTGGAAAATGATAATAACGGTTCCACTATCCATGTTGTTCAGTTTCCATTGAATGGTTTTGGACGACCAGATAGTGATGGTGTCAGTCAGGGACGTTTTCTCATTCATTCAGATAGTTTTATTGATCCCTATATTTATAAAGCGGGCACATTAATTACCGTCGCCGGCATTGTGGCAAACAAAGAGACAGTCACTATCGATAAGAAATCGATGAGCTTACCGGTAGTGACTGCTACTCAATTGTATCGCTGGAGTAAGGATGATTACTCGCGTGATCCTTACTGGCGTGGTCATCCTTATTATTACGACCCCTTCGCCTTTGGCCCCTATTACGGGCCAGGCTTACGACCAGCGTGGGGTTATTACAATGGCTACTATTGGTAGCTTATTCGACAATCTCAATTAGAGTCTCACCCGGCGTAACACGGTCAGCTTTTTTCACATGCAGTGCTTTAACTGTGCCAGAGATATTAGCCAGCAACTCGGTTTCCATTTTCATGGCTTCCATGACTAATAAGGCCTGACCAGCTTCCACTTTGTCGCCTTCTGCTACCAGAACTTCAACCACATTACCTGGCAATGGTGCTGTGACATGACCCGGATCGGTCGCTTTCTTGCGACCACCGGCATTACTACCGCTGTCGTTGACGTATTCGTTTAAAGCTTCGAAGGTTACTTCTTCCGGCATGCCATCTATAGAAATGTAGAATTTGCGTTTGCCACCACCGACATCACCGACACCCGTGATGGCGATATCGTAGCTTTCACCATGAACATCGACTTTAAACTCTGTGGCAATGCCTTCTTTATTATTACTGGCTTCAGTCACCGGTAATAATGGTTCTGGTTTCAAGGTACCTTCAGCACGTTGTTGCAGGAATTCACGGCCAAGATCAGGGAACATAGCAAACGTCAGCACATCTTCTTCAGATTTAGCTAAGTCACCAATATCCGCTCTCAGCTTATTAAGTTCAGGTGACAGCGCATCAGCAGGACGAGACTCAATGACTTCTTCGTTACCAATCGCTTTTTTCTGCAATTGAGCATTAACAGGTGCGGGTGGCTGACCGTAACCACCTTGTAAATAACGTTTTACTTCATTAGTGATGGTTTTGTAACGTTCGCCTGCTAAAACGTTATATACCGCTTGAGTACCCACAATCTGTGATGTTGGCGTCACCAGTGGTGGATAACCCAGGTCTTCACGGACGCGTGGAATTTCAGCAAATACGTCACGAATTCTGTCGAGTGCGTTTTGTTCTTTTAATTGGTTGGCCAGATTTGACATCATGCCGCCTGGGACCTGATTAATCTGAACTGACACATCTTCGCCAGTAAATTCGCTCTCAAACTGATGATATTTTTTGCGAACTTCGCGGAAATAGTCGGCAATTTCGGATAACAAGTTGAGATCAAGGCCGGTATCCCATTCAGTATTACGCAGTGCGGCGACTTGAGATTCCGTGGCTGGATGGCTGGTACCATTGGCAAATGAAGAAATAGCGGTATCAATACGATCCACACCCGCTTCAATCGCTTTGAGCTGACATTGTGCTGCCAGACCTGAAGTGGAGTGAGAGTGAATGACTAAAGGTAAATCGACTTCAGATTTAATCGCTTTCACTAAATCATAGGTCGGATAAGGGGCTAATAAACCGGCCATATCTTTAATCGCAATCGAGTCTGCGCCCATGTTTTGCAGATCTTTGGCCTGTTTCACAAACAGCTCTGGGGTATGAACCGGGCTGGTGGTGTAGCTGATGGTGCCTTGAGCATGTTTACCAGCTTTTTTCACTGCTTTCATCGCAGTTTCAAGATTGCGCAGGTCATTCAGGGCATCAAAAATACGGAAGACATCAATACCGTTTTCAGCCGCGCGTTCGACAAAAGCACTGACTACATCATCAGCGTAGTGACGGTAACCCAGCAGGTTTTGACCGCGTAATAACATTTGTAAACGGGTATTGGGTAAGGCTTGTTTTAATTGTCTGAGTCTTTCCCATGGATCTTCTTTTAGATAACGCACACAGGCATCAAATGTTGCGCCGCCCCAGACTTCAAGTGACCAATAACCGACCTGGTCGAGTTTGTCACAGATAGGCAGCATATCGTCAGTGCGCATACGGGTGGCGATAAGTGATTGGTGAGCATCACGCAGAATGACATCAGTAACTTCAATTTTTTTCATAAAATCTCCAGCAGTGTTTAAGGCTTACCAGCCTGCATGGGCTGCGATTGCAGTGGCCAAAGCCAGCGCCACTGCGCTG
The DNA here is from genome assembly GCF_900114205.1 of Methylophaga sulfidovorans. Lineage (GTDB taxonomy): Bacteria > Pseudomonadota > Gammaproteobacteria > Nitrosococcales > Methylophagaceae > Methylophaga > Methylophaga sulfidovorans. The sequence continues at coordinate 204,766 of NZ_FOSH01000004.1, forward strand.
GGACGTCGTTTATTCGAATAATTAAGTAATTCCGGGTGGTTAGGCACAAAGCTTGTGTCGAAATGACCAGAGCGGAAATCAGGATGATTGAGAATCTGTTTGTAATAATTTTCTGTGGTTTTAATACCATGCAGACGCATATCATCCAGAGCGCGCTGACCGCGGCTAATCGCATCTTCCCAATCCAGTGCCCAGACCACCAGTTTCAGACACATGGAGTCGAAATATGGCGGAATTTCATAACCGGTATAAATAGCGGTATCAACACGGACACCTGGACCGCCTGGTGCATAATAGTGAGTGATGCGTCCGAAACTGGGCAGGAAATCATTTTTCGGATCTTCGGCATTAATACGGAACTGCAGGGCAAAACCGCGATAGGCGATATCCTGCTGGCGGTAACTCAGTGGTAAACCAGACGCGATGCGTAACTGTTCACGCACAATATCAATACCGGTAATTTGTTCGGTAATGGTATGTTCGACCTGGACTCGCGTATTCATTTCCATGAAATACACCTCATTACCAGTCAGTAAGAACTCGACTGTGCCGGCATTTTCATAGTTAACTGCTTGAGCCGCTTTCACGGCGAGACCACCGACATAATCACGTTGCTCAGGAGTCAGTTGTGGACTCGGTGCAATTTCAATTAATTTCTGATTACGGCGCTGAATAGAGCAATCTCGCTCATATAAATGCACTACATTGCCTTCGCTATCAGCAAGGATTTGAACCTCAATATGGCGTGGATTCACGATGCATTTCTCAAGGAAAACTTCCGCTGAACCAAAGGCTTTTGTCGCTTCAGAAATGACTCGTGGATATTGTTGACGCAGTTCATTGGCACTATCACAACGACGAATACCACGCCCCCCCCCACCTGATGTGGCCTTGATCATCACCGGGTAACCAACTTCTTCAGCAAGGGCTAACGCTTCGTCTAAATCTGCTAAGTTGCCGTCAGAACCGGGTGTAATGGGGACACCAGCATCACGCATGCTGTCACGGGCTGCGGTTTTGTCACCCATCTTTTCGATGACACTGGATTTAGGCCCAACAAAGGTGATGTTATTTTTTTCACACAAACGGGCAAATTCGGCATTTTCAGATAAAAAACCATAGCCAGGGTGGATGGCATCGCAGCCAGTTTCTACCGCTAAGTTCACAATGCGTAATGGATCAAGATAACCAGCAAGTGGGTCATCACCAAGTGAATAGGATTCGTCGGCACGTTTTACGTGTAATGCATAACGATCGGGTTCGGTATAAATAGCGACTGAACGAATGCCCATCTCTGCACATGCGCGGACTATGCGCACGGCAATTTCACCACGATTGGCGATTAACACTTTTTTCAACATGAGCTACTCCAGATTGAATCTAGGAAATAGGCTAGAGTAATTCATACATAATGAAAAATTGATATAATTTTGATTAGTGATAAGTAATAGCTTATGTATAAGGTTTTTTCATTTTTATGTCATTGACTTTACAGCAATTAATCAGTCGACTGTCCTTTCGTCAAATGCAGGTATTTCTTGCAGTGTATCAACAACAAGGTTATGGGAAGGGGGCAGAAAGCCTAGGTCTGACTCAGCCAGCCGTCAGTTCACAAATTAAAAAGCTTGAGTCGGCTTTGGGTCAGCCACTATTTGAATATGTTGGTCGTAAGCTCTACTGCACACGTGCGGGGGAGAGGGTTGCAGAACATATTGAAGCCATTTTTGAGCAAGTGGCGAGCTTGCAAAGTGATCTACACCGACTTGAGGGAAAACTTTCCGGTGAACTAAACCTATGTGCGGTCAGTTCAGCCCAATATGCGGTGCCGCATTTATTACGCGGATTTTTACAGCTATATCCATCGGTAAATGTGAACCTGAATATTGTTAACCGTACTCAGGCAATCGAGCGCCTTAACGATAATAAAGAAGACCTGGTGATTATGGGACTGGTGCCTAATGATCGCTCATTATCGTCTTTACCCTTTCTGGACAATGAACTGATACCGGTTGTGCCCGTCCATCATCCGCTTGCGACAAAAAAGAATATTCATCCTCAGCAGTTTCTTGATGCCCAGCTATTGAGTCGTGAAACGGGCTCCGGTAATCGCCTCGCTCTTGAGCAACATTGTCAGCAACAGCGTTTATCGTTGAACGTAAAGATGCAGTTTGGCTCTAACGATGCTTTGAAACATGCTGTTTTAGCGGGATTAGGTGTGGCTGTTTTACCCAGATTAAGTGTGTTATCTGAATTGCGTCTGGGTCAGTTGGTGAGCCCGATAATCAAAGGTTTTCCACTACGGCGCAGTTGGTGTCTTGTCTCGCCCCAAGGCAAACATGCGACACCAGTTACCCAAGCCTTTTTAGAATATGTCCAGACGAACTTAAAAGAAATTCATCAATATTTTCAATCGCTTGATATTGTTTAGGGTTTGCTTAACAACTCGTCAATATTGATCTGATGATTGGCGCGATGAATCTTAGATTGCAGATAAAGATGATTATGGCGATTGGCAAATACCCCAGTTGGTCGAGTGCCGTGAACCTCAATACCGGCATTTTCCAGTTGCTGGCGTTTGTCTGGGTTATTGGTCATCAGCATAATCTGATTTAAACCGAGCGCGTTTAGAATATCAGCCGCCGCTTGATAATCCCTTTCATCAACGTTGTGGCCGAGTTCAAGATTGGCGGTAAAGGTGTCATGTCCCTGTTCTTGCAAGCGATAGGCATCCAGCTTTTCATAAAGGCCAATACCGCGGCCTTCCTGACGCAGATACAGTAAATAACCACCTTCTTTATTAAATAAACTCAATGCTTCCTGTAATTGCGGCCCACAATCGCAACGTGCAGAACCCAATGCATCACCCGTCACACATTCAGAGTGCAGACGTACAAGTGGGTGTTTTGGATCTGGCGTGCCGAGTTTCAATGCAAAATGTTCTTTGCCATCGGCTAAACCTGAAAAACTATACATTTCTGCCATTGCTTCACTGCCATCAGCAAGAATGATCGGCAACTGAACCGTTGTTCGAATGGTTACAGCTGACGTGTCTGTGGAAGAGCGAAAACAGTGTTTAATTCGTCTGAGCAGCGCAGTGAATAGGTTAGGGCGGTTTGTGTTCACAATGTAAGGCAACGTTAAATAAAGCAATCGGCAATTTTACTGCATCTGACTCTTTTTAAGAATAATTTATTGAAATAATGGAAGGTTTTCCCGCTGCAAGCGCGGTTAATACCACCATCATCAGATTGAAATATCTCTGACGCATACTAAAGGATCGGCAATAAAGATGATGAGGCGTTTTGCGTGCAACAACTCAAGCAAACAGAGCATATATATCACTTAATTTATGACTTATTAAATCGTCAGGAATTAGTTGAAAACCTGACGATACGACAGGAAAATAAAAGTAAACAGGCCCTGGTTGAGCAATTAACAGTCAAGCAATATCAAGGCGAAATTCAACAGCTGTTAAACCGCCTGCATCCATACGATATTGCCAATTTATTGGAGCAGCTACCGCCGATACAACGTTCATTTATCTGGCACTTGCTGGACACTGAACATATGGGCGCGGTATTACTCGAACTATCTGATAGTTTGCGGCAATCTTTATTAACAGAATTAAACCCGACTGATTTGATTCGTGCAGCATCTCATCTCGATACCGATGAAATTGCCGATTTAATGCAGGAGTTACCGGATGATGTCGGTCATAGCGTTTTATCCTCATTACCAGAGCAGCAGCGTGAAAACGTACAGTCCACCTTACTTTTTCCGGAAGAAAGTGTTGGTGCCTGGATGGAATATGACTTTACTGTTGTGTTTGATCATCAAACCTTAGATCAGGTGTTACGTGAGTTACGAGAGAAAGGAAAGCTACCGGATGAGTCAGGTTTTATTCTGGTGATTAACTCAGCGGGTTTATTTCAGGGATTGTTGCTTGTTTCTGATCTGTTAATTAAAAGTGGTGAGTTGCGGGTAGCGGACAGTATGTTGAAACAAGTTCATATTTTTCATACCACCGACTCCGCCGATGAAGCAGCGCGTGATTTTGAGCGTTATGAATTATTGGTAGCACCGGTGATTAATGCCCATCAGAAACTGGTTGGTGTATTGCGTGTTAGTTCATTGATGGATTTATTGGAAGAGCAGTCTCAGCGTCAGTTTCTCGCTCAAGCAGGTTTGTCGAAAGAAGAAAATCTGTTTGATCCGATGATGAAATCAGCAAAAAACCGTTGGCCATGGATTGCACTTAATCTGCTGATTGTATTGATCGCTTCCCGGGTGATTGATCAGTTCCAGACCACTATCAGCAGCATGGTAGCGCTGGCGGCCTTATTGCCGATCACGGCTAATATTGGTGGTAATACCGGTAATCAGGTTGTGGCTTTGGTGATTCGTGGTCTGGCATTAAAACAATTGGATGCTAATAATCTCCGACGTCTATATATAAAAGAGTTTTCTGTAGCCGCAGTGAATGGACTGATATGGGGCAGTTTGACGGGCTTGTTAACTTTATTTTTGTATCAGAATCTGGGGCTGGCCTTTGTGATGATGTTAGCGATGTCGGTCACCATGGTGTTAGCTGCCTTGATTGGTGTCAGTATTCCGTTGATTTTAAAAAAGCTAAAACAGGATCCGGTGCTTGGCAGCAGCATTATTACTACGGGAATGACTGATACTTTGGGGTTTCTGATTTTTTTAAGTCTGGCCTCTTTATTATTACCCAGCTGAGAGAGGATAAATTTACCTCACTCAGGAAAATCCTGAGTGATCAAAAGAAAAATACGCTATTGTGATTTGCCACTCACTCGTAATATATGAACCGTACTAACAAACACAAAGCGAGGTGATTATCATGTGGACTAAACCAGAATATTCAGACATGCGTTTCGGTTTCGAAGTAACTATGTATATCTGCAACAGATAATAGTTTCTCAAATCGAGAGCAGAAAAGCCCCACTTGTTGGGGCTTTTTTTATGCCTGTAGAAAATTATCTACGTAAATTACCCCATATACATGAATTTAGCGAAACCCTAAGCTGAGCATCAGTTTCTGCATGATGAACACAGGATGGTTTTATGCTTAAGGTTGGCACAATCAAACAAATCTGGCGGTATCCTGTTAAGGGGATGGCCGGAGAACAACTTGAACAAGGTTATTTAGGCGAGAATGGCTTAACGGGTGACCGTATCTGGGCATTACAGGATACACAACGACAGGAAATTCAAAGCTGTAAGTTTCGGCCTGAATTATTACGTTGCACTGCAAAGTGCCGACGTGGTGATGTGACCGGACCAGACGATCAGGTCGATATTACCTTTCCTGATGGCGAAGTGATTGGTAGCGATGAGCCACATCTTAATCAATTGTTAACTTTATTGACCGGGTTTGATTCCACATTACAGCCACTTAAGCCTATTGAAGAACGTGATTTCTACAAACGTTATAAACAAGACGATCACACCTGGTTGGAAGAATTAAAAGCTACGTTTGACAGGGAGCCGGGCGAAGCCTTACCTGATTTGGATAATATGCCTGAGCAGTCCCAGGAATATGTATCGCTACCTGGCACTTTTTTCTTAGTTACGCCTTTCCATATGCTTACCACAGCAACGCTGAATTATATGAAGCAGCTTAAACCTGACGCCGATTGGGCTGTAGAACGATTCCGTCCCAATATCGTGATCGAAACATTACCCGGCATGGATGGTTTGGTTGAACAAGCCTGGCTGGATAAAACCATTCAAATAGGCCAGACCGTTGTGCAATGTTGTGACACCACACCTCGCTGTGGAGCCATCACCCGGCAGCAACGCCATATTCCCTCTGATAAGAGCATGCTTCGTACTATTGTGAAGCAGGCCGACCAGAATCTGGGTGTCTATGGGGCAATTGCTGAGGGCGGCGTTATCCACGTTGGTGATGAGGTCTTTATTCAATAAGCGGACTTATTTCTCAACAAAGGCACGTTCTATAACATAGTCGCCAGGCACACCGATGCGCGGAGAAACTACAAATCCTCTTTCATCTAATAAGGCGGCGGTGTCATTTAACATTTGTGGACTGCCGCAGATCATGGCACGGTCATGTTCAGGATCCAGTGGTGGTAGGCCAATATCCTCAAATAATTTGCCGCTGTTAATCAGATCTGTCAGTCGGCCTTCATTTCGGAAAGCTTCGCGAGTGACGGTGGGATAATAAATCAATTTTTCTTTAACCAGATCACCGAAAAATTCATTCTCAGGTAATTCTTTTTCAATAAAGTCGGCATAGGCCAGTTCACTGACATAACGCACGCCATGGATAAGAATGATTTTCTCAAAGCGATCGTAGGCTTCAATATCCTGAATCACACTAAGAAAAGGTGCGAGCCCGGTGCCTGTTGAAAACAGATACAGGTTTTTACCCGGCTTGAGATCATGCACAACCAAGGTCCCCGTTGGTTTTCTGCTGACCAGAACTTCATCCCCTACCTGTAAGTGTTGCAGCCGTGAGGTTAACGGACCGTTGGGCACTTTGATGCTGAAAAACTCCAGGTTTTCATCATAATTCGGGCTGGCAATACTATAAGCACGGAGCAATGGTTTATTGTCGACTTCAAGACCAATCATTACAAACTGACCATTTTCAAAGCGCAGGCCCGGATCACGGGTGGTTTTGAAGCTAAACAGATTGTCATCCCAGTGGTGCACGCTTAATACGCGTTCGCTTGCAAATGTACTCATGATTCTCTCTTTTTATGAAAGGGCGTTGGTTAAAGTCGGCACGGCATCAAACAGATCGGCCACCAGACCATAATCAGCCACTTGGAAAATAGGTGCGTCAGGATCCTGGTTGATAGCCACCACAATACGACTGTCTTTCATACCGGCAGTGTGTTGCACCGCACCAGATACGCCAACAGCAAAATACAGCTCAGGCGCCACCGTTACACCTGTTTGACCTACCTGAATTTCATTGGGCGCATAACCTGCATCAACAGCTGCTCTGGTCGCACCCAAGGCGGCACCCAATTTCTCAGCTAATGGATTGAGTAAGGCATCAAATTTCTCTGCACTACCTAATGAGCGACCGCCAGACACAACCACTTTGGCTGAGTTAAGTGCGGGGCGATCTGTTTCAATGCGTGACTCACTGAGCCAGCGTGTTTTAGTAAAAGCTTCAGGTGCTGTGATGTCTGTTATTTCAGCCTGACCATTCAGATCAGCCGCACTAAATTTACTGCCACGTACGGTCAGGATTTGTTTTGCATCACGGCTTTGTATGGTGGTGTGAACATTACCGGCATAAATGGCACGCACATAACGATTGTCAGTTTGAATCTCCAACACATCCGATATCATGGCGACATCCGCCAGTGCCGCGACACGTGGCAATACATTCCGGCTAAAAGACGAATGTGCAGCAAGGATCACCTGATAATCAGCGACTAATGTATCAATCAGCTTGCTCACATCTTCAGCAAGTGGATGTGCAAATTGCTGTGCGTCGGTATGTAATACCAGGCTGACGCCATCGATGGCAGCTGCCTGATTGGCAATTTGCTCAGACTGATAACCAACAACTAATAGATGAACAGGCTGCCCCCAGTGTTGAGCAGCTGAAACAGCATGACGGACTTCGTTATGTATTTGCTGGCCATTATGTTCTGCTAATACTAATGTAGTCATAGTGCAATTCCTTCTTTTGTGCGTAATTGCTGCAATAAAGCATCAACAGTGTCGACTTTGATGCCAGCTTTACGTTGAGGTGGTTCGGCTACTTTTATTAAAGACAGTCTGGGTGTTAACTCAGAGATCAGCTCTGAAGCCGATAGCGTTTCAATCGGTTTTTTCCTCGCCTGCATCAGATTCGGTAGTTTGACGAAGCGAGGATCATTTAAGCGTAAGTCAGCGGTTACTACTGCTGGTAGCTGCAAAGCCAGTGTTTCCGTCCCACCATCTATTTCACGGGTGACGATAGCTTCACCATTTTCAATAGTCAGCTCTGAAGCAAAGGTGCCTTGAGGGTAATTCAATATCGCAGCCAACATTTGCCCTGCCTGACCGGCATCATCATCAACCGCTTGTTTGCCCAGAATAATCAGATCTGGTTGTTCTTTCTCGGCGACGGACTGTAATAATTTAGCGACCTCCAGAGACTGAACCTCAGCATCGTGTTCGACCAGCAGCGCTCGATCGACACCCATTGCCAGCGCATGTCTGAGCACATCCTGATTGGCTGAAGAGCCAATGGATACAGCGACAATCTCATCGGCTTTACCCTGTTCTTTCAAACGAATGGCTTGCTCAATTGCATTTTCATCGAACGGGTTGGCACTCATTTTTATGCCGTCGATATCGACATTGGAGCCATCGGTTTTGATGCCGACTTTGATGTTGTAATCCACTACACGTTTTATCGCGACTAAAATTTTCATCACATTTCCTCTTCAAGGTTTGCTGAGCATTTTATAGTCGCGTACAATATTTGTTAAATTGATTATTTAGATATTATCTATCTAATAAATAGATATGTAAAAACATGAAATTCAGTCTAAGACAACTCGAAATTTTTGTTGCCGTCAGTCGTACAGGCAGTGTGTCGAAAGCGGCTCAAGCGGTGTTTCTTTCACAGTCTGCAGCCAGTACGGCATTGGCGGAATTTGAGAAGCAATACAATGTGCAACTGTTTGACCGGGTCGGTAAATCTTTGCGTATCAATCATGCGGGGCAGCAATTATTACCACATGCAGTTGAGCTATTAGATCGTGCGCAGGAAATTCATAATCTAATGGAAGGTCATGCCGGTTATGGCTTGATGAAAATTGGCGCCACGTTGACCATTGGTAACTACTTAGCGACTTTGCTGGTGGCCGAGTTTTTACATAAACATGCTGATAGTCGTATTGAGCTTCAGGTCGACAATACCAAAACCATTGTTGAACAGATTGCTAATCATGAGCTTGATATTGGCCTGATCGAAGGTGGTTGTCATCATCCAGATATTGAAGTGGAAGCCTGGATTGCTGATGAGTTAGTGGTGTTTTGCGCTCCTGATCATCCTTTGGCAAAGAAGAAAAAAGTGACGGTGCAGCAGTTGTTAGCAGAGTCGTGGATTTTGCGAGAAAAAGGCTCGGGTACCCGTGAGACTTTTGACCGTGCTTTTCACAACTATCATTCACAACTCAATATTCGCCTCGAGCTTGAGCACACGGAGGCTATAAAACGCGCAGTGGAATCAGGCCTGGGTATCAGCTGCATTTCCCGCCTGGCGCTGAAAGATGCCTTTCGTCGCGGTAGTCTGGTGCAGATCAATACACCTGCCCTAGATTTGGGGCGTTATTTTTATTTTCTCTGGCATAAGCAGAAATATCAGACCACTGGTATGCGTGAGTTTTTAGCTTTATGTAAATCGATTACCGCCGATGTCTCGCGCAGTGATGAGGTCAATCTAAACCGAATTATTAAGGAATAAATCATGCAACGCGATGTAATGAATTATGACTTGTTAATTATTGGTGCCGGGCCAGCCGGCCTTGGCGCCGCGATACGCTTTAAACAATTAGCCAATGATGCGGGGAAAGAACTTAGTGTCTGTGTGTTGGAAAAAGCAGCAGAAGTCGGTGCACAAATTATTTCCGGTGCAGTGATCGATCCGATCGCTTTGAATGAACTGATACCCGACTGGAAAGAAAAAGGGGCACCATTAAAAATAGCAGTGACCGAAGATAAATTCCAGTTTATGACAACCGATAAAGCCTGGACAATGCCACACTACTTAATGCCGCCATTAATGAAAAATAGCGGCAATTACATCGCTAGTCTGGGTGAATTGTGCTTTTGGCTGGCTGGTCAGGCTGAAGAACTGGGTGTAGAAATCTACGCAGGGTTTTCTGCGCAGGAAGCCTTATATGATGAGGATGGTAATCTCATGGGCGTCATTACTGGTGATATGGGTAGAGATGCCCAGGGCCAAGAAACAGCACAGTTTGTTGCCGGTATTGAAATCCAGGCACCTTTTACTTTAGTTGCTGAGGGGGCCAGAGGTTCGCTGGCGCGCCAGTTAGAGTCACATTTCAATTTGCGTGATGCAGATCGCCCAGCCAAATTCGGCCTGGGCATTAAAGAAATCTGGCGTATTCCCGAGCAGCAACATCAGCCGGGTTATGTCAGTCATAGTTTTGGCTGGCCTTTAGCGGATGATACTGGCGGCGGTGCCTTTGTCTATCACTATGGCGAGCAGTTAGTGTCGATTGGTATGGTGGTGCATCTCGATTACAGCAATCCTTATTTGTCCCCTTTTGAAGAATTCCAGCGGTTCAAAACCCATCCACAGATACGCTCAATGTTACAAGGCGGTAAGCGCCTTAGTTATGGTGCAAGAGCCATTAGTGAAGGTGGTTTGCAGTCACTGCCCGATCTGATTTTTCCGGGTGGTGCATTTATCGGTTGCAGCGCTGGTATGGTCAATGTGCCCAAAATTAAAGGCAGTCATAATGCGATGAAGTCTGGCATGTTAGCAGCAGAGTCGGTTTTTGATTATTTTACTGCGACTACTGGTGATAGTAAGCGTTTACTTATGGAATATCCTATTAAGTTAAATGCTTCATGGGTTTGGGAAGAGCTGGAAAAAGTACGTAACTTTAAACCAATGCTGTCACGTTTTGGCAATCTGGTCGGTGGCGCCTTAGCTGGGATGGAACTGTGGCTGAGTCATTTTCATATCAAGTTACCGTGGACACTCCAGCATCAGCAGGCTGACCATGAAAGCCTTAAATTAAAAAGCCAGGCGAAAAAAATCGACTATCCCAAAGCGGATGGCAAACTTACTTTTGATCGACTGTCATCTATCGATCTGAGTAATATCGTTCATGATGATAATCAGCCCTGCCATTTGCAGTTAAAAGATAAGGTCGTGCCAATTGCCGTGAACCTAAAAGAGTATGACGCACCGGAACAGCGTTATTGCCCGGCAGGGGTCTATGAAATTATTGAGCAAGCAGGTGAACCATCATTGCAGATTAATGCTCAGAACTGCATACATTGCAAAACCTGTGATATTAAAGATCCAAAACAGAATATTGTCTGGGTACCACCAGAAGGTGGAAGTGGGCCGGTGTATAAAGGTATCTAGGATAAATGTTGGCTGACAACAGAATAAGGGGATGATCGAATGACAGGAAATGAGACGAACCCAGAAATGGATGAGAAAACCTACGAGTTAGCTCAATTGGTGTTTCAGTTAGTACGTGATGGTAAAGCTGAAGAGTTAAAAAAATCACTGGAAATGGGCCTGCCAGTCAATATCCGTACCGGCAACGGTGATAGTTTATTGATGTTAGCCAGCTACAACGGCCATTATGAAATGACAAAATTATTGCTGGAACATGGTGCCGATCCAGAACTGGCTAATGATCGCCAACAAACACCTTTAGCAGGTGTGGCATTTAAAGGTTATAAAGAGATTGCAGAGCTGTTGATTCAGCATGGCGCCAATGTCAATGCAGCAACACCTGATGGCAAGACGGCACTGATGTTTGCCGCTATGTTTAATCAACTGGATATCGTTGATTGTCTTTTAGCGCATGGTGCCGATGTGAACGCTAAGACTGATGATGGTAAAACCGCGATTATGCTGGCGGATGCAATGGGTGCGGCTGATACCCGTGAACGTCTCAAGAGTGCATAACTAGTGTACTCAGACATTGGTACGAATAACTTAATTGTGTACTATCTAGTTATTCCATCATCAATAATGAATGAATTGTATGCCATCAGCTAAGTCTTTTCTGTTCCGCCATCGTCGTTTCATTATCGGCTTATTAAGCCTGGTGATGATTTACACATTGGCAGGGTTTTATCTGTTGCCCTGGTTGGCAGAAAGACAATTAAAAAGCACTCTGGATCAACGCTTACATCTTCAAACGCAGTTGCAGGATATTCGTTTTAATCCTTTCACCTTTGAGTTAAACATCGCTGGCATGGCTATTCAAACCAGAGAAAAACAGCCTCTTCTGGCCTGGAACTCAGTCTATGTGAATGTCGATCCAAGCCAATTAGTCAAAGGTGATATCAGTATTCCTACAGTAGATATCAACGCGGTTGATCTGCATTTTCAGCGTTATTCCGAGGCAGAAAATACACTGACACGTCTAGCTAATACATGGCAGGAAACAGCTGTAGAGGAATCGTCCGAACCGGCAGCAGTGTCGACAGAACCCACCGTTTCAGAAGAAGATGAGCCATTATTCACTATTGTTTTAGACTCGCTGAATTTTGACAACGGCAAGTTACATTATATTGATGACGTGCCTGCAGAGCCGTTTAAAACAGTTTTATCTCCCATTAACTTTCAGCTGAATCAGTTTTCCACTAAAGCGGATGAAACAGCCAAAACCACGCTGGGTATTGAGTTTGAAGATAAAGCCAACTTATCTGTGGCGGGGACATTTTCATTATCACCACTCACCATGGCCGGTCAGCTTAAGCTAAACCAGTTTAATCTGCAGACACCGTATCGTTATTTTAAAGCGCTGTTACCCGTTGAATTAAGACAGGGGGTAGTGGATATCAGCCTTGACTACGATGTGAATCTTGCCGGCCAGCAGCCTAAGATTGATATCAATAACACGATGGTCAAACTATCCAAGCTGGATGTACTTGAGCCTGGCCTGAACAAGGCCTTAATTGCCGATGGTCAGTTAGATGTTGAGAACGGCCGTTATCAATATCCTGAAAATCAATTAACGATAGATAATGTGACCGTAAGTAATGCCAAACTGGCTGCTCTTCATAATAAACAGGGCGAGATTAACTGGCTGAAACTTATTGACGCCTTACCAAAATCTGACACTGAAGAGACAAAACCGTCAGAAGAGACACCCGCATTCAAACTAGCGATTTCTGAAGCCGAACTGAAAGATGTTGCTCTGTTTATTGAAGACCAACAACCCAAACTGCCGTCAAATATGACATTGAATCTGGCAGCCAGCCTTAAGAATCTGAGTCTGACAGATAATCAGAAAATGCCATTTACCAGCACTATTAAAGTCAGTTCTGGTGGTGTTTTATCAGCCAAAGGCGATCTGCAACTGTTCCCTGAGTTATCGGTGACAGCAGAGACAAAAGTCGACCAGCTATCCTTAAAACCATTGCAGCCTTATATTGATAAATATGCTTTTGTTACTTTGCAGGATGGACAGATTACGGCCAATGCTTCACTGAAAAGTGATGCCGATGATGCCTTATTAGTGAAAGGCGATTTAGCTTTATCTTCTTTGCAGATAGATAATCAAAATTTGAAGGAAAAGCTGTTCAGTCTGGATAAGTTAGCCGTCAATACCGTTGATTTTTCATTGAAAAAGAAAGATCTGGCTATTTCAGATATTGATTTGGATAAATTCTATAGCCGTATCTTTATTAATAAAGAAGGTGTCACCAATTTACGTAAGTTGTTAAAAGAGCAACCGGCTAATACTAAGGCGACCCCGACTGAAACTAACGATAAAGATGATCCTTATAAAGTGTCGATTGGACAGGTGACGATTAAAGACGCCAGTTCACGCTTTACCGATGAAAGTCTGCCAATCGTGTTTGATACTGAAATGCGATCTCTGGATGGCGAAATTAGTGGTTTTTCTACCCAGTCGGATCAAGCGGTTGAATTGAATCTGGAAGGTCAGGTTCAGGAATTTGGCATGGTTGAAATTAAAGGCAGCCTTGCACCGTTTAATATTACTGAGAAAAGTAATGTAGCGATGTCATTCAGTAATCTCGATTTGCCAGCTATGAGCCCGTACACCATCAAATTTGCCGGTAGAAAAATTGCTGATGGTCGTGCCGATGTGAAACTCAATTATGAAATTCAGAATGGAAATTTAAATGCAACGAACAGCCTGGTGATACGTGATATTCGCTTAGGTGAAAGGGTGGAGTCACCGAATGCGGTCGACTTACCACTGGATCTGGCCGTCGCCTTATTAAAAAACAGTGATGGTGTGATTGATTTAAGCATTCCGGTAACTGGCGATGTTAACAATCCTCAGTTTGAGATGGGGCCAGCCATACGTAAAGCCATTTTTAATGCGATTCGTAATATTGTGACTTCTCCCTTCCGGTTCCTTGCTAATCTTGTGGGAGGCGATGAGCAGCCGGTGGATAATATTCGCTTTGCAGCAGGGCGTGCTGAACTCACTCCACCACAAAAAGAAGCCTTATTGAAACTCTCAGAAGCATTGGTTCAACGACCACAATTGACGCTGGAAATCCCGGCTCCTTATGCAGAAAGTGTCGATCGTCAAGAATTGCAGCTGAAAGCTGTGGAGAAGGAAGTTGAAACTGGCTTAAAACAAACGAATCCGGAACAGCAATTATTAGAACGTCGGAAAATCGTATTAGAGCGTTTATACACGGAACAAGGTCTAAGCCCTGACTTATCTGTGCTGAAACTGGACGCGATGGCTAAAAATACGGTGGCTGATGACAAAGAGCCATCTGTTGACTTACTGGCTTATAACAGCAAACTCAAAACTGCTCTGGTCGCTAAACAAGCGGTTTCTGAAAATGATCTGAAGAAGCTCGCGCAAGCCAGACAAGATGCGGTCATCGCCTATATTAAACAGCAGGGAAAACTTAGTGATGCGCAGCTGCATGTCGATGCGGTCAGTGCAGTTAAGGCGAAAGACGATGAAGTCACTATGCGCTTTGATTTGCGCTCGCAATAAATCCACTACGACAGCGACGATATTAGTCCAGCAATATATGGCCTTAGCATAGTGTTCAGTTACTAGAAGAACAGGTATATACCACGTTGTAGACGTCATCCTGTTAAAGTATGAGCTGATATTAATAGTCTGTTTGCTGATTCAGTTTGATGTTAAAACGCATCAGCAGAGACCAAAACAAGCTTCTGCTTAGGAAATATGTGTGACAAATAATGATGTATTAAGACGGCTCCGTTATATTCTCGATATCAATGATGCGACGATGATCTCGATTTTTGAACAAGCCGATATGACGGTAAGCCGTGATGATGTACGGAAATGGTTGAAGAAAGACGATGATGCTGACTATCAATCACTGAATGACAAACAAATGGCGACTTTCCTCAATGGCTTGATTAACCACTTACGTGGAAAAAAAGAAGGCGAACAACCTAAGCCAGAGAAATCACTGAATAACAATATTATCCTCAGAAAGTTGAAAATAGCCTTCAACTTACAAAGTGACGAAATATTGGATGTATTACAGCTGGAAGGTTTCAGCCTGAGTAAACATGAACTCAGTGCATTTTTCAGAAAGCCGGATCATAAACATTTCCGTGTCTGTAAAGACCAGGTATTACGCAATTTTCTGCAAGGTCTGCAGCTGAAATTTCACCCAAAGAAAAATGATCTTGAGGGCTTTAGCTGGCCGTCACTGGATGATAAAGAGCAATAAGTTTTGACGAGTCCTCAAGTTTTCGACTGCATTGTGATTGGTGCCGGTGCAGCAGGCCTGATGTGTGCGGCTACCGCTGGTCAACGGGGACGGCGGGTATTGGTATTAGATCATGCTAATAAGGTCGGTAAGAAAATTTTAATGTCGGGCGGTGGTCGTTGTAACTTCACCAACCTCTATATGGAGCCCGATAATTACCTGTCTGCAAATCCGCATTTTTGTAAGTCGGCATTAAGTCGCTACACCCAATATGATTTTTTGGAACTGGTGTCGCGTTACAATCTGGCCTATCACGACAAAGGTGCTGGCGAATTATTCTGTGATGATAAAGCTAAAGATATTCTGAATATTCTGCTAGCAGAGTGTGAAACAGGTGATGTCGTTATCCAAACCGATACCGCTATCACAGCGATCACAAAACAGGACGATCAACAATTTGTCATTGATACGCCGCTAGGTGAGTATCGGAGTCACTCACTGGTGGTTGCAACGGGTGGTTTATCTATTCCTAAAATGGGTGCCACCGGCTTTGGTTATAAAGTTGCCAGACAGTTTGGTTTGAAAGTGAAAGATACGGAACCTGCATTAGTGCCATTTACCCTGAGTGATGCCTGGCTGACGGTAGCACAGGAGTTGGCTGGAGTATCCATGGATATCAGTGTTAGCTGTCGTCAGCAAACCTTTAATGAAGCCTTATTATTTACTCACCGGGGCCTAAGTGGGCCAGCCATTTTGCAAATCTCTAACTACTGGTACAGTTCGGATGAGATAAGCATTGATTTTTTACCCAGCCAGTCGGTAGCTGAGTTGGTCGAACAGTGGAAAACTAGCGGAGAAAAAGCCACGCTGAGAACATTACTTGGATATTATTTACCCAAACGTTTTGTGATGACTTGGCTAGGACTGATTAGTGCTGATTTAGGCGATAAACTGGCCAAACAGTTATCCCATCAGGAGCTAGAAAAGCTGACGCAGTTTTTTCATCACTGGACCATTAAACCGTCTGGCACTGAAGGTTACCGGACAGCAGAAGTGACACGAGGCGGTGTCGATACCGATGGTATCTCTTCAAAGACGTTTGAGGCGAAAACCACACCGAATTTATATTTTGTCGGTGAAGTACTGGATGTAACGGGCTGGCTAGGCGGATTTAATTTTCAATGGGCATGGTCAAGTGGCTGGTGTGCAGGGCAATATGTGTAAGCAGCTTCGATTAACGCAGCAAATAGACGTGATGTTATTACGCCATGAAACAAGCGGTATCTCTACAAAAGCTTGATAAAAACCTTAGCGGGCAACGTCGGTTACGGGCGTGTCACGAATGTGATTGGGTGTCTGCTTTACCACGGTTGCATGCCGGAGAAGTGGCACAATGTCCACGTTGTCAGCATATTCTGGTCAGACGCCATTATCGTCCGGCACAACGAAGTCTGGCCTTAGCCATTAGTGCGGTTATCGCATTGCTGATTTCTGTCAGTTTTCCCTTTGTCAGTTTTTCGATAAAAGGCATTGGCCACAGTATCGAAATTGAACAAACCGCATCAATGTTATTAAGTTTTGAACAGCCGATAGTTGCTATTGTGGTGGCACTGAGCATTATTATCCTGCCAGCGCTATATCTTTTTTCGGTCATCTGGCTGCAACTGGTATTGTTGTTTTCCGAGCCAAAAATGAAACATAGATACATTGCGCGCACGCTCAAACATCTGGATAGCTGGATGATGGCCGATGTGTTTATTATCGGTGCACTCGTCAGCCTGTTTAAAATCGCGGGTATGGCAGACATTCAGCTCGGCACCGCCTTTTGGGCTTATGCCGTCTTTGCCTTTTTATTGTTGATGACCACACGCTCTATTGATGCAGACTGGATGTGGTTTGCTATTGCTGGTGAACCTCGAGCTCCTGCGCAAACCAAGACTGGACAAGGGGCGGCGCAACAAGGTCTGACTGGTTGTCCGACCTGTGGATTGATTCATGAACTCAGCAAAAATGGTGATAATCACTGCCTGCGCTGTGGTGAACATCTACATGCCCGCGCCCCCCAAAGTCTGCAACGGACAATGGCTTTGCTGTTAGCGTCCACCATTTTGTATATACCGGCAAATGTTTATCCCATCATGACCACAACGACGTTTGGTCAGGCAAGCAACAGCACGATTATGGGCGGTGTCATTGGGCTGATTCAGCACGGTTCATGGCCCATTGCGATGGTTATCTTTATTGCCAGTATTTTGGTGCCAATAGGTAAGTTATTGGTCTTGTCGTGGTTGTGCCTGACAGTCAATAATGCTCATCAACTAAGCCAAATGGCGCGTTTGAAATTGTATCGGATTACCGAATTTATCGGCCGATGGTCTATGGTAGACGTGTTTGTGGTGTCGATTCTAGTCGCTTTGATCCATGCCGGTGACTTAATTTCTGTTACCCCTGGACCGGCCGCCCTAGCCTTTGCCAGTGTGGTAGTGCTGACCATGTTGGCGGCTATCACCTTTGATTCACGCTTAATTTGGGATAACCCTCAACCTGAGTTACGACCTTTGCGGGGCAAAAAAGTATGACGGAAGATACATCTGATACTGAAACAACAGAAGAATTAGATACCGCGCGAGCCATCAAAGCATCAAGCTGGTCACCCATCTGGATTCTTCCCATTGTGGCGCTACTCATCGGTGCCTGGCTGGTGGTGGATGATTATCTCAGCACAGGTCCACTGATTAACCTCACCATGAGCGATGCCGAAGGTATTACTGCCGGAAAAACGCTGATTAAAACGCGTAATGTGGAAATTGGGCATGTTGAATCAGTGAAGCTTTCGGAGGACTTGCAATATGCTGTCGTCAAAGCCCGGATTGATCCGGATGCAGCATCAACTCTGGCCGAGGATACGCGTTTTTGGGTCGTTAAACCGCGTATCGGACGCGAAGGTATTAGTGGCTTAAATACTGTACTGTCCGGTGCTTATATTCAACTTGAGCCTGGTAAATCAAAGCAGGAAAAGCGTGATTTTGACGTCTTGGATCAACCACCAGTATCTCTGAGTGGCGATGGTATTAGTATCAATCTCGACAGTCCGCTGGGAATATCGTTGAATCCCGGTGACCCTGTCAGTTATCAGGGCCAGGTTGTCGGCCGGGTGGAAAAATCAGAATTTTTGGCCAGTAATCAACATATGCACTATCAGCTATTTATTGAAGCGCCCTATGATGTGTTGGTAACAAAAAATACCCGCTTCTGGTCTTCTTCCGGTGTCAATATTAGCCTTGATTCAAAAGGATTTAATATTAATCTGGCTTCACTTGAAACCTTATTAAGTAGTGGTGTCAGCTTTGGTGTTTTACAAGAAATTGAGAATGATCCAGCGGCTGAACCAGGTGAAGAGTTCACTTTATACCCGAATCAGACGGCAGCCCAACAAGCTAGTTATGATCACTATATTGAATATGTGTTGATGGTTAAGGACACCGTTCGTGGACTGGCAGAAGGCGCGCCAGTAGAGTTCAGAGGGCTACGCATCGGTACAGTAGAAAGTGTGCCCTGGGAATATAACTCCAGAATGCGAAATGGTAAGGATGGTTTTGCTATTCCGGTACTTATCAGACTCGAGCCCCAGCGGCTTGGTGATTTCCATGAAGGCTTGGTTGAAGAGTGGAAAGAACGCATTGACCGACTGATTAAACGTGGTCTGGTCGCCACTCTAAAACCGGGAAATTTACTTACCGGCGCAATGTTTGTGGATATCAATATAGACAAAACACCTGGTATGCCCGAGCTCAAAACCACCATGTTCAGAGACCGACAGGTGATTCCGACGAAGTCATCACAACTGGCGCAGATGGAAATGAAAGTGTCTAATTTGCTCGATAAGTTGAACAGTATTGATGTTCAGCCAGTATTAGATGGCGTAAATGCTAATTTAAAAACGTCACAGGCGTTGTTACAAGAAGTGCAAAAACTGGCGGTCAATATCGATAAGTTTGTGAACGACCCTCAGACACAAACCATTCCAGATAATGTGAATCAGACGCTTACCGAACTGAGAGAAACGCTGAAAGGATTATCACCAGATGCACCGGCGTATCAGAACTTATCGCAGAGTATTAAGAGTCTGGAAGGTTTGATTAATGACATACAGCCTCTGGTGCGAACCTTGAATGAACAACCCAACGCACTTATTTTTAATCGTACCGAGCAGGCGGATCCACAACCACCCGCTGCTCAGCCATAAATTCAGGAGTCTGTTGTGAAGCGATTTTTTATTGGGATGTTATTCATTTTGCTGACTGCCTGTGTCAGCCAGCCTGTGACACAGACAAATTTTTATACCTTGCCTGTTATTCAGGCATCAGAGCCGGCGGTTTCAGATAAAACGGTGTTTATAAAACCCATAATTCTGGCTGATTTTCTCAGCAACAATGGGGTAGTCCTGCAACTGGACGATATCACCATTCATTCTGCTCAATATCACCAATGGACCGAGCCGTTAACAGATCAATTGAGCCGCGCTTTACGGGACCGCTTACAGGCGGCTCAATCAAATTATCGGATTGTGAACCTGCCATCATTCGCCAAACAAAGCCGTTATCAGCTGCAAGTGGAATTTGATCAGTTTCAGGGCCGCTATGATGGCAAAGCGGTCACCAGTGGTCAGTGGCAACTAATGAATGCAGCTGGCGAAGTACTGAAAACGCAGCGATTCAGCTTGACGAAAGACTTATCAGCAGAAGGGTATCCGGTGCTGATCCGTGCCTTAGCGACAAATCTCGATACGCTAGCTGCTGAGATAGCGAAGCAATTACCTTAAGGAAAATGGTGAGTGAATAAACTCGTCTTTATTCACTTCGCGTTTATCAAAATAACTTGTTATGTCCTGTAGGCTGGGTAGAGCATTAGCGAAACCCAACGACTTGATTTTTTGTGGTAAAAGCTGATTCAGTATAGATATCGTTGGAGCTTTCTTTATTGGATTTTGTTCTTCAATTTAAGTTACGGAGCTAATTCTTAACTTCACACGCTGCCGCTGGGGCGTTCATTTATTTTGTTTGCCCAAAATAAACGAACCAAACAAAAGGGCACCCGATATTGCCTTGTCTCTATAAATTCACTGTATTTTATGGCGTGGACACCAACTCGCTACGCTCAAACACGTGTCCACTTAACCCATAAAATAAAGCGAATTTTTAGCGGCAATAGACGGGAAGGAGGTCTGATTTTTAGTCCCGTAGGTTGGGTAGAGCATTAGCGAACCCCAACAGTCTGATGATTTTCAGTTTGAGTTAAATTTTTATATTGTCAAAGGAGTATGTAAAGTACGGATAACAGCATTTATTTTTGAGGTTAGCTGATGAAGGTTCTGGATTATTACGATAAATTCGAGTGTATCGGTTCTGATTGTGAGGATACTTGTTGTAGTGGCTGGCAAGTCAGTATCGACAAAAAAACATATCGAAAATATAAAACTATTTCAGATCAAAAAATCCGGAAAGAAGTGCTGACGAATATCGGTCGTGATAGAAACAAGGTGACTGGGGCAGACTATAAGATCAAGCTACATGATGATGGATCTTGTCCTTTTTTGAATGAAGATAAGTTGTGTAATATTTACAAAAAGTGTGGTGAAAGTTATTTGTCTGATACTTGCACAGTCTTTCCTCGTCGACCGATGAATATTTTTAACCAGTCTGAGTCGGCCCTGAGTTTGGCTTGTCCTGAAGTTACCCGTTTGGCTATTTTGCCAGAGTCGCCTGTACAGCTAGTTGATATTGATAAGGCGAGTGTTCACAACGAAAGATTACAATCAATTGAATTAAAAATAGGTGCACATTTACCGGCTGATGCTCAGGAGACCTATGAAGCGATAAGAACCGTCTCATTCCACATTATACAAATGAGACAAATCAGCCTGGACGAACGTTTATTTGTCTTAGGTTTCTTCTTGGATAAACTCAATGGTGCTTCAAAAACAAACAGCTATATTATGATGAATCAGATTATCGTTGAATTCATCGAGGCGCTTGAATACCCAGATGAATTGTTAATGCCATATCGACAATTCAGCTCAAATCCACGCCTGAAAGTTGAGTACTCTCTTACAATGCTGCTTACAGATTATCCAAGAGCGGCAAATCCTCGTTTGGCAGAATGTCTGGACTGGTTAAATCAGGGCTTAGATATAAACTACGATGAGTTTGAAATAGATAAGATACTTGAGAAGTATCAAAATGCTGATGAAAAGTTTTATCAGGACTTTTTACAAGAACGCGGCTATTTTCTGGAAAATTATTTAATTTCCCACCTGTTCCATTCTGACTTCCCTGTGTCAGGGCAATATGGTTTATTTGATAGTTACCTTAGATTAATTACCTGCTTTACCAATATTCAAACCACTTTGATAGGAATAGCCAGTTATCACCAGAATATTGATACAACGCATGTTCTGCAATTAATACAAAGCTATGAACGGTTTATCTCGCATAACACTAAATACCTACCATCATTGTTGAAAAAATTAGAAGATTTGAAGTTTAATTCTTTGGGTGCAATGATGCTGCTGCTTAAGCCATAATCTAATTCTTAGTCTGTTTGTTGGGTTTCATGCTTCAACCCAACCTACGGATAGTTATGTTGGGCCTTGCTCGAATTTAGGTAGTTGATCTGATGTGCTGTCCCACTCTGCTTTACTGTTCATAAAAATATGAGCGTCGGGTTGAATAGCTAGGCTACTGTCTAAACAGCCAGCCGGCACGACTAATAAACGGCCATTCATTTGTGTATGGGGTAGGGCAGAGCCACAGTTTTTACAAAAACTTTTTGTATGACGGGTGCCTGGTAAGGTGAAGGTGTGGATATTTTCCTCGCCCGACAACCAGACCAGCTTGGCTGATTGAGAAAATAGGTTGGATGCATGTGCCGAACCTGTATCTTTTCGACAATGGCTGCAATGACAGAGATAAAAGTGTTCGAAGTCACCTTTAATTTCAAAGCTGACTTTGCCACATAAACATGAGCCATGATGTTCCATCATATCTTTTCCTTCGTTTTTTCTGACACTGTTTGTGCTGATATTTCTCACTTTACCATTAGAGGGAGTTAAGTAGGTTGGGTAGAGCCCTAGCGAAACCCAACGATGGGATGATTTTTATGGAATAAATGTGTTCAAGGTACTTTTGTATGGGGCCATATTTAAATTTAATCTACTGGATAAGTCTCAACTTCACACGCTGCCGCGGGGCGTTCATTTATTTTGCATGCCCAAAATAAACGAACCAAACAAAAAGGCACCCGATATTGCCTTATCTCTAAAAATTCACTGTATTTTATGGCGTGGACACCAACTCGCTACGCTCAAACACGTGTCCACTTAATCCATAAAATACAGTGAATTTTTAGCGGCAATAGACGGGAAGAGTGGAAGCTTTTCAAATCCCCGTTTGTGCTGACGAGTAGCACAACTTTGTCTGGATAACGGCTGGTTAGTGTTTGATTCGTGGCATCCATGCCACTCACCCTTTGGGCGCCTCCGGCGTCCAAATTTGTTCCAGACAAATTTGTGAGCGTAGCGAGTTTTAACCAGACACCAGACAAAGTGAGCAACGCAGTGGAGCCGTAGGCCAGCAAGGTGGGGTGCCCTAGGGTTGTTAGGGAAATGGGCAAGCATTTCCCTGACTCGCCACTAAGGCGAAACTAGCGCTGCCCAACCTACAAAACATCACTTTGATTAAATACCTCAACGAGGGAGTGCAATAAATGTCCCATCATTTTCTTTGGTCATCTCACGCATCAGTACACTGAAACGGTCTGTTGTACCGGGTGAGATAAACCCAATGGCATGGATTTTTGCCAACCGTCTGCCTGATGGCAGTTTTTTATTTTGCTGGGTAATGGCATCAATCACCGAGTCGTAACTTGAGCCAGTGTAATCATCACCAAACACATAAATCGAGGTGGTGATATTGGCTTTGGCATATTTTCTTAAGGCGGCGGTTAAACCTTCTACCGGGCTGGAGTTGGAGACTGCATTCCATTTTTTAAACAGTTGAATCACGCTTTTCCGTCTGGCAGGTGTGTCTGGCATCCATTGACCATCGTAGCCAGAAATCAGCGGTTGTCCCATATCATTGAGGATTTGAAAGCCTTTCACTTGTGGATGGATATTCAGCACATTGACAATTTCCTGAGACACTTTGCCCCAGATATTTTTCATACTGCCTGAGGTATCGACGATAAACACCACATAATCACTATCAACAGGAATACCGCCAACATCTTCGTCACGGGTTTTATTGGGTTTTTGGGGTGTGCTTAATGAGGCTTGTTTTAAACGTTCCTCCACTAAGCCCAGTCCGGCAATGCTTTCGGCAGTGGCCGCCTGTTTTTTGTTTAAGGCATTTAATTGCTGTTGCAAGGCTTTTGATGCGGCAGCGGTGGATTGTTTTTGTTCTGATAAGGAGGCAAGCGCTTCGAGTTTTTGATTCATTTCCTGCTGAATCTGGCTGACTGAATTTTGTAAGGTGACGAGCTGCGAGAGCATGGCACTGACATCTTCTGTACCAGCAGTGGGAGCCACATCAACATCGGTTTTTGAGATTAGAATCAGCATCACCACCGCACCAAAACCGCAGGAAATAATGTCCAGAAACGACAGGCTGAAAATGTCGATACCTTTATCGCGACGCCTCATGGCCAGTTGCTCGCCGGGCTGATTAATAAACCATCCGAGCTGGATGCCCAGGCCCAATATTCATAGGCTGCTTCAGGGTCGCCTTCCAGTGGCAGCAAGATCACATTCTTCTTCGCCTGGGTCAGACCGCTTTCATTGATAGTCTGTCGAAACAGACGTTTTCTGCACTCACCTGAAATGGTTTTGGCATTACTGGTCAGTGAGCTACAGCCAGAAAACGGATTCAGGCTTTTATAGTTCGAGTCACCTTTGGTTGGCAAACCATCGGTAATCACATAAATATCTGTCGGAGACAGCCTATTAACGGTAATTAAACCTTCTTGCAGATTGGTCGCGCCGGAAGGAACCACTTGATTCAAGCTGCTCATAATGCTGGACACACTGGCATTAGTCGCTGACATCCAGCCAGTACCACCCAGTTGTTTAGCTTTTTCACTATATGCGATAACGGCAATCTGACTGTTCTTTGGTGCCCGTGCTAACAGCCAGGCAACCACACGCTTGGTGCGTTGCCATTTGGCGGCTGAGATTTTCGCCTTATCAGAACTGCTTTTGGTTTTAATAATATCGAGCAGTTTTTCATTGGTCATGGAGGCGCTGACATCGACTAACACAGCAATTTTTTTGCCTTCCATTTTAAGACCAAGCAGGTAATTCTCTTCATTGACCTGCTGTGTTTCGACTAGATCTTCTTTTTTGGGGACTTTGATTTCCGTAATGCTTTTCTTCAGTTGGTCAAGATTCGACTCTGCTGTCTGGATTTCACTGTTTTTGTTGTCGAGAGCGGCACGTTGTTGTTGCAGATTCTGGCTTAACGCAGACAAATCAATATTTTCATTTTTCAGCTGTGCGCTGAGTTGATCCAGGCCTTTTTGGGCTTCATCACGAGCTTGTTCCAGACTGCTGATATCCTTTTTCAGATTCTCTGTTTCAGAAGGTGAGGACTCAATATTCTGTTTGACCAACATAAAAACCAGGATCACCGCACCCAGCCCACAGGACATAATATCCAGAAAGGCGAGGTTTAATCCTTCAGCTTGTCGGTTTTTACGGGCCAATGAAAATCACCGTATACGACGAAGTAAATACTTATCACAATAATCCTGCGTATCGACGATCTGGCTGTCTTGCAGGCGTTGCAGCTGATGGAATAGAAACATCATAAAGATGCTGATCAGTAAGGCCACCAGTGTCGAGTTAAAGGCAATGCCCAGACTGTCTGTCATCCCTGAAATATCGCCTGCCAGTGCTTTATCGGCTTGTGATAAAGCTTGACCGATACCACGGACGGTGCCGATAAACCCAATCGACGGAATTGCCCAGATCAGATAACGAATCATAGTATTTTCAGAATCTTGTTTAACGGCTAAGGCTTCCAGATTACTTTCAATGGCATCGGATAGATTTTGCACATTATTGGTAGAGCTATAGCGCCATAAAGAGGAGCGTAAAGTTCGCACCAACGGTGATTGCATGCAGTCAGCAGGAATTTCGGTATCAAGGCGATGAATAATCGCATTCACATCCAGATTATGTTTTGTCTCGGTGTCGTCAGCTTGTGAATCGGCGTCTTTAATCAGATCCACACTAAACAAATACTTGGTTTTGAGAATACTTCGATAGGCGCTGAGAATCAGATAACAGCCCCAAAACATAAGAATAAAACAGATTTCCTGTTCATAATCTTTGATGATGACGGTAATGTCGCGTGGTGCAGTCTGTCCCTGACTCAGAGCAAACTCAATTAGTTGAGCCGCTTCTGGGCGAACATAACCAATGTAGAACAAATGCACGACAACAATAGAAATCAGTAATGCCGCAAAGCTTTTCAGCATATCTTTCATGGTTTAAATATCCACAGGAAAGGAAACAGGGGAGTTCAGACTAATGATGGGTTTGCCGGCATAGACATTTTTCACCATCATCAATGCCAGCAGAAATAGGGCAATGGATAATACAATCACCAGCGATTTTTTTAGTTTTGCCATATTAATGACCTCCGTAAACAAAGCGACCCAGCCGGAATCCAATATCATCTCTAGCCTGGCTTGCGCCATCGCGGTATGACGCTCTTAATTCTGAAAGTGTGCCTGAGCGCCAGTTGGCGCCTTTAACTACATGCTCATCGCTGAGTGTTGTATCCAGCGTTTGTGCATAAGAATGCCCTTGTTTGGGTACAGTAAGTGAGTAGCTGTCATGTGTCCATTCACTCACATTACCGCCCATATCAAACAGGCCTGACAGTTCTCGTTTCATCGACATTACTGGCGCCACACCAGCATAACCATCGTTATAACGTGGCACATAATGCGTCACAGAGCCTTTTGCTGATTCATCAGCAATATTGACGGCTTTAGGTGGAATCGTTTTGTCATTTCCCCAGACAAAAATCGTTTGAGTAGGGCGAGCGGCTTTTCGGGCTAACCACTCCCATTCAGCCTCAGTCAGCAAGCGATAACCATCCGCTTGATCATTGATGTGAGTGACTGCATTACCGTTGATTTTATACACCGGTGTTAAACTTTCTGCCTGACTTAACCAGTTGGCATAACGTACCGTATCTAACCAGCTGACTGAGGTGGCAGGCAGGTTAGGGGTGCCGCCATGGCTTTTATCAAACTGTGCATAGGATTGATTAGTGACTTCATGCACACCCGCATAAAACGGCCGGTTAATCGTGACTTTGCGGATAAACTCATTGGCTCGTTGCCCAGGTTCACTGCGTTCTGCGCCCATGATGATGGTGTCATTCGGTGTAAATAACTGCATCTCGTCACCGGCACGAGTTTTATAGTGTCTGGGTGCTTCTTGCAGGCGGGCTTGTTTTTCGGTGAGTAAATTTACTGAAACACTGCTGGTGGATTTTGCTGAGGGCATGATGGTGCGAGTCTCAGAGCGATAGCCTGCCAAATCGAAACGAATCGTCTGTGGCAACGCATCCAGCGTTAGTGTCAGTGGTGTCTGTCCGATGGTTTTGTTATTGATAGTCACTGAAGCTTGAGGCGTGGATTCAATCACCACTTTACCCATTTCTTTTTTCAGGCTGAAGTTAAGCTTAGTGCTTTCACCTTGTTTAAGATTGACGTGTTGGGATTGTGAAAAATAGCCGGGTTTTTTATAACTCAGCACGGTGTTCTTATTAGCCTCGATTTTGACGACATCGGCGACTGGTGTATCAATACCATTTACCGTTAAGGTGCCACCCACCGGTGATACGCTGAGACTCACTCTGGCGCGTTCTGCCGGCAGTCGATACTGTCTGCTGACGTGCTTTGTTCTTTGGGTGATGTTGATAGAATCCGTAACAGTTTCAAAGCCTGCTTTTTGGATTTGCAGCGGATATTGACCGCCGGGCAGTGATATTGATAGAGGTGTCTGGCCGACCTCTTTTCCTTCTATGCTGACCTTAGCTCCAGCGGGCTGGCTGCTGAGAGATAATTCGCCAGTGATGGGGGTAAAGCTCAGGGTTTTTTCAACAATATCACCCGGTTTCAGCGTGTAGTTTTTAGTAACGGGCTCAAAATAGGGGTGACTGGCCGTGATGTTG
Source organism: Methylophaga sulfidovorans (assembly GCF_900114205.1). Lineage (GTDB taxonomy): Bacteria > Pseudomonadota > Gammaproteobacteria > Nitrosococcales > Methylophagaceae > Methylophaga > Methylophaga sulfidovorans. Next base: position 232,416 of record NZ_FOSH01000004.1, read on the forward strand.
TAATCACCCTGTTCGAGTTTTGTTGTAAACGTATTGCTTATAGCAGTGAGGTTTTTGTCGACATACCAACTGGTTTTATTATCTTCGAGAGCTGTTTTCAAAATGATTTCGGCAGGCAGCGGCTGTAAGGTGATTTGTGTCACTTTGCCAAAGCCGGATTGGGAGATAAGCTGAGTGGCCGTTTGATATCCTGGTGCCGAAGCTTCTACTTCTGCCGAACTAGAAAGGCTATATAAATGATGATCAATTATCAGGGCAAGGCCACGGCTGACATTTAGCTGAGCATATTGACTGATGGATTCAGGCAATACCTGAACCGGTGTGGCTCTGGAAGTGATTAACGCTGCGGCAACGAAGCTGGCCACCACGATAAAACCTAAACCCAGCCATAACAACATTCGACGTTGTTGTCGTTTGGCAGCTTCAATTGCCTGATTAAATTCGCTCATCTGCAATCACGGTGACCTGGAAGTCGCTTCGGTTGAGCGGTATTTGCACTTCAATCAGTTTGGAACGATATCCCTCACGTTTGCCCTCAAAGGAATAGGTGCCGGGTTTGAGCTGAATCGTTTTGCCAGTGGTTTCACCGACTTTACCCACACCCCGCACGGAGACAAAGGTTTTACCATCAGAAATAACATTCACGTTCACTGGGGTGTTCACCGCATTGATAGTGGATTTCAACTGTTGAGCTATTTTTGCCAGAGAAGGGCTCTGAGCACTAAAAGACTCAGCCTGAATCACATTAATATCGGCAGTGGCTTTCACTGCGGGATTGCTCAGACGATAAGGATTTTGTAATAAGCCCTGAATATTCTGATTGATTTCGACAATCCGTTTGGCCTGGTTTAAACGATCGATAAGGTCTTTATTTGAAGGGCGTTCTTTTAAGGCGGCGTTTAATTCCTGTTTGGTCGCATCCCAGTTATCGGCTTTTTGTGCCTGGTCAGCAGCGGCAACATGTTGCTCAAAGCGCAGCTGTGATTCCAGTGTTGCCAGCGATGTACTGACTTCTTTATTTTCAGGGCGAGCCGGATAAATTTTCTGTGCTTGCTTGAGGGCTTGTCTGGCTTTTTCAGGTTGCCGTTGCTCAATGGCGTTATACGCCTGAGATATCGCTTGATTAAATCGTGACTCAGCCAGTTGCGTACGCAGCACACTGGCACGTTGTTTCATCTCTTCCCGATCCGGTTCGATTTTCAGTAAATCTTCAATCAGAGACAGCTCTTTGCTCGGCTTATTTTCATTTTTGGCAACACGAATCGCCTCATTCAGCTCCACAATTTGTGGGATGTTTTCTATTTTCTTTTCCAACACCTGAGCGTCTGCTGAATCAGCTTTGTGAATAAGCGCCTTATCTATCGCCAGACGGGCACTTTGATAATCATAATTATCATATGCTGCTTGTGCGTCTTTCATGGCTTTTTCAAAAGCGGTTTCACTGTCAGTCAGTGTTTTCTCAGCGGTTTGGGTCAGGGTATCAATCGCCTGTTTGGCTTTAGCATATTGACCAGCACCAAAGGTATCCACGGCGGTTTGTTCCTGACTTTTTAAGGTATCGGCCAGTGTTTTATCCCAGCTGTCGATATCGATTTTTTCCAGCTGCGGTTTCAGCGTATTTTCATAAAAAGAAAAAGCATCCAGATAGGCTTGGCGTAATGCGGCGACGTCTTCTTCGTTTTTGGGTTCTTCGATTTTTTGTGGTGCGGCTTGTGTTTCTGGCGGTGATTCTTTAGTAGGAGTACTGTTAAAGCGAACATTGTTAAGACTAAACAGTACCAGTCCTGTCACCACAATGAGTGAGAGAACAATAATCACGCCAATCAGCAGGCGCTGTTGTTTCGCCTGCTTGGCTCTGCGGATTTCTTCATTGATCATGACGGATATTAAAGCGCTTTATCGGGTGTTGATTCAAGCTCATACATACGCGCCATAAAGGCTCGCCATTGTTGAAATTGCTGTTCCATATTACCGGTCAGTTTGGTGCTTTGATTATCAAACTCAATCACCTGAGGTGACATTTCCAGATCCAATGACTGGCCTAGCTCATTGATCGCATCCTGATGGAATTTAGCTTCCTCGCGAGAAGTAATACCACTGGTGACTAACACCGCACCGCCAATACCGCCGGCGATGGTGGCCATATCTCTGCCTAAGGTATTGTTATTACGATTGCCATTAGAGCCGACGGCCACCGCTGCTGCAATCAACAAAGCACCACCAATAATCTTCATCAGACTTTCATTCTGTGCTTGCTTTTGCAGTCTCAGTTCTGTCGCGCTGGCTTTTTGCCAGGTCAGGTAGCTGTCATTCATTTTCTGAGAAAAAGCGGCGTAGTTGGGCTGCAGATTATCAACAAATAATTGTTCTTTTACGCGAATCGCTTTTACACGTTCATAAAGTGGATCAGCTTCACTTGGCATGCCTTTGAGCTTAATCGGGGTGGAGCTGGTATCCATATATTCATCAAAGGCTTTGTCGTTAAAGCTGGCGCCAAAACGTAAATCGGCAATATGTTTTACCGTGCTCAGCTCTGAAGGTTTTTGTTTCAGTAAGGCTTTGACGATATCGGCAGCCGCTTTATTAAATGCCGGATCATAAGGATCTTTATCGGTATTTCTGGGGTTTTTGTAAAAGCCATCACTCACTTCGTAATCAATATTGTCATCCAGCCACTGTTTGCCACTGGCATCGATGACATTCATATCAAACTCCACTTCCAGACCGTTTGATTCGACAATTTTGCCTAATACATACAGATCACCAGAAGCCGTTTTATCAGGCGTGACTCTGACAGCACCAAACTTACCGGTATCATCGAGGGCTTTTTTCAGTTTGTAAGCAAAACGATTGGCTTCTGCCCGACGTAATTCCGGCCATACACCTTCTTTTTCGTAATTGGCCGCCTTGTCAGAAAGACCGGGCGAGAACACTGGAATAACCACATCCATTTTCGGGCCGCTGTATGCCGTTTTTGACATATCTTCACTAAAGCTCGAAGACGAACGCGGTCCGACATTTACACCTGAACCGGATGTGGTGGCACAACCTGTGAGCACATGCAGCATGACCAGCAGGTAAACAAGGTATTTGGATGGTCTTCTAAAACGGTCAATGTTCAACGTTCATACCCTTATATTTTCTGTATTCATCCCAGAGTTTTTTGCGTATCTCTGGATCCGTTTCTGCTTCTGCGGCGACACGAATCTGAGCGGCAATCGCGTCATCATTATCCGCGGGAGGAATGTCTTCCGGAATCTTACCATTTTCAGCTACATTGCCTGAGGCTGATATCTCACCTGAAGCGGATTCTGTTGATTCCTGTGTGTTTGCTGCAGTAGCGGTTGCATCGTTAGAGGGGGCTTGTTCTGTGCCTTGCATAGTGTCACTGGCAACAGACTCTGTACCACTGGCACCGCCTGCTGAGTTGCCATTTCCTGCGTCGCCACCACCGTCAGCACCTGATCCAGATCCATTGCCACTATTAGATGACGATGAATTAGAAGAGATGGCGATTTTACATAACTCAAAGCGATTAAGAGAATCACTCAGTGCCTGTTCCATACGCGCCAGTTTTTCTGCCCGGGTCAACGTAGGATCATCCAGATAATCGACACTTACATTCTCACAATCCGGGCCGTTATTTGCTGATTCATCCGCCAGGCTCAGCCCGGAATAGACCATAGAACTCGTCATCAAAGCGAGTAATAAAGAAACAGAAACAGGCTTTTTTCTCATCGTTGAAAAAGCTCCCGAAGAGGTTCATTGATTAATGATAGCTATCTTAAAACGATAAGACAGCAAAAAGCACAGATCTTTCCTGAGCGACTATGAGGTATAGCATTTTTAAGGTTATCGAATGGTTAAATGACAGCTTGCGGTGAATAAGGTGATTAATCACCGCATAAAGTTTGGCATTACCTAAATTCTGACCCTATTAGTTTTGTTATATCAATTAACAAAACTAACAGACTGACCGCTTGTTAATTTTTTTCAGGGCTAACACGCCATACCGTATTACCGACATCATCTGCCACCAGTAAGCCACCCATTTTATCGACGACAACACCGACCGGACATCCTCTTGCATCACCATTTTCGTCCACGAATCCGGTTAAGATTTCCTGAGGCAGACCATCAGGCTTACCATTCTTAAACGGTACAAAAATGACTTTATAACCGCTTAACGGTTTTCTGTTCCAGGAGCCATGTTGTCCAATAAAGGCACCATTGCGATATTTATCTGCTAGCAAATCAGCATTATAAAACGTCAGGCCCAATGAAGCGGTATGCGCGCCCAATGCATAATCGGGTTTGATGGCTTTTTCCACTAACTCAGGTCGTTGAGGTTGCACTCTGGTATCCACATGTTGTCCGTAATAACTATAAGGCCAGCCATAGAAAGCACCGTCTTTTACCGAGGTCATATAATCCGGCACCAGATCACTACCAATTTCGTCACGTTCGTTAACCGTGGTCCAAAGTTCACCAGTCTGTGGCTGCCAGTCCAGCCCATTTGGATTGCGTAAACCGGATGCAAACAGACGTTTTTCACCCGTTTGCAGATTCACTTCCAAAATTGCCGCACGATTCTTTTCTGCTTCCATGCCGTTTTCACCGATATTACTGTTTGAACCCACGGTGGCATAAAGCTTTGTGCCGTCCTCATTCGCAATAATATTCTTAGTCCAGTGATGATTAATTGGTCCACCCGGTAAATCTGTCACATGCTCTGGCTTAGCCGTGATTTGGGTCTGTCCTTCTTCATAAGGGAATCGCACTATCTCATCAGCATTGGCGACATAAAAATCATTGCCAATCAGTGCCATACCAAATGGGGAGTGCAGATTTTTTAAGAACACATGCCTTGTTTCAGCGACACCATCATTATCGTTGTCACGAAGTAAGGTAATACGATCAGCACTGGGTACCGCTGCACCGGCATCTTCTAATACCATGCCTTTAATCCAGGATTTAATACTCCAATCCGAGTTTTCACTTTTCGGTGCATTTGACTCAGCCACCAATACATCGCCGTTGGGTAAGATATACAACCAGCGAGGATGATCTAAATCCACAGCAAACCGATTCACCATCAGACCTTTAGCAGCGGTGGGTTTGGCGTCAATCGGCCAGCCTTTAGCGGACGCAATATTTAAGGTCGGGATAAGTGAGGTTTCGGGTGCAACTAATACCGGATCAGGCCCAAAATCAGCCTGTGAAGCAATTTTAGACGTATTGCCACAACCACTCAGGCAGATGGCTATGATAATCATCGCGGCGGTGTATTTATATTGGTGCTGCATAGTGTGCTCCTTACAATAAAAGCTAAAGCGTTAGCTCCATTTGAGAAAATCAATTTCAGTTTAACAATGTCGACTTAGTCATCGAATTGATGTGGGTTAAAACGCAGACTTACATTAACTTAACACTGTCGTCATATTTTGAAGTGACAATGAAATGATGTAAGAGCGACCATTGGCCACAAATTGATAATTCACCATAAAGAAACAACAGTAATTTTCACGTGAAGACAGAGCGGTAACATCCGGTTGGTGAAACCTTGATATGCAGCTCAACACAATTGAACGTTGATTAGCATGACAAACTATGGAATATTTAACCAATATAAACAGCTTCTTACAGCTACTAAAGAGTGTGAAAAGCTGTTTGCAAAAAGGACGCTTACACCATTTGGAACGGATACCTTGCTACTTCATGGCCTCTTCTCAGAAAAGTATCTATTTCCAATTTGATCAAAAGCGGGCCTCATAAACCACTGTTATCCAGCCACAAATTAAGCTGAGAATGATAATCCAATCCAAGCAACTTAACTTTGCTTACCTAAGCCACAACCAATATACATGGAGTAATAGATGTTCAAGATGATGTTCTTATTTGTGTCAGTTCTTCTCAGTTTTTCTGTCTTTGCAGGAGGTACAAAACCAACTCTTTCTAGAGAAAGCATAGGAGATATTGAGGGGATCCTTAAGGATGAAAAAACATGGGCTGCTCATGAGCTTGTTGCAGAGCAGAGTTACCGCATGAAAGTCGATCACCCCCTCAGTTTAGGCGTGTTCAACGTCAAACGTCCCTTACCTATTCAATTGACTTTTCTTAAGAAGGAAGATGCGGGGACAGCAAACTGCAGAGCCTATTTTCTTGATAAAAATTTTTCAGCCAAAGAAGCTAAGTCATTTTTTGAGCAGCATGCAGGCTCGAAGCTAAAGTTATTAAATGGTCAGCTAGTTAAGCTCACAAGCACTGGTGGTTCTGCCAGATGGTGCAAATTTACTGACTATAAAGTACTGGCAAGCAAAAACGAGCGAGAACAGGCAGGGCAGAACAAAGCAACTGAGGATAATGCTTATCAATTTGAAGGCACGATAAAAGTCCTTGTGGCTCGATTGCACCCTTCAAACATGATTATGCGTCAGCTAAACGCAGGGGATATCACACAGAAAAGTCTATTTGAACGTTGTGACAAGACGCTGACGATAGCTCCACCTCTTGCTTCACACATGAAAGGGCCTGCATATATGAATAAAGAGGCAACAGTTCATGTAACGATAGAAGGTAGGAAATGTGTCGCGACAAGTGTTGTATTTAACGCTAAATAATTGATTGCTGTTGGTGAAATAGCAGCGAAAATGAAATCAATGACTCTGACTCTATTGGATTTCTGGCAAATGCTTCTTGCCAACCCTATTTATAAACAACCACTGGCGAAAAACTAACTGCTTGCGGTGAATAAAGTGGTTAATCACCGCATTAAATGCAGTGAATAAGCTTGTTCTTGCGGTGAATAAAGACTATTATCACTGCATAATTTGCGGTGATTAATATGTGGATATACCAACACAACAACTGGCCTGACTTTTCGTGGAATGCAGATGTCCTAGCTGTCAAGCTGGCTGATATTCGTCATCAGCAGGGCCGTTTACTTGGCAGAATGGAAGCGATCGGCTTTGACTTGAGAAGAGAAGCCAGCCTCAGAACATTAACTAATGATGTGGTGAAGTCTTCAGCCATTGAAGGTCATACTCTAAATCCTGAGGAAGTACGTTCCTCCATTGCTCGTCGTTTGGGTATGGATATTGGCGGTTTGATTCCAGCTAGTCGTGATGTTGAAGGTATCGTGGAAATGATGCTGGATGCGACACAATTTTTTTCCAAACCTTTAACAAAAGCACGTTTGTTTGATTGGCATGCAGCACTTTTCCCTACAGGGCGAAGTGGTATGCACCACATCACCGTGGGTGATTGGCGCATAGTTGAGAATGACCCTATGCAAGTCGTCTCAGGTCCAATCGGAAGAGAAAAGATTCATTTTGAAGCGCCAGCCGCTGAAAAAGTGAATGTAGAAATGAGCACGTTTATAAAGTGGTTTGAGAGTAAATCTGCTATCGACCCTGTTATCAAAGCCGGCATTGCTCATCTCTGGTTTGTCACTATTCACCCTTTTGAAGATGGAAATGGCAGGATTGCCAGGGCGATTGCCGATATGGCATTGGCAAGAGCAGATAAGATGCCCGAGCGGTTTTATAGCCTGTCTAATCAAATTGAGAGTGAACGTAAACACTACTACGCACATCTCGAAAAACAACAACGAGCAACACCGGATATCACAGAATGGCTAAGCTGGTTTTTAGATTGTTTGGGCCGGGCTATTACCAATGCAGATGAAACGCTAAGTAATGTGTTATTTAAAGCCAGATTATGGGATAGAGTTAACCAAAACCCGGTTAATGAACGACAACGCCGTATTATCAACCGTATGCTTGAAGATGATTTTGAGGGACACATGAATACCTCTAAATATGCCAAGCTGGCTAAGTGCTCAAACGACACAGCATTACGTGATATTCAGGATTTAGTTACACGACAACTCTTTATACAAAACCCAGGCGGTGGACGGAGTACGAGTTATAGGCTAATAGGCGAGATAGATTAGGAAGGTTTGTTTTTCAAGAAGTACGACCCTTTGATTTAATTGTAAGGTACCTACTCTAAGCAAATAAAAAATCAAACACTCTGACCCTGAGCTATCCCCACAAATAATTACTAATAATCAATGGTCTAGTTGATACGTTAGGGAACATTCATGGCATTTGGTGATCAGATCTATCGCCAAACAAATACAACCAGCCGAAAACACCATGAATGTTCATCCTATATTGAAGAAAACAATGTCACTTGTCACGCCTGATATGCATTCACGCCGAAGGTGTGCATTAACCGATGCCATTGACAGTCTATTGAACGGTGCCTCAGCTACCGTCACAGCATTGGGAAGAGGCATTGCTTCTCCAGCAAAAGAAAAACATCGCATAAAGCGAGCAGATAGATTACT